>NZET01000025.1 GCA_002690455.1 Kiloniella sp.
ACAGCGGCCGGTGCTGGCTTAGCTCAGTTGGTAGAGCAGTTGATTTGTAATCATCAGGTCGCGGGTTCGACCCCTGCAGCCAGCACCACTTTTCCCCAGAGATCCGCAGTTACCCCACTGTTTCCAAACGCGTTACCACCATGTTCGACGGCAATACCCGCCAGTCACCCGAGGGCATCAACTTCAGAGCTCGCGCCCAGCAGGTCAGCCGAAAACAACCGTTGCATTTTTGGAGTCAAGTTCACTCGATCGGGCGACAAACGAGCCCGTAGCGTGACGGTCGGCGTCGCCCGTCCCCGGGCGGCCTCAAGCGTCCACATTATCGCAGTAGAATGCCAGCTTGTTTCCGTCAGGATCACGGACATAGGCATAGTGCGTAGCGCTGTTGTCCAAACGTCTCCCTGGTGCGCCTTCGTCGATGCCGCCGCTTTCCAGCGCAATCCGATAGACCCGCTCCAGCATCGCCATCGAGGGCGTGGGAAAGGCGATCATTGTGCCATTGCCAGCCGTCGCTTCCCGCCCGTCATATGGGCCTGTGACGTAGAACACCGACTCCCCACCACCGTCAGACGGAGGACCGTAGCCGACATAGCGGCCTGAATCGTCGGTTTGCTCGAAGCCAAGCGGCGCGAAGACTGCATCGTAAAACGCAAGCGACCGGGTCAGGTCGTTGGTGCCCACCATCAGATAGCCTATCATGCTGTTTCCCCTCTTGCAGCAGTATCGCAAAGATCATCGCTCAAGCCCGCGCCGGGGCCAAGGACTTTGAAGCCCACAGGCTGTGGACAGGACCCGGCGGAAGCACAAGGCTTGCTCGCCGTTGGAATTGGAGTAGCCTTCGTGCCGTAGACCGTGGCCCTGCCCGGTGCGTGATGAAACGGAGGATGCAGACCATGACCACAAAGCAGCCAACCGAACTCGAGACCTTTCTGGCACGTTATCCGGAGACTCGTTTCATCGATGCGGTCATGTTCGACCTGTGCGGGACAGCGGTGGGGAAGCGGCTGCCGGTCCGGGAGGCGGCTAAGCTTTGGTCGTCTGGGGTGGCCTTCTGCGCCGGAATCACCACGCTTGACGCCCTTGGGACCAGCTGGGACGTGCATGGTATTGGATTTTCGGACGGAGACCCCGATGCCACCAGCTTCCCGGTACCGGGCACGCTAACACCTGTTCTTTGGTCTGAAGTACCAACCGCACAAGTTCTGATCGCACCGCATCCCCCAGACGGCAAGTCGCACTGGTGGTTCGATCCGCGCTCGATACTCGCCGGCGTCGTGGCTCGGTTTGAGGAACTGGGCTTGCGTCCGGTGGTGGCGAACGAGCTGGAATTCTATCTGGTGCAGACAGCGCGTGACCCGCAGGGACGGCTGCTTCCGGCTCAGACGCAGCGGCCGGGCCGGGCCGCCGACGCGCCCCGGGTGCTGGCCTTTGACAAGCTCGAGGAATGGAGTGGAATCCTCGCTGAGATCGACGCGGCAGCTCAGGCGCAGGGTGTGCCGGCGGGCGCATCAACGGCTGAGTACGGCGGCACCCAGTTCGAGGTAAACTTGGCGCACGCGGACGACCCATTGCTGGCCTGCGATCATGCGCTTTTGTTACGGCGGATTGTTAAGGGCGTCGCTGCACGACACGGGCTCGATGCCACATTCATGTCCAAGCCGTTCGGGGACCAGTCTGGCTCTGGGCTGCACGTCCACGCCAGTCTGACAGACGTCGCAGGCCAGAACGTGTTCGACGAGGCACGGCCTGACGGTGAACGGTTGATGGGTCAGGCGATTGCCGGGCTGCAAGCGACGGCCTACGACGCCATGGCGCTGTTTGCACCAAACCTCAATGCGTACCGGCGGTTTGAGCCTGACCAGTTCGTACCGGTCAACACCTCGTGGGGGTTTAACAACCGATCGGTGTCATTCCGTATTCCTTCTGGGCCGGGGCACGCGCGGCGGATCGAGCACCGGATCGCAGGTGCTGAAGCCAACCCCTATCTGGTCATGGCGGCTGTCCTCGCGGGCATCCACTACGGGCTAACACAGTCTTTGGAGCCAACGCCACCGTCTACGGGAAACGCAGGGGAGCAGGCGGACGCCGAAATGCCGCTAAAGCTTTGGCGTGCTCTGGACAGGCTTGAAGGTTCAACCGTACTCGCCGACTACCTCGGGGTCGACTATCCGGGCGCCTTTGCCGAAATCAAACGTGCCGAATTCGACGCCTTCATGACGGAGATTCTGCCACGGGAGTACGACTGGTATGTCTGAGGCCAGCGGATCAATACGGGCGCCGAGGACGGCAGAGCCTCCAGAGCAGCGGGAGCAGCCGGAGCAAAGTTCGTTGCCCAACAGAGCGCCACGGCGGGTGGGCGAAGTATCCTTCTGGTACGCGGACCACGGCCTGCCCGACCAGAGACGCCCATCCCTTCCCGGTGACATCGAGGCGGATGTCGCCATCATCGGTGCGGGATACAGCGGGCTGTGGAGTGCATACTACCTCCGGCAGGCATCGCCTTCGCTGCGCGTGGTGGTACTAGAGAAAGAATTTGCAGGCTTCGGTGCGTCCGGGCGCAACGGTGGCTGGTGCATGGGAACGCTGTCATGGGACCATGAGCGCTATGCGCGCACCCATGGACGGGCGGCTGTCCTCGCTCTAGCCGCAGCGCTCGAAGGCACCGTGCCGGAAATCGCCCGAGTGTGCGCGGCTGAAAATATCGACGCCGATCTGCACGAGACGGAAGAGCTGATGGTCGCCACCAACCCGGCGCAACTTGAGCGGCTGAAAACCGAGATCGCCTATCGGACGCAGTGGGGTGAAGGCCATCGTCTCCGACAGCTCGGACCTGAAGCACTGCGCCAGCGCATTGACATACCGGACGCACTGGGGGCCATGTCTGTATCAGGGATGCTGAGAGTACAGCCGGCAAAACTGGTCCGCGGCTTAGCTGAGGCGGTCGAGCGGGCCGGGGCCGTAGTATACGAAGACACGTCAGTGCTTCGCTATGCAGCGGGGGAGGTATGCACAGCGCACGGCGTGGTGCGCGCGCCGGTTATTTTGCGAGCGACGGAGGGCTTTACCGCAGGCCTACCCGGACATCGACGGGAGTGGCTGCCGCTGAACTCGGCCCAGATTGCGACCGTGCCTCTGCCACCTGAAGCCTGGGCGCGGATCGGTTGGGAAGGGAGCGAGTTGATCGGCGATCTTGCGAACGGCTATTGCTACTGCCAACGCACCCGCGAGGATCGGATTACGGTCGGCGGACGGGGAGTACCCTATCGCTATGGATCGAGCATGGATCGCAATGGTGAGCCTGACTCGGTTACGATCGAGAGGTTGGTTGCCATTCTGCATCAGCATTTCCCGGAAGCTGCGAAGTACCCCATTGATCATGCTTGGTGCGGGGTGGTCGGGGTGCCGCGAGACTGGTGCGCGACGGTTGGTTTGGATGAGCGGACTGGACTCGGCTGGGCTGGAGGTTATGTCGGTGTTGGGGTTTCGACCTCAAACCTAGCCGGGCAGACTCTGGCGGAGCTTGCGCTTAAGCATTTGGGCCAAGGCGGTGAAACGGCACTCTCGGGGCTGCCGTGGGTTAATAGACGGGTACGACGGTGGGAACCTGAGCCACTTCGCTGGCTGGGTGTGCATGCTATGTACGGATTGCTGCTGGCCGCTGATCGATATGAAGCACGCAGCGGCAAGCGAGCGTCACGTCTTGCGCAGATTGGTAACTGGATCACAGGACGCGCCTGACCGAACGGAGGCGCCAGCCGACCGGGCGCGCAGCGGCCGATCTGCGCGACGCCTTGGCGAAGACCGCGAAGCGGTCGAGACAAGGTCGGCGCAAACACGCTCAAAGGCGAAGCCGTGTTGAGCGTGCCATAAGAGGTGGCGCGCTCGATTTGACGCCGCTTCGCGGCTTACAAANCTCCCANGCGCAACCGGAATGCGTTCAACTCGACGCCCTCAATCCTCCGCGGGTTTAAAGGTCCGCAAAATGCTCTGGCAGAAAAGCGCGCAGAAACCCAATCGCCTCTTCCCTCATCGCATTGGCCTCGTACTCACCTGCGTACAAATGCAGGTGCTGCCAGTAGCCGTCAGTCAAGGTGTCTACCCATTGGGCTAGTTTCAACGCGCGCTTCAGTTCGCCAGGAAGGAGTGCCTGGCACACCTGAACAATCGCGCTGGTTCGGCTGGCATCAAAGGCCCTGGCGATCTCGCGATACTGCGGGGTAAACGACTGCTCACCCCAGAACGCGAACCACACCGACAGAGTTTCAGGGCTGCATACGCGCGCATCAAAATCAGCCGAAATCAATGCCAGAAGCTGAGAACGGGGATCCTCCGAGGCTCCTCGCAGTGCCGACCGCCAGTTTTCTTCATAGCTTTGGTACATGTCACGCATAGTTTCGATCAGCAGCCCAGTCTTAGAGGTGAAGTAGAAAACGGCAACACCTTGGGAAAGACCGGCTTCCGCAGCCACCGTCGCCAGAGTCGTTCGAGCTAGCCCGTGGGTGACGATGGATCGCCGGGTTGCATCAAGCAGCTGCCGACGGCGGCGGTCTGCGTTCTGCTTACGCTCTTTGCGTGCCTTGTGAGGCTTTCCTACTGTCTGGGGCACAGNGCGATCACCGCCCTCAGGCCCCTTTTGACCTGCTGATTCCGCTGTTTTTGCTGTGCCTGCTGTCTCTGCTGTCTCTGCTTTCTCTGCCTGCATGACCCGTCCATATTTCTGGCTCTGCCCGCGAATAATTCCGGCTGATCCGGAACCTTTAGCCCTGTTCCCACAAAAACACCCCGACGTCAGCCATATTTTTTTGTTTGAGCGCTCAAAAAACTTTACGGCGCGGCTGTCTTTACCTAGCCTCCTCTTGCAAGAGGAGAGACTATGAGCCGCTCTGATACCTTCGACGCCATCATCGCCGGTGCAGGCCACAACGGCCTGACCACCGCCTGTTACCTTGCGCGAGCAGGCTTACGCGTCCTGGTGGTCGAGAAAAATGACTGGATCGGGGGCGCGGCTGTTAGCCGGTCGCTCTACGACGGCTGGACCTATTCGAACTGTTCGTATGTGTGCTCACTGCTGCGGCGGGAGATCGTCCGCGACCTCGAACTGCCACGCTTCGGACTGCAAGTCATTCCTTACGAAGCCGGTGCGACCTTCACAGAGGATGGCGACTACTTCGCCTACTATTCAGACCATGATGCGCTGGTGCGAGAAATCGGCCGCCACAACCCAAACGACGTCGATGCCTACGAACGCTTTAGCCAGACCGTTATCCGCCAGTGCCGCTTCATCCGTCCATTCCTGTTGCGGAACGCGCCGGACCCGACCTCACTTAAGCCCCGCGATATTGACGAATTGCTGTATCTGGTCGGTAAAGCCAACGACCTTGGCAGCCGTGAACTGGGTGAGACACTGCGGTTCTGGACGATCTCAATCGGTGACTTCCTCGACGAACACTTCGATAACGACCTGATGAAAGCCCACCTGGCGGGGTCAGGCATCATTGGCACTGGATTGGGTGTTTACTCGCCGGGGACGGCCTACGTCCTGCTCCACCACTATATGGGCGATGTCGATGGCGCGATCGGTGCCTGGGGCTTTGCGCGCGGCGGCATGGGCTCGATCACCAAGGCTATGGGCGCCAGCCTTGAAGAAGCGGGTGGGCAGATTGTGGTTGGCTCAGGCGTGGATCAGTTCATCGTCAGAGATGGACGGGTCAAGGGTGTCGCGCTCGAAAGTGGTGACACCTATTTCGCCCCTATCGTCGCCTCGAACATGGACGTGAAGCGCACCTTCCTCAAACATGTTGAGCGCAGCGCCCTTCCCGGTGATTTCGTCACCGCAGTCGAACGCTTCAAGACCCGCGGTTCGAGCGGCAAGATCAACATCGCCCTCGACGCCGTACCAGACTTCCCTGCAGCTCCAGAAGGCGCCAGTTTCATGCGAGGCGATATGCACTGCTCGACGTCCCTGGGCGAGTTGGAACGGGCCTACGACGATTGGAAAGATGGCCGCTGGTCAGCCGACCCATACTTCGACATGCTGATCCCGTCGCAGATTGACCCCACCCTTGCCCCGCCGGGCAAGCACATGATGACGGTCTTTGTGCAGTACGCGCCCTACGATCTCGAAAACGGTCAGGGCAATCGCAATGCAGAGAACTGGACCGAAGCCCAACGCAAAGCATTTGCCGACTGCGTATTCGACAAGATTGAACAGGGGGCACCGAACTTCCGCCAGCACGTCCTGCATGCTGANGTTCGATCTCCTTTCGAGTTAGAGAACGAAGTGGGTCTGACCGAAGGCAATATCTTTCAGGGTGAATTGACCTTCGATCAGCTGCTGTTCAACCGTCCTGTGCCCGGCTACGCGCAGTACAGCACGCCGATCGGTGGCCTGTATCTCGTCGGCTCGTCGGCCCATCCAGGTGGTGGCGTGATGGGCGCACCCGGCGCCAATGCGGCGCGCGAAATTCTCCGTGGTCTGGGCAAGGCCCATGCCATGCCGGTCTACGTAGAGTGAGGGAGGCAGGATGAGCAGCGCGACCGCGAAAACGGACAGGAACGCACCGCACGAGACCTTCGATGCGATTGTCATCGGTGCCGGCCATAACGGCCTGACGGCTGCAGCTACCCTTGCCCGCAAGGGAAAGCGAGTCTGCGTAATTGAGCGCAACGAGCAGGTCGGCGGCATGATGACGGACACCCTGCTGGCCCCGGGCGTAATGGCGCCGCGGATGGCGCACCTGCTTTACAATCTCAACGCAACCGTTGCGCGTGAGCTTGGCTTAGGCGGCCGAATCCCGCTACGGACGGCGACGCTGCCGACCGTTGCTTTGTCTCCAGAAGGCGCTCACGTGGTGATCCGGGGCGGTCAGGCAGAGCGGGTCGACGGCAGTGCACACCAACAGGCCGACGTTTTTGCGGCGCTGCACAGGAGGCTGCTCAGGTTCGCCGAACTGCTAGCGCGGCTGGCCAACCAGACCCCGCCAAAACTGGCAGGCGGACTGACCAATCCCGATACCCTATCAGAACTCAGCGTGCTGGCACGGCTCGGTCTGGACCTCAAGTTGATGGGCAGGAAGGAAATGCAGGAGTTCCTCCGTATAACCCTCTCCAACGTTCATGATTTGCTGGTCGATGAACTCGGCGACGGACCGCTTGCGGGCGCCATGGCCGCGGACGCAGTGCGCGGTGCCTTTGCCGGTCCACGCTCCCCCGGCACGGTGTTTGCGCTCATGTACCGACTGGGTAGCCCCAAGCCTCCCGGCACGGCCAGCGCACGAGCAACGGGCCGCGAAGGCGGCATCAGTCGCAGCGGCNGCGGTAGCGCCGACCCGGTCCTGCCGCTCGACGGTATGGGTGCGGTGGCGGAAGCCTTCGCCCGCGCTGCCACGGACGCAGGTGCCGAAATCCGATGCGGACAGGGGGTGNCTAAAGTGCTTACCGACACCGAGGACCGCGTTAACGGCGTCGCGCTGGAGGACGGTTCAACTTTGTTGGCAACAACCATCCTGTCGAGCGCCGGCCCCCTGCAAACCATGGANATGACCGGCCCNGCTCATTTCGACATCGAAGCCGTGCGTCGGTTCCGTAATCTGCGCCACAAGGGTACGACGGCCAAGGTTAATCTGCTGCTTTCCGACACACCAACCTTCACTGACCTGCCGCCTGAACTGGCGGCAGGGCGGCTTCTGATTGCCCCATCTTCGGCTTACGTCGAGCGCGCTTTCAACCCAGCCAAGTATAACGAAATGCCAACCGCACCGGTGATCGAAATGGTGCTGCCCGGATTGAGCCAAGGCTCAAGCGGCAAGGACGCAGCCAAGCCAGACCAGCAGGTGTTGTCTGCCATCATCAACTTCGTCCCCCCATCGCCGAAAAAAGGCTGGCGAGCAAGCGAACGCAGAGCGTTACTCAAGGTGCTACTATCCACGCTGGAAGCCTACGCGCCGGGGATCAGCAAACTGGTCACGGCCTCAGAAGTCATTGCCCCCGACGACATCGCTGCCGAAACCGGCGCTCCCGGCGGGCACTGGCATCATCTGGAAATGGGTCTGGACCAGATCCTGACCCTGCGCCCGACCAACGGCACAGCGCACTATGCCTTTGGCCCACAGGGCCTGTATCTGTGCGCAGCTTCGGCGCATCCGGGCGGAGACATCACCGGGGCCCCCGGCCGCAACAGCGCGCTGCAGGCGCTCAAAACGGGGAGTGCCTGACGCTATGACGAAACCTGCGACCCGAACAAACGCNGCCAAAACCGGCGCAATGGCAGCGACCAAGACAAGGGCAACGGGCGAAAAAAAGGCCAAAGCATCTGCGTCTCAGGTGCCACAAGGCCTGCTACCTACGCCGATCTACCCGCGTCTGGATGCATTGAGCCGGACCAAGGCCTGGATGGGGTGGGCGGGCTACATATCGCCCAGCGTGTTGGATACCGTGGAGTTCGAATACTTCGCCATCCGGAACCAAACGACGCTGTTCGATATCTCCCCGATGCACAAATACCGCCTGCGCGGTCCAGATGCCGAAGCCGTGCTGAATCGCTTAGTGACCCGCGACGTGAGCAAGATCAAACCTGGCCGGGTCGGCTACGCCATTTGGTGTGACGAAGATGGTATGGCCATAGATGACGGCACGCTGTTCCGGCTGGGAAAGAACGATTTCCGCCTGTGCTGTCAGGAGCGAATGCTCGGCTGGGTGCAGGACGCTGCCTGGGGCTTCAACGTTACCGTCGAAGACGAATCTCAGACTATGGCGGGGCTGTCGCTACAAGGGCCAACCAGCTTCTCTCTGCTCAACGATGCCGGGCTGGGCAAGGTCGCCAAACTAAAACCCTTTGACCTTGCTCAAATCGAACCCGGGCTTTGGGTCTCGCGCACCGGGTTCACCGGCGATCTGGGCTACGAGTTATGGGTCGACTGGGATCAGGTTCTGGATCTGTGGGACCGACTTTGGGCAGCCTCGACGCACTGGGGACTGCGCGCTATCGGCTATGAAGCGCTGAATATCGTCCGCATCGAAGCCGGTTTCATCGCTGCGGGCGTCGACTTCCAACCCATTCATACCACCATGCGACTGGGCCGGGGCCGAACCCCGCTGGAGCTGGGTTTCGGAAGAATGGTCGACTTCAACAAGGGCCACTTCAACGGCCGTCGTGCCCTGCTCCGGCAGCAGCAAGCCGGCGCNCTGCGCAGCCATCTGGTGAAAATCGAGCTGGGTGGCTTCAAACCTGCCGACGGCGCCCTCCTCTATCACCAGAAAAAGAAGGAGGTCGGCCACGTCACCTCCGGTATCTGGTCTCCAACGGTGAAGCGCAACGTGGCGCTCGCTGAGTTCAAGGCGCCTTTCGGCGTGGGGGTTACTGACGACCTCTGGGCCGAAATCTATGTCCATGAAGAAGGCCAGTGGTCCAAACGCTTGGTCGAAGTGACCGTGCAGGACGGTCCCTTCTTTTCTAATCCACGAGCGCGGGCAAACCCGCCGCTTGCCTTCTAATCAGGATACTGGAGAAATAAAATGTTGGATAATGAACCGACCCTCGAAACCCTGCATGAATGGGACCGGCTGCACCAGGTCCACCCTTGGGCAGCCATGGACTCATGGCGCGGCTACGACAACATCTTCGTAGATCGGGCGCAGGGTATCTATCTTTGGGACGGCCAAGGCAAACGCTTCATCGACGGGCCGGCGGGCATGTGGTGCACGCAAATAGGCTACGGCCGTAAAGAAATGGCCGACGCGATAGCGGATCAGGTGCTTAAGCTGCCCTATACTTCGCCTTGGACCAACACAACCGAACCGTCGAGTATTCTCGCGAAAAAGATTGCCGAGCGCACGCCCGGCGACCTGAACAATGTGTTCTTCACCACCGGCGGCTCCACGGCCGTCGATTCCGCAATCCGAACCATGCACTTCATGAACAACCGTCTGGGTCGGCCGGAAAAGAAGATCGTGATCTCACGAGAAAAGAGCTACCACGGCTCCACCTACCTCTCACATACGGTCTCGGGCAAGGAGCGGGACAAGTCTCGCTTTGATACGGAGACCCGTCTTGTCCGCTTTCTGCCGGACGTGAACCCATATCGCCGTCCCGAAGGCATGAGTGTCGAGGCGTGGTGTGATGCAAAGGTCGCCGACCTTGAAGCGATGATCGCCGAAGTTGGAGCAGACAAGATCGGCGCCTTCATCGCCGAGCCAATTCTAGCCTCCGGTGGAGTCGTCGTCCCACCCCCGGGCTACCACCGCCGCACCTTTGACGTCTGTAAAGCCAATGATATCCTCTATATCTCCGACGAAGTGGTAACGGCTTTCGGCCGCCTGGGCCACTGGTTCGCGTCGGAAGATGTTTTTGGCATCAAGCCCGACATTATCACCTGCGCCAAGGGGCTGACCTCGGGCTACATCCCCATGGGCGCTGCCATTATCTCNGATGAAGTCATGGCCAACTGTGCCGACCCGGGTGAGGCCGTGTTGTTCTCCAACGGGTTCACCTATTCCGGGCACCCGGTGGCCGCGGCCGCGGCTCTGAAGAATATGGAGATTTTTGAGGACGAGGGCATCCTTGAAAACGTCCTCGATGTCTCGCCACATTTTCAGGAACGCCTGACTGCCCTCAGCAAATTTGAGATCGTCGGCGACGCTCGGGGTATGGGCCTTCTGGGCTGTATCGAAGCCAAAGCCGAAGACCTGGAAGCCGAGCGCCAACTGGGACAGATGATTGACGATGCCTGTGAAGATTTGGGGCTTGTTGTGCGTCCGTTGATCAATATGGCGGTGTTCTCACCCCCGTTGATCATTACTCATGCTCAGGTTGATGAAATGTTCGATATACTGGAAGAAGCGCTGACCCGTGTGGAGGCCGAGGTGCTCGGTTCCTAACATTATTGCGAATTGGACGGGAAAAAGCGGACTTTTCCCCGCCAAAGGGCTCAAAACGCATTGAGTCCTCGGCTGGGCTTACATAGCTTGGTCACTGTGGAAGACCGTCGTGGGCTGGGCCGAAACGCGTACCACGTCTGCGAGGTCAGAGAGAGAAAGAGAGACTGTGATGAAAAAGATCATGAACGCGGCCGGTGTGGTCGCAGCCTCGCTTACCCTGATGGCTGGCAACGTGCTGGCTCAGGACCCTGATCTGGTCGTATTCGACTGGCCTGGTTATGAAGATCCTGAATTCTTTGGCACCTATACCGAGAAGCATGGCGCTGAGCCAACCTTTGCGTTCTTTGGCGAAGAAGAGGAAGCCTTCCAAAAGCTGCGTGCCGGTTTCCCGGCCGACGCCGTTCGCCCGTGTTCCCCTTCGGTACCAAAGTGGATCGAGGCTGGAGTCATCCANCCCCTGGACACCTCACGTATTGAGCGTTGGGATGACATCAACCCCAACATGCGTGACGTGGCTGCCTTCCAGAAGGACGGCGAGTACTACTTTCTTCCGGCCGACTACGGCAACACCGGCCTGACCTACAACACCGAGCTGCTGAGCGAAGCAGACGTTCAGTCCCTTACCGCTTTTGCAGATCCAAAGCACGCTGGCCGCATTTCCATCGCGGACAACGTTGATGATGCTTACGCTCTGGGCTTCCTGGCAACAGGCTTAACTGACTGGACCGATGCGAGCGATGAGCAGTTCAAAGCTGCTTCCGACTTCCTGCGTGCCGTGCACCCGAACGTGCTGTCTTACTGGGCTGACGGTGCATCGCTGGCTCAGCTGATGCAGAGCGGCGAGGTCTACATGTCCTGGGCGTGGAACGAGACCTATTTCACCATGAGCTACGAAGGTTACCCGATCGCCATGAATCGTAACACCGACGAAGGCTCGTCGTCGTGGTTCTGTGGTCTGGTTCACTCTGCTACCGCAGAAGGCTCTACCGATAAGTTCTATGACTTCCTGAACGCATGGATGGAAGACTACGTGGCAAACTACATCGTCGAATGGTGGGGTTACGGTCACAGCAACGTCGTTTCCGCGAACGTTTCTTCAGAACTGCTGGATGCCGCTGGCCTGGGCAGCGACCCTGAGCTCGACGCCAAGACCCTGTTCCAAGGTCCGGTTAACGCCGATCTGCGCGAGAGGATGATTGCTGAGTGGGAACTGATCAAGGCCGGCTTCTAAGCCAGTCTGGCGACAGACCAACGCGCCGTGGCCCGGTTTAACCGGGCTGCGAACCAAAGTGAAGACCGCCTCGGGGCTCATGCCGCGGGGCGGTTTTGCTTTGCCCNCCTGAATCACCGGGGACAGCGCAAGGCGAAGGCTCAGAGCGGCCGCTGCCCTCGCAGGTGATGGGGACAGTGTTCCCCAATTTCCAGAACCCGCACCATCTTGGTCCAGGTTTCGACCGACTCGGCGATAAATTCAGCACCGTGATCACGCTCCAACCGCGCCCGCTCTGCCCCTGTCAGCAATGCAAGCTCATCCCGCGCAACGNCGCGGTACCAAGGGTTACGGTTGCGCAGTGTGACGTGCTCAAACCCTGCCTGCTCCAGCGCACGCTGATAGCGCCCTGGCGAGGACATGGCAAACTCCAGCGCCTCGGCAGCGATATAGGCTTGCATGTCCGGAGAGGGCTCGCCGTCGTGTGCGATTAACCAGTCTGAGGCCGCAAACCACCCACCGGGCACAAGGATCCGAAACACATCCACGCTCAGCGCTTCCTTGTCTGGAATGTGGATGATCGAGTCCTTGGAAAACACAACATCGAAGCTCTGATCTGGGAAGTCGAGCGGACCAGGTGAAACTTTGCGAATGCTGACACGATCTGCAACGCCTTCCTTATCCGCCAACCGTGCCGCGGCGGCACAAACGTCATCCTCGACGTCGATCCCGACCACGGACCTAGCCCCGTAGTTTCGCGCCAGCAGTACTGCTATGGCACCGGAACCACAGCCGATGTCGAGTACCGACTTTCCGGTCAGTTCCAGTCCTTCCAGTACCCGTGCGACCTCATCCGGGCCACCGGGTGACAGAAAGCCTTCACCCCAAATATCCTCCAGCAACGCAATGTGCTTGTCGTCGTAGAGCATCTCATCGTCGGTCATGGTGCGTTCTCTCCTCCGGCTCTAAATTGTTGTCAGCGCTCGTCCAGCGCTCCCAGCCGTTCGAGATAGAAGTTTATGAACCGCTGAGTGAAGGCTTCCATCTCGGCCAAGGGGCCGGGTTGATAGAATCGGGAATTCACCCCCTTCTGGTTCTTCTC
Source organism: Kiloniella sp. (assembly GCA_002690455.1). Lineage (GTDB taxonomy): Bacteria > Pseudomonadota > Alphaproteobacteria > UBA7985 > UBA7985 > UBA7985. Next base: position 13,188 of record NZET01000025.1, read on the forward strand.
GATAATGTGCTTATCAGCCTTGGTGGTCGCGTCCCAAAGCCAGGTCAGCCTCTGCAGGTCGTAGTCGCGGCCTTCCTCGGCATCTTCGTGCACGAGCCAAAGGATTTCCTGCACGGAACGCTCCCGGTCGACTGGAATAAAGCGGTAGATGACGGCGTGGTCGTTGTAGACCAGCAGCGGGTTGAGGAAGCCGACGTAGAGATCCATGGCGCCCTGATCATAGCCCTGCAGCGACCCCAGCAAAGGCGCCACCGGCTGGCCATTATCGCTGCCGGTGTCGTAGCCCTCGTAGAGCGAATGACGGCTGTAGGAGTAATCCACCGATCCCGGTGGGCACAGGTCGGGCCCCACCCGATCGATAAAATCAGTCGGAATGCCCAGCGCGCGGGCGCGCTCTTCCATCGCAAGGTTGAAGGGTTCAACCCGATCGGCACTCATGTGCGTGGGATGGGTGCGGCGGAATTCCGGGTGTGCGGGAGCGCAGTGGTAGCACTCGTTATAGTTCTCAACGAGCAGCTTCCAGTTCGCATGGACCTCATAGCTCTCACGATGGGCGATGCGCGTGCGGTCAAGGCCATAGGGCGCCAGCGGCGCGTCAACCTCAGCTCGCAACTGGTCAAAGCTGTCCGGGTTGTCAGCAAGTGAGATGAAGATCAGGCCGTGGAACACCTCGCAGGCAACTGGTTTAAGCCCGAGCCCGTCAGGATCCAGCTCCGGCCCCATCAGGCGCGCATGGCGCAGGCTACCGTCAAGGTTGTAGGTCCAAGCGTGATAGGGGCAGATAAACTGGCGCGTCGATCCACGATGTTCGAGGCAGACACGAGAGCCGCGATGACGACAAACGTTTGCAAAGGCTCGAACCTCCCCTTCGTTACCCCGGACAAGGATTACTGACTCGTCAAGCAGATCAAAGAGGAAAAAATCGCCTGTATCCGGGATTTCGTTGGCCAGTCCAGCGAAATGCCACTCTCGCATCATAACCGCCTCAATATCGGCGGCGAAAATTTCGTCCGAGGCGTAGGCCGCTTGTTCCATCGCATGGCCCGGACGGTAGCCTGCCAGCAGTTCAGCGACGGTTCGCGGGGCCGATATGGGCCTGTGATGGTTCATAGCGTTGCTTTTCCCCGCTGTAGCCTTCAGTCGAACAGCACAACCGACTCAGCCCCCCAGCCGACGCGAACTTTAGTACCGGCCTGAACGATGGACCGACCCGCTGTATTGCGCATGGAAATCGTTACTGGCTCATGTGCTTTAGGGAGCAGCACGCTGTAGTACGTCATGTCGCCGCAGTACGAGGTCGCTGTAACTTCACCAGTGGTCTCACGCTCGGCTTTTTCGGCGTCATCAAACAGAAGGGTCAGCATTTCTGGCCGGACCCCGATAGTGGTGATCGATGCAGGGTCGACGTCATCGGGCACCTGTTCAGCCGCTAAGTTGACCTTGCCCAGCGAAGGAATGTCAACGGCAAGCGCGCCCTTTGCTTTGGCAACCACTGTGGCAGGCAGGAAGTTCATCACCCCGATGAACGACGCGACGCGTTGGCTCACCGGTCTGCGGTAGAGGACTTCCGGGGTATCAAGTTGGGCAATTTCACCCTCGAACAGGACCGCAATACGGTCAGACATGATTAACGCTTCTTCCTGGTCGTGGGTAACAAGGATGAACGTAATGCCGATCTGCTGCTGGAGTTGGCGGAGCTCAACCTGCATCTGTTCCCGCAGCTTTTTGTCGAGCGCGGACAGCGGTTCGTCGAGGAGGACAACCTTTGGCTTCATCACCAGCGCACGGGCAAGGGCTACCCGCTGGCGCTGACCGCCTGAAAGTTCGTGGGCGGCGCGATTGCCATAGCCGACAAGGTCGACCATGGCTAGCGCGTCAGTGACCGCGCGGTTGATCTCCTGCCGAGACATTTTCTTGCGCTTCAGGCCATAGCCGACGTTCTCCGCGACGCTGAGGTGTGGGAAAATTGCGTAGCTCTGAAACACCATATTCGTTGGGCGCTTGTTGGCNGGGATGCCNGCCATCGACTGCCCGGCGATNACGACNGTNCCGTNNGNNGGCTCGTCAAAACCAGCGATCAGGCGCAGNAGCGTGGTNTTNCCGCAGCCCGACGGGCCGAGNAGGGAGAAGAACTCGCCNTCCCGGATNGTNGCATCGACGCCGTTCAGCGCNGTNACGGNGCCNAAGGCNTTGNTNACGCCTTCGATTTCGATAATGGCGTTCNGTGTCATTTACATCAGTCCTCCGGTCGCNGNTGCATCCTGTCCCNGACGGCTGGCGGAGCGGCGGCGGAAGACCTCNCCCAGCANCAGNAGNAACACNGANAGCACCANCAGGATCGTCCCCAGTGCCATGACCGAGGGNAGCTTGGTNGGGAANCGCATNTGNCCCCAGATATACACCGGCAGGGTNANGTCNGTGCCNNTCAGGAAAAACGCNATNATGAATTCNTCNAGNGANATNGTNAAGGTGATNAGCAGGCTNGANATNATNCCNGGCAGGATCAGCGGNATGATNACNCGNCGNAANGTNCCGAAGCGGGTCTCGCCCAGGTCCATCGAAGCNTCTTCNAGGCTCGGNTCNAGNCCCTGNAANGCCGANCTNAGNATNGCGACNGAGAANGGCACNCNAATCAGCACGTGNCCGGCNATNACNGTCCAGATNGANAGGCTGATNCCNATCTGCATCAGCANNACCAGCAGNGANACNCCNACNATNANNTCNGGCANNATCAGCGGNACCATAATCAGNCCNACGATNCCNCGCTTCAGCGGNAAGNGGNANCGNACCATGGCGCGNGCNCCNAGCGTNCCCAGNNNCGTNCTNANNANNGNNGTNACNACNGCGATNANNANACTGTTNCGNACNGCNNTATGAAGGGCCTTNGTNTCNAAAAGCANGCCGAACCACTCGAANGTNAANCCGGTCANTGGGAAGGCNATGATGGTCGANGCNTTGAAGGCAAACAGCGGNANCANCACNACNGGCAGNTANAGNACCAGCATGTATACNACNGCATANNNGNTCAGCCAGTTNCGGGANANNAAGCGGCNCNATATTCATCNTGTGCGNCCTCCAATCCTACGNCCNACAATGAAAATCACNANGCTGATCGANGTCACGATCANCATGGANGANACNGCNAGNGCNGTCGCCAGNGGCGCNTTGTTNGCNTTGCTGAAGTANACNTGGATCAGATTNGCGATCATCANNCCGTCTNNGTCCNCCGACCAGNCGNGGNGTCACNAAGTCACCNACNGTCGGGATGAAAACGATCANGGTNGAGGCCAGCACGCCGGGCATGGCNAGCGGCAGCGTCACNCNCAGGAACCGCCGCACCGGGCCNTCGCCGAGGTCTTCNGCNGCCTCNAGCAGCGAACGGTCNATCCGCTCNAGCGCGACAAAAATNGGCAGNATGNCNAANGGNGCCCANGCNTGNGCCANNGTNATNANNACNGCCNGNACTATTGTANAGGATAAAGNNNAGNGGNTCGTCGATCAGACCNAGNCCCATNAGCGTGGAGTTCAGNACACCGTTATANCCGAGGATNACCTTCCANAGGAAAATNCGNAGCANGTAGCTGGTCCAGAANGGGATGNTNATNAGGAACAGCCANANNGCNTTNTGNNGCTTGACGTGGAACGANAGGAANTANGCNATCGGNAANGCCAGCANCACNGTNACNANNGTNACCAGCAGGGAGATCATTAACGACCGCAGCATCAGCGTGCGGTAGATTTCTCCGGTCCAAGCCTCGCGATAGTTGGCAAAGGTCGGCGTCCTGTCCAGATCCAGATAATTCTGGGTCCAAAAACTGAACGTGATGACCATGATCATCGGGGCCGCCAGCATAAGGAGGGCATAAACCAAAGGTGGGCTGATCAGCGTCAGGCCTTGCCGACTTTCACGGCTAAAAATCAAGCGCTATCTCCCCGGAAACATGAAAAACTCAAGGGATGANCATGGGCGACTTTAGGGCACTGGGGCAAGCAATTTTTACCTGAACCCGTCTGTTATACGTTTCAGCCGCACCGCCCGAGGGGATGGATCGACACGTCTGCAGGCAGCAGCCTTAATTGCCAGGACCACGCTCACGCTGCTCGGGTGAACCCCGTANCCACGCAAGAGTTAGAAACGCCATTGCAGCGACCACGATCACAGTCATAAAGCCGTGGGGCGGAAACAGGTCCAGCCCAAAACCAGCAATCGGAGGCGCGATGACATTGGCCAGCGTGTAAACGAACACCAGCGCACCATTGGCCGCAGCGAGCGCCGCGCCAGTCAGCCGGTGCCCCAGCTCGGCCAGCGCCAGTGCATAGAGGGCCCAGACCGCCCCGCCCCAGAGAAAGAGCAATGGCACCAGCAGAGCAAGTGTCGTCCCGACCGCGACCAGCAGGAACGGACCGAGCAGGCTGACAATCCCACAATAGACCATGGTGCGGCGGATACCGATGCGATCCGCGAGCATCCCGATAGGTATCTGCAGCACCACGTTGCCGACCAGCACAATCGAGACGAGCAGCAGCGAGAGATTTTGACTGTAGCCCAGCGCTTTCCCCCAGATTGGCAGAAAGGTTAGAGCCACCGTATCCGCCATGGCGGCGAGAACAATGGCCATAAATAGCACGGGCATGGAAAAAATTCGGCCAAAGAAGCCTTGCGACGGCGCGCTTCCCAGCGGCGCTGCAAACCGCCAGATCACAAAAATCGGCAAAAGAGCACATGCGGCCAGAGCACTGAAGGCAAAGATCGGCACACGGCCTTCGATGCCGACCACCGACAGAACCAACGGTCCCAACGCGAAGCCCGCTGCGACCCCAGCGGTGTAAAAGGCCATGACACGAGCCCGCCACGCCGGCCGGGCGATCAGGTTCACCCAAGTCTCCCCGATGATCCATGGAATAGCCATTGCAAACCCTGCGCATAAACGCAGTAAGAACCACGCCAGCTCAGTCTCGAATACCAGCAGCAACAGGATCCCCGGCAGCGCCAACAATTCGAACAACAGTATACTCCACCCCATACCAAGCCGCATACCAATGCGGTGGGCGAAGGGCGCAACCAGCATGATCCCCAGCGGATTAGCCGCTGCCACCAACCCGATGGTGACAGCACTGGTTCCCCGGGCTTCAAGCTTGAGTGACAACCATGGGATCAGACCGCCCAGCGAAATCCCAACCATGACGACGGATAGCGTTAGGCCGACGATCACCAGGAGGCGGGCGCCATTGCTGAAATCCGGCATAGCATCTGCGTATGCATCGTGGGTCGTAGACATTGGGCAGTACTCTCCAGACAAGCAGGTGGAACCACCCTGAACTTCTTTGTTACTCCATGCAATCCAGTCCCAGTGCTCGCACTGGTTAAAAAATGACGCAAGCCATCTGTGCCAAAAGGGGGGAGCTTCAGAGCAGTGGGCTGTCGTGAGCACCTTCGGCGACTGTAAACTCTTGGCTCTCGCGATCTTCTCGGTAGGCCTCGATCCGCTCCAACTGCATGACGTAGCCTGCCTCGGCCAGCGCGGTGGTATCGGTGGCAACGTTCATCCGACCGGTGATCGTAACGGGCTGCCAGTTGTGGTAACGACGTGCATCTCGCTCAGAGTAGACGGAGATCACCTGATTAGGCGGCGGTGCCGGAGTGTGAATGCAGGCCCCTTGATAAGGTACGAGCAGGAATTGGCGCGTGCTCCGTCGATCGTTATCCAGCGGCACCATAAAGCCGGAGATGGAGAGCATCTGGCCGTCCAGCGCAGCATCGGTGCTGGTCTCCGCGATCAGCAGCAGCGCAGGATCAGGTGTCGTTGCTGTTTCCCCTTGGCTGTCCGCTCTTGCTGCATTTTCTGTAGCAGAATTAAGAGTTGCATAGGCTGCGCGGGCTTCCTCGGGCAGTAGCAGCGACCAAGCCAGCGATACACCTTCAGGCGCAGCCCCGACCCCGCCGGACGTCAGGACACGTTGCGCAACGAAAAGTCCTGCCACGGCAAGCGCCATCACCACAGTGATCGATACGGCGAGGGTCTTGAGTAGGTTAATGGTCTGTTTTCCTCTCGTCAGAACATCAGAAACGGGGACGCATGCCGTCCTGCAGCGATGTGCGGTGGGCAAGCACGCCGGCAGGAACACCACTGGCGGCACTCACCCCTACAAATGCGACCAGCGCCAGCGCTTGTGAAGGGGTCACCAGCGTCGCGCCTAAGTCCAGCTTGAGCACTGAGCCGAGCATGGCCCCTGCAACTGCGCTACCGATCAGCGCCAGCACCAGCCCGGCTGCGGCCGCTATCAACCCAATCACCAGCGCTTCAAGCACCAGCAAGCCACCGATCAACGCCGGTTGAGCACCCAAAGCGCGATAGATAGCGATTTCCCGTCGTCGCAGGTCCAGCGTCGCGAGGAGCAGGGTTATTTGCCCTACCAACGCCACCACGACAATAAGAATTGCCAGGAGCTGTAAGGCCTGCTCCGCGTTGCTCACTAAAACCCAAAGCTGTGACAGGGTGACACCGGGCAGAACCGCAGACAGGGGCTCGGGGGCATAGTCTTCTACATCCTCGACCAATTGGAAAATTCGCCGCTTGGATTTCATGCCGACGTAAACAGCAGTGATCAACGAGGGGCTAAAGGCTGGGTCAGACAGGTCGACAGTGCGGACGTCCAACCCCGTGAGTGCTGGAACACTGCCCTGCCAGCCATTGTGTAGTGCCTCGAACGCGCGAACACTGACGAACACGCTGAAATCGATCGGGGTACCCGTTGGCTCCAGAACACCGGTGACAGGCAAGGGGGAGTCACGGTGACTGCGATCCCCGGCTGAGGCCAGCCCGTGCTGGATCTCGACCAGGCTGCCGAGGCTATAGCCCAAATCCCGCGCCACGTGTGCGCCGACAACCACGCCGACATCATCGATCCTCTCTCCGGTTGTGTCCGCAAAGCGAAGCGGTTGCCCGCGCCCGGTTTTGACGTGGTCGAAGAAGCCTGACGTTGTGGCAACGACGCGGTAGCCGCGGTGGCTGTCGCCGAGGCTGATCGGCACGCTCCACTCAACCCGTTCGTCGCCGGAGAGGTCTTCATAACTGCTCCAACGCATGGACGGCGCAGCATCACCGATCTGGAACACGGTGTAGAGCAGCAGAGCCAACTCACCTGAGCGCGCGCCAACCAGCACGTCGACCCCGCTGATTGTGCCGTCGAAGCTGTCTCGGGCAGCGATCCGCAGCCGCTCAACGCTGAGGAACAGCGCCACCGATAGCGCCATGGTCAGCACGGTCAGTGCCAGACCAAGACGGCGTGAAAGTACTGACCCGATGGCCAGCGCCAGTATAGATCCGGGCATCAGTCGGCCTTCCCGTGGCTTTGGTCGGGATCGTCGAGGCGGAGCACCTGATCGAACCCTTCGACCAGCCGTGGATCGTGGGTCACGAACAGCAGAGCCGCGTCGCTTTCCTTTCGCGCTGCATTGAGCAAGGCCATGAAGCGCGCCTGGTTACCTTCATCCAGCGCTGATGTCGGTTCATCCGCGATAATCAGATCCGGGGCCCCGAGCAGGGCGCGGGCAGCAGCCACACGCTGACGCTGGCCCACAGACAGATCGGTGGCACGACGTTTACCCAAGGTGGAAGGCTCCAGCCCCATCAATGTCAATAACCGGTCAATTTCGTCTCCGACCGGGCCTCGCAGGCGCTGGGTCCGGGCAGCACTGAATCGAACCCCGAGCGCTACATTCTGCCGGACTGTGGCAAAGGGGAGCAAATTGTGTTCCTGAAAAATCAAACCCATCCGGTCACCACGCAGGCGGTCAAGGGCCGGGCCGCTCAGGGCGGTTGCGTCCTGCCCGAACAGGCTCAGATCACCCGAACTCGGCCGAAGAACGCCGCTGATGAGATCGAGCAGGGTCGACTTGCCGGAACCGGACGGACCCAGAACGGCCATTGTCTGACCAGCGGCCAGTGCAAACGAAGGCAGCGTCAGTGTGAAGCCATCCCGTCGGGCAAAGTGCAGATTGCTGGCCTGGATCACCATACTCGTTAGCCCCTGCACCGAATGATAGCGCGCTCGGCGAAGTGGATACCTAGGCGTTCATCCGACGCATCAGTCTGGTCAAGGCTGGCGGCGAAGTCGGTCATGTCTTTTGGCGTGTCAGGCTCAATGATTTCGCGTTGGCACCCCCGCGGCGCACCGCGCAGTTCGGGCAGATGACGGCGGGCGTGAAGAATTTCGATGTAGTAGGTGGGGTCGTAAACGCTGTATTCAAACTGCCCACCGCGCAGGTCTAGCGGCTGATCGAGATCGAGGCTAAAGGTCAGCTCAAACTGATCCCGCGTGACGCGCGCACTGACAAAACTGCCGTTCAGTCCATCGATGGGCGCCCCGTCGAAGGTCCATTCGTTAAGGAATGCGTGCTCGGAAAGGTTGCTGACCATCTCCGGTCCCAATGCTTCGGCCTGCCTCGCAATCGCGCGGCGATCGGGCCGGTCTGCTAACAATTCGTCCAGCACCAAGGCGCTGAAAAAGGGGTCAAAAAGCCACGATTGCTCAACTGCTGTCAGACGCTTTTCATTGTCGAACATGAGACGTACCCGCAAGTCGATCCATTCGTGAGGGTGCGCCTGGGCCACAGTGCTCAAGCTGAGTGAAGCCGCCAGCAGCGCCCAGAGCGCACGCCTGGACCAATAGATCAGGAAAGGGGCAGACCGCGAAGTCCGTACACCCGGCGCGAGCAGCGCCACAAACCAGCCTTTCAAGCCACTTCCCTTCCATCGCCTTAAGTCAGAGCGCCATTTCTGGGTTCTGAGGGGTTAATTCTGCGCCAGCCTGACCAGACGGCGTTACCACTTTTACTTCTAGGGCTTCGAGGCTCGGAAACAAGTCGAACGCGTTGGTTTGCAGGCTGGTGAGGTTGCTGGTGTTGGCACAGGTCAGCTCAAACTCAGCGTGAAACTCAGCGTGTCCAGCCTCGGCCTTCATCTCATCCTCGTCGTGGTCGTCGTGATCAGCCCCGGCCGCTTCGACTTCGAAGTCGGCGTGGGCGTCATCAACGGTGCAGCCAGCTGCTGTGGGCAGGGTGAACAACGCCGCAAAATTAGACAGTTGTGAGATGGCGTCGGCCACGGTCTGCTTCTGGGAATCGGACTCCGGCTGGCGTTCAAAGCCAACGATGTTCGCCGCGGGCGACTGGAAGGTGGCCAAGGCACCGGTATCGTCGATCACCAGTTGCAAGATGGCTTCGCCATGGACGTGAGCGTCCTGGGCGTTTGCTACCGTGATGGCGAAGCCTGCGGTTAGCAGGCTGAGGGGCAGTAACGTGGAAGGTTTACGCATAGTTGAAGCTCGCTTGTATTCTAGGATTGAAAATCACGATCATGGGTCGCTAGAAACTTTATAGAGATTGTTATTGTATAACGTTGCATAAATGCGCCATTGCTATCAGAATAGCAAGCCTAATTCGCCACTGCGCGATCCATTTCTCAATCGTGTCCGTAGAGATCCTTGCCCTTGAAGCGTCCTTTGAAACCCCACCAGATTTTTGAGGCCCACAATCATCACCGCTGTGTGGCAGACGTGATGACCTCAATAGAGGCAAGTTGTTCCGAAAGGGGACTAAAGCTAACATCCAGTCGCCGAAAGGTGCTGGAGATTCTGCTGGAAGAGCATAGACCGCTGGGGGCGTATGCGATCCTAGAGCGGCTGCGCGCCATGGGTCTGTCTGCTCAGCCGCCGGTGGCGTACCGGGCGCTGGAGTTTCTGACCGGCTACGGCTTTGTCCATAAGATCGAGAGCTTGAACGCCTTTGTTGCCTGCGCCGATCCAAGTGGCTGTGAACGGCCAGCGTTTCTGATCTGCAATGGCTGCGAACGCGTCGCTGAGACGACGTGGCGGGAGAGTGCAGCACCAGCGGTGGCTGATGCTGCAAGGTCAATGGGCTTTGCTATTCGCCAGGAAGTGGTCGAAGCCCAAGGGCATTGTTCAGCTTGCACGGATCACGGTTGACGCGCAGGGGCATTGTTCAACACGCACCGATCACGGCTCCAGCAGAACTACGGCTGAAGAAGGTGCACGACAAACTGGGGTCTCGGGTAATGAATGCGCCTAAGGCGTGATGATGGGTGGAGGCTTGCGACGAATGCCGCTCAGTGCATTGCCGGCGATGGCGGCGAGCAATATGCCACCACCGATTAACGTATTGAGACCGACGGTCTCACCGAGGAACAACCAGACCCAAACTGGCCCCAGAACCACTTCAGCCAGTGACAACAGCGCGAGTTCCGCGGCAGGCAGGCTGCGTGAGCCCAGCGTGAAAAGCACCAGCCCTGCCCCAACCTGAAATACCCCCATCCCAAGTGCGATACTGCCGTCTATGGGGCTGAGCGCGAAACCGTCGCCGGTGATCAGGCAGATACCACCCATCATGACCAATGCAAATAAGCCGGAAAGGAACACTGCAGGCAGCATCTCGACTGACTTTCCTGCACGTAGGGCAACAGTGAAGCAGGCAAAGCCGAGCGCTGAACCAAGAGCCGCGAGACTGCCGAGAAAAGTTCCAGCGCCGGTCTGGTTGGAAACCATGATAGCGATACCCGCGATTGCAAAGAAAACGGCAATCCAGGTCGCGTTACGGACACCTTCGCGCAGCACCAACCAGCCGAGCACCGCGGCCATGAAAGGGGCAGTCGCAAACAACAACATGGCATTGGCGACCGACGTTGTTTGCATCGAGAAAATGGCACCCGAGTAGGCGAAAACCAACGATAGCGCAGCGGCGACGCCGGCCAGTCCGGCGCGCCATACGAGGCGAAATGGATCACGCCGGGTTCGCCAGCGAATTACGATATACAGCAAGGCGGTCAGACTGATGGAGCGGTAGAATAGAATCTGCCACACCGAAGCTTCTTCGATCAACCGAATGCCTAGGCCGACTGTTGACCACAGAACACCTGCGACAAAGACAAAGATGAATCCACGGCGATGCTGTGCAATGGCGTCGGCTGAGGGAGTGAGAGTTGGAGCGCTCATGAAAACCTACCTGATCCGGTGGGAACAGATTGAACAAACTTCACGTCAGCAGGCTCGCCGGGCCACGACACACGATGATGTCGCGCATAGGCTTTTGAAAACAGGGACCGTCGGCGGCGAGATTTAATTCCCGTAAGGGATCGTTCAGGCGCTAGCGCACCAGCGGGAAGAAAGATCACCATGGCCGAAGCCGTGTTGAGCGTGCCATATCATGTGGCGCGTTCGATTTGACGCCGCTTCGCGGCTTACAAATCTCCCACGCGCACTCACTCTTCCTCCCCCCTTTTTGCTGCCTCAGTCACCCACTTGTTCGAGAACCCAGGCCTGAAAGCCGTGTACATCGAACTCTTGCGGCATAAGCCGTCCTCCCGCGTAGCGCGAAGACTTCACGCCCCTCTGATTGAGCTCGCACGCCGCACCGTCCTCCATCAATACAGTGGTGGCGAAGTCAGTAACATTCCGAAGGTCAAAGTCCGGCTGGGACAGCGTTTCAGGCAAAAACAGCCATTGCGCCCGCAGCAAGACCCGTTCTGGATCAAGGGGCTGCAACTCGACCGTTCGCACATAATCAATGTGTGCAACAACAAACATAGACGGATAAGAGGTGACGAAAGTGTGCGCGATGCGGCGCTCTTGAGCGCTGAGTCCTGCGAACTCAGGACCGCAAGGCTGGCCATTCATGGTCCAGGTGCTAGTGCCTTCCTTCAGTACCGGTGAGGCCTCCTCCCCCGGCGTCCAGTCCGCGGATTCCTGCCGGGTCATTATACCGCGTTTGTAGACCGGGATTCGATCGCTGAGCATGGGGTGTACGCCAGGACAATGCAGGCACTCATTATAGTTTTCCCAGAACATCTTCCAGTTGCAGGCCAATTCTTTTTCAAAAGTATGCCCGACGACCAACGCATCCATTGGCCAGTTGTCGAGAGCCTCCTTCCCCAGATCCGGCTCGAATACTGGCGGCTCATCGGCCAGTGAGAGAAACACGAACCCGTTCCAGATCTCCATCGCCACAGGAAACAGCCCATGGTCCGATTTATCGAAGTCCGGTGTCGGCGTTGCAAAGGCGGTTGATACCAACCTGCCGTCCGTGGCGTAGGCCCAGGCATGATACGGGCAACGGATCACCCGACCATCGAAGGCTTGCTGGTGCTCGACACAAAGCACTGAACCCCGGTGACGGCAGGTATTGTGGAAAGCACTCAGCCCGCCATCCGCTGCGCAAACGACGATCAAACTATCTCCGGCAATCTGCACCCGCCGCATCGTCCCAGGCAAAAAACTGTCCCGCCGACCGACATAGATCCAGTGCCGGGCCCAGATCCCCCGTTGCTCGCGCTCAGCCCAGTCCGGGTGCCAATAGGCCTCTGGCGGCAGGGTCGCAGGACAATGATCGAGCAACGGTGAGATCCGGTCAGCAGGCGACTTCATGGCAGCAGCTCCTCTTGGAAAAGAAAGGGGAGAATTCGATCAGAGTCATCAGGTTGGAATACGAATGTCCCGGCGTGCAAAGCGTTCAGCAAGATCAACAGTCTGCCCCAACTCAACGCCGGCACGATAGCCCGCATAAACGGCTGAAGCGATGGTGTTGGGTGCCTCCGCATCACCGATCCGCCGTATCGCTCCCACGGCCCGCAGATCGTCGGGTACCGCCCCGGCCTGCTCCAGAGCGCGCAAATCATCGAACAGGTCCAGTGTCGGAATCCGCCGGGTCACGGGCACCAGGCCATCGCAGTCCAACACGCCCCTTCGTCCCGACAGGCTGCATTCTGTCGACACCGATCCCGCGCCCGCACCCACAATCATGGTGTTCGTGACCACCTCGATCCCGGCTTCAAACAGGCGGGCGTTAGACTGGTAGATCTCACCGGTGAAGACCCCAAATTCACAGGGCTTACCTGCCGGTGTCACCAGCGTCACAGCGTGTCCACGCTGACGCAGCGCCAGCGCCAGCACCGAACCCATATAGTAATGATCATCGTCGTAGATCAGCACGTGCGGAGCGGCAATCGGCTCGCCGGAAAGAATAGCCTCCGCACTGACAATGATAGCGCCCGGCTCCACGTGCTCCAGCCCTGTTATAGAATGGCGACCCACCGTATCGCTCGCCCAAACCGAGCCAGTGGCAATAACCACGTGTGAAGGCGCCAGTTCAACCACGTCAGCGGCGGTCAGACGGCTTTCTGGAAAAATGTCCACGTTGTCGAGTTGGTCGATTTGCCCCAGCCGCCAGTCGCGAACCCGCGCCCATTCTGCCAGCCCCGGCAGTCGCGATTCTCGGCTGATCCGTCCACCCAATTGGCGCTCTGCCTCAGCCAGCATGACGCGATACCCCCGCTCCCCCAAGACGCGGGCTGCCTCCAGGCCGGCCGGCCCAGCGCCGACAACCAGCACCCGCGCTGACGCATCCTGAACGGTCTTCGAGGTCTCAGCGGTCGACCCTCCAGACTTCGAGGCATCACTCACCGCAACCTGGGATTTCTGGGCCGGAAGAACCGTGGTTGGCAGCCGTTCCGGATGCCAGCCCAGCCGCCACTCCTCCCCCATGGTGGGGTTCTGTGTGCAACGAATTGGCACACCAAGAGAGTCATGGGCGTAACAGATATTGCAACCGATACACTCGCGGATATCGCGCGTACGGCCCTCGTCAATCTTGCGCGGCAGGAACGGATCCGCGATCGAAGGCCGCGCCGCGCCAATCAGATCCTGCTGCCCGGAGTGCAGAGCCTGCGCCATAGTGTCAGGAGACGTATAGCGCCCGACGGCAACCACCGGGCGGGCAGTCAGGCCGCGCGCATGCCCGATGCTGTCACCGAAATCACCCTCTTTCACAAACCGGCTTGAGCCCATTTCGATGCCGTAGTCCGGTACGGTCAGATCCCACAGGTCGGGCAGGTCAGCGAGCAAACCGAAGGCGTCATAGGTCTCGGGGTCGTCGAGGGACACGCTGAACCGGGTTGCGACCGCTGCGCGGTCAGCGACTGCCTCGCGGGTTTCCTCAATCAGCTCGCGCACGATCCGCACCCGGTTTTCTAAAGAGCCACCGTATTCATCCGAGCGATCGTTGACGCTGGCGTCAAGAAATTCGGAAAGCAGATACCCATGCGTGGCATAAACATAGACAAGGTCGAAGCCAGCTTCGACAGCCCGCAAGGCCGCATCCCGATGCCAGCGGCGCAGGTCGCGGATATCTTGCTTGTCGATCTTACGGGTCTGGCCGGGATTATAGACGCCGCTATCGGTCTGCGGGCGGTTGCGCAGCCCATAGGACGGCAGCCGCGTGGACAGATTCATTACCATGCCCCCCCCTAACCACAGTTCCACACCAGCCAAGGCATCGTGTTCATGCACCGCGTCGGTCATCAACCGGTTGGCGCGGATGTCTTCTTCATTCCACAGCGTGGCGTTGGCGAAGGCCTCGTTGTCCGAGATCGGATGGACCGAGCAGAACTCGGTGTTGACCACGGCCCAGCCGCCCTCGGCCTTGACCCCGCGCATGGCCGCGAGCATCTGCGGACGACGCCAGCCCATACCCGTGCAATGGGGGACCTGATAGAAGCGGTTTTTGGCGGTCACTGGGCCAATGCGGATGGGTTCGAACAGAATATCGTGCCGGGGGTCTCGCATGATCTTTCTCTCTGTCTCCGTCCCCGTTCTCTGCGGCTGAGATCGGCTCTGCGGCCGAGACCGGGCCACTTGCTGCATCAGCCCTTGGTTGAAAAGCTTATCGGGCCGAACTGGACACACCTTCTCTGATGTCATAAATTGATTAAGCGCTCAAACAATTTTTCAAAGGACGGTTTGGGTGCAGTACCGTATCTTGGTTTAGGCGCAACCCATCGCATAGACTTGCGCTTCTGAGTTGCTTAAGCCACCTGCAACGACGGGCCGTCCGTAGTAGCCCGCAACCGCGCCCATACACCTGAAAGCCCGAGGGACTGTTCCACCATGCGCCGCACCCGACGCCGGCCGAGCACAGCGATCCACACTCCCGCTCCAACGACCGGCCGCCATCTTGGTCCAACCAGTCTCTATCAGCCGATGAGTGAGGCAGATGTCGACCTGATTATCGATACATCGATCTCGCTTTTGGCCCGCTCAGGCGTGGTCTTCGAACCGGGGACAGAGGCGGACGGCCTCCTGGCTGCCGCTGGCTGCAGCGTGGCTGAAGACGGTCTCGTGCTGATACCGGAAACAGTCAGCCGACGCGCACTGGAGACCGTGGGCAAGCAATGCCTGCTATACGACCGCAACGGCGAAAATCCCGTATCTGTCGACTGCGCCCACACCCGCTTCATGCCCGGCATGACGTGCATCGGCGTCTATGACGGCACCAGTGGTGAGCCCCGCGCCTCCAATCGTGGCGATCTCGCCCGGATTACTCGTCTCGCCGATGGCCTGCCCAATATCGACGCGGTCTGCATCGGCGCCAAAAACATCGCCGAGTCCAACCTCTACGGTGAGGTGGACGAGTTTCTGTGCCTTATGGAAAATACCACCAAGCCGCTGGAATACCTGTGCGAATACCCCGTCTCGCTGGAAGCTGCGATCGAGATGGCCAGTCTGCTCCGCGGCGGTGGAGACGCTCTGCGCGCCAAGCCATACTTTCTGCATTTGGTCACGCCGCTGCCCGTCAGCTTCGCAACTATTCATATCGAGCAGATCATCACCGCCGTCCGCGCTGGCATTCCGGTTGGTGTCGGAACCTTACCGATCGGCGGTGCATCGTCACCGATTACGCTCGCAGGGTGTCTGACCCATGCACTGATGACCGATATCGCTGCCATGGTGCTGGGCCAACTAGTCGAAGAGGGCAGCTTCTGCATTGGCTGTTCAGACGTGAACTTTATGGAGCCCGCAACGGGCGCCATCGGCAGCTTTTCGCAGAATTCACTGGCGGATATGGCAGCCTGTCAGATCCGTCACAGACTTGGGATCCCTCCGCTGACCGGGACCGGCGGCTGCTCGGTTGCGCCGACCTTCAACCAAGACGCCGTGTGGGAACTGTCTTCAAACATGATGCAGATGTTTTACAACCGACCCGCAACCTGCGACTACCTTGGCTCACTGGATCAGGGCCTGACCTTCTCCGAGCATGCACTCCTGCTCTGCGACGACCTTGCGGGGCTACTAAAGAAAATGTGGGAAGGCGTGCAGGTCTCACGGGACCAGATTGGCGCCGATATGATCGAACGGCTGGGCCCACGTGGCCAGTATCTCGCCGAACCGCACACCGTGGAAAACTGCCGGATGCAGGTCTGGGACTCCCGCTACCTCGGCGCTAACTTCCCGCTTAGCAATAACGACATCCCGCAGGATGATCTCAAGACGAGGCTGGACCAGGACCTGCAGGTACGGCTGGCCAACCCCGGCGCACCGCCGCTGGACCCCGCGCTGCAGGCGCAGGTTGCGGCGGTGGTCGAACGGTTCCGCTAGACCTTCCCTCCTCACCTATGCTGGCTTGCGGCAAGTGACGAGCACCGGCGCCAGCAGTCCATCCTTGATCTGGCCAAAGACGTTATCGACCTTTTCGCGGGTGTTGGCACCCATGAGAAGATGCAGGCCCAGCGGTCCCGGCCCCCTGCCACCCTCTGCCGCGCTGCCCTGAGCCTCATTCATCCGCTCAATCATGGCCTCGAAGAAGCCAACAGCGAAATCACGCTTTG
The DNA here is from genome assembly GCA_002690455.1 of Kiloniella sp. Taxonomy (GTDB): domain Bacteria; phylum Pseudomonadota; class Alphaproteobacteria; order UBA7985; family UBA7985; genus UBA7985. Next base: position 29,861 of record NZET01000025.1, read on the forward strand.
TCTCACGGGCCTCAATCACCAGTCCAGCCACTTCGAGCGCTTTGTCGTAGGCCGCTAGTCTGTCGACCGCGCTGTTCTCCAACACATCGGACCAGGGCAACGGGTAAGTCACAGGCCCGTCACGCTGGGTCATAACGTCATAGATTACCAACTTGCTGCCGGGGCGCAGCACCCGTGCGGCCTCGGCCATCATCCGTGGTTTGTCGGCTATATTCATGCCTACGTGCATAACGTAGGCGGCATCAAAGCTGGCTTCACGGAACGGCAGGTCAAGCGCACTTGCCTGCTGCAGGGTCACCGACTCTCCCAGCCCAACCATCGCGCTGAGTTGGTTTCCGACCGCAACATAATCAGCCGTCAGGTCAATCCCCGTCACACGACAACCGAAAGCGTCGGCCAAAAATCGAGCCGGACCACCGATACCACAGCCGATGTCCAGCACCCGCATGCCGGCGGTCGCGCCGAGGGCCTCGCCCACGAAACGGCTGGCTTCTGTGCCGCCAATATGGAATTCGTCGACGGCGCTAAGCATCCCCGGGTCGGGGCGATCGGGGTCGGCGCCAGCGGCGACCAGCCCTTCACGGATAACGCGCATTAGGTTTTTCTGGGCGTAGTGGGCCTCAACCCTGGCTTCGTTGATGTTAGTCATGGCGGGTATTCCCCTGCTGTCAATCGGCCGCCCTTGCCCAGCGTGGGACCACGGAACCTCTGGGTTTGGCAATTCATTGGAAGGAAGCCAACCTTCGGTCGAGTCCTATCTGGACGTAGGCATTTTGCACTCTATTCTAATGGCAAAGGGTGATCGGGGCTAGGCGCTGCTACCCTAGACAAAGAAACGAGAAACGATCATGACTATGCTCTTTAGCCTTGGCCTGCGTGCCCGCCTTACGGTCGTCCTTACCGTCTTGCTAAGTCTCGTTGCATCATTGCTGCTGCATCGCCCAGTAGCCGCGGATGCCCTTCTCGGTGAATTGACTTCCCGACCGCTGACTGTCGCCTTCCTCGGGCCGAGCGACGGCCCCCGTGCCCTCAGTATCGATCTCAACACCGGTGATGTCATCGCCGAAACCCCTAATCAAGCCGACCATCAGCAATGGATAATCACCCCACTGGAGCCCGGGCAGTTTCGCGTGTCTAATGCCGTTCTGGGAGAAGACTTCGCCCTCACCGCGCAAGGACCAGATCGGACACTTCTGATGATCCCGGCCGACGGAGACGCAGCGCAGGTCTGGTCCTTCCGTCTCAATGGAGAGGGCTTCGAACTGATGACTGGCGACGGGGCTCTAGCATTGCTCTACGACCCTGAGCATCTGCCCGCGCCGATCCTCGTCGACGCTGGCGAATGCTGCAACGGATTCCAAAGTTGGGATCTGGACGGACAAGCCACGGCATTTGCCAATGCCAGAGAAGCCAGAGAGGCCCGACAGAGCAATGATGGACTGCTGCCTGCTTCATGGTCCCAGCCCTTTCACGAGATGCCGTCATTTTTCTTCGCAAACGATGTGGTCGATGACGTGCGCACTGGGATGGTCGAGACCATGGCAGCCGCGACCAAGGCCTGGGGTAACTTCGGCCCCATTGAATACTGGGTCCTAGGCACTGATCCTGACGCCGCCAAAGCCCTCATCGATACTTTCTGTCAGCGCCGGGCTGACCGTGGCGATTGGTCTCTGAACGCCTGCCTGCAACGCGAAAAGCGGGCGCAGCACGGCCTGCGATCCTATCAGGAGGTCGGTGCCGAAGCCTTATCTCAAAGCCAGCCGAGAAGTGATGCCGGCCACAACGGCGGCTTTGACTGGGGCATACACCGTTTTTCTTCCTCCATCCCTCTTGGGATGTCCGGCTTGCTCGGTGTGCCGGGTGATGAAGATCAGAAGACCGTACTGCACGAGTACTTTCATGCCGTACAACACGCCCACGTGCGGGACCTCGATCGTGACGCTCGTGACCGCAAGCTGGGCCCGGTCTGGTTCATGGAAGGCGGCGCGGAGTACATGGCCATGACCACACACGCCCAGTTGCAGGCCGACGGTACGTTGCCAGTCTGGGACAATGGCGAGTGGCAATTCAACTACCGCAACTATCGCAAAAACATGGGCCAGAAGTTCCGTCGTTCGGCCAGAGATCACAAAAGCCACGATTGCGTGAGCGAAATGCAGAAGATCGACTACGACAGCCCCTGCCGCCAGTATTTTTACGACGGTGGGGCCTGGGCGATTGCGCTGCTGGTTTCCCGTCATGGGGACGAGGTTCTGCTTAACGAATTCTATCCTCGGCTGGAAAGCATGGACTGGGCAGCAGCCTTTGAGGCCACCTTTGATCAGACGCCAGAAGCATTCTACGAAGACTTCCGAGCGGTGATCGAAGGCAAGGTTGGCGATGCACTGGCGCTGCTACCGAAGATCTAATCGGCAGTAGCCTGTGCATCGACGCCGGAGCGGTTGCGAAACCGCATCCGTGCAACCAATTCAATGGGAAACCCGCCAATCAAGCGCTGAGCACCTGACCCATGTCCTTCTTCCGCACTGCCCTGCTGATGGGCTTCATAACCGCTCTGTTTATGGGCCTTGGCTGGCTGCTTGGCGGAACGGGTGGTGCATTGATTGCACTCGCCATCGCTGCGGGTATGAACTTACTGACCTGGTGGAACTCAGATCGGCTGGTGTTGAGCCTGCATGGTGCTGAACGCGTGGATGACGACAGTCCCCACACCGCCTTGCGCGCCATGGTGGACGACCTTGCCACGGCTGCCGAGTTACCGACGCCAGCGGTCTACATCATCGATACCGCACAGCCTAACGCTTTCGCCACTGGACGCAGTCCAGAGCGCGGCGCGGTGGCCGTCACCACTGGTCTGATGCAGGCGCTCGACCGCAATGAGCTGGCGGCGGTAATCGCCCACGAACTCGCCCATATCCGCAACCGGGACACGCTGATCATGACCGTAACCGCGACCTTCGCGGGGGCCATTTCCATGCTCGCGAACTTTGCCATTTTCTTCGGCGGAGGGCGGAACCGACAAATGGGCCTGATTGGGACGCTGGCACTGATGATCCTCGCACCGTTGGCTGCGAGCCTTGTGCAGATGGCGATCAGCCGGACGCGTGAATACGAGGCTGACCGCCTTGGCGCGGAAATCTGCGGCAATCCGCTTTGGCTGGCCTCGGCCCTGCAGCGGATCGAACAGGGCGCGAGCCGCATCGACAACCACGCCGCCGAACGCTCACCTGCTACCGCACACATGTTCATCATCAACCCGCTGCATGCCCACCGGCACGATCAGCTATTCGCCACTCATCCGCGGACCGAGAATCGCGTGGCGGCGCTGGAGCGAATGGCGCGCGAGGGCGGAATGTCCCGGCGCAACGAAACCCACGCTCGTGAAAACGATTGTAAGGGCCGTTCCCCTGTGCCAGGCGTGCGCCGCCGCTAGCAGCAGCGTTGGCACAAGGCACAGCGGAGTCATCGCATTTCCTGGCAATAGGTTGCGATCTGCCTAACGTTGGCGTGACACCCCGGCCCCTTGACCACTCTGGTGGATCGGGGGAGCCTGTATTGGATCGTGCGTATCCTGATCCCATCCATCCCGTATTGTACCGAAGCGAGCTGAACCGCTATGCCTGCTACCCATCCACTTGAGCCCCTGAGCCCGGAAGAAATTTCCGCCGCTGCCGACTGTATCAGGGCGCACTCTGGCCTCGACCCTGATGCTTTCTTCGAGACAATCACACTCGACGAACCAAGCCGAGCCGAACGTGCTGCCTTCAGGGACAGCGGGACCGTCCCACCCCGGCGCGCCTATGTATGTTGCTATGAGCGTCCGGGGAACCGTACGCTGCGCGGTCGGGTCGATCTGGATCAGGGTGAACTGCTGTCTTGGGAGCACGTGGCGGGGGTCCAGGCACGTATTCCCCCCGACGAGTTTGACGCCAGCGATGCCATCGCNAAGGCCGATCCCCGCGTTATTGAAGCGCTGTCCAAACGCGGGATNACCGACCTNGACACTGTGCTGATCGAGACCTGGGCACCTGGCAACTTCGGTATTGAAGAAGAGCAAGGCAAACGCATCGCCTATTGCCATTGCTGGGTGATAAATGACGCCGGCGACAATCGCTACGGCCGCCCAATCGCCAACCTGCATCCGGTTATGGATCTGGCCGCGGGCAAGGTGCTGCGCGTGGATGACTTTGGCGTCGTACCCCTGCCACCCGACTCTGCTGCGATCAGGCCCAGCGAAGGCTTACGCAGTGACGTTAAGCCGCTCGATATCAAACAGCCTGAGGGGCCAAGCTTCGAGGTCGATGGCTACGCTGTTCGCTGGCAGCGCTGGAACGTCCGCGTGGGCTTCGACCTGCGCGAAGGACTGGTGCTGCACGATATAGGCTATGAAGACGACGGACGGCTGAGACCGATCATGAACCGAGCGTCGATGGCCGAAATGGTCGTGCCCTACGGCGATCCAACAGGCGGAAACTTTCGCCGCAACGCCTTTGATACCGGCGAATACGGCATTGGCACAGCGCTGGACAGCCTAAAACTCGGCTGTGACTGCCTGGGGCATATCCACTACTTCGACGTCTGCGCGCACGACTGGCACGGCAACCCAACGCCGATCCGCAATGCCGTGTGCATGCACGAAGAGGACTACGGCCTGCTGTGGAAGCACACGGACTCGCACACGGGTAAGTTCCGGGCTGTGCGCTCTCGGCGGCTGGTGATTTCCTCGATCGCTACCATTGGCAACTACGTTTACGGTTTCTTCTGGTATTTCTATCAGGACGGCACCATCGGCACTGAAATCAAGGCGACTGGCATCCCCTTCCCCACCGCCGTCGCGCCAGGTGAACAACCCAAATACGGCGCGCTGATCGCCCCTNGCATTGCAAGCCACGTACACCAGCATTCCTTCAACTTCCGCTTCGACATGTGNGTAGACGGACCCGACAACGCAGTGCGTGAACAGGATTTCGAGGCTGCACCTCTGGGCCCTAACAATCCGTATGGCAATGCAGTCACTATCGTCGAGCGCCCACTCAGCCGCGAGAGTGAGGCGGCACGGGAAATCGACATCTCCCGCTCTCGGTCTTGGAAAATCGTCAATACCACCCAGACCAACGCGGTGGGCCAGCACACCGCGTATCGGCTGGTCCCGGGGCAGAATACCCTGCCTTACCTGCAACCCGACTCACCCGTGGCTCAGCGTGCTGGATTTATGTTCAAGCATTTCTGGGCGACACAATATGACCCGGAGCAGCTATACCCTGCGGGCTGGTTCCCNAACCAACATCCGGGCGGGGACGGTCTGCCCCGCTGGATCGAGGCCGACCGATCGCTTGAAGATGAAGACCTCGTAGTCTGGTACACGATGAATTTTCACCATCTGCCGCGCCCTGAAGACTGGCCGGTGCAGCCGGTGGTCTATGCGTCGCTGCACTGGATGCCCGAAGGTTTTTTTGATCAGAACCCGGCGCTGGACCTGCCCCCGCACGCCATCACCAGCTAATCTGAGTTGCGCTGATTAGGGCTGGTTGGGAGGCTCAGGACAAGCCGAGGTCGCGCAAGATGCTCGGGATCTGCTTCTTCAGCCCGAAGAACCCGGCCCGCGCATGCGGCCAGGTCAAACGGTCGTACAGCCGGTCCAACTCAACCAACGGCGTGGCCAGGTCACGCATGGACAGGCGTACGGCTTGCCGCTGCGGACCGATGGGCATGCGCGCGGTCGCAATACAGTCCAGCCGATGCGCCTTTGCCCAATCGGCAAGGGCTGCAGCCGTGTCAGCGGCATCTGAGGCGTCTGTACCCAGACGAGTGGCCGACAGCCCGAGACGTCCCTCCGCTGCCTGCGCCGCCGCCTCAACCGCCGACATTGCAAACCTCTCGACCGCTGGTGCGGTGGGCTGCAAAGAACGCGGCACAGGCGCACTCCACGAAGCCAACGCAACCGGCACAAAGGCTCCAACCGGCTCCGTATCCAGCCCTGTTGCCGCGCAGTCCTCTGCCGTGATCAAAATACCGACCCTCTGCCCCGCCAGATCCGGGTTGGCAAAAATCGGCGGAGTACGCGGACCCAATGGCGGTTCTTCCAGCGCTGGCGCAATGCCCGCCAACTGGCCTTCCGGGTCGAACCGCCCAGCTGTGTATTCGCGAATGTTCGAGGCACGCGCAAGGTAAGTCTTTCCCGCTGTGTGCAGGCCCCCGACCCACCGCCAAGAACAGGTGTTAGAGGCCGCGTCCCCATCGAGCAGGTTACGAAAGAAAAAGTCGGCACCCAGCTCCCACGGCAGGCGCAGCGTGAAAATCCAGATGCTCGCAAACCACATCCGTGCATGGTTGTGCAGATAGTTGGTCGTCATCAGCTCCTCCGCCCAGGCGTCGAAGCACGCAATCCCGGTGCGGCCTGCGACTGCATCCTCGTAGCGTCCGCGTAGCGCGGCGTCAGTCTCCAACTCTCTCAGCACGTCGGTGACGCGACGGCGATAGCGCTGCCAGACCTCGGGCCGGTGCTCCAGCCAGCCCTTGAAGTAACCGCGCCAGAACACCTCCTGAATAAACTTCTCAGCACTTTCAGCCGACTGCACGCGGAGCACTGCTTCGAGCACTTCAGTTTCTGTGATGATCCGATGGCGGAGCCAGGGCGAGAGGCCGGACACGTTGTGGTGTTTGCCGGGGCCAAAGTCGAAATTCCGTTGTGCAGCGTAGTGCTTACCGGACTGAGGCAGAAATGCCTGCAACCGGGCGCAGGCCGCCGCCAGCGTGGGCTGAAGCGATCCGTCAAAGGGCAGTGCAGAAGCAGCCCCGGCCATGGGATCTTCGTCGAAGAGCGAAAGGGTCATCGATACCCCGAAGGTTGAAGCAGACTTGGAGCGGGAGGTAAGCTTTTAACCGCGCCTGAAAAGTGCCAAATTGCCACGCAGCCACCCTTGCTCAGTGGGCGAGACTTGGACGGCAAGAATGGCGAGGAACGAGGGACAGCTGCGGATGTTCGAAACCCAATCGTTTGACAACGGCGTAACCCGGCTGCTCGAAACCGGTATTGCAGCCGACTGGCGCTGCAACATCTGGCACATCAGGGGGCGGGACCGCGATCTGATCATCGATACCGGTTTTGGGCTGCAATCAATGTCCGGGACTGTTGCGCGCCTGAGTGAGCGTCCGGTAATCGCGGTCTGCACCCATAGTCACCATGACCACGCCGGCGGGCTTTGTCAGTTCGACCAGCGGTTGGGCCACGGTCTGGAGGCTGATATTTTCGCCAAACCGACGCGGGAAAACACGGTTTGCGACCTGCTTGATGCGACTGTAATCCGAGCAGAACCTTCGAGGGACTTTGATATCAACACCTGGTGCTACCAACCCGCCCCGCTGACCGGCACGATCGATGAGGGCGACGTCATCGACCTCGGTGATAGGCAATTTCAGGTCCTGCACCTACCTGGACATTCACCGGGGTCCGTGGCGCTGTGGGAGGCTGCGACAGGCACGGTTTTCACGGGTGACGCCCTATACGACGGCATTCTGTACGACCACCTGTATCACTCGGTGCCAGAGCAGATGATGGAGAGCCTCAACCGCCTCTGTGACATGCCACTGTCGGTGGTACACGCCGGCCATTTCAGCAGCTTCGGCCCGGATCGCGCGAAAACGATCAAGGCGGAGTATCTCTCAGGAAAGCGAAGCATGCTCTGCCCCCGCTAGTGGGTGCAACGCGCCAGCCACACAACTAAGATATCCGTCCATCCCGTGTGTGGCCTCATCGGCGCATATCATCCGTGATATGTTTCATTAGTGACTGAATTCTATTCAGTCGGCTGTATATTATCAGCTCTCAATAAATAGATGAATTGATAGATTTGAAATCCTAA
>NZET01000026.1 GCA_002690455.1 Kiloniella sp.
TGAGAGCGGTCGGGGCATGGCGCAGCCTGGTAGCGCACCTGTTTTGGGTACAGGGGGTCGCAAGTTCGAATCTTGCTGCCCCGACCATCTTCACAAAAATTTCGGCGCAGTTTGTTCGACCGCCGAAGCCCCCGGGTCGCCAAGAACCGAGACACGTCATGCAAGTCACCATCTCCCAGCCGCCAAAATCCGCCATGCAGTCCGGCCGCAGCAACGCAAAAAAGTGGCTGATGGAATTTGATCCGACCTCGCGCCGGACGGTGGAACCGTTGATGGGCTGGACCTCCTCTGACGATACTCGACAGCAGCTCAAGCTGTGGTTTGGTTCGAAGGAAGAAGCTGTTGAGTATGCACAGGCTAAGGGGCTGGTGTACCAGATCGAAGAAACCAAGACCCGCAAGATTCAGCCCAAAGCTTACGCAGATAACTTTGCCAATGGCCGTCTGCTACGCTGGACGCACTGATTTAGGGCCTCGGCACGCCCGTACCGCCGCGCGGAGTTCCCCATAGTCTAACAAAGCTCGCCAGATCGCCGGGTTACCGGTGGCCATAGCCTCTAACTCCGCAGCAAGTTCCCCCTGAAACCTCGAACTATACTCCGCCACAGCCGGACAGGCGCTCAGGCTGCCAGCCTCAAGCGCCGATAGGGAGCCGTCAAAACGCGCTGTTGCGCAGGCGTTCAAGCAGATCAGGCTCACTACGAGCAGCAGACGCGCGGGCTTCATCCTGAGCCTCCTTCAATTCCAATAAAATTCGGCTATGACGCAGGGCTGCTTCAGCGGCCAAACTGCGGCTGAGGACGGCCTTCCCCATTTGGTCACGGAGCAAAAGGTATGCTGCTCCGGCCGCCATAACGGGAGCGATCACCAGCGCACGTTGACCCAAGCGGGTCATCCCTACCCCGATGGTCGAAAATAGCCATTTGAGTACAATCATCCTGGGCATCAGCGCAGCCCCCGGCGGTGATCATCCAGCCGAGCCCACAGAATCACCCACGGTGATCAAATTCTGGTTCACCTTAGCCCTAGTCCGCCAGGGCTTGATGGCATCTACGTCCTGGGGTTTGGCGATGATTTGCTCGTCAAGTGGCTGCAATTGCACCCTGCCAACGGCTCGGTGGCACTGATTTCAGATAACGCCGCCCTTTAACCGCCGGTTGAGGGCATCAGCATAAGCGATCTGGCCATGGTGGGTAAAGTTGTCTGGCTGGGCCGCCGCGTGTGACGCAGATCAGGACGCTATCAACCTGCCCCGTTCGTCAACACGAGGGTTGAGGTCGCGATGAAGCTCAGAATTTGAGGCTGATCTGACTGCTGGTCCTCGCCAGCACTTCCCGCACCAGCGGCACCGTCACAGCCCGCTTTCGCGACAAGGCAAGTTCATCCAGCCGCCGAACGATCGCTTCCAGTGCCGTAAATGATCGATCCATGCGGCTGACCAAATAGTCAATCACTGACTGCTCGACTGCGAGTTGTCGGTCATCGAATCGTTTACGCAGTACGGCTTCGAGCAGCGCGTCGTCTGGCGGAGCGATTTCGGCCACCGGCACCGCGCGCAGGCGCGAGGCAAGGTCGGCCGTAGTGGTCGCCAAACGGCTTAGTGGCCGCCGACTCACAAGCAGCAACCCGCCGCCTGCCATCAGGCGGTTATAGAGGTGAAAGAGCGCATTCTGCTGCGCAGCCGTCGGGGCATCAACGTCATCAATCACCGCCCGCTGGCCCGGGCCGATACCCTCCAGGCTGCTCAGGTCCACAAAGTAGGCGCTGGCTTTCTCCGCCCAGATGCGTGCGAGGTGTGATTTTCCGGCGCCATCCGGGCCGACAAGGTTGAGGAAAGGCGCAGGCCATTCAGGCCAAGCATCGAGCAGGGTAAAGGCACGCCGATTGGCCGACGAGACGTGAAACGCCTCCCGCGAAAATGCTGGTGCCGGGTCAAGGTCAAAGCCCAGCACAGCCTGGCCGTGGCTGCCTGCATCACTCATGGGGCAAGGCTATCAGTTCGTCAGCTGAATGTCATTGAGTGGTAGAATGCGTACGTTGGTCGGCGGGGGTTGGATATCCGGCTGCGCAAAGAAATAGACTTGCATAGCATCAGCGACGACCGCTTGCGCCGTGTAGGCTTCGAACCGCAAGCGCACCGAGCCGAATACCTGCTGCAGGTCCAGCAGTCCACCAACGAACTCGACTGACACGTCGAAAGCGCCTTCACGCTGGCCCATGAAAGTCAGCCTCCGGATTTCCGGCCTGGTGCTGAGCAGCGCTTCGGCCTGCAGCCATCCATTGTAGTCCATACCAATGATCACGACCTGAATGGTAATCGGTTGGTCGATCGGGGTGGCGGTGAAGGTTCGACAATAGGCGGCCGAGGCCTGCTGCTGGATGTCGATCGCGGCGCGGCGAAGCAAACTGTCCGTGCTCTCTCCGACTTCAGCAACCAGATTGGTTTCAAGCCGGGCATCACCCGGCCCGTTACCAATGCGGATGGCTTCGACGTAGAGGCTGGCCGGGGCCTCTTCGTCACGTGGAGGTGTAAGTTGAGCTTGAACCACCAGTGCGGTACTGAAATCATACTTTTCCATCAGCATGAGCACCGCAGAGCGTGATGGCACTTCAGGATCGAAAATGGCCCGGTCCTGGTCATCACCCCGCATGAGGTCATAGGTCTGAAGGAGCGTTGGCTCGGGGCCGTCTGACCAGATCCGTAGCCAGGGATTGTCATCAAAGGTTTCAGCAGACTCATTGTCGATGCGCAGGATCGGAATGGCGAGTTGACGCGGCGCCGGGCCGGTCGCGTAGGGAACGCGCTGCCCGCTGAGATACGTGCCAATGGCATCGTCGTCAAAGGCGATGTTGAGCAGGCCTGAATAGCTGCTGCCGATGATCTTCTGATCGGTCAGCTCGGTTGACTGTACCATGGCTTCGAGTTGGCTGTCGGAGGGGATGCGGAGCTGGCCTTGATTTTCGGGACAGACCAGCCGGGAAGCGACCTCACGCAAGCCAGCGACGCGGGCGTTGCGGAAGGCCAGATCCTGCGCCTCTGCACCAGTGCCGCCGGCGGCTTTGGTTTCAATGTTTTCGACGGTGTAACCGCGCCAGAGCGCTTGAGTTTGCCCGCTGGCCGGTTGGATCAAGGCGAAACACACGAACAGTGCAGCGCAGGCAGTGGTTATCGCTGACTTGACCGCTGCGACAGACGCGACCGGCGTGGGTATCCGACGGCCTAAGAACAGCGGCTTCAGCATCGCCGCGTTCCTCGATGAGCCTCGCAACGCTTCGTAACCGGGCAAAGTCACTCCATCATCCCTTTCCCAACCCCTTCGGGATTACCTTACTTTACCTCAGACTACACCGTCCACGTCGGAGCCCCCCCTCCCGGTGAAACAGGAAAGGTCCACGCTGCGAAACAAGTCGACAGACCGGATCGGTCCTGAACGCCCTTCATGGCGGCAACGTGGCAGTCCGCATGCCTTCTGACAGCTTGACCGGCAAAATTTGCCATATTTGAACCATTGGTCGGGGTGAAAGACAAGTCGGGAAGGAGGCAAGACTGCAAGACTGCGCCGGACCCTTGCACCAAGGACAGTTGCTCCCTCCCGAAAGCCCAGTTATTGAGGAGGCGCAAACTTTTAACAGCGATATGTTCTGAGGATCTGAACCGACATGTCTGACCACGATCTCGCCCCCGAGGCTCAGCAAACCACCTTCTCCGGCATGATGGCCAATTCGCGCGTGCTGGCGCTGCTGTGCGGGATGATTATCTTGCTCCTCGCTGCGCTATTCGGCGTTCCGATTCCACTAATCATTCTGACCACCGTTGTCATGGCAATTGCCTTCGTCTTTATGGGCGGTTCGATCGGTACGGCGGTGCTGCTGAGCGTCGGATTTGGCATTTTTGGGCTGCTGTGGAAGCTGGGTGCCTGGTTGCTTGGTTTCCTCTGAAGCTAAGCGTCCAATCCCTGATAACCAAAGAAAAACGGCGCTCAGGCTTTAGGCCCGAACGCCGTTTTTTGTCTCTGGCATCTCCGCCATCTCAGAGGGCAGCGGTTCTGTTTTGCCAAACCAGTCTCGGCTTAGCCGACGATTTCAGCTTCGGAAAACCACTGCACGATTTCCAGCGCTGCGTTCTCGTCAGAGTCAGATCCGTGTACAGAGTTCTCACCAATCGACTGGGCGTGGGCTTTGCGGATCGTGCCTTCATCAGCTTCTGCCGGGTTGGTCGCGCCCATGACTTCGCGGTAACGGGCAACGGCGTTTTCGCCTTCGAGCACCTGCACAACGACCGGCTCGGACATCATGAACTCGACTAACTCGCCAAAGAATGGACGCTCAGCGTGAACCGCGTAAAAGCGCTCTGCCTGAGTCCGAGTCATGTGTACTCGCTTTTGCGCAACGATGCGCAGACCAGCGCCCTCGATCATCGCGTTGATTGCGCCCGTGAGGTTACGCTTGGTCGCGTCGGGTTTGATGATAGAAAATGTGCGTCCCATGGTGGTGGTTCCCTGAACAGATTGAAGTGGAAGGGGTTGATTCCACCGCCGTGTAAGCGGCTTTTGCAGGCAGGTCCAGCCTTCATTGGGAAAGGCACCCTTGTCCTGCTCTGCCCTGCCCCCTAAACCACTGCCATGCTGTCGATTTCGAATCTCACATACCGTATCAGTGGACGGCCCATTCTTTCAGGCTGCTCAGCGACGCTTTACCCAAACCACCGCATCGGGCTGGTTGGACGCAATGGTGCGGGCAAATCGACCCTGCTACGGCTGATCACCGGTGAAATAGCCGCTGACACCGGTGATATCCAGATCCCGGCACGCTGGTCCATGGGCATGACCACGCAGGATGCGCCAGGCGGTGATAGATCCCTGCTCGATACGGTGCTGGCCGCGGACCGCGCGCGCGCCAGTCTGCTCGACCTACTCGAACGCCCCGACCTTCCTCCCGAGGAAATTGCGGAAATCCATGCGCGACTTGAAGATATCTCAGCTGCCTCCGCGCCTGCGCGAGCCGCGCGAATCCTTGCCGGGTTGGGCTTCGGTGAGACCGCGCAAGCCCAACCGTGCTCGGCTTTCTCCGGGGGCTGGCGGATGCGGGTAGCCTTGGCCGCCCTCCTGTTCACCGAACCTGACTTGCTGCTCCTCGATGAGCCCACCAACCATCTCGATCTCGAAGCGACGCTGTGGCTAGAGGCCTATCTGAAGTCCTACCGCGGCACGATCCTGATCGTCAGCCATGACCGCGCCCTGCTCAACTCGGTGGTCACCGATATTCTGCACCTGGAGGGGCAATCGTTGACCGCTTACAAGGGCAACTACGACTTCTTCGAGAAAACCCGCGCCGAGCGCATGGCCCTGATTGCCAAGCAGAAGGAGAAGCAAGACGCTCAGCGCGCCCATATCATGAGCTTCGTTGACCGGTTTCGCTTCAAAGCTTCCAAGGCGCGGCAGGCACAGTCGCGGCTGAAGATGCTCTCGCGCATGCAGCCGATCGCCTCCGTCGCCGATGCATGGACGGTCACTTTCGACTTCCCCGACCCCCAGCCACTGGCCTCTCCGTTGCTTACCATCGACAATGGCGATGTCGGCTATGGGGACGATCCGGCGGTTCTCAAGCGCGTAAACCTGCGTATCGACAGCGACGACCGCATCGCCCTGCTCGGTGCCAACGGCAATGGCAAATCGACGTTGCTCAAAGTACTGGCCGGGCGGTTGCGGGTCCGTGACGGACTGCTGCAGAAGTCGGGCAAGCTCAAGATTGGCTATTTCGCCCAGCACCAGACCGACGAGCTGTCGGTGGAGAGTACGCCGCTGGATACGCTCAAGGCACTTATGCCCAAGGCGACCGAGACTGTGGTACGCGCCCAGCTTGGCCGGTTTGGATTTGGTGAGGATAAGGCTGAGACCAAAATCGGCAATCTTTCAGGCGGGGAGAAAGCACGGCTTCTGTTTGCTCTGATCAGCCGTGAAGCACCGCATATCATTCTGATGGACGAGCCGACTAACCATCTGGACGTGGACAGCAGACAGGCTCTTGTGCAGGCGATCAATGGCTACGAGGGCGCGGTGATCTTGGTTACCCATGATCCACATCTGGTGGAACTGACGGCAGACCGACTGTGGATCGTGCGCCGGGGACAGGTCGAGCGTTTTGAGGGCGATATGAACGACTACCGTCGCGAACTGCTCGCCGAGCGTCGTCATGCCCAGCGAGAAAGCCGTGTTGCGCAAAAGGTCGGACCGGGTCCTTCGCGGGCAACGGGGCCAGCCACGCCGGGCGATGACCAGGTCCAGCAAGATGGCGGCCAAAATGCCGAAGAACGTAAACAGGCCCGTCAAGCTGCCGCCAATGCACGTGCAGCCCTCGCGCCACTCAAAAGGCAGGTGGCCGAGGCAGAGCGGCTTGTGGACCGGATCCAGGCCGAAATTGACAAAGGGCGCGCATTGCTTGCCGACCCAGCTGTCTACAGCGATCCGGCGAGGTCGGCCAAGGTCCCGACCTGGCAAAAGAAACTGGGCGCGTTGGAAAAGAAGCTACAAGAGGCCGAAGAGGCTTGGCTAAATCTCTCAGCTGAGTTGGAAGCCGCAGCGCCATAAAAGTGCTGAAGGCCGATCTTCAGGTTTCGCGGGGACGCTTTGAGAGCCGCGAAGCGGCGTCAAAGCGATCCCGCAACCAACAAAACCTCGTCTCTTGTAAAGCAGATAACACCAACCGCTCCCTCTTTCTGGCGCGCTCGGGTCTTGGCCGCTTCGCGGCCTGCGACCCTCCCACGCACAACGGAGGTGATCGAATGACCCCTGTCGGTTAATTTGTTGTGCTGATGAGACTTTGCTACTGCGCCTTTTCCCAGCCACCGCGCTCATTTTGCCGCCAATAGCTGAGCACGTGGTCCGGTTCGACTGTATCGGCAACATCAGCCGCCCTATCGTCTCTTGTCTCTACCAACGCAGCAGCAGCATCTGCAGCCTTCTTGACCGCCGCCCACTGAGTCCGAGCCTGAGATACAGCCGCTTCCACGCGACCATCGAAAAGGACCGCACAAACTCGAAAATCAGCAAAATCAGACAGATCGGCACCCTCTCCGATGAACAGGCAGCCAGCCTCTGCGGGGTTGTCTGTCCCCATTGTAAGCCAAACCGGCTGGTCACTGCCATGATTGGCACCCTGGTCTCCGCCTGCTCTGCCATGAGGAATGAAGGCTGCATCCTCAAAGGTCCAGAGCCATTCATCGACGGCCTTGAGACGTTCAGGCGTCGTCAGGCGCACCACAGCCCGTTCCCCGCGCATCAAAGTCCTCTGCAACATCACCGGCAAGGCGTCTTCCAGCCGGGTGCGGGTCAGATGGTAAAAGCGGACGTCAGTCATAGGGGCTCTGTCCTGTGATACGCTGCTGGTCTTTGCTGCACACTGCGACGCCGGGTTTTACCTCTATCATCATCGGTCAATGATGGGCCGTCCGTCATCCCGGCGCTCATCTGTATACTCGGTTGAACGCCTATCGTCAGGTCGTTCCGGTGCAATGTCCAACACCCGTGCCATAGCGTCTAAATCCATCGAACTCAGGGCATCATCTCCCCTGCTTTCCTTTTCATCACCAATCGCCTCACCAATCAACGCCGCCGCACTGGTATCAAGCAACTCATCCATAGCTGAACTCGCGGAAGCAACCCCCTCCTTACCAATATCGAGCATAACCGGCACGGCCATTGGCGATACCCGAGACAGATGCACGTGCTCAATCTTATCCTGAAATCGCACCAGCATTTCAGCGAGGCGACTGACGTCCGTCAGCCCTCCAGCCGCATCTTGACGGGTCGCACGCAGCAGCACGTGACCAGGTTCGTGGCGGCGCAAAACGTCGTAGATGATGTCGTTGTTAAAAGCGACCTGTCGTCGGGTCCGGTTGGGGCCCATAACATTCTGGTCGATAAGACCGCCTGTCACGGCGCAGCGGCGAAAGGTGCGCTTGAGCAACGTGCTTTCATCCATCCACGCCTCCAGGTCGTCCCCAAGCATGTCTTGATCAAACAGCTCAGCCACTGCCTCGACCGTCTCAGGCACACGCAACGACCAGGTGGCAATGCAATAGTCAGAGGCAACAAACCCCAACGGGGCGTAACCGAACCGCTCCAGCCGCTTCGTCAGCAGCATACCCAGCGTCTGATGAGCATTCCGCCCTTCAAAGCAGTAAGCAACCAGATACATGCGATCCCCGCGCGGAAAGGTCTCCACCAAGAGCCTGTCAGCGCTGGGTAGCCGCGACTTGGCATCCTGTAACTGCAGCCATTCGCGCACCGGATCGGGCAGACGCTTCCAACCCTCAGGATCTTCGAGCATGACCCGCACCCGGTCAGCTAGGTTTGCCGTCAACGGCATGCGCCCGCCACCGTAGGCCGGTACAGCGGGGTCTCGCACGATCTTGTTCGCGGCTCTGCAGATCAGGCTGGTCTCGTCGATTTTGACAAACTCTAGCAGCCGCCCGGCGAAGATAAAGGTATCCCCTGGACGCAGGCCGTTTGCGAAGAACTCCTCAACTTCGCCCAAGGCCCGCCCGAACCCGTTGCCCAACCGTACCTTGAGCGTCGGCGCTTCAACGATTGTGCCAATATTCATCCGGTAGCGCCGCGCATGTTGACCGTCGGCAATGCCTCGCCGTCCATCCCGCAAAGTGAGCAGCCGTTTGTAGCGCTCATAGGCGCGCAGGGCGTAACCTCCGTCAGTAACGAAATTTAGCGTGTCTTCAAAGTCCAGCCAGCTGAGGTCGCGGAAGGGTCGGGCACGAATGACCTCAGCGTACAGTTCATCGGGCTGAAACGGCCATGCACAGGCCATACCGATGATGTGCTGGGCAAGGACATCCAGTCCGCCAGGCCGGACAGGATCGCCATCCAACTGCTCATCCATCACCCCATCGATACAGGCCTGACACTCCAGTACTTCAAACCGGTTGGCTGGGACCAGGACGGCACGGCTGGGCTCATCAAAGCGGTGGTTTGCACGACCAATGCGCTGCATTAGACGGCTCACCCCCTTGGGCGCACCAACCTGCACCACAAGATCCACGTCGCCCCAGTCGATGCCCAGATCCAGTGATGAAGTTGCAACCACCGACTGCAGCGTACCAGCAGCCATCGCAGCCTCGACCCGGCGCCGCTGCTCACGCTCAAGACTGCCGTGGTGCATGGCGATAGCGAGGCCATCTTCGTTCAACCGCCACAATTCCGCGAAACACAACTCAGCCTGTGCGCGAGTGTTGACAAACACGATCGACATCCCTGCCTCGCGGATCAGTTTGTAGACCCCTTCCATGGCGTGAACAGCCATATGCCCCGACCAAGGCATATGGACTTGGTCTTCGGGGGTGAGAATGCGAATGTCAGGCTTTGCGCCCGCACGGCCACGGACGTGGACGACGCGCGTGGGCGCGGCAAAAGCGTCCTCGGCTGTCGTTGCCGTGGTCCCTCCGCTTTGCCCTGCATCAGGAACGAACGGTGCAGCACCCTGTCCGTCAGGCGCTGCGCCAGCGTCAGGATGCAGCCAGTCGAGCAGGTACTGGGGGTCTGCTACCGTCGCTGACAGCCCGACCCGACGATGAGCAGGCGCGAGGCTTTGTAGTCGCGACAAACCCAGACTGAGCAAATGCCCGCGCTTGTTGGTGGCCAACGCATGCAATTCATCGAGGATCACGCAGCGCAGATTACCGAAAAACGCGTCACTGTCTTCGTAAGACAGCAGCAGCGCGAGACTTTCAGGCGTGGTCATGAGGATATGTGGCGGGCGCTCCCGTTGCCGTGCTCGCCGGTTGGCAGGGGTGTCACCGGTGCGAGCCTCAGCGGTGATCGCCAAGGCCATTTCACTCAGCGGTGTTTCAAGGTTGCGGCGGATATCGGTCGCCAGCGCTTTGAGCGGCGAAATGTAAAGCGTGTGCAGTCCCGTAAAATCCGGTTGCTCAGCCAACTCAACCAGCGACGGCAGGAAGCCGGCTAAGGTCTTACCCCCACCCGTGGGCGCGGTCAGAAGCGCCGAATAGCCTGCCTGGGCGGCTTCGAGCATGTCCAGCTGATGGGCGTGGGGCGCCCATCCGCGGCGCGCGAACCACTGTTTGAAAACCGTCGGCAGCTGAGCAGTGGTCCGGCTCACGGTTCCGCAGCGTCCCCGGCGCCGCCACCCGGAGCCTCTAAGCCTTCGATCACCGACATCACGCTATCAAACGCTTTGCGCAACCCTTTGTAATCCCGCTCTGCCGGGGTCAACGCCTGCAGGTTGGTTTTCAGCGCCGCGAGCGTTTCCGGATAACGCGATAGCGCTGCTATCGGGTCGATATAGATTCGGATGGTGAACAGGATATCACCACTCAGGGGCAGCTTCCTCAGAGTCTGGCGCTCAACCCGAATGAAAGACTCCGCGTCGAGGCTGTGCCGATCAGGATTGGCGCCCCGGTCTCTCGCTGAATAAGGATGGTGGAGGACTGGCGTCGGGTACAGTGTCCAGTTCATGCGCTGTACCGGCTGCTCTACTTTCAACCCGTCGAAAATGCGCGCCATCAGCCCAGCGTTGCGGGTCTTTGGGCCGAAACCGGGAACGTTGTCGTGAATTTCATCCAGCGGGCGGCTAAATTTCTCAGCCAGCTTCCAACTGGAGGGAAAGTGCAACGACGCCGCAACCATGCGCCAGCGCGCAGGGTCGGCATCCGGGTCCAGCCGCATCAACACAAGGTCTTCCTGAACACAGCGCGCGGCTTCGAGCAGATCCGGTCCACCGCTGTCTTTGGGAAGGGCAATACTTGGGTGATAGCGGGCGAGATTCTCGACCAGCAAGGCGCGAACCTCGGCCTGTGCGGCTTCGGTCCCCGGTTCGGCGCGAAACACCAACGCCCCTTCGCTGGCCGTCAGCCGATCCTTCTCCGCCCGATAGGCTGAAAGATCATCGTCAGGCTCAAACCACTGAGAGAGGTTTAGTGGACGCAGTCCGACTTTAAACAGCGGCTCCAGCCGGTCTTCGCCAAAGCTGACCATCAGGCTGTCTCTGTATCAGACACTGCACGGGCATACCCGCGCAGAAAATTGCGGATCTGCCCAATCATGCCACTTTGACTGAGGGGCTGCGTCATCCGAGCGCGGCCGTCGGCAACCACTGCCGGGTCGAGGCGGTCCTGATAGGCGTCGAGCAAATCATCGATGAAGGCCGGGGTAAATTCTGGGTGGGGCTGGAAACTCAGCGCGCGACCAGCATAAGCCAACCCGGCAAAGGCGCAAAAATCCGTGCTGGCTATGACTTCCGCTGTGTCTGGCTTAATCGTGATCTGGTCTTGATGAAAGGCGACGACTGTTTCGCAATGGCCATCGGTGAAAGCGTACTCGGTCGGACCAATCGACCATCCGCCATCGAATTTCTCGACCCGACCGCCCAGCGCCTGCGCCAAAATCTGGTGCCCGAAACAGATGCCCACCACCGGCACAGACGCGGCGTAGGCCGAGCGCAAGAAGTCTTCCAGCGGCTCGATCCAAGGGTGATCCTCGTAGGCGCCATGGCGCGAACCAGAGACCAGCCAGCCGTCTTGCTCGTCCACTGATGCCGGCATCTCTCCGTCAACCACGAAGTAGGGTTGGCAGATAAAGCCGTCACCCAGCATGGGCGTATAGAGCGCGAGGTAATTGTCGTAGACAGCCGCAACCTCTTCGACAA
Organism: Kiloniella sp.; assembly: GCA_002690455.1. Taxonomy (GTDB): domain Bacteria; phylum Pseudomonadota; class Alphaproteobacteria; order UBA7985; family UBA7985; genus UBA7985. Next base: position 11,676 of record NZET01000026.1, read on the forward strand.
AATGCCCACAAATCAGTATCCCGATTCTGACGTTCGCTCCTGCCACCTCTTATGCCTCACTGTCTCCATGTTTCGTTGAGCGGCTCAACCGGCTTTAGGCTGCGCCGGTGAACCGAAGTCGTATCGTTTTGCAGGTCATAACCGCCCGACGCTTACCACAACCCCCGCTGGCGGCGCTGTGCCATCACGCACAGCCAATCATAAGCCACCGTTGCCCCCGCCAGCGCGGTAATCTCTGCGTGGTCATAAGGCGGGGAAACTTCAACCAAATCCATGGCGATCATATTGATCTCGCCCAGGCCACGGATCAGTTCCAGCGCCTGCCAGCTGGCCAAACCGCCGCTGACTGGCGTCCCGGTGCCGGGGGCAAAGGCTGGGTCGAGCACGTCGATATCGAAGCTCAGGTACACTGGGCGATCACCGACCCTCTTGCGGATCGCCTCCAGCGTTGCATCAACGCCATGCCGGTGAACCCAGGGCGCGGTCAGCACTTCAATTCCTACATCGATATCGTTGTGGGTGCGCAAACCAACCTGAATGCTGTGCTCCACGTCGAGCAGGCCTTCGTTGACGGCTGAAAGGAACATAGTGCCGTGGTCCAGCGGACCGTTGCTTTCCCACGTGTCGCAGTGCGCATCAAATTGCAGCAGCGCAACCGGCCCATGCTTTTCCGCGTGCGCTTTGATCAGCGGATAGGCGACGAAGTGATCCCCGCCGAAGGTCAGCATGGCCGTATCAGTGGCCAGAATCGCACGCGCGTGGGCGGCGATATCGTCCGGCACAGTCATGGGGGCATGCGCGTTGATCGCGCAATCGCCGTAGTCGACCACCGCTAGCGTGTCGAAGGGGTCAAAGCCAAAGGGAAACGAGTTCAGCTCAGCGAGCTGGGTCGAGGCGGCACGGACCGCCCGCGGACCAAGCCGACAGCCCGGTCGGTTCGTAACTGCGCTGTCAAAGGGAATGCCCGAGACCGCAATATCGACGCCTTGCAGATCGCGGCTGTAGCGCCGGCGGGCATAGGACAGCGTGCCGGCATAGGTCAGCTCAAAAGCCGAACCTTTGAGTTCTTCCTTGCGCCAGGCCTGATCGATGATTTCTGGTGCGCCGGTGGGAGTGTTGGACATGGGTCTGCCGCCTCAGTTTCTGCAGGCAAGCCTGCGACGCCCCGTACTCTAGTTTCAGGCTGACACCATAGCAATTATTGATCTCACCGCACGCGCGATGGCTCTGGCCCCAGAATCAAGAGGTCCCAGCCCCGAGTTAGCAAAGCCCCGACCCTTGGAGGCTTCTCATCGCAGATCAGAGCGCCAGTTGTTCCTTGGCCCAGTCGAGCATCTCGTCCGAGATGTCGTCGGTGTCGAACTTAATATGGGCGACGTCCAGTTTTACTTTCCAGTGAAGATAAGGGTCCTCATAAAAGATCAGCTTTTTGGGACGATTGAAGCATCACCAGTTCAGGATTCTTCCTCATTAACAGGTGAATTCGACTTCTCGCCATTCGTCTGCTCCCAGACATTTGACAATCGAATCATAGGACGAGTCGCCCTCGAACAAGTTTTACCCAAGACTTTTGCAGGACCGCTGACATTCAAGTTATTGTCTGACTTTGACAAAAGAACCTGCAGCGACACTGATCCACTGGAAATCTGTGCCTGTACCGCAGAACAGAGAAACGGCGACTTTGATAGCGGACAGCTGGCCGTTGCCCAGCCCCCGCTGATAACCGTCGCCATTGCGGAAACGGACGAAGCGCGCGCGCGACTCAGCAACCAGAATGAGCAAGCCCTGCTTGAACTCAGATGCCTGAAGCAAATCAGAGAGCTAGAGGCCAAAGAGGTCGAAATCATGCCTGAGACCGTCCCGGAAGAGTGTTGGGGCATTCCTCAGCTTGGTTTCGACCTGGAGGCTCTTTCGGGCCGCGCCACTTCCTCGGTGGTTCAAGCTGTCGATTAGTCTGGGCTAAAACCGATCCCGCAGGGCGTACCAGCTCATGGCTGCGATCAGAAGTGGCTGGCGCCAGCGCCCCGCACCGGGGAAGGGTAGCGTGGGCAGGCCCTGCATGATGCGGAAATCGCGGTCGTCGCCGTCCAGTAAATCGGCGAAAATCTGGCCTGATTTGGTCGCCATGGCTACGCCTGAACCCGAATAACCCGAGAGGCTGTAGAGGTTTGGTCCCAACTCGGCATAGTCGGGCAAACGCTTCATAGTGATGCCCAATGTCCCGCCCCAGCCATAGTCCAGCGCCACGTCGGCCAGCTGTGGGAAGACCGACAGCATCGGTCGGCGGACGAAGGCTCGGATGTCGCGAGGAAAGCGGTAGCCATAGGTCTCGCCCCCACCGAACAGCATCCGCCGATCGGCGCTCAACCGGTAGTAGTTGACCACAAAACGGCTGTCGGCAACGGCAACATCATCACGGATCAAAGACCTGCAAAGCTCTTCGCTGAGGGGTTCGGTGGCAACAACAAAAGCGTTAATCGGCATGACCCGAGCCGAGGTCCGTCGCTCCAGCCCGCCCAGATAGCCATTGCAGGCATAGAGGACAATTTTGGCCCGTACCACGATCTCGCCTTCCCGAGTGCCGGACCCCCGCACTCGCACTTCGTGCAGTTCACCCGGTGTAACGCTGGCTACCTCTGCGCGATCATAGAGGCGGGCACCCGCCGCCTCTGCAGCATTAGCAAGCCCGAGTGCGAAATTGAGCGGGTGGATATGTCCGCCACCGGTGTCAAGCGTGCCACCGAAGGCGTCGGCCGCCCCGAGCATCTCAGGCATTTCTTCGCGCTCAACAAAGCGGATGCGGTCATAGCCGTAGTCATCTTGAAGCTTGGTCGCATAGTCGCGAGCCTCAGCGTCATAGTGGGCGCGGTGATTAGTGTGCAGCAGTCCGGGTTTATAGTCCGCTGAGATGGCATTTTCATCAATCAGCGAGCGCACCAACGCAGGCGCTTCGACGCCGATACGGAAGGCCTCTCGGGCGTGGTCAGCGCCAACCAGCGCCTCCAGACTATTCTGATCAATGCGCTGGCCTACGCCAACCTGGCCCCCATTACGCCCCGAGGCCCCCCAGCCCGCGCGATGCGCGTCCAGCACCACCACCGACCGCCCTCGCTGCGCACAGTGCAGCGCGGCACTCAGCCCGGTAAAGCCCCCGCCAATAATGCAGATCTCAGCGTCTGTAATCCCTCTCAGTCGCGGCCGTTCAACCGCGTTTTTTGCCGTCGCGGCGTAGTAGGACGGGGGAAAGGCACCGTCCTTGTCGTTGAGGTGAAGAAGACTGTTCTGGCTCACGTTATTCTGCACTGATGGTTTTGGCTTGATGGACTAAACGTTGAGCAAGAGATGCTGACGCTCCCAAGGACTGATCACCTGCATGAAGGCATCGTATTCCTCGAACTTCAGCGCTGTGTACATGTCCACGAACTTCTGTCCCAGCACCGCGGCCAGTTCTTCACTAGCGGCGAAGGCCTCAACGCCCTCCAGCAGCGAATAGGGCAAGGCACGTCCGCCTGCGAAACCGTTACCCGTCACTGGTTCGCGAGGCTCGACCTTGTTGCGAATGCCCAGCAGGCCCGCCGCCAGCGACCCGGCAATGGCGAGATAGGGGTTGGTGTCGGCACCGATCAGGCGGTTTTCCACCCGGCGGTTCTTTGGTCCCGAACGAGGCACCCGCAGCCCCGTGGTGCGGTTATCGTACCCCCATTCAAGGTTGATAGGCGCCGACATGTCAGGAACCAACCGACGGTAGGAGTTCACGTAGGGTGCCCACAGGGCAGAGGTCGCGTAGGAGTACTTCTGTTGTCCGCCAATGAACCAGCGGAACAGATCGGTCGGCTCGCCGTCGGCATCGCTGAAGATGTTCTCACCGCTTTCCTGGTCGATGACCGATTGGTGGATGTGCATGGCGTTGCCCGCGTGACCCTCGATCGGCTTGGCCATGAAGGTTGCGTAGCACCCGCAGCGCAGAGCCGCCTCCCGCACCGTCCGCTTGAAGATAAAAACCTCGTCGGCCTTCTCCATCGCGTCACCGTGGACCAGGTTGACCTCAAGCTGTGCAGGGCCGAATTCCTGAATGATGGTATCGATTTCGACCCCTTGCGCAGCGGCGAAGTCGTAAATGTGATCGGTCACGCTTTCGTATTCGTCGATGCCCTGCATCGAGAACGCCTGATTACTGCGCTGTGTCCGGCCCGAGCGCCCTTGCGGAGGCTCCAGCGGCAGGTCTGGGTCCGTGTTAGGCTTGGTCAGATAGAATTCCAGCTCAGGCGCGATGATCGGCTGCCAGCCCTGCTTAGCAAAGGCCTTCAACACCCGGCGCAGTACCGAGCGCGGGGCAAAATCGATCGGCTTGCCGTCAAGATCGAGGACATCGTGGATCACCTGAATCGACGGCACGGTCGCCCAGGGTAAGGAACTGGCCGTCCGCAGGTCAGGCTTCAAGATCATGTCCGCGTCAGACCAAAGCTCGCGGTGCGGGCTGTCGGCGTAGGACCCGGTGATAGTGGAGAAGAAGACGGAGGTCGGCAAACGGGTTTCAACGTGGCCAAACCACTTTTCTGCCGGCATGACTTTACCGCGCGCGATCCCGGCGAAGTCGGGGGTGTGGCATTCGATTTCCTCGACCCCCTTCTCTCGCGCCCACTTGCGAAGCTCGCTCATCCGTCCCGAAACCAGATCCGGGGACTCTTCCAAGCTTATTTCAGGCTCAAGACTTTGTGGCAAATCGTTCATGATGCATCTCCTCAGGCCATCTGGTCAGCGACTGCAGCGGCCGTCTGATCCAGAGCTGCCCAGGCCCGTTCCACGAGGAGATCGATTTCGTCATCCTTAATCGGCAGCGGTGGGCTGCAGACCATGGAATCCCGTACTGCCCGCATCACAAGATTGTTGCGGAAGCAGAAATCGCGGCAAATGCCGCCGACCTGTCCGGTGTGCTCGAACCGGCGGCGCGAACCGCTGGCTGCATCCGGGACAAGTTCCAACTTGCCAAGCAGGCCAAAGGTCGCCGCTTCACCGACCAGGGGGTGCTCGCCCAGTGCTGAGAACTTCTCGGCAAAGGTGTGCTGGGTGTGGGACCCGACACGATCGACCAGCCCCTCCCGCTCCATAATTTCGAGGTTAGCAATCGCTGCGGCTGCGCTGACCGGGTGACCGGAGTAGGTGTAACCGTGGGCGAATTCACCGTCCTGACTGACCCCTGCGTAAACCTCGTCGGTCATACCGACCCCACCCATGGGGAGGTAGCCACTGGTCAGACCTTTGGCCATGGCGATCATGTCCGGGCGAAGATCCAGTCGGTCGGAGCCGAACCAGGTCCCCAAGCGACCAAAGCCGCAGATCACTTCGTCAGCGACGAAAAGGATCTCACGCTCTTCACAGATGCGGCGCACTTCTGGCCAGTAGCTATCCGGCGGAATGATGACCCCACCTGCGCCCTGGATGGGCTCAGCTATAAAGGCAGCCACGCGGTTCTCACCCAGTGCATCAATGGCTTGCTCCAGCTCCCGCGCACGCATCAACCCAAAGGCATCAGGGTCCATGTCACCGCCTTCGTCGAACCAGTAGGGCTGGCCAATGTGGTGAATGTCCGGGATAGGCAGCCCGCCCTGATTGTGCATGAATTGCATGCCACCGAGGCTGGCCGAAGCCATCGACGAGCCGTGGTAGGCGTTCTTGCGTGAAATGATTACTGTTTTTTCGGGCTTGCCGCGGCCTGCCCAATAGGTCCGCGCCAAACGAATCACAGAGTCGTTGCTGTCCGAACCGGAGGTGCCGAACATAAATTTCTCGATCCCGTCAGGGGTGAGGTGGCGCAGCTTTTCCGATAGCACGATCACCGGCGGATGCGTGGTCTTGAAAAAGGTGTTGTAGTAAGGCAATTGGGCAATCTGGCGGCTGACCGCCTCGCCGATTTCCGACCGGCCGTAGCCGATATTCACGCACCAAAGGCCCGCCATCCCGTCGAGGATCTGGCCGCCGTTGCTGTCGTTGATGAACACGCCTTGCGCCGATGTGATGACACGAATGTCTCCAGGCCCCAGCGCTTCATGATCGGTGAAAGGATGCATGTGGCTGCCGAGGTCAGCAGCAATCATCTCGTCGGTCGTCGGAAGATTTCCCAAGGAAAACATATTTTCCGCCCATCATTGTTTATCTCGCGTCTGAGCCTACGCTCAAGATGGGCAGCGGGGAAATGATTCCTTGGGCTGCCCCTGCACAAAATAACGGATTTTCAAAATCTTGGCCGGTTTATCGCAAATTCTTGGGGTCTTATCTTGAAATTCCGTGCACAAATAAGTCACCCTAGATCAACATTTTTAATTCAATCAGGAGTCCTGACATGGAACTTGTCGCTGTCGATTACACCAGTCCGACCGCAAAACAAGACTTCGTTCGTTCATTGCGCGATACCGGTTTTGGTGTGCTGAAGAACCATCCGCTACGCCAGGAAGAAGTCCAGGCCCTTTACGATGACTGGCGGCAGTTCTTCGGTGAAGACCGCAAAAATGACTTTGCGGTTCCCCATAACGGTGCGGGCGGGTTCTATCCGCAGTCCCTCTCAGAGACCGCCAAGGGCAATACCATCAAGGACATCAAGGAATTCTTCCACTACTACCCCGGCGACGTCTGCCCGGAGGATCTGCTGCCCAAGGCAAAGGCCTACCATCAGAACGCGACCGATTTAGCTGCCGAGCTGCTGAAGTGGATCGAGCATGAATCGCCGATGGAGGTGAGTGCACTTTTCACCGAGCCGTTGCCGAAGATGATCGAGGGGAGCACCAAGCACCTGCTGCGCATCCTGCATTACCCGCCGCTGACCGGCGACGAGGAGCCCGCGGCCATTCGCGCAGCTGCGCACGAAGACATTAACCTGATCACCATTCTACCCGCCTCCAACGAGCCCGGGCTTCAGGTTCTGGCCAAAGACGGTTCCTGGTTGGAGGTGCCCTGCGACTTCGGCAACCTGATAGTTAACGTCGGCGATATGCTGCAAGAAGCTTCGGGCGGCTATTTCCCCTCCACCACCCATCGCGTGATCAACCCCGATGGTGCCGACAAAACCATCGGTCGGATCAGCCTGCCGCTGTTCTGCCATCCCCGCTCGGACGTTGTGCTGTCGGACCGCTATACGGCGGATTCCTACCTGCAGGAACGGCTCAGGGAGCTGCGCGGCGGCTGACCACTCGTCGAGTGAAATTTGATGATTTGAGGGGGCTTGGGCAGCAATATTAACTGTCAAAGCCCCTTTTTTTGGTCTGATAGCCCCCGCCAGAAACATTTTGAAACGTGGGCACACCCAATGTTTCACCAATGACGACAACTGAAAGCGATCCGAGAAACGCGCGCAACAGAGAACCCTTAGACAAGGCCCCATCAACCGCGGGAACACAGCCAAACCCGCCCCACTTAACCGCCTTATCAAGGATCACACCATGAAAATCGCGTCGCTCTTCAACAAACTCTCTGTCATTGCTACCGGCACCCTCGCCAGTATTCTGCTCGCTAGTACTGCTCAGGCCGGTCTGAACGATCTGCGTGGCGCTTGGATCAACGTCGACGAAAACACCCGTGGCATCACCAAAGTTGTCATCGGCGGCGAAGGCGCATCCGCTACCCTCAATACCTGGGGCGCTTGCCATCCGTCTGATTGTAATTGGGGTGAAGTCGCCGCCATGCCGCTGGCGTCTTCCGTGAGCGCCTCGCCACTTTCCGCCGACCGCATCATGGCCCATTACAGCAAGTCGCACGCCACGTCGCTGATCAGTGCCTACATGCACGGCGACGCGTTGATTATCGAGAACGCCACAGACTTCAACGATGGCCGCACCGACACCTTCTTTCGCTATACCCTCAAGCGGATGCCGGTGAGCATTCCGCCTATCCTGATGCCAAATCCAATCCTCCCGCTACTGCCTCTGCTGCCGGTTTCGCCAATTGAAACCAACCTTGAGCAAATGGAAGGCGCCTGGATGAACATCGACGATGATACCCGTGGCGTGACCAAGATTCGCGTTCTGGTTAACGGTTCGACGGTCCGGGTGAAGGCCTGGGGCTCCTGCCACCCCACAGACTGCAACTGGGGCTGGACCCAAGGCATTCCGCTTACCGCCAGTGTCGGTGCCGACCCGACCAGCGCTGAACGGATCATGGCGACCTGGGATCAGGGCTTCGCCAAGCGCACCATGGTGCTCAAGCGCCGCGGCCAGAAGCTGATCGCCGAAATGACCACCGTCTACACTGACGGCCGTTCCGACCGCTTCAACACTTATATTTTGCGCTAAGCTCAGCCGCGATCATCCTGGGCATCGCCGCAGTGAAACGAGGGGGCGCCCATTGGCGCCCTCTTTTGCACTGCACTCAGAGCAGACAGGGATCAGTAGAACTGATGCGCCAACTGACAGATCCCTGCCCCCAGACTAAGCACCTGCGCGCGCGTGGACGTCGCGCCCTCGAACACGTCCGTTGTGACCCCCGAGATCACCAGATGCGAGCGCATCGACGCCAAATCATCCAGACCGAAGACCCGATCCTGTTCGTCTCGGTGCAGCCCGAGACGCGCAGCGCGCAAGCGCTCGGCACCATCGCGGAAAATCAGGCGTCCGAACATGCTCCCACCCAAAGCCTGCAAACCAGCCGCAGCCAGTACGCCCTCGGGCGCACCGCCACTGCCGATATAGAGATCATAACGCGGGCTGTCCGGCGCAATGGCGGACGGCAGAGCCGTTAACAGCGCCCCCATGACATCACCATCAGGGATCAGCGAGAGTTCCGCCCCTGCGTCTTTGACCATTGCACACTGGGTGGCATGCCGCCCACGGTCGAGCATGACCACCCGAAGCGGGCGACCAGCCTGCTCTTGCAATCGGGCCAACACACCATCAAGCGGCTGGTCGAGATCCATCGGCTCCAGCCTCAGTCCCGGCCGGGCGACGATTTTCTGCATATATACGTCTGGGGCGCACAGCAGTTCACCGCGCGGGGCAAAGGCTGCGACACAGAGCGCTCCGGGCCGCGCTTCGGCGCACAAGGTTGTGCCTTCCAGCGGGTCAACGGCAATGTCGACCTCCGGCGTGGATGCCTGTTTTGGGCCATCACCGAGGGTTTCACCGATGAAAAGCATAGGGGCCTGGTCGCGCTCGCCCTCGCCGATAACGATGCGGCCGTGCATGGGGGCTGCGTTGAAGGCTGTACGCATGGCATCGACGGCGGCGGCATCTGCGGCTTCCTTGTCCCCGCTTCCGACCCAAGGCAGACAGGCCCGCGCCGCAAGGGCACAGGCGCGCTCGAATGTCGGGAGCAGAGCCGCCACACTGAGGGGGGTGGTCATGCGGCCTACGTTCCGGCGCGCACGCGCACGCGCGCCGCCGCCGCGGCCTGGCCCATACCCCCAGCCACTTCGGCCGAGTTGCCCGCTTCACTCTGCGCTTGGCTGTCATAGACAGTGATCAACTGGTCGAGCATGGCAAGGGCCTCTTCACGCGGGCGCTGGAAGGCATTGCGGCCAATGATTGAGCCAAAACCCCCACCTCGGGCGATGGCGGCGATTTCCTCATAGACCGCTTCGGTGCCCTTGGCCTCTCCACCAGAGAAAATCACAATCCGCCGGCCATCAAAGGCGGACTGGATGACGTGTGCGATCCGGTCTTCCAAGCGTGACCAGTCATTGCCGTCGTAGTGCGGACGGGCCGCGTCCTGCTCGATCTGGGGCTTCGGCGGCTTGACCTTTATGACATGTGCACCCATCAACGCGGCGATATGAGCGGCGTAGGCTATGACGTCTAGACTGGTCTCACCCAGCTTGCTCAACCCACCGCCACGCGGGTAGCTCCAGACCACGACGGCAAGCCCGGCATCACGCGCGTCCTTGGTCAGTTGCCGGAGCTTTTCCTGCATATCGAACTGCTGATCCGAGCCGGGATAGAGCGTGTAGCCCACGCCCGCACAGCCGAGCCGGAGGGCGTCCTCGACGCTACCGGTCAGCGCCTGATCGGCGGCCAGAGCGTGGCTGTTGGAGCTGTTCACCTTCAGAATTGTTGGAATCTGGCCGGCGAAATGACCCGCACCAGCTGACAATAAACCAATGGGCGCGGCGAAGGCGCTCAACCCGGCGTCAATCGCGAGTTGCCAGTGATACAGCGGGTCGTAGCCAGCCGGATTTGGGGCAAAGGACCGCGCCGGGCCGTGCTCAAAACCCTGATCCACGGGCAGAATAATCATTTTGCCCGTACCGCCCAAGCGGCCGTGGTTGAGCATCTGAACCAGCTTGGCGCGCGTACCAGGACTTTCGCTTTCATAGTTGGCGATGATGGCGGCAACGGCGGGGGTCAGGGGCAAGGGTCGATCCTCTCAGTTTGATTTATGCGCCCTTCAATCTAGCGGGGTTGGTCGGACCTGAGCCATTCCTCAGCAGGCATCAGGGACCGCATGGCCGCCCTGAAACCTCATTCCTGAAATTCGGACTCGCTGTCTGGAAATCGATTCTGAACCAGACGTTACATGAAATCGTTTGCAGTCCGCGGTGGGGTACGCACCAGGTGATCCGTGCCGAAATCTTCGATGCTACGGCAGCCACAAAGCGCCATTGTGATATCCATCTCCTTGCGGATCACCTCCAGCGCGGTGGTTACGCCCGCCTTGCCCATGGCGCCAAGTCCGTAGATGTAGGCCCGACCGCTGTAGGTGCCCTTCGCCCCCAAAGCCCGCGCCTTGAGCACATCCTGTCCACTGCGAATACCACCGTCCAGGTGCACCTCGATCTGGTCGCCAACCACCTCGACAATCCGGGGCAGCATCGAGACCGACGATACGGCACCATCAAGCTGGCGGCCGCCGTGGTTGGAAACGATGATTGCGTCGGCACCGGTCTTGACCGCCATCCGGGCGTCTTCCTCATCAAGGATACCCTTGAGGATCAGCTTGCGGTCCCAACGTTCCTTGATCCAGGCAATGTCGTCCCAGCTCAGACGCGGGTCGAACTGCTGGCTGGTCCAAGACATAAGCGATGACATGTCGCTGACGCCCTTGGCGTGGCCGACGATATTGCGGAAGCTACGCCGCGAGGTGCCAAGCATGCCAAGCGACCAACCCGGCTTCCTGACCATATCGAGCATATTGGCTATCGTCAGTTTCGGCGGTGCCGTCATGCCGTTTTTGAGGTCCTTGTGGCGCTGCCCAAGAATCTGCAGATCCAGCGTTAGGACCAGTGCTGAACAACCCGCGTCATGAGCCCTCTGGATCAAGCGCTCGATGAAGTCGCGGTCACGCATGAAATACAGCTGAAACCAGAACGGTTTGGTGGTTTTCTCAGCTACGTCCTCGATCGAACAGATCGACATGGTCGACAGGGTGAAGGGCACCCCGACTTCTTCCGCGGCTTGAGCCGCCAGGATTTCACCGTCGGCATGCTGCATCCCAGTCAGGCCCACAGGGGCCAGCGCCAACGGCATAGAGACATCTTCGCCAACCATCTTTGTTGCAAGGCTGCGCCCTTCGATATTTACGGCCACGCGCTGGCGCAGTCTGATCTTGTCAAAATCTGAGGCGTTATCGCGCAAGGTCTGCTCTGTGTACGATCCGGCTTCGGCATAATCGAAGAACATCGTCGGCACCCGGCGCCGGGCTATCTCCTTCAGGTCGTCGATGGTGGTGATAACTGGCACGGCGTTGGTCCCTTCGTCTTGGTTGTTCCGTTGCGGTCAGGGCGAGCAGCTGGAGAGCCCTCACAGCATCCCTTTCCGGCCGTCAGACCCGACGGTTTCGGGGTCTCCTGCGACAGATACGGGCTCAATTCTCCTCAAGCGATGGAATGGCCCTGAAGTGCTCCAGCGCTTCAGCGTTCGCCAACGCTTCAACGTTGCGGACCTCCTCACCCATGACAACAGCGCGAACCGCCAGTTCGACGATTTTACCCGATCGGGTCCGTGGAATATCCGGGACCTCGACGATCTTCGCAGGGACGTGCCGCGGTGAAGCTCCACTTCGGATCTGTACCCGGATTTTTTCCTTCAGGCCATCGGACAAAGTTTCGCCCTCCTGCATAACCACGAACAAAACCACACGGGTATCGCCGGCCCACGGCTGGCCAATGACGATGCTCTCTTTAATCTGCGGCAAGGTTTCAACCTGTCGATAGATTTCGGCGGTGCCGATCCGCACCCCACTGGGGTTCAGGGTGGCATCTGAGCGTCCGTGAATGATGTAGCCTTGATTTACGGTTTGCTCGATGAAATCCCCATGAGTCCAAACGCCCTCAAAGCGGTCAAAGTAAGCGGTATGGTACCGGCTGCCATCCTCATCTCCCCAGAAGCCCAGCGGCATGGAGGGGAAAGGCGTGGCGCAGACCAACTCACCTCGGCCCTCGCGCAGTGGTTGGCCCTCGTCGTCGTAGACCTGGAGGTCGACACCAAGGATCGGAACCTGCAACTCCCCTCGGTACACCGGCAGTGTGGCGGTACCCCCAACAAAGCACCCGAGCAGGTCCGTCCCACCGGAGACCGAGGCGACGTGCAGATCGGACTTAACGTGCTCATAAAGGTAATCAAAACTCTCATGAATCAGTGTTGAGCCAGTCGAAGCAATCGCGCGCAGGGCAGGAAATTCCCCCAGCGTCCTGGGCCGGATCTCCTGCTTGTTCAGGGCATCCACGTATTTGGCGGAGAGCCCGAAGCCGGTCATGGCGTGCTCGTGGGCAAAGCGCCAAAGCACCAGCGGATCCGGCGCGAAGGGTGAACCGTCGTAGAGCATGATGGTTGAGCCCGTCGCCAATCCGGCGATCAGCCAGTTCCACATCATCCAGCCGCAGGTGGTAAAGAAGAAGGTCCGATCACCCGCACGGGTGTCGTTGTGCAGCATGTGCTCGCTGAGCTGTTTGAGCAGAACCCCGCCCTGGCCGTGAACGATGCACTTAGGCTTCCCGGTCGTGCCTGAAGAGAACATGATGTAAAGCGGGGCGTTAAACGCCAACCGCTTGAAGTTCGGCAGGCCAGAAGTGGCATAGCGTTCGAGCGCCTGCGCCAACAACTCGGTGGTCGGTCGGGCGGTCAGTATCGCCTCACCGACCGCTGCACGATCTTCACAGAATCCGAGCATGAAGGCCCGCTCGACCGAGGGCAGAGCGGTCAGGACTTCGGCGAACTTGGCGCGCGTGTCAAACGCCTTACCGCCATAGAAATAGCCATCGCAGACGATCAGGACTTTAGGCCGGGTCTGGGTGAAGCGATCAAGGATGCCACCCACGCCGAAATCGGGAGAGCAGGAAGAAATCACTGCCCCCAGCGCATTGGCCGCCAAAGCAACCACAATCGAAGTTGGACAGTTGGGCAGCACGAAGCCGACCCGGTCGCCCTCCCCGACCCCACAGTCGNTCAACAATGCCTGCATACGGCCCACCCGGGCGATGAGGTCGCGCCAGGTTACCTGCTCGGCCTTACGGTCCTCAGCCTGAAAAATCAGTGCGATGTCGTCGCTGTCCGCGCGCTCAGCCGGGCGCAGTAGGTTTTCCGCGTAGCTGAGTCTGCCTTTCGGGAAGTAGCGGGCGCCGGGCATTTGATCGGGGTCTTCGACGACCACATCACCAGGCTCACCGATGATATCAGCGAAGGCCCAGAAGCCGGACCAGAAACGCTCATTATCGTGGATGCTGAAGTCGTGAAGGTCCCAGAACGAGCGGCAGTCGCGATCAAAACGCGCGTTGATAAATGATTGGAAGCGCGCCAGATTTGTTGCAGCAATCTGGTCTTCTGTGGGCTGCCAAAGCAGGGTCATAGGAGCGTCCTCAGTCTCGGTTTCCTGTCGGCTCGATCCGGGTCGGTCTTCCCCCTCGCAAGGAGTACATTGATGCGTAGTTTTGAGCTTCCCGGTCGGTCTACTGTTATGGCGGAAAAGGGAGCGGTTGCAACGTCTCATCCGCTGGCCACCTCTGCAGCTCTGCAGGTGCTGGCCGAGGGTGGGAATGCGGTAGATGCGGCGGTCACGGCTTGTCTGGTTCAGTGTGTGGTGGAGCCTCAATCCGTGGGTCTGGGCGGTGATATGTTCGCGCTCTATGCACAGGGCGGAAAAATGCCAGTCTATGGTCTTAACGGGTCTGGGCGCGCGCCAGCAGCGGCGACACTGGAGAACATCAGCGCGGCTTTCCCGGGGGCCCGTAAAGTCAACCGCCAGCACCCTCATGCAGTCACTATTCCTGGCGCTGTGGACGGGCTGATTGCATTGCTCGAACGCTTTGGCAGTTGGGATCTGGCGCAGGTGGTTGAGCCTGCGCGGATATACGCAGAGACTGGGTTCCCCGTGCACGCACGCGTGCGCAGCGACTGGGGGCTGGAAGCTGACCTACTCGCTCGGGACCCGGATGCTGCAGCACTTTTGTTGCCCGGCGGTTCCCTGCCCCGCGTCGGCCAGCGGGTGGCCTTTCCGGCGCTAGCGCGGACGCTGGCCGAGATTGCATCGAAGGGACGGGCGGGCTTTTATGACGGCCGGGTCATGGAGGATATGCTGGCCAAGCTGCGCGCCGGCGGCGGCTTNCACAGTGCCGAGGATTTTGCTGCGACAGCCAGCACCTGGGTGGACCCCATCAGTACGGACTATCGCGGGCACCGCTTGTGGGAAATCCCGCCCAATGGTCAGGGTTTGGTGGCACTGGAAATGCTGCAAATCCTTGACCGGCTGGGCACCTGTGGCTCGGTGGACGGTTTGGACCGGTACCACCAGCAAATCGAAGCTGCGCATCTGGCCTATGCCGATCGGGAGGCCTTCTTCGCCGACTTGGGTACCATGCCCTGCGGCGTTGACGACGTGCTGGACCCAGCCAGGATGGACCGACAGGCGGCCCGGATCCGCGATGACCGCAGCCTCTCGCCGGTACCTACGCCGGACTACCCGGCCAGTGGCGACACGGTTTATCTCACCGTGGTCGACCGCGATCGTAATGCCGTCAGCCTGATCGCCTCGGTCTTTGACAGCTTTGGTTCGGGGCTGGTGGCGCCCGGCTCTGGCATATGGTTCCAGAACCGCGCCCGTAGCTTCCGCATCGACGATCGGAATCACCCCAACGCTTACGGCCCGGGTAAGCGCCCCATGCACACCATTATTCCTGCCATGCTGACCAAGGGNGAAGACGTGCAGATGGCTTTTGGCGTCATGGGAGCGGACTACCAACCTCAGGGGCAGGTCCACGTGCTGACCTCGATGCTGGATTTCGGGCTGGATATTCAGGCCGCGCTGGACTTACCTCGGGTCCATGCCTCGCCGAAGACAGGTGGCGTTCAGCTTGAAGCCGGGATCACACCCAAACTCCGCCAGGATCTGCTCGACCGCGGCCACCGGCTAGAGATACCAGAGAAGCCGATCGGTGGCGGCCAGGGGATCTGGCTGCACCAGGACACTGGCTTTCTCTCGGCCGGCTCGGACCCGCGCAAGGACGGTCAGGCCGCAGGCTTCTGAGCGGACACTTCCGTTGCACAGGTTGTGTAAGGTGGAGCAACGGGGCGCAGGACGGTGCCAAGGCGGACCCGGCCGATCCGCGTTGGATCTGTGGTGGACGGTCCGCTGTTCGATCGGCTTAAGCCTGCGTCTGATGGCGGTTTCCGGCGATCGGGACCTCAGCCTTCAAACTGCGCGCGCAGCGCGTCAGCATCAGTGATGCTGGCTAACGGCTTCATGACGAAATCACGCTCAAACATTCGCGGATGAGGCAGGATCGGTGGGCCAACCGGGTCACGGAGGTCGTGGTAGACTAACAGGTCAAGGTCGAGGATCCGGGCTGCATTTCGTACACCCCTTACGCGTCCAAATTTGGACTCGATGTCGTGCAGAGCCTCCAACAAATCAGATGCCGACAGCGTCGACTCGACTGCGCAGACGGCGTTCTGGTACCAGGGTTGGTCGGAAACCGGGACTGGCTCAGAGGCTATGAAGGGTGAAACCCGTTGGACGCTCACACCCTTAGCGGGTAAAACGGCGAGTGCTTCTCGCAGAACGGAGGCAGAATCACCGATTTCAGGGTGAGGAAGGTTGCTTCCCAGTCCGATCAGGATCATGCGCCACCGCCTGTGGATAACCAAAGTTGCAAAGCTGGGGCGGGTGTACCATCCTCTGCCCCGAACGAGCAAAACGAAAAAATTGCCCCATCGTCTGCGGAAGCTATAACCGCGGTCGCTTCATTTTTTGCGCCCTGGCATTTTTGCGCCACCGTGACGTCGGGACATTTAAAGCAAGGCGGATTTTATGAGTAACTTGCGCTTCTACCCGCAGGAAAGAATAGCCCTCTTCATCGATGGCTCCAACCTCTACGCAACAGCACGGGCCTTAGCCTTTGATATCGACTACAAGTCGCTGCTTGGCATGTTTCAGAAGCAGGCGATGATGGTGCGTGCCTTCTACTACACCGCCCTGCTCGATGATCAGGAATATTCTCCTATTCGTCCACTGGTCGATTGGCTCGACTACAACGGTTACACCATTGTGACCAAGCCAACCAAAGAGTTCACCGACGCCGCTGGGCGCCGCAAGATCAAAGGCAACATGGACATTGAACTGGCGATCGACGTCATGGAGATGGCCGACCGACTTGACCACATTGTGCTTTTCTCTGGTGATGGTGATTTCCGCCGACTGGTGGAGGCTGTTCAGCGGAAGGGAGTTCGAGTAACGGTGATTTCGACGATCAAGTCGTCGCCGCCGATGATTGCGGACGAGTTGCGCCGCCAGGCCGATAGCTTCGTCGAACTGACCGACATTCAGGAGTATATCTCCCGGCCGGTNTCGCAGCGAAATACGCGCCAACCGTCGGACGACATGGATCCAGACAGCGATATGGCGCCCCTTATCGACGACGACTGAGTCGGATTTCAGTTTAAACAATTATTCCAGGTTGCGGGCTCGATTTGACGCCGCTTCGCGGCTTACAAATCTCCCCCGCGCAGTCAAACGGACACGACGGACGGTGTCCGCCGTGACGATCTTTAGCTTCGGATTGCGCGACGCTTGNCCCCGCCGCGCGAAGCGCGGTCGGGGGCAAGTCGGCGCAACCCTGTCGGTGGGAAGGNCCAGCGCTCAAAGCGAAGCGTTTTGAGCGCAAAGGGAAAGCCCCGCTCAAAGCGAAGCGTTTTGAGCGTGACCACAGCAGGTGCGCGGGGGAGGGCCGAAGGCCGCGAAGCGGCCAAGGCCCGAGCGCGCCATAAATTGCGCAGGCATCGCCACCAATCGGAGTTGGATCTTGAACCGTACCGGGAGTGAGCTCAGGCCTCGCCCTGGGTCTCCAACAGCGATGAGGCTAGCGCGTCTTGCGGGTCGCGGCCGCCCCAGATCACAAACTGGAAGGCCGGGTAGAAACGGTCGCACTCTCCGACCGCGACATCGACCAAATCCTCAATCTGCTCATGACTGACGCCGCCAATCCCACGAAGCAATAGCGTGTGGCGGAACATCAGGGAGGATTCTTCCTTTGAAAGCTCAAAGTGGCCTACCCAAAGCTTTGCGTTGACTTCGGCCAATAGAGTGTTGATTTCCGCGTTCAGCCGCAACGGCGCACGCATTTCCAGCATGCAGGTTGTATGCAACGCCTGAACGTCTTCCTGCCAGAAGCAGTGCAACTGATAGGTGGCCCATTGTCCCGGACAGGCGATTACCAGTTCCGCTTCGCTTGGGCGGGCAATGGTCCAGTCGCTTTCTCCGGAGAGCATGTCTTCCAGCGCGTCTATCGGATTCAGGATATCTTCGCGCGCGAAGTCCAAGCGTGAAAACGCCATCGAATAAGCTCCCCAACAGCCTTTTGATCAAACCGATCGGCACAGTTATCAACAGGTGTGGAAAGCGGTGGCGATTTTTTTTTCGCTCTGGCCGCTGCCCGCCCATACCCGCGTTTCCCAATAGGCTGGCTTGCTGCAACTGATGGATCCTGTATCTCAAATCACCGAGTCGAAGTCCATACTAGACGCATAATAATTTGCGCACAGCCTCTGTGGAGTGTTCATGCTGAACTAGCGGTTTTTATCACAGGCGTGGGGATAAAGTGGGGAAGACCCGGGAAAACTCCCTGTATTTGGGGCTTTGCGGAGGGCTACTGGTCCGCGAGATGTTTTTCCAGTTCTTCGAGGCGTTTCAGTAAGCGCTCATTTTCCTCGCGCGCTGCACGGGCCATATCCCGGACTACCTCGAACTCTTCCCGCGGGACGACGTCCATTTCTGCTATGGCTGCTTCTAGCCGCTGGCGGAACATAACCTCGACTTCGTCGCGAGCCCCGGCGAGCGTGCCCACTGCGCCGTTGGCGAGGCGCGCGAGGTCGTCAAAGAAACGGTACTGG
>NZET01000027.1 GCA_002690455.1 Kiloniella sp.
GAAGACGAGTACCGCCACACGACTGACATATCCGGTATGGCTGGGGGCATAGAGCGGGAGTCAGCGGACGTGTCTCTAGACACTGACGCATTTAATTCGCAAGAATCTGATCACATGGTTGATGAGGAATATACTCAGGAGATGGAGGAGCCTCTCGACCAATTCTTTACGCGATACGAGGAGGATACTCTCATGCCATGCAGAAATGTAGGCATAGAGACTAACAGCAACCTCTACCATGAGCTGCATAGAGTGAGCGAAGGTAAGCCGCTCTGGCAGCAAAACGCCACAGCGCTCAAGTCTGCTGTTGGTGGGAGAGGTAGAATCGCTGTAGGTGAAGCCACCGTGCGGGTCCCACTAAAAGACGGCCAGTCAACGTGGCAGACTCGCAAGGTTTATCTAGATTCGTGCGGCTCTTTTCCCCTCATTCAAGAGGAAGAACTGCATGATGTCAAAGATGCCTCAGAATATGGCCTACCTCCGTTAAGGTTTTCTACTTTAGAATCCAAAACGGGCTGGTATAATAAGGTAGGCATAATGCACCTACGACTAGAGGGTGAACAAGCGCGCAAAATCAAAGCGTACGCTTACACCTCTAAACCCGACGTAGCGCATTCGAGAGAGAATCGTTTCTACCTGTTCGACATGAGTACACTGCTCGAATTAGGAGTAGACCTTCATGCGCACATGGTAGAGTCGAAAAACGGCAGGTGCATGCCGTTACGCACCATAAGCTCACGTTCACCGAGGTGGAAGGCAGGAGGAGCCAGAAAAGGCACAAAGGCCGGATCTAAGTTCTCCTCGCCCCACGACAAGAAACGTGCCGTAGTCAAGGAGGCCAAGACCTTCAGGAATAGATGGAACGCCGTGGCTAAGGCCCAAAGGCGCCATCTTAACAGCCTGACCAAAGCTTTTCTTTCGAATGTGACGAGCCATGAGGATGGCGAGGCTGGGAAGTGCGAATGCCCACCACGGGTCGTAGACTCCCTTACCCTCGAGGATTACCTGTGCTTGCAAGATGATTTGCAGGCGCTGTCAATTCAAGAAAAGGGTTACGATACCTTGCAGTACGCCGCCGATCAGCAGCTACTGTTGAACACATGCTGTTCTCCGACTCCCCAACACATCAGTCAGGGAGTCGACAACAGCGCTATCTGACAATTGGCTGCCCATAAGGAAATAGACCAACATAGAGACTATTTCCCCTCCTGGGCAGTAATAAATAAGGAGGAAAAGGGCTTTAGCCCAGCAGACTATCGCATGTACATGACGGAAGTACAGTTGCAACAGATAGTCCAGCAACAAAAAATTAGCGGAGACGGTACGTCAGAGTTGGACATGACTACCGTCGACGGTAAGAGAGTCTCGAAATGGTCTCTGGAAGCCATTGCTTTCGGAAAAGCCGTGAACGAGCTTCTCAGAAAAAGAGTTTTAGAGTTCAGCCGGAACTACGTAGGTGAAGATAGCGTTTTCCCTACAAAAAACGGCATGCCTAAGATACTGACGCAGTTTCTCGACAAACCTTACAAATTCGAGCTGCAGGATGAGTATAAGGGAGATAATCCCAAGGCGTTACCGTCGGTCAGAGCGACGTATTATCATGGTAAGCCCGCCACGCGCAGAGTGTTGGAGCATTTCGTCAGGACCACCCCGGTGGTATCGAGATGCAACAACCCGCGGTGTCTGTCGCGACTGGTGATCGTTCCGAAACGTGATCCGGGAGCGCCTAAAACAGCAGACCCGACTTCGTACAGGGTTACGATGAACGCGCTCATAAACGCTGCGCTCAAACCGGCAGCCAGCACATTGCCATTAGCGACCGACGAAATTAAGAAACTCCACCACTTCAAGTATTACTTGCAAGCGGACGCGGCTAACGCGTTTTGGAGCATACCGCTAGATGAAGAGTCCCGGCGACTTACTGCCTTTCAAACTCACGAAGGAGTATTCGCTTGGGACAGGCTCACCATGGGNACCAGGCCTGCGTCNACGGTACAGCANACTGCNTACCACCTGGCCATGGATGAGCANTTGCCTNCAAANATAAGGCATCGCTTCGCATCCTATGCTGATGACCTGGCATGCGGAGCGAATACGTTAGAAGAGCTTTTCGAGCTATACAAGGCTCTAGTAGTGTGCCTGGCTAAGGCGGGTATACAGGTCAAAGCNTCGAAGGTGAAGTTTGGCGTGGAAGAAATTTCATTCCATAACTACACCATCAATAGCGAGCACACCCGACCTAAGGACGAGAATCTGCTTCCTATCAGGAATTGCGCAATACCCACGACCGTCACNGAATTGAAGGCGTTCCTGGGTTGCACGCAGCAGATGAGNCAGTACTGCCAACACTACGGCATNATAGCTCAGCCCCTCCATCGCTTGACTAGGGAGAAAGAACCCTTTCCCAAGCCGTGGNTAGAGGGAACCGATTATGACGTTGCATTCCATCGCATCAAGACNATGATGCTAGACGGATCTAGATTCCTNTGGAATAAGGACAGTAGTAAGAGGCTGTTCATTGAGGTTGACGCCTGCAACGAAGGATGGGGATGCTGTGTATATCAATACGCGGGAGACCCTCCAAGCGGTGTCGAGGACGAAGGAAGGTACCGCCTCCACTCTAAAGAACCAAAGAGAGTAGTTGCTTGGGTCAGTAAAGCCTGGACCGATTACGAAAGGCAATTGCCTGTCTTCTACCGAGAAGCGTTAGGTCGGCTGCTGTGCCTAGAGCACTTTCGCAACCTCATAGAAACGCAAGAGATCGAGGCAGGGACGACGGTCTACACAGACCATGCCCCTTCGACCTACGTAGGAAGCCTCAGCAACAAAGGCAGACTGTCTACGTGGAAGATACACGAGACGTCTGATCTCATTGCGACCGTGCAGACTTTATATAAAGCTGGGGAGCATCTGGGGCCGCCACACGGGCTTGCAGATCCCCTTAGCAGGCTCCCGAGGGGAGACCTCTTACATAGATTGCAACTTCCAGCATTGCTAAAAATACTCTTAGACAACCTTCCGTCAGAGATTAGAGATCTCCGGAGTATACGAGTAAACGCTGAGAAAGACACCACTATAGCGGCGCGTATAGTGCAGAGGTGGAGGAAGCCCACCAATCCAATTAGCACTATAAGGGGGTCGGCAGGGAATCCCGAATTCCTGATTGTAACGCCATTCGCAGACAAGGTCACGCACCAAGTCGCCGACTACATCCGTAAGGATCAACCCTTTGCTGCGTTAGTCCCAACGGACCTTCTCAATGAAATCGAGAGAGACAAAGACGGAAAGATCGATGAACTTGTCAGAGAGAAGAGACAAGGAATGGCCAAAATCATTGTCAGCTCCGTCAATCTCGTATGGCTCATTTCCTGGCCTGGAATCAAGCTGGAGCAGTCTGAAGCAGACAAGGACCATCCAAACGGCTTGGACCTCATGGCCATGGAGTCCATAGACAATCCTGTCAAGACGTTCGCGTTCACAAGGTCGCAGAAGAAGCGATGTGGAACAGCAGACGAGGCAGGCAAGAAAGAGCCTACGAAAGAGGAGGAGGCATCAGTATGCCAGCGATTCAAGCATTCTTCAATGCTGGATCCTCTATCCTTCTCGAATTCTCCTAGACCCGATCCCCTCCTTAAATGGATCGGGACACAGGACGCGCGCGACGCGCCGATCACCAGCACCGTGCTCAGTGAGTCACCAGGCCTCCCTAAAGGTCTGCTGCACATAAAAGAGCCTGACGGGCGCTTGCGCATACTGGTGCCTAAGGCACAGCGCGAACGCTTAGTCAAACAGGAGCACCAGGTCTTGTTGCATGTAGGCAGTAGAAGAGTGATGGACGCACTAGAGCAGCGCTATTACTGGCCTAACATGAAGGAACAGGTGGTCGATATATGTACCAGCTGCCCAGATTGCCAAAGGGCAAAGGTACGAAGGCAGCAACTCCAACAGGAGTTTAAGGAGGCAGGAAACCAAGGTCTGCCTCTACCGCGGCAACAGTACGGTATAGATTTTTATGGTCACGCCAAAGGTGAAATACTGGTCGCCATAGATCTATGCACGAGAGAAGTACTGCTGTGGTTCCTGCAGGATCGTAAGCAAGATACGGTAGCGCGTGCGTTACTTACTGGGCTTATCTTCCAAAAGGGAGTTCCCATGACGTTTCGCAGCGACGAAGCAGGTGAGTTCGTTGGAGGCGTGGTCGCCGCCATGAACACCTACCTTGGTATAGAACAGATCAGTACCGGAGGTTATAACCCTCGCGCGAACGCTGTTGCAGAGCGATTCATGGCCACCTTAGGTCACATGCTGCGAGTTTGCTCCGATGTAGAGTATAAAAACATCAAGCAATACCTGCAATGTATAGCATTCGCGCATAACTGTACNTANAANTCCCAGATCGAGGCGACGCCGTTCGAAGTAGGGCACGGGCTGCCGGCACGAACAGTTACGGAAGCCCGGATGTCGCTGCCNAAGCTGAGCCCTNACGTCTGAGGAGGGTCTGCCAGTGCAGATCAGTGCCAATTGGGAAAAGAGCGTGCACTTGAAGACTTTAGAGCTTGCTACCCGTCTAGCGAGCATAGCTCAAGCGCATTCCCAGTGGCATAGACGGAAGACAGCACAAAAGCTCAACCAGGCAGGGAAGGCGATAGATGAAAGCCTACTCAAGGTGGGAGACAGTGTTTATTTCTACCGGCCACCGTCNCAAAACGACGTGTTGACCCATGGCAGAAAGAAAAAGCACCTGTTTCACTACCACGGACCTGCNAAGATTGTACGNAAGCTTAGAAACAGGCAGTACGAAATAAAGTACACGTACAAAACGCAACAGGGNAACGAACGAACAGTGACCCTTGCTCGTGACGCCAGCATGCTCGTGCCAGAGAAGCACAGCGCGCTCATTATAGAGGATTACGATCCTNTGGTCTCCTCGGAGCCAAATGAGCCGGCAAAGCACGACAAATCTATTCCGCTACGTGAACAAGAANTGATCATNTGTAAAGGTGATCATNGTAGNCAGGAATGGTATCTAGCAGAAGTCAGGGANGTATTGCCCAGGCAGATNAAACTGAATTATTTCAGTGCCTATACTCCTGCGCTAGANAACTACACNGANCAGAGCCCCTTGGCCAGGGGAGAGCGCTTAAGGCAAACGAGGTTNCGNCGAACGTGGTTTATACGTTCAGGCAAGCATCGTGGCAAAGCAACGCTCAAGCCCCCATTTCCTAATAACCCAACNCTNAGGGTATGGGAAGGGCCATTATTCGATAACGAATATTCCNACTGCATTCTNATACGCAACGTACAGNTAGATGCGGAAGGACGGCTCAGTGAGAATACGATCTCCTTAGCTCAAGAGCTAAGNATTCCTCACGCCACTACTAAGGCAGTAGAGGATGANGGGAANGTGCAANCAGAGGAAGGANNNACNCCTCCCCTCTTCATGTTCTCCCAACAGCCTGTGTGCGAATGTNCNAAGTGTATTGCCCTCCTATCGCGNAAGCGTAGGCTAGCAATGGAACNCGACGGACAGCAACAGAGCTNGTTGAAGAAGACGAANCTCGGCATGGACNCNGAGTCCATCCGACGGACACCCAAGGAAGCAGTAGTTATNACATAGACATAGAATTATAGATAGAGTAANTTTGGGCGTTACGAGAATAGCTCGTGACGTATCATAGGGCCACGGGAATAGCCTGTGGCCTATCACACATCTTTTATCGCACTAGAGGTGCATTCCAAGTCTCACGCAAAGTGAGCCGGCCACGAAGCCGAGTAGTTCGGTTGTCTGCCTCGCGAAAGGCCAACCAATCCGTACCTGGTAAGTGTCGTAAGTTTTAATCCGTGATGCCGGAATAAAACCTCCCGTGCACANCGNTGCGCGCAGCTAGAACTGCGTAGGGCTTCACCGATGGTACGTGTGCGTCNCACAAGACAGCAGTGTANCCTCGTGCAGAAANNAAGNTCACACGAGGCACTGTAGAGTTACTGGGGGCAAAGAACCTCAGGCGCGCCGAAAGGCGGAGACCTTGCCTTAAGGACCCTCTCATTTAATTGAGCCTTAGGCACAGTATGGAGGGTAGACGCGCCTCTCCACCTGCTGCTCCACAAGAACCTGATTATGCGCCCAGCAAGCGATGCCTCGAAGCAAAGCTTACTGTGCGGGGGGCATGTCAGAAGCAGGGTACTCGTGCGGGTAACACCCGAAGTTAGGGCCATAGCGCCGCGCCTGGCCCGCGCGCGCGCCGATGGCGCCTGACCCCGAAGCGCCGCTACAACCGCTATTGCGGGTAGCGGGCGCCAGGGCGGGGATGCGGTCCCTCGAAGGACTAGCTAGGCACAGGTATAGAGGCGCATGGGGCCCACCTAGCAATAGGTGGTAAGCTGACCCTGGTAGCGCGAACTATCAGCCATGTGAGCTCATACCTGATGTCCGGTCCCTGTAATGTCTGTGGATAGGCTAGACTATCTCTACCTATAATATGATAACTACGGGTGTCTGTGTCAATCACAACACCTTTTTCCATATCTTTCTCAACCACCCGTGCGCACTGTTTGGCAACCGTGCCACATCCCTGCAAGGGGGTGGATTTCCCACATCTTTAAAGATCCCCTTCCTTTCGGATCACCACTCTGTGGTGGCTGCAGCCCGATTGGAATCCCCCCCCATTCTTCTTTCTTTTCACTTCGCTTTCTTTGACAAGACTCATCCTTAATTGGGTGAGATCCTTGTCAGACAAGAAAGAGCTCGAGCAGTCGAGACTCGTCCTTAATTGGACGAGACCCTCACTGCAAGAGCAGGCTCAAGCAGCCGAGACTCATCCTTAATTGGGTGAGATCCTCGCTGCGAGAACCACTCGAGCAGCCCAGACTCCCCCCTCGTTGGGAGAGTTTGTCGCTGCAAGAAATATCTCGTGTTTTCGAGACTCATCCTTAATTGGGTGAGACCCTCGTCGCCGAGAAGAGTTCGAGTAATCGAAACCACTCCGTGTGAGTGCGTGTTCGGTGAAAGAACTCGCGAATCCCTCCGTGAGGATCATCCTTGATTGGGTGACACCCTCCACGTCAGGGAAGACCTTTCCCCGTAAAGGGCGAGGTCGCGAAGTCGAAAGGGACGTCGAATCCCTGCACGTATCTTCACAGATCGTGCGGGACGGACGTGGCCCGCTCGTCGAGCCTCCTTCACACATCTCCGTTGAGGTGTGCTGAGGAGTGCACGAATTGAGAGCAGACGTTGCACGAGGGACAGTCGTCGATTCGATTGCCTCCCCTCGCCAACGTGAGAAAGGATTGCACAAGGAGTCAACGTTGATTCCTTTGCACTCCTTGCCAATCTCGCGAGTAAGAAGCGTTTTATGCCTGTGCAAGACAGCATACGCTTCCTACGCGTTAGCACGCACGCACCTGACGATTGCACTCCGTTGTGCATTCTGAACGTCCCGTGCCGTTTTGAAAGCTTTTGCGTTTGCTACTTTCTTGCGTTTATACTTACAGATTATTGCCTGGAAGTCAAGATGACTGACAAGGAAACGCAAAACGTCGATACCCTCGTTGACTACGAGCCCTCGGATGAGGAGAATGATCCCAACGAGCCCCCGCCTGCCGAATCCGAGAAGGATCCGAAGGTCAGCCTGGACCCGAAGGCTGCCTTTCCCGGAGAGTCGGAGGAGCAACACCAGGAGCGGCTCCGTGCTAGGGCGGAGAAGCAAGCCGCCAAGAAAGCCCAGAAAAGGGCATTCGCCGAGCTCTCAGAGAAGGAGCAGCAGGCTATACGTGATGCCAAAGCTGCGAGGGAGCGCGAGGAGAAAATTCGTCAAGAATCCTCCCTGGATGATCTCGATGGCATGTTTGCACAGTCCAGAGAGGATCTTCAACGGGAAGCGGCGAATCGCAAACCGAGAGCCCTCAGGTCTGGTAGAGGACGCCATGACCTGGAGCCCGTGCGGCAGTTGATGACGCCAATTGGCAGTGGTCCAGTGGGCGCAGCGTTGGACCCAGCGACGGCCGCGCCGCGCGCAGACCGCCGCCTTCG
>NZET01000028.1 GCA_002690455.1 Kiloniella sp.
TCTGGAGGCGCGTGATGCCAATAGCTACCGGCTATTGACCGGCGACAGCTTTGGCAGTGGCTCGTCAGGAGGTAGCAGCAGCTTTGGCAGCGGCAGTTCCGGCGGCGGTGGAGACTTCGACGACGATATCCCGTTCTGATCCGAACGGGGGTCTAAAAACCAGCGCTAAACGGCTTGATTTATCGCGGTTTTCCTTGCCAGTAGACGCATAATTTTCTAAGTTGCACCGAGCCTTTTTCGGGCTGTCTGCAGCGGCTTGTCCGCTGTCCGACAGCCCTGCGATCCGGACCCCAAAAACGGACGGATTCCTGCCCCGGAGTAAAGTGTGTCCGACAGTGAAGATGATCTTCCCCCCGAAACCGAAGCTGGCTTCGATGGTGATGGGGACCGCGACGATGGGGGTGATGGCGATGGCGCAGCCCTCGACGCGCTGCCTGATGATATTGCGCCCGTCTCGCTGGTCTCAGAAATGCGCAAGTCCTATCTGGACTATGCCATGTCGGTCATCGTCTCACGGGCCCTGCCCGATGTCCGCGATGGCTTAAAACCCGTTCACCGCCGCATCCTATACACCGCCAAGACCGGCGGGTATGAATGGAACCGCGCCTACCGAAAATCGGCCAACCTCGTTGGTGAAGTTATGGGTGGCTACCACCCTCACGGTGACGGCGCGATCTACGACGCCATGGTAAGGATGGCGCAGCCGTTCTCTTTGCGCGCCATGCTGATCGACGGCCAGGGTAACTTCGGCTCTATGGACGGTGATCCGCCCGCCGCCTATCGCTATACCGAAGCACGGCTGTCCAAGCTTGGCTCAGGCCTGCTGGACGACATCGACAAGAATACGGTCGACTTCCAACCGAACTACGACGAAAGCCGCCAGGAACCGCAGGTTCTGCCTGCGCCTTATCCCAACTTGTTGGTCAATGGTGCGGGTGGCATTGCCGTGGGCATGGCAACCAATATTCCGCCGCACAACCTGAACGAAGTCATCAACGCCTGTGCCGCCTACATCGACAATCCCGGGCTGACCATCGACGACTTAATGGCGCACATCCCCGGTCCTGACTTTCCGACCGGCGCCATGATCCTGGGCCGCCGCGGCATCCATGACGCCTACCATACGGGACGCGGTTCAGTGGTGATCCGGGCCAAAACCCATATTGAGGAAAACCGCAAGGACCGCGAGACCATCGTGGTCACTGAGCTACCGTATCAGGTGAACAAGGCACGCTTGGTCGAACGCATCGTCCAGCTCGCCAAGGATAAAGTCGTTGAAGGCGTTGCCAGCTCCAATGATGAATCTGACCGCCACGGCATGCGTGTGGTGATCGAGGTTAAGCGTGACCATCAAG
The DNA here is from genome assembly GCA_002690455.1 of Kiloniella sp. Taxonomy (GTDB): domain Bacteria; phylum Pseudomonadota; class Alphaproteobacteria; order UBA7985; family UBA7985; genus UBA7985. The sequence continues at coordinate 1,356 of NZET01000028.1, forward strand.
CCGACGTGGTGCTGAACCAGCTTTACCGGCACACGCCGCTGCAGTCCTCCTTTGGCTGCAACATTCTCGCGATCAACGGCGGTCGGCCTGAGATGCTGAACCTGAAGCAGATCATTTCCGCCTTTGTCGATTTCCGCGAAGAAGTCGTTACCCGGCGAATGGCCTTTGAGTTGGGTAAGGCACGTGAGAGGGCTCACGTGCTTGTCGGTCTCGCAGTTGCGGTGGCCAATATCGACGACGTCATTAACCTGATCCGCAGGGCTGTCGATCCGGCCCAGGCGCGGGCTCAGCTCATGGAACGACCATGGCCTGCCGAAGACATTCGACCGCTGATTGAGCTTCTGGACGAACCGGGCCGTGGGGTGAGTGGCAGCGGAACCTACCGCCTGTCTGAAGAGCAGGCGCGTGGCATCCTTGCACTGCAACTCTCGCGCCTGACCGGTCTAGAACGCGACAAGATCGCTAAAGAGCTCGAAGAACTCGCAGGCAAGATCAAAGAATATCTCGAAATCCTGTCCAACCGCGATATGCGCATGAGACTGGTGCGCGAAGAAATGCTGGCTGTTGCCGAGGAGTTTGGCGACGAACGCAGGACTTCGATCGAGGAACACGAAGCCGACTACGACATCGAGGATCTGATCCCGCGTGAAGAGATGGTGGTAACCGTTTCCCACGGGGGCTATGTCAAGCGCGTGGCGCTGGATACCTATCGCGCTCAGCGGCGCGGTGGCAAGGGTCGCTCAGGCATGTCGACACGAGACGAGGATTTCGTCGCCCAAGTCATGGTTTGTAACACCCACACGCCGGTGCTGTTCTTCTCGTCACGTGGCATGGTCTACAAGCTCAAGGTCTATCGCCTGCCCGAGGGCACCCCACAGGCTCGCGGGAAGGCTATGGTCAATATTCTTCCGCTTGAACCCGGTGAAACTATCACCGCATTCCTGCCCTTGCCCGAGAACGAGGATCAGGCCGAAGACCAGTTCGTCATGTTCTCCACCGCCAGCGGCGGGGTCCGGCGCAACCGGCTTAGCGATTTTGTTTCCGTCAAATCCAACGGCAAGATTGCCATGAAACTCGACGACGGCGACAGCCTCGTCAATGTCGCCATCTGCACTGAGCATCAAGACGTTCTCCTTGCGGGGCAGCGCGGCAAGAGCATCCGTTTCCCGGTTACGGACGTGCGCGTCTTCGCGGGGCGGGACTCCACCGGCGTGCGCGGTATGCGGCTGGAGAGTGGAGATCGGGTGATTTCCATGGCGATCCTGAACCACGTGGACGCAACGGCTGAAGAACGAGACGCCTACGTGCGCCACGCCAACGCCATGCGCAGGGCGGAAGAAGAAGGCGCCAGCGGCACCGATGTCGGTGGCGGCGGGCTGCTCTCTGAAGAACGACTGGCGCAGCTGGCTGCAGCCGAGCAGTTCATCCTGACGCTGAGCAAAGACGGGCTGGGTAAGCGGACCAGTGCCTACGAATTCCGCGCGATGGGCCGTGGCAATCAGGGCGTTGCCGCAATCGACGTCAGCCGCGCGGGCGGGGCGAGCGCGCAACTGGCCGCCAGTTTTGCGGTTCAGGACGGGGACCAACTGATGCTGGTGACCGATGGCGGTACGTTGATCCGGACCTCGGTCGATGAAATCAGGATTGCGGGACGAACCACGCGCGGCGTTTTCGTTTTCCGGGTTGCGGAGGGCGAGCAAATCGTATCTGTCGCGCGGCTGGACGACCCAGGCTCCGATGAAACAGATGAGTTAGATGCCTCGGATGAGGGCGATAACACCCAAGACGGGGGGGACGCCCCACCAACAGCTGGCGAAGGGCCGGCACCGACTGAGGACTAGAAGAGGAAAACAGCGGCATGCGGCGCACAGGTCTGTACCCCGGCACCTTTGATCCCGTAACCAACGGGCACCTCGACATTATGATGCGAGCTGCCGGCGTGGTTGATCATCTCATTGTTGCAGTGGCCAACAGCCCGGGCAAGAACCCAGCGTTTACCCCGCCCGAACGCGTGCAATTGATCCGTGACTTAGTTGATACCCACGACTTTGGAGACTGCGAGGTTGAAGTGCGCGCCTTTGGTTCGCTCCTGATGCACTTTGCTGATCAAGTCGGCGCCTCGCTGATCATTCGGGGCCTGCGCGCAGTGTCAGACTTTGAATACGAATTTCAGCTCGCCACAATGAACAAGCATATGAACCCTAAGGTTGATACGGTGTTCTTGACGGCGGCGGAAAACCATCAGTTCATCGCGTCGTCACTGGTCAAGGAAATCGCGTCCTTGGGGGGGGACGTCACCGACTTTGTCCCAGAGGTGGTTCTGAAGGCGCTCAAGATCCGATACCCTGTCTAAGTCCCCTCTTTGATTTTATGCTGCTCTGGCCCCTCTGAACCGTGTTGTCTGGTCATTATTAGGGGCATGAGCTGACGGACTCTGCGGCGTTTTAGTTTGCCTTGTACCTGCCCCCGAGGGCGGGGCGATAGGGTTGCCATATTGACGCGGTGTTCCCCCTGAAGCGTTACCAATCGGGCATTGAAGCGCCGCAGCGGGCGATTAATCCGAGAAATGCGCCGGACCGGTCTGGTGCTGCGGGGGAAAAGCCTTAATCTTTTGGGTCAATTCAACAGTTCCTGAACCCGATCGGCCACCTTATGCCTTCGAAGAAGACTGGCTTCGCCGCAAACGAAAGCCCCTATATCTCCGTGCGCGGCGCCCGCGAACATAACCTACGCGGCGTCGACATTGACCTGCCGCGCAACCAACTCGTGGTGATTACCGGCCTGTCCGGTTCAGGTAAGTCGTCGCTGGCGTTTGATACTATTTATGCAGAGGGGCAGCGACGGTATGTCGAAAGCCTTTCGGCCTACGCTAGGCAGTTCCTTGAAATGATGGAAAAGCCCGACGTGGATAGCATCGAAGGGCTGTCACCCGCGATTTCGATAGAACAGAAGACAACGTCCAAGAACCCGCGTTCGACTGTCGGCACAGTGACGGAGATCTACGATTATCTGCGTCTGCTCTACGCTCGGGTCGGCATCCCCTACTCCCCTGCAACGGGCCTACCAATCGAGAGCCAGACGATCAGCCAGATGGTCGACCGCACCATCGAAAAGGGTGAAGGCGCGCGACTTTACCTGCTCGCGCCGATCGTTCGAGGCCGAAAGGGTGAATACCGGAAAGAACTGGCTGAGTTGCAAAAGCGGGGCTTTCAGCGGGTCAAGATCGATGAGGTCATGTACTTGATCGAAGAAGCACCGGCGCTGGACAAGAAATTCAAGCACACGATCGAGGTCGTGGTCGACCGGGTGGTTCTTAAAGAAGGGATGGAGCAACGGCTCGCAGACAGCTTCGAGACCGCATTGGAGTTGGCCGATGGTCTGGCCATAATCGAAGATGCCAAAACTGCCGAGCGGACGACCTTCTCGGCTAAATTTGCTTGCCCGGTCAGTGGCTTTACGATCGACGAGATTGAGCCGCGGCTGTTTTCGTTCAACAACCCGTTCGGCGCGTGTCCGTCCTGTGATGGATTGGGGCATCAGTTGTTCTTTGACCCGGACCTGGTAGTGCCGGTCCAAGGGCTGAGCCTCCGTGAAGGCGCGCTTGCCCCCTGGGCCAACAGCTCATCCAAGTACTACATGCAAACGCTGGACGCGATTAGTGCACACTTTGGCTTTGACCTGGACACGCCCTTCGATGAGTTGAAGGACAGTGACCGGAAGATCCTGCTTTACGGCTCAGGCGATGAGACCGTGACCATGATCTACGACGATGGTACCCGTGCCTACCGCACGACCCGCCCTTTCGAGGGACTGATCAACAACATGGACCGTCGCTACCGAGAGACCGACAGCGAGTGGGTGCGAGAGGAACTGGGTAAGTATCAGAATCGCCGAGCCTGTGACAGTTGCGGGGGCTACCGGCTCAAGGAAGAGGCGCTGGTGGTTAAAATCGACGATCTTCACATCGGCCGGGTCAGCGAGATGTCGATTGGCGAGGCCGATGCCTGGTTCCGTGCTCTTCCTGATCTTTTGAGCACCAAGCAAGGCGAGATTGCCGAACGGATCCTGAAGGAGATCCAAGAGCGGCTTGGTTTTTTGAACAACGTCGGACTTTCCTATCTGACTTTATCAAGGGGGTCCGCGACCCTCTCGGGCGGTGAGAGCCAGCGCATTCGCCTGGCTTCCCAGATCGGCTCGGGGTTGACGGGGGTACTTTACGTACTCGACGAGCCATCGATCGGCCTGCACCAGCGTGACAACGACCGCCTGCTGGAAACGCTGACCCGCCTGCGCGATCTGGGAAATACGGTCTTGGTGGTCGAGCACGACGAAGATGCAATCCGCGCTGCTGATTATCTGGTCGACATGGGGCCAGGTGCGGGCGTCCACGGCGGGACCGTGGTGGCTGAAGGCACCCCGGCCAAGGTTGAAAAAGTTAAGGCCTCCATCACGGGTCAGTATCTAAGCGGGGTTAGAAAAATCCCTGTGCCAGCCCAACGTCGGCCGCGAAAAGCGGGCCGGACACTCCGGATCGAAGGCGCCAGGGCGAACAACCTGGACAATCTGACCGTCGAGTTTCCGATGGGTATCCTGACGTGCGTGACCGGCGTGTCGGGTTCAGGCAAGTCAACTCTGACGCTGGAGACCCTGCATAAGGCGCTAGCCCGACATCTGCACGGCTCCCGCGATACGCCTGGGGCCCACGATGCCATCCTCGGTATGGACCAAGTAGACAAGATCATCGTCATCGACCAATCCCCCATCGGTCGGACGCCGCGCTCTAACCCGGCAACATACACCGGTGCCTTTGGCCCGATCCGTGATTGGTTTGCTGGACTGCCAGAATCAAAGGCTCGTGGGTACAAGCCCGGACGCTTTTCCTTTAACGTTAAAGGAGGGCGATGCGAGGCATGCCAGGGCGACGGCCTGATCAAAATAGAAATGCACTTCCTGCCCGACATCTACGTTCAGTGCGATGTCTGTAAAGGCCGCCGCTACAACCGCGAGACGCTGGAGGTGCGCTTTAAAGACAAATCGATTGCAGACATACTCGACATGACCGTTGAAGACGCCGTTGACTTTTTCAAAGCCGTGCCGTCGATCCGCACAAAGATGGAAATGCTGGCCGAAGTCGGCCTAACGTATATCAAGGTCGGCCAATCCGCGACGACCCTATCCGGTGGTGAGGCACAGCGGGTAAAGCTATCGAAGGAGCTATCAAAACGATCCACTGGGAAGACAGTCTATATTCTAGATGAACCCACAACAGGCCTGCATTTTCACGACGTCGCCAAGCTCCTCGAAGTGCTGCACCGTCTAACTGACCAAGGCAACACTGTCATCGTGATTGAACACAACTTGGAAGTGATCAAAACCGCGGACTGGATCATCGACATCGGCCCGGAAGGTGGATCAGGCGGGGGTCGCGTGATGGCTGAAGGTACACCCGAAGACGTCGCCCAAACAACAAACGGTCACACCAGCCGTTACCTCCGAGACCAGTTGGGTTAGCCCTCTGAGCATGTTCGTGGCGCGCTCGGGCTGAGGGCGCTTCGCGCCCCTCAGCCCTCCCACGCACAACTTTCGACCGCCCAACACTCGCGTCAAACCTTGGCCTATCCACTCACGCAAAGACACTCATCACGCAAGGGAACAAAGGGGCTCCGCCCCTCGAGGCTGCAAGGTCGCTGACGCGCGGCCTACGGCCGTGGTGCTGCGCACCAACCCTGCCAGCCTCAAACCCCGCGTTCGCCACGTGGCAGGGGTTCAGACAGGCTGAACCCCGCCTATCAGGCGACCTTTCGTGCAACAGCCGCTGAGCACTTCAAAATCATGGACCCTTTGAGATTGGAGGGCAGAGCCCGACCGGCGACAGGGTCGCCGATCTGGTTCGCGGGGGCGTTACGACGGGTGCGAAGCGCCCGAGGAACGCGCACGCCACCGCGAGGCCAATTCGATCACTCGGAAGCCCTCGAGAGCTCAGGGGTACAGGCAGCCTTCATTAGATGGCCTTCAATCGGCGGGTAGACGTTAGCGGACCAAGTAGGAGACCTGACTCTCAAAATTGAAACGGCGGAGATCGAGAGCGTCCGCGCCGATCACTTCGAGCACAGCCCGAGTCTCACCCGGAAACTCCGGGAACGCCAGTTGGTCAAATGCCATCACCGATCCCTTGGGCATCAACGGCCACAGCGCCTGCAATGCAGCCGTTGTGGGCCGATACAAGCACAGGTCGACGTAAACCAAGGCAACCAGTAACTGCGGGTTAGCCTGAATGAAGGCCGGCAGCGTCTGCTCGACGTCCCCAGCGACCAGTTCAACGCGTGGAACCTGCCCCAAGAAGCGATCTTGATCATGATCCTTGATTGCCTGCTTCAGCCGAGCCAGATTGCTCTTGAGACGTCCCGGTCGAGCGTTGCGCCCTCCAGAAGCCTTATCGACGCCATCAACAGCCGGAAAACCTTCGAAGGTATCAAAACCATAGATCCGACGGGCCACGTGGTTCGGCTCCACGTTAGAGACAATGTGGGCAAACGACATCAAACCCTGACCATGCTGCACGCCCAGTTCAATGATCACACCGGGTCGATCAGCAATGAGCTTGAAGAGCTCGTAACGGGTGATGAAAGCAAGCATGTCCCGACGTTTCGCCGTCAGTGCGAAGGGAGGCGGCATCGCAGTTGTCGGTGCCGAGCCGCCGTCTGCGGGCGAGACCAGGTGCGAATCTCGGGTAAAATTTCGGTTGGACTCTTGCGTCACGGGCCGGGTTTCTCCCGGAAAAGTGGGGCGACTGATGGGGCTCGAACCCACGACCCCCGGTACCACAAACCGGTGCTCTAACCAGCTGAGCTACAGTCGCCATCAAGACCGCTTCGATACGCCAGACCGGCAGAGGGGTCAAGCGAACCGGGGCCAGGTGTCTTCCGGGGGCTCCCATGCGGAAATCGGTGGTGATCTAGCGATTCGAATTGTCTCTAAAACACACCTGTGTCTGATTTTTACGCTTCTGCCTATAATTTAGGCGGTTTTTTCATCATTATTTGGGTATTGAGCGGACGCAACCGGCCAAAAATGCCCTTTTTCGCAGCAAAGCCTTCTCAGGACGGGTTTGGTAGCGGTAAAGCCACCATTCTAACCTTTGCGTCGGCCGCTGCTTGCGGTCCCGTACGGGCACCAGTTTGTTCCAAGGCCAACAACCCATGAAAAAGATCGAAGCTGTCATCAAACCTTTCAAGCTCGACGACGTCAAAGAAGCACTCCATGCGATCGGCGTAGCCGGGATCACCGTGACCGAGGCCAAAGGCTTCGGGCGCCAAAAAGGCCACACAGAACTCTATCGCGGCGCGGAATATGTCGTTGATTTTCTGCCAAAGGTCAAAATCGACCTGATCGTTGCAGATGCCCAACTTGACGACGCCCTGCAAGCCATCGAAGACAGTGCCAAAACCGGTCGTATCGGTGACGGCAAAATCTGGGTGACTGACGTCATCGACGTGGTGCGCATACGAACCGGCGAACGGGGTGACGAAGCGGTCTGACAAAGGCCATAGGCGCCACCCACCGACGCCAGCCAAAGGGGTCGTTCAGGCCCCGCACCCGCATTCCTGAACATGATCCACAAAGTGAACCAGTACGACCAAGAAAGGATAGGGCATGACCTCCTATGCTGATATCAGAAAAATGATCGAAGAAAACGATGTCGAGTACATCGACGTCCGCTTCACCGATCCCCGCGGAAAGCTGCAGCATCTCGCCATGTGCGCCCACGCCATGGACGAAGACGCCTTTAATGAAGGTATTTTGTTCGACGGCTCATCGATTGCAGGCTGGAAGGCCATCAACGAGTCTGACATGCTACTGGTTCCAGATATGGAAACAGCGGTTATGGACCCCTTCACCGCTCAGCCACAGCTGATCATCTTCTGTGACGTGAAGGACCCGATCACTGGTGAGTTCTACTCCCGCGATCCACGTGGCACGGCCAAGAAAGCCGAGCAGTTCGTCAAAGACAGCGGTGTCGGTACAGACGTTTTCTTCGGCCCTGAGGCTGAATTCTTCATGTTCGACGATGTTCGTTTCTCGGTCGAAATGAACCGGTCTTTCTTTGAGTTTTATTCCGAAGAGGGCCCTTACGCCTCCGGCGATGAAATGGAGGGCGGCAACATGGGCCACCGTCCTGGGATCAAGGGCGGTTACTTCCCGGTCAACCCGATCGACCAGTCTGGTGATATCCGTGCCGAAATGACCTCCACCCTGATTGCTATGGGCGTCGACATGGACAAGCACCACCATGAAGTTGCGCCATCCCAGCATGAACTGGGGATGACCTTTGACCATCTGACCCGGGTTGCGGACAAGCTGCAACTGTACAAGTACGTCGTGCACAACGTCGCCGCTTCTTACGGCAAGTCGGCGACCTTCATGCCGAAGCCTGTCCAAGGCGACAACGGCACCGGTATGCACTGTCACCAGTCAATCTGGAAAGACGGACAGCCGCTGTTCGCCGGCGATAAGTACGCAGGCCTGTCTCAGGAAGCCCTGTGGTACATCGGCGGTGTTCTGAAGCACGCTAAAGCGCTGAACGCCTTCACCAACCCTTCGACCAACTCCTACAAGCGTTTGGTCCCAGGCTTTGAGGCACCGGTTCTGCTCGCCTACTCGGCGCGCAACCGTTCGGCATCGTGCCGGATCCCGTTTGGTTCGTCACCAAAGGCCAAGCGCATGGAAATCCGCTTCCCGGATCCGACGGCTAACCCGTATCTGTGTTTCTCGGCCATGCTGATGGCCGGCCTTGACGGCATCAAGAACAAGATCGATCCGGGCGATCCGAGGGACGAAGATCTGTACGAGCTGTCCGATGAAGAGTTGAAGGACATTCCAACCGTCTGTGGCTCGCTGCGTGAAGCACTGGACTCGCTCAAGACGGACCATGACTTCCTGCTCGAAGGTGGCGTATTCACCAAGGATCAGATCGAAGCCTACATCGACCTGAAGATGGAAGAAGTTGTCGAATTCGAATTCGCACCACACCCGGTCGAGTTCAAGATGTACTACTCGGTGTAGTCTGAAAGCGTGAACCGCCCGATAGGGTTGGGGCCAACCGCCCCCCCCATTTATCGGATTCTCGTAAGACAGATAAAGGGTCGCTTCGGCGACCCTTTTTCTTGGGCGCACCGGAAGTCTCAGAGGCCATTTGGGGGCGTTCTTTGCCTCCTCGAATTTCGCCAAAATCCAACGTCCGACGCGCGTTTAGCCGCGAGCCGCGGCTCTACCGCGGCATCCAGGGCCGGGACTGTGGCGTTGGGAGCCGAGCGTTCTCTGCCGGGATGGCGGTATGCCGCCTCAGCGGGTCGATGCCACCGCCGCTTCGATCCGGCGCTTGATTGGGACCAGCGGTTGCAGATCGCTGTCGTTCAGGCCAATCAGCACTGAGCGACCATCGGCAAGCACTCGGAAATGACCGTAGCGCGCATCCTCGTAAACCTCGGCCTGGCCCTCCTCGAACAGAAAACTGTCAGGCTTGACGGACAGACGCCAACCGGCCTTCCCGACGCGGAGGATGACTTCGTCGACGCTGAGGCCAGCCTGTGCGTCACCACGACCCAGTTCACTGCTGTTCCCTTCGCCGAGCCAGCGGCTGGCGGTCGCGATGCCCCGATCATCGAGGCTAAAGACAGCCCGTACATCGGCGATGCCGAGGTCATCTCTGTGCGGCAGGTCGACCTGCATATTCAGCGCCATGTAGTAGCCTTGGACCAACGAGAGCGGGTCGACTGGGCGCAACTCGACGAAGACGTCACGGCCATTGGCGATGGTCTGCTCGTTGCGCAGGACCGTCCAGGCCACGAATAAGAGGGTCAGAGCCACAGACAGGCCGATCAGCACCGGTCGCATTCGAGTGAGGCTCATGAGCGGCCGGCCTCCCGCTGCGAACCGGCGACGCGGCGACCAACGAACATCGCCCCTCCGGCGAGCCCGACAGCCAGCAACGCGAACAGCCCGGCCTTGATGACGAAGGACACCTCAGCCTGACGGTAAGCGGCAATCAGGATCGTGATAAAGGCAATGATGGCAAGGACCTGCAGCGCCTTCCCCCGCCACAGCCGAGCAAGCACGTAGACCCCGGCGGGTACCAGCAGTTGGCACCAGGGCAACCAACCCATCCCGCCGACGCCAACACAGGCGGCGACCAGAAGGAAGAGGGCGGTACCATCGCGCAGCGTCCATGCCCGCGACCAGCGCCGCTCCAGTAGCATCAAGCCAACGAGCACCAACAGCGCCGCGATCACGGCCCACTGCAAGTGCACGTGCAGATCTAAGGTGAAAAGATCAACGTAGCCAACGTCCGCATCGGCGAACAGCATGCTGGCCTGTGCGAGCGCACACCAGAGAACGACAAAGCCGCCAACCGGGGCCATCACCCCCGCAATCAGTCGCCAGAGCGGTTGCAAAAAGCCAAACTGCGAACCAACGCCGATCCCAATCAGAGCAGCACCTGACAGAAGTGGAAAGGCGTAGGAATCATTAAAGGGGTAGAGAGCAACGGCTATATGAAGCGTAGATACCATCCCTAACAAGGGCACCAGCAGAAACCCTGCAGACGTCAGAAACAGCGGCTGGCTCTCTTGTTTGGCAGGATTTTGCAGGAGCCGGTCAGCTGAAGACGCCAACACCAGAAATATCAAACCGGGGACAATTAGCAAAACTACACTCGTTTCAAACAGGCCCAGGTAGAGAAAGGTAAGCGGAATGGCGAGGGTGCTGATCACGAACAGCATCGCTGGCACAAACAAACCTCGCGCGACCCAGGTTCCTTTACGATGCTCCCGCTGACGCGCTAGTGCGTCGACAACGTTGGGCCGATCAAGCTCTGCGATCCAACCGTCGAGATCAGCCATCGTCTCGGCCCCCATTTAAGGATCCGTCCTGGTTTTTCGGGGGAGCCTTTCCTTGGCGGAGGCGCAAGTAGAGAGCAATCGCCCCCCCGAACCAGACCAGCAGCACCAGACTCAGCAACAAACTTCCCGTGAGGAAATTGTCACCGATTAAATTGAACCCGCTGTAGCGGAGGAAGAGAAGTGCAACGAGGGATACAGTCAGGATATACGACAGGCCGCCCAGGAAAGTCGGCAAACCGCAGCCCCGGATGATCAGCCCAAAAGCCGTCAGACTCGCCACAAGCGCCAAGAGGGCTATGCCCGTAGGGCCGAAAACAGCAGTGGTTGCGATTTGCCCTAAAGCCAGCAGATTGATCGCAGGATACCAACTCCCCCTTACCCAATCTGGCCCCGAACGACCCATGAAGGCCCAAAGCCCAAGCGCGGTGAGCGGCACCGCAGACTGGATCAACGGACTCAATCCAGGGACCTCGCCAAATTGAAAAAGGACAAACAGATAAGCGAGGGCCTGAATGAAGACCCAGGCGACCTTGGTTCGGGCGGCTACCGCTAATGGCAGGGCAAGCAGGCCCCAGATCAGGAACAGCCCACTGGCGTTAGCCCCTATCTGATAAATCTGACCAGTGGCGATCACCGGCAGCGCGACTAGTGCCATGGTCAGCACCAGCAGGGTCTGTTGCACCCATGAACTGGGCTCACGCGCGGCGAGGCCCGCGAACAGCAGCAGCGGCAGGCTCGCGAACGTCACATGGATCAGACTGCTCCAGCGCAGGACATCGAACCAACGCCGGGTCAACCAATCGAGTTGCGCTTCAAAAAACTGCAGGATCAACGTCAGGTTCAGCGCGGCAACCGAAAACAGGGTCAGCGCCAGACACAGGGCCGACAGCACCCACAGTAAGCGACTATCCCACACCGTTAAGCCGACCGGAAAGAGACTGTGCCAGGCAGCAGTACGTTCCGCCGAAGTGACGTGACCGTCGCGGTAGAGGCCATCGAGGGCACTTAATTGCGCTGCACTAGATCGCACAAAAATAGATTTCCCTATCGTGAATGTCTTGTCAATTCATCCATTGTTTCGCCTCTCTGGAGTTAGGAAGCAGCTTGCGTTTGCGGCGCATAAGAGTGATAAATCAGAACAGATACTGAACACGCATTTCATCGTGAAGGATTGTCTGGCATGGCTGAAGACGCCGATCTTTTCTCCGTTTCGGAAGAACAAACCAAAAAAGCCAGCGGTTACACCGCCCAAGATATTGAGGTTCTTGAGGGCTTGGAGCCGGTGCGGAAACGCCCAGGTATGTACATCGGCGGGACGGACGAGCGCGCATTTCACCACCTTATGGCCGAAATTCTCGACAACTCCGTTGACGAAGCGGTAGCCGGTCACGCCACCCGGATTTCAGTCGAGATGATCGCCGACGGCTCGGTGCGGGTCACCGACAATGGCCGGGGTATCCCAGTCGACCCACACCCCAAATTCAAAGACAAATCAGCGCTCGAAGTCATTCTCACCACCTTGCACTCGGGCGGCAAATTCAACGGCAATAACTACGCAACCTCGGGCGGTTTGCACGGGGTCGGAATTTCAGTGGTCAACGCACTATCGGAGAGCCTGATCGTCGAGGTTGCACGCGACAAAGTGCTGTGGACTCAATCGTTTTCACGCGGCCTGTCTACGGGCAAGTTGACGAAGGTTGGCGCTGCCCCGAACCGGCGCGGGACTTCGGTACAATTCCGGCCTGATGCGGAGATATTTGGCCCCAAGCTTGCGTTTCGTCCGGGAACTTTGTTCCGGATGGCGCGTTCGAAAGCCTACCTCGAACGCGGGGTTGAGATCCGCTGGGCCTGTGACCCGGCACTGCTGGTCGACGGCGACAAGACACCGGCAGAGGCTGTGTTTCACTTCCCGGGTGGGCTGGCGGACTTTCTGCGGGAGCAATTGGGAGGGCAGTCCCTGATCGGTGATGCCCTGTTTGAAGGACGCGCGGACCTCAGTGGTACCGTTGGAAAGGTTGAGTGGGCGCTGGCCTGGCCCGATGATGAGGGTACGGGTGAAGCCAGCCTGTCCTCATACTGCAACACCATACCCACGCCCCAGGGAGGTACGCACGAAAACGGTCTTCGCACCGGGTTGACGCGGGCGCTGCGAGCTTTTGGCGAGATGGCAGGCAACAAGAAGGCGGCGACCATCACCGCAGATGACGTGCTTAGCGGGGCGCAGGCCGTGCTATCGTGCTTCATCCCTGAGCCTCAGTTTCAGGGACAGACCAAGGAACGACTTGGGAGCCCCGAGGCCTCCCGACTGGTGGATCAAGCGCTCAAAGAACACTTTGAACACTGGCTGGCCGGGAATGGCCGGGCAGCCCGGGCGCTGCTCGACAGCATCATTCTACGCATGGAAGAGCGCCTGCGGAAAAAGGCAGACAAAGACACGGCCCGCAAGTCGGTCACAAAACGCCTGCGCTTGCCCGGCAAACTGACAGACTGCTCTCGCAACAACCCCGAAGGCACGGAGCTGTTTCTGGTAGAAGGCGACTCAGCTGGCGGTTCAGCCAAGCAGGCGCGCGACCGGGAAACGCAAGCGATCCTGCCCTTGCGCGGCAAGATCCTGAACGTCGCATCGGCAAGCGCTGACAAACTTCGCGGCAATCAGGAACTCGCAGATCTGGCACAGGCCCTCGGATTTGATGGCAAATTGGCCGACGTGGATAATCTGCGTTACGAGCGCGTGGTGATCATGACCGATGCCGACGTTGACGGCGCGCACATTGCTTCGCTGCTGATGACATTTTTCTACCGCACCTACCCACAGATCATTGAAGCCGGGAGACTGTTCCTCGCCGTCCCCCCTTTGTTTCGCCTCAGCCACGGAGGCAAGTCGTTCTATGCCCGCGACGACCGGCACAAGGATGAGATCCTGAAACGGGAATTCCGCTCCAATGCCAATGTGGAGATCAGTCGGTTCAAAGGGTTGGGTGAGATGATGCCAAAGCAGCTGCGCGAGACCACCATGGATCCCAAAACCCGACAACTTGAGCGGGTTACGCTGGCCGATGCGGCAGCGGGACTTGCAGCAGGGCGGTCGATTAAAGACTTGGTTGAGGACCTGATGGGCAAGAAAGCGGAGAAGCGCTTCGAGTTCATTCAGGAAAACGCAGCCTACGTAGCAGAAGAAATTGACGTATAAAGTCCCAGCGTTTGGCTTAGACTTGTGGTCAATTTTGTCAGCCGTGCTGATCCTGAAGAATTTTTTGGTCGCCCTGGGTCGATCGAAACCGCTGGCCTGACCAGACAATGCTCACAACAGAGGCCGCAGCAACTTAGCGTTCAAACCACTCGCCTAAGGCAGCGTTGACCGCTTGCGGGCGCTCCATGGTACTCAGATGCCCACAATCCTCGATTACTTGCAGGTCGCCTCTTGGCGCAAGCGCTGCCATCTCCTCGCTCAGGTGAAGAGGGGTTACTTGATCCTGCCGACCACAAAGTACCAGCACCGGCCCCTGATAAGCAGCAAGTGTTGATCGATGGTCCTCGCGGTGGAGGATAGCTGTTTGCTGACGACGAAACACATCGGCTCCCATCCGTTCCGCCATGTCAGCAACCGAACGGGTCAGCGACGCATCGTTGAGGCGACTTGCGTGCAGATAAAGTGGCATTAGTCGCGGCGCGATACCCAGGAAGCGACCTCGGTCCGCTAGGTGCAGCAGATCCCGACGTCGAGCAGCGGCGGCGGCATCGTCTGCCCGAGCATTGGTATCCAGCAAGGCGACACGTTCAACGCGCTCTGGGGAAAGTGATAGAATTTTTAGCGCGACGTATCCGCCCATGGACAATGCGATCAGCGAGAACCGCTCTGGCATGTCCCGGAGCACGGTTGCTGCCATTGCGGCCATACTGTCTTGATCCGGGCCGGAAAAGTCAGCGACGACGGGTTCGTGGCCCATCTTCCGGACGGCAGATACCTGCGAAGTGAACAGATTGGCGTCGCAGAGAAGACCAGGAAGAAACGCGACCCTGTGTGTCATAGCCGATAACCTTGCCGAGAACGGGAAAAAACCATATATGTGAGATCAGAAGACTGGGACATGATTTCAAAGATCCGTATGTCCCGGCGGCGTCTCTTATTTGTGCAGACGGATCAATCACGGTTTAGGGCCTTTCGGCAAGCCTCCCTTCATGAATGAATTTGCAGATTTAGGCCTCTCAGAGGGCCTACAGGCCGCTGTGGCTTCCATGGGGTATGAGACCCCTACGCCTATCCAGAAGGCGGCGATACCAGCCGTGCTGATGGGACGGGATATGCTTGGTGTTGCCCAAACTGGCACTGGCAAGACGGCGGGCTTTACCCTGCCAATGATCGACATTCTGGCCGAGGGCCAAGCGCGTGCTCGAATGCCACGTTCACTGATCCTTTCGCCAACGCGGGAACTGGCCGCTCAGATATCTGAAAACTTTGAGATGTATGGCGTCAACCACCAGCTCTCAATGGCGCTCCTTATTGGCGGCGAATCGATGAAGGAGCAGGAGGCCGTGCTGACGCGGGGCGTGGATGTGCTCATCGCCACTCCCGGACGCCTCCTCGATTTGATCGATCGAGGATCAGTCATGCCAATGGACGTGAGTATTCTGGTCATCGATGAGGCTGACAGAATGCTGGACATGGGCTTTATCCCGGACATTGAAACCATTGTCGGTCGCCTGCCTGCCAAGCGGCAGACGTTGATGTTTTCGGCGACTATGGCTCCACCGATCCGAAAGCTAGCCGACAAATTTCTCAGCAATCCGAAAGAGGTGGAGGTAGCACGGGCTGCGACAACAGCTGCGACGGTTACAACCTTCATCGTTGCAGCCAAGGATCGTGACAAGCAATCCACTCTACGGGCACTTGTTCAAGCTGAGCAGCCCAAGTCGTCCATCGTATTTTGCAATCGCAAGCGCGATATTGCGGCGGTCGTGGAAACGCTACGGCGGGCAGGCGTGTCAGCCGCGCCGATGCACGGCGACCTCAGCCAACCCAAGCGAATGGAGACCCTCGAGGCCTTCCGCACCGAGACAATAAACCTGTTGGTATGCTCGGACGTTGCAGCCCGAGGCATCGACATCGACCACATCACCCACGTGTTCAATTATGACGTCCCCTTCAATGCCGAAGACTATGTCCACCGCATTGGGCGAACAGGGCGCGCAGGACGCAAAGGGCGCGCGTTCATGCTGGCCACACCAAAGGACCAGAAACTGGTCGAAGCCATTGAAGAGCTGACGAAACAGAAGATCGACGCGTTTGACTTGGGTACCGCGGCAAAGTCCAATGAAGAAGATTCCCTCGCTGCGACCATAGAGGCTGCTAAGGCGCAAGGCGTCGACGCTAAAACGATAAAAGCGGCCCAAAAGAGCTTTGAACAGCATATTCCCGCGTTCATCCTCCGGGCGGCTTGACACAAAAATTTAAAGATATCGGTGGCAGGCTCGATTTGACGCCGCTTCGCGGCTTACAAATCTCCCCTGCGCATTAAAACAGACACGCCGCGCTCTGCTCGGCGTGGCACGTTATGGTGTTCAGTGGTGCAACACGTGGTCCCGCCACTCAGACCGCAACATGGAATACGTCGGTACAACCAAAATAACAATTCCGCGTGGGAGGGGCGAAGGTCGCGAAGCGACCGAGGCCTGAGCGCGCCACCGGCCAAATACACCGCTCAGCTGCAGAACCACGGCAGGCTTTTGTTCGGTCGACCGATCGTTGCCACGTGCAGCCTCAGTAGTAAAACAGGCTCAGGCTCTCCGCGACAACGATCGGTCGACCGCCCTCCGCGAGCAATTGGCCCTCGCGTTCCACCCGGCACGTCAGTGCAACCATCAGACCGCCATCAGACCGCGAATCTACGCGCTCCAACGTCTGGCGACATCGAACCCTTGAGTCTGCAGGTAAGGGCGCTGTGAACCGCACCCTTTCATAGCCGTAGTTCACACTCATCCGCGGCAGCGGCGCCCAACTCATCTGGCCCGCGAAATATGGCAAGAGGGACAGGCTGAGTAAGCCGTGGGCAATCGGTCCGCCGAAGGGTCCTTTCTCAGCCCGAACCGGATCGGTGTGGATCCACTGTTGGTCAAGGGTGGCATCGGCAAAGGCCTGAATTCGGTCTTGGTCCACCATCACCCAGTCGCTGACCTCGACCTCATCACCGATTTTTTCCCGAAGGGCCTTGTGGATCTCCGCTCCGGTGCTGGCTCTCTGTTGCTCTGTCATTGTCGCAGCTTTCCTTCTGATCCAACGGGTACATCATAGTGGATCCAGATTGACGTCAAGAGAGCCACAGACCCCATCACCGCAAGTAACGCCGAGCCCCCGTAGGAAAGGAAAGGGAGTGGCATGCCCACCACCGGGAGCAAGCCCATGTTCATGGCTATATTCACCACCACGTAAAAGAAGAGGTTGGCCGTTAGCGTCGCTGCCAGCAGTCGCCCAAACTGGCTCCTCGCCCGCAAGGCCGTCACCACCCCGTAAAGTAATAACAGTGTGAAGAGAAACAGCACCACCATGCATCCGATAAAGCCGAACTCTTCGGCCAACAAGGCCCAGACAAAGTCCGTGTTATTCTCTGGGGTAAAGCCCAGTTGATTGTGCTGCCCTTGACCAAAGCCTTGCCCGCGCAGGCCTCCCGAGCCAATGGCAATCTTGGCCTGATGGATGTGATAACCCGCACCGCTCAGGTCGAGTTGCGGGTCGAAGAGAACCAGCACGCGTCGACATTGATACCCCGCTGCGTCGATCCCCAGTTGCAGGCAACGGTCGATAAACCAGTATGCGCCGGCGATACCGCCCCCCAGTCCGATGAGCACGAGCCACCATCGCAGGCCCGCAAGAAAGAGGATGACACTCAGACAGGCCATCAGCTTTAGTGAGGTTCCCAAGTCTGGCTGGTTCATAATCAGGTAGATTGGTAGCACCGCCAATAACACCGGAAAAATCAGATCTAGCGGCCGCCCCATCTCTTCCCAACTGGCCCCGTGTAGATAACGGGCCAAAGCCATAATGAACCCTACCTGGATCAGCTCAGAGGGCTGAAGCCGTGTCACCTGCAAATCAATCCAGCGCTTGGCCCCGTTGTATTCCTCCCCCAGAAATGGGACCGCGAGGAGCATAAGCAGCGTCGCCCCAAAGACGAAATAAGACACCCGGAACCAAAGCCGGATGTCGACCAGACCGGCGATCAAGGCTAGCGAGAAAAATAACGCTGTCCGGATCAGATGGTCACCGGCATAGGTCTCCCAGTTCAAACCTCCCGCGGAATACTGCATGGCAACGCCGACCACACAGAGGATTACAACCAGCATCAGCATGGGCCAGGGGACATTCGATACCCGGTCCAGAAACGATAGCTGTACCCGGCTTGTCGGACTCGTCTCAGCGGTATACGCCATAGCTTAGCCCCTCCGCTGCCGGCCGCGTGCAACCAGCGCATCCGGGTCGCGGGTCCTGTCGGGATCATCGCCTGAACCAGTAACTATCGCCGTCTGGAGCAGGTCGCGCACGACCGGCGCTGCAGACAGGCTGCCACTGTTGCCATGCTCCACAACCGCCGCGCAGGCGTAGCGTGGATTATCGATAGGGCCAAAGCCCACGAACAAGCCATGGTTTCGACGCTCATAGTCCAAGTTCTCAACATCATCGAGCATCCGTAAGCGCTCTGAGGCACTGAGCCGGGCGACCTGCGCCGTTCCGGTTTTGCCGGCAATCTGCAGGAGAGGACTCTCGCCATCAAACGTGGTGGCATAAGCGGTGCCCCGCTCATCATTAGAAACCCGGTACATCGCGCGACGGACCAGCGCCAGATGCTCCGGATCAAACCCCAGATCTGCCGCAGGATAGGGCAACTCAGGCAAGATCAAGTGCGGCCGGACCGCCCGTCCGCCATTGGCAATCCTGGCTGTCATCGTGGCCATTTGCAGCGGTGTAGCGAGCACGTAACCCTGCCCGATGCTTGTCTGCACCGTATCACCGTCAAACCAGCCCTCATTGCGTTCGGATTTCTTCCAGGCCTCCGAAGGCACAACCCCTCGAATTTCGCCGGCAACGTCAATCATGAGGTATTGGCCAAAGCCCAGTCGATCTGCCACTTCGCCCATCTTTTCTGGTCCGATCCTTTGGCTCATTTCGTAGTACCAGCTATCGCAGGACTGAACCAAAGCCTCGCCCATATCCATGGCGCCATGACCCTCGCGCTTCCAGCAGTAAAAGGTCTGCGGTCCGACCTCGGTCCGGCCCGTGCAATTTACGGCCTCTGCGGGATCAATGCCGACCTCTAGCGCCGCGAGCATGGTAACCATCTTGTAGGTTGACCCGGGTGGATAGTGCTCCGCCGAACACTTATTGACCAGCGGTCTTCGCTCGTCACGGATCAGCTCATCCCAGTCTTCATTACTGATACGGGAAGAGAAAATCGACTGATCGAAACCCGGATGCGAGGCCATAGCCAGCACTTCACCCGTATCGACTTTGAGCACCACCGCTGCGCCCGCCCGAGCGCGCTCTGATGCGGAAATTTCCTGCTCCGCAAGCCGCTGCTCAGCATAGATCTGTAGCCCCAGATCCAGTGTTGTCATGATCCGGCGACCTGGAACCGGTGGCTTACGCGAAATAACCCGCTGCTCCTGACCCAGAGCATTGATCTCCATCAATCGCTCACCAGCTTGACCGCGCAGTGACTTTTCCATAGTTCGCTCGATACCCTTGCGTCCAATTCGGGCATCGGGACGCCGCAGAAGGCGGTCATCATCACCGATCAGATCATCGGGCTGCACTTGCGAAACGTAGCCCAACGCGTGTGCCGCCGTACCAGGGAAGGTGTAACTGCGTCGTTCGGAAACGTCGATTTCAGTGTGGGGCAGATCGAGGGCGCGGGCCTTCAGGCGCGCAACCTGCTCCCAGCTGAGATCTTCGGCCAGGACGACACCGCCAATCGTGTTGATCTGCTTGGCCTCGACAATGCGGCGGCTGATCTGGCGTTGGTCCGCATCGTTGAGGTCCAGCAGCCGGATGATCCGCTCTAGGGCGTCAGCCTCTTCCTGAGCGACCCCAGAGACGACCTTGTAGTTCAGACCGTAGTTACCAAGTCTCTCCTGCACACCGAAGCCGGGCCAGTCTTTGATGCCGCTGTCCAGCAATAGGTCATACTGGTCCCGGCTGAGCACCAACAGGAGCCGGATCTGGCCACGCACCACGTCCACACCAATGTCCAACTGGTCGACCATTCGATCAGTCAACGCGGGGCTAGCACCAATCAAGCTCGCCGCCCGCAGCACCACAGCGGTTCGGTTGAGATTGATCTCCTCATCCTCAGCCTTGGGGTAATACATCAGGTTATAGCTCTGCTCATTCCCGGCCAGCGGTTGGCCAAACCGGTCCACGATCGACCCCCGCGTGGGCGCATCAAACCGGGTCACGGTTCGCGTTTTTAGGCTATCGGCGAGAAAGTCATCCTGCCGTGGCACTTGTAGCGAATAGAGACGGAACCCCAATGCTGCGAGTGCCGACCCCTGTAGCGTGGTTGCCAGAACGAGCCGGCGGGTGAAGCCGGCATCCCGACGCTTGCCGTCACGCGCCGTCATAGATCGGGTCCTCCAGCTGTGGTCCCCTGCCCCACAAGAACGCAAACACAAGGTGGTTCACGCCGTAAACCAGGGGGAATGTCAAAGCGGTCATCCCGGCCCGGGTCATACTCTGCAGTGGCGGCGCAAGCTCCAGCACGAAGGCCGAATAAAACGCCCATTGGCAGCCGAAGTAAGCGAGGATCGAAAGGGTCGCGACACCCCAGCGCCCCATGAATCCCAGCGCGCTGATTTCCGGTCGCAGGTTGGAAACGATGTAAAAAACCGTGAGATAAGCGATGATAGACAGCCCCATGGGCGCCCCCATGAGCGCGTCGGTCCAGAAACCAATCACGAACACCACAGGCACGGGCATCAGGGCGGGATGACGGATCAACCAGAACAGGATGGTTGCGAAGGCAAAATCTGGAAGGAATGCGAGCCTACGCCCCAGCCCCAAAGCCGAGGCATCGAAGCCCAGCAGCATCACAAACAGCGCCAACGGCACTAGCGTCCTCACCCTGCGCAGCACGCCACCGATAAGGAAGTCGAGCAGGAACAGAATGGTCCGCACGCTCAGTCCTCCCCGATTCCTGCCTGAAAGCCGACCGCCCCCACCGCGATCAGATCTGCATTGATATCAACGCCGGGATAGTCGACCACCAGCACGTCAGAGAGTTGGTCAAAATTGACTGAAGGCCGAACCTGTGCCTCTGCATCCGTCACCTGTGAGACATAGCCAATCAGCAGACCCGGCGGAAACACCCCATCGGCTCCGCTGGTAATGACTCGGTCCCCGACTTCGATCGCCAACAAATCCTGTGGCAGCAGGAAGGCCTGTTCAACCCTCAGAAAGTCTTGCGCACTGCGGGTTTCCGGGTCGAAAGTCGATCCACGCGTACCACGGACAAAAGCATTGAGGCCCGGGCGTTCAATGATCACCGGAATTTGCGAATTCGGATCAGTGATCAGTAGCACCCGCGCTGAAGAGGCACCAACTTCCCGCACCCGGCCCACCAGTCCCTGATCATTTACAACTGCGAGACCCTGCCGCACGGACTCATTGCGCCCGAGATTAATCAGCACTGAACGCACGTAGCGTCGGGAATGGTCGGCCACGACAAAGGCCATCATCCGCTTGGTTTCACCGACACTGCGTCCGCTTTCCAGCGCCCGGGCCCAGTTCCACTGCTCATCTGCCGCTGTTTGATAGCGAACGGGCAGGATCCGACGCAGACGCTCGTTCTCGGCGAGCAGTTGCTCAACGGTTTGAGCCTTTGCATTGAGCACGCGGACTTCCGCACGCAGCTGCTGGTTTTCGGACGCCAGTTCTTCGTAAGTACGGAACCGCTCGGTTACTTGCGTCACGGACGCGCTCGACTGGCTGAACACCCCGAGAAATGGCGACATCATATCGGCGACCAGCATGCGGGCATTAGAGCCAAAGCGCGAATCCATGCGGTTCCAAACCAGCATGCCCACGGCTACCAGGATCAGCAAAAATACAGCAAATCGCTGGAGCCAGGCCATCAACGGGCTTACCGCGACTGTGATATTGCGCCGGCGACGTGCCATTTCCGCGATCTGCTCCTCAATTGCCCTTGCGCTTAACCCAAAAGACAGACTGGGCCGTGAACATCCGTTCCGCAACTCAACAAGCCCCACCCTAGGGCAACTCTATGGGCAGAGTACGGCAAGGACAAACATTATACGACCCGCATGGTTCTGATTTGTGTATGGAAATTGACCGCAGCGGTCAATAAACCCGCCGTCTCAATAGGCCGTATGCAGCACGGCGCGCAGGGCACGCATTTCTTCCAGACAACGCCCGGTCCCCATCACGACGCAGGACAGCGGATCCGGGGCCACCGATACCGGCAAGCCGGTTGCGTGGCGCAGAACATAGTCAAGATTGTTCAACAGAGCACCGCCACCGGTCAAGACGATGCCCTTGTCCACAATATCGGCCGCCAGCTCTGGGGCGGTGTTCTCTAGCGCCTGCTTGGTGGCTTCCACGATGGCTGAAACCGGTTCGAGCAGCGCCTCCGCGATATTGCGTTCGGAAATTATAATTTCCTTCGGCACGCCATTCATTAGGTCCCGCCCTTTGATCTCCATGATCGAACCATCACCGTCCTCGGGGTGGCATGCTGCGCCAATGGTTTTCTTTATCCGTTCCGCTGTTGTCTCGCCGATCAACAGGTTGGAGTTACGGCGAATGTAACCGATCACAGCGTCGTCCATCTTGTCCCCACCCACGCGGGTCGAGGAGGCGTAGACAATGCCACCCAGCGAAAGGACAGCAACCTCGGTGGTGCCGCCGCCGATATCGACGACCATCGATCCCTGAGGCTCTGTTACGGGTAGTTCGGCCCCGATGGCTGCTGCCATGGGCTCTTCAATAAGGAACACTTTACGTGCACCGGCATTTTCCGCCGATTCCTGAATCGCCCGGCGCTCAACCGCTGTCGAGCCCGATGGTACGCAGATGATGACCTGGGGGGATGCAAAGGAGCGATGATTATGGACCTGCCGAATGAAGTACTTAATCATTTCTTCCGCAACTTCGAAGTCAGCGATGACCCCGTCGCGCATCGGACGAATGGCCTGAATCGACCCTGGTGTCCGGCCCAGCATGCGCTTTGCCTCGTTACCCACGGCCAGCACCCTACGCTTGCCGCGCGTCTGCCCAAGCGCCACCACAGAAGGTTCGTTCAGCACAATGCCCTGCCCGCGCACGTACACCAGCGTATTCGCGGTGCCGAGGTCGATGGCCATGTCGGCCGAAAGCAGGCCCAAAAGGCGTGACAGCATGGAGTAGATCCGTTCCTTAGCCCATTCGGGCAGGTTCTGCCTCCGGCATTACGGGATGCAGGTTATACGTTCTTGTCTTCAGGACATAAACCTCGGCCCAGTCGATTGCAAGGACGGCCATCCCCGACAATGGGGCAATGCCGCCACCTTTGCCGCCTTTGCCGACATACGATCAGGAGCAGACTGTCGATCTGGTTCCGTTCTTCATCAGGGTGTGCTGGCAGTTTACGGCCGCACGCTTTCGATAAAGTCGCCCAACTCGCCATAGCCCGTAAAAATCCGCTCGAAGCGCAGCGCCAGCCGTTCGGCTGCCGCTTGGGCCTGAACCGTCAATTCGGCATTTTCAGTCTGAGCCAAATATACCAGCCGGGAATAGCTGCCGAACATGGCATCGCGCATCTCGGGGTTGGTGGACAGGCCCATGCCCTCCCAAATGAGTGGCTCAAAATGGCGCGCCAGATAATCGGTCAGATAAAATGTCCCGAGTTCGGCTTCGGCAAGCGCATCGAACCGCGCCTCACCAGCGAAAAAGCTATAGCAGTGTGGTCCGGCAATCCGGTGTAGATCCATTCGCTGACAGACCGCATCGAGCAAGCCACCCGTGCCGCAATCCGCGTAACCAACAAAAATGGGGCGGTCTGCCCGGTCCTTGCGCGCCTGCATGGCTTTAGCTTCTACGCCTTCAGGGATACGCTCGGGAAAGTTATGCCAAATCGCTGGTAGCGCAGTGATTTCCACTGCATCGCTCAGCCCTGAGGCTGCCAGCACGGCTTGTGTTTCGGATGCAATCGCGCCGCACAGGATCAACAGCGGTTTGTCTGGATGACGAAAGCCGGCCGCGCCCTCCCGGGCTTCCACGGTCGGAACTGGCCTGCGCTCTTTATCAATAGGGGGGGATCGGCGACCCGCACGGCCGCCGTTGCGTCGGCTCCGCCCAGATGGGAGGAGCCCGTCGTCCTCAGGCGTTTGCCCGGGCACCAATCATATTGTGGCGGCGTGCCACGAACTCCTTGGCGGTTTCAACCGCAACCGCCGCATCACGGCAGTAGCCATCAGCACCGATGCTTTCGGCAAAGGCTTCGTTCAGCGGCGCACCACCCACGAGCACGATGTAGTCATCACGGATGCCCTTCTCGACCAATGTCTCGATCACGACTTTCATATATGGCATTGTGGTAGTCAGCAGCGCCGACATACCTAGGATGTCGGGCTTATGTTCTTCAATCGCTTCTAGATAGTTTTCGACGGGGTTGTTGATGCCGATGTCGACCACCTCGAACCCGGCACCTTCCATCATCATGGAAACTAAGTTTTTGCCGATGTCATGGATATCACCTTTGACCGTACCAATAACCATCGAGCCAATCCGTGGCGCACCGGTCTCAGCCAGCAGCGGCTTGAGGATAAACATACCGGCTTTCATGGCGTTAGCGGCCATTAGAACCTCGGGCACGTAAAGGATACCATCACGGAAATCCTCACCCACGATGGTCATACCAGCGACCAATGACTTGGTCAGAACGTCATACGGGGTCCAACCCCGGTCCAGAAGAATTCGCGTAGCTTCTTCGATTTCCTCTTTGAGCCCATCGTAGAGGTCGTCACCCATCTGCTCGACCAACTCGTCGTCGCTCAGCGTGTTCAGATCCAAATCTTCGTCAGACATGCTCGTCTCCCGGCAAAAGTGGACCGCCTCGTTGGGCGACACACTTATATTAACTACTAGCTCGTTTAAGTCATTGCCCGCCCGGCCCCTGCCGCATCGCCGACTTTCGCATGTCTGAAAACGACTGGTGCCAGATTGTCGGGGCTTTGGAGCCTCGTCATAGTGCGGTACGAGCCAATCAGGCCGCGTAACCTGAGGAATTTAGCGAATGCTTGAGTTGGTGGGTATCGTTGCCCCGTTTTTCATGGTGATCATGCTGGGCTTTCTGGCCGGGCAACTCGGCGTGTTTAAACTCGATTCGGCCCGGGTTTTTAACAACTACCTACTGTATTTCGCCCTGCCGGCCATGTTCCTCTCAAAGCTTTTGGAACAGGATGTTCTCAGCGGATTCGACATCAGGGTGATGGTGGTATTCATGCTCGCCAACACCACGATTCTGGTTCTATCGTGGATCATCCACGGCGGGCTTTACCGGCTGTCGTTGGGGGATACGGCGGCGCTGGGAACTACATCGGCCTGGGGCAATTCGGGTTACATGGGCATACCGTTGGCGCTGGAACTGCTCGGTGGGCCGGGGATCTTTGTCGCCTTCTCCCTACTGGCTGCCGATATCATCATCATCTCGATTGCCGGCTTTGCGCTGCATGAAATTGACAAGGACCGCATTGAAAACAGCCGGAGCACCGATGGCGTCAGCGGCAGGGTGCATGCCCGTTTGCGGGTGATTTCTATGGTGCGCGCACTGCGCAAGACCCTGCGCAGCATTCTCACCAACCCGTTTCTGCTTCCTTTTGCCATTGGTTTCGCGCTCAGTGCTGTTCGACCAGGCTGGCCCGACGCGCTGACAGCAACAGTGGATTTCATCTTTCCGGCGCTGGAAATGCTGTCGGCAACCGCCTTTGGCGTGGCGCTATTCTCCATTGGCGTCGGCATGGCCCTGCGACCGATCTCTAACATCGCCGAAGCCGCGCCCATGCTGGCCTCGACCGGCATCCTGAAGCTGGTGGTCCATCCGGTGAGCACGGCGTTGATTGCTGCCCTCCTGTTCAATCTGGAACCTGCCGTATTCGCAACCTGCGTTATCCTCGCCGCCACCCCAACGGCGACCAATGCCTTCATCATGGCCACCGCGTACGGCAAGCGCGCGAGTGAGGCCTCGGCCGCCATTCTGGTCTCGACCAGTATCGCGTTTTTCACGCTTACCGCACTGCTGCTATATTTTCGTGCAGATTTAGGACTTTAGCGCCGCTAGGTTGCGCCTCGGGCCTCTCCTCCGCTCTCCCTCGCCTAGTTGATCGACAGGATCTTGCCTGGGTTCATGATGTTCTCCGGGTCCAGCGCCCGCTTGATCGACGCCATCACCGCGAGCGACGGTGCACCGTGTTCGCGCTCCAAATACTTTATTTTGCCGTGGCCAACCCCGTGCTCGCCCGTGCAGGTCCCCCCCATTTCGATGGCGCGTTCAATCATGCGACCATTGACCCAGCGCGCCTGCGCAAGCTCCTCTTCGTTGTCAGGGTCGATCAGATACTGAAGGTGAAAGTTACCGTCCCCGACGTGCCCGACCAGCGGTGCAAGCAGGCTGGTCTGGCTGAGATCTTCGAGCGTTTGATTGATGCAATCTGCCAGCCGGGAAATTGGCACACAGACGTCCGTCGGCCAACCAACTGAGCCAGGCCTCATCCGCTGAACCGAGTAGAACATATTGTGCCGCGCGTTCCACAGTCGACTGCGGTCCTCCGGTCGGGTTGACCACTCGAAGTCTTCCCCACCCAGCTCCGCCGCGATTTCCTGTGTCAGCTCCGCCTGCTCCGCGACCCATGCTTTGGTGCCGTGAAACTCGAAAAAGATATGTGGTTTCTCCACCATGCCCAGTTGGTCGGCCTCGTTAATGGCACGGATGCTAGCGCCGTCGACAAGCTCCATGCGGGCGACCGGAACTCCCAGCTGCTTGACCATGATCGCAGTCTTGGCCGCCGCATCAATATCGGGGAACAGGCAGACAGCCGCTGACACAGCTTCAGGCTGGCCATAAAGCCTGAGCTGAATTTCCGTAATTACGCCCAGCGTCCCTTCTGAACCGACCATCAGGCGGGTGAGGTCATATCCCGCCGAAGACTTCGGCGCGCGCCCGCCAGTTCGCACTACGTCGCCATTGGCCATGACCACGGTCAGGCCCAGCACGTTATCCTTCATGGTGCCGTAGCGGACCGCATTGGTGCCCGAAGCGCGGGTCGCCGTCATGCCACCCAGCGAGGCATCCGCACCGGGATCAATGGGAAACATCAGCCCCGTTGCACGCAGGTGCTCGTTCAGCGCCTTGCGAGTCACTCCTGCCTGAACCCGGCAGTCGAGGTCTTCTTCGTTAACCTCTAGCACCTCAGTCATCAGGCTCAGGTCGAGGGAAATACCGCCGCGAACAGCGTTGATATGCCCCTCCAACGACGTGCCAGTGCCAAAGGGGATCAGTGGCGCCTTGTGGGTTCGGCAAAGGTTAACGACGTCGACCACATCCTCGGTCGACGTTGCGAACACCACCGCCTCAGGCGGCACACCGGCGTGATAGGCCTCGTCTTTGCCGTGGCGCTCCAGAACCGCAGTAGCGGTAGAATAGCGCTCGCTAAAGCGATGTTGTAAGGCGTCGTGCAGGGCTGCGGGTGTCATGGGCTGTTCTCTCCTCCATCCTGACCAGCAGCATGGACGCCGGAGAGCGACAAATCAATGCGACGCGGGTTGCAGGTGTGGGATCAGGTCACTCAGGTCGTCGATACACACATCCGCCGCCGCCCTGGTTATCGGCTTGCCCCGGTAGGCCACCCCTAAGCCAGCCGCGCGGATCATCTCGATATCGTTGGCTCCGTCACCCAGCGCAACCGCCGCCGCTGCATCCGTTCCCAGCCGCGCACACTCTTCGCGCAACACGGCCAGTTTAGTTTCTGCTGTTATAATCGGATCTAACACTCGGCCGGTCAGACGCCCGTCCTCGAACGCCAGCCGGTTCGCGACCACTCGATCAAAGCCAAGCGCCGCACCGACCACATCGGCAATCAGATCAAAGCCACCGCTGACAAGCACAGTCCGCATCCCCGCGCTGCGACAGGTTTCGAGCAAGCCTTCCGCACCCGACGACAGTCGCACGTCCCGGGCGATGGCTTTGATCTGCGTCAGTTCTAGCCCCCGCAACAGCATCACCCGTTCATCCAGCGCAACGCGAAAGTCCAATTCTCCCCGCATTGATCGCTCGGTGATCTCAGCGATGGTGTCTGCGATCCCGAGCGCCTCGGCCATGTCTACGATGGTCTCGGTCTCGGCCACGGTTGAATCCATGTCCGAGACCAACAGACGGTAAGGCGTCGCTAGGCTCATGCTTCCCCCAGTTCAGGGAATTCAAGAAAGCGACACCGGTCAATCTGTGGTAGCCCTCTGAGTGTGCTTAAGTCCTCGTCGCTGACCGCGCTGTCAATCTCCAAAAAGGCGATCGCGTCGCCGCCGGCGGCCAAACGGCCCAGGTGGAAGTTGGCAATGTTGATGCCGCTTTCCGCCATCCTTGAGCCAACGGCCCCAATCAGTCCCGGCGTATCCTTGTTCGTGATATAGAGCATGTAGCGGCCCAGGGTGGATTCCAGCTGGATGCCCTTGATCTCAGTGATCCGAGGTCGGCCGGCCATCATTGTGCCCGCGATAGAGCGGCTGTAGTCGGGGGTCGTTACAAAGATGCGGACAACCGCTTGATAGTCACCTGCGCTGTCCGTGCGTGTTTCCTTGACGTTTATGCCGCGCTGACTGGCCATATCGCGCACGTTGACCAGATTAACCGACGCGAACTTGGTGCCAAGAATGGCCGCTAGCGCCGCATTGGTGATTGGTTCGTGCTTGAGTCCAGAGGCATCACCACAGTACTCAATCTGCATGTCGATGATTTCCTCGTCAGTCAGCTGCCCGATCATGGAGCCGAGCTGCTTGGCCAAGTCGATCCACGGTCCGAGCTTTCGCGCGTCTTCGGCTGACAGCGACGGTGTGTTGAGCGCGTTTTGCACAGCTCCGTCTACGAGGTAATTCGCCATCTGCTCGGCCACCTGTACGGCAACCTTCTCCTGCGCTTCCTGTGTTGAGGCACCCAGATGAGGTGTACAGATAACACTCGAATGGCCAAACAGTGGGTTTTCCTTAGCCGGCTCAACCGCGAAAACGTCCAGCGCCGCGCCCCGCACGTGACCGGTTTCTAGCGCCGCCAGCAGAGCCAGCTCATCGACCAGCCCGCCGCGAGCACAGTTTACGAGCATTACTCCCTTCTTCATCTTGTTCAGTGCCGTGGCGTCGATCATGTTCTCTGTTTGAGGCGTCTTGGGCACGTGCAGCGTGATTACGTCAGCCTTAGCCAGCAAATCATCCAACTCAACCTTGGTAACACCCAGATCCTTAGCGCGCTCTTCGGACAGGAATGGATCAAAGGCCAGAACCTTGAACCCAATACCGATGGCCTTTCGCGCGACGATCGAACCAATGTTGCCTGCGCCTATCAGACCCAGCGTTTTGCCCGTGAGCTCGGTCCCCATAAAGCGAGACTTCTCCCACTTGCCTTCATGGGTCGAAGCATTGGCCTGTGGGATATGCCGTGCCAGTGCGAACATCATGGCTATGGCGTGCTCAGCGGTTGTGATGGCGTTGCCAAATGGCGTGTTCATCACCACCACCCCATTTCGCGTACAGGCGTTTACATCAATGTTGTCAACACCGATTCCCGCCCGGCCGACTACCTTTAGGTTTGTGGCCTGCCCCAGCAATTCAGGCGTCACCTTGGTCGCCGATCGCACGGCAAGCCCATCAAAATCCGGGATCATGTGGGCCAGTTCTGCAGGGGTGAGCTTGCCCGAAACCGTAACCTCGCAGCCGAGGTCCTCGAAGGTCTGAACGGCTTGGGAAGAAAGAGAGTCAGAAATCAGGACTTTGGGTTTCGCGCTCATGCTGCGAGTTCCTCTTGTTTGGTGGTTTCATCAGTTTGCCGGGCATAGGACCATGCCAGCCAGGGCAGCAGAGCCTCGATATTGGTTGTCTCGACCGTGCTACCGCCCCAGATACGCAGACCGGCCGGAGCCGAGCGGTAGCCGTTAAAGTCGTACCCTGCGCCCTCAGCCTCGATCCGGGCCACCAACGCCTTGCAGAAAGCAGCCTGCGCCGCGTCGTCCAGCGCTAAAAATGCGGGATCTACAATCTTCAGGCACATGGATGTCGTGGACCGGGTCGCTGGATCATGGGCTAGCCAGTCGATCCAGTCAGTGGCCTGCACCCAAGCATCGAGCGCTGCAAAATTGGCATTGGCACGAGCGATCAGGGCGCCGCCGCCGCCGATGCCTTCTGCCCAGTCCAGAGCAGCGAGCATATCCTCGACCGCAAGCATAGAGGGAGTGTTGATGGTTGCGCCCTCGAAGATGCTGACGTTGAGCTTGCCACCCTTGGTCAACCGGAAGAGCTTTGGCATGGGCCGGTCTGGCTGGTGGCTTTCCAACCGCTCGACCGCACGAGGAGACAAAGCCAGCATGCCATGCGCGGCTTCTGAGCCAAGGACTTTCTGCCAAGACCAGGTCACGACATCGAGCTTGCGAAAGTCCATTTCCATGGCAAAGGCAGCCGAGGTGGCGTCACAGATCGCCAGTCCCTCGCGCGTGTCTGCAATCCAGTCGAGGTTCGGCACCCGTACGCCAGAGGTGGTGCCATTGAAGGCAAAGACCACATCGTGCGCAGGAGGAACAGAGGCGAGGTCCGGCAGCTTCCCGTAGTCCGCACTCATCACATGCGCGTCGTCCAGTCCCAATTGCCCGACGACGTCGGTAGCCCAGTCCTTCGAAAAACTCTCCCACTCCAGCACCGTTACCGGGCGTGGACCGAGCAGCGACCACAGCGCAATTTCAACCGCGCCGGTGTCCGAACCGGGAACGATGCCAACGACCCAGTCGTCAGGCAGACCGAGCAGGGCTTTCGAGCGGTCGATTACCGACTTCAGCTTTGCCTTGGGTTGTTTAGCGCGGTGGGAACGGCCGAGTGCGGCATCAGCAAGGTGATCGAGCGACCAGCCAGGAAACTTGGTGCACGGGCCGGATGAAAAATTAGGATCGGTGGGCTTTGTCGTCGGAGGGCGATGGTCAAACGCCTCAGCGGGCGGATGATTCGGGTGCCTGTCCTTTGGGGCCGTCATAGGCGCAAATGTTGCGCTCGACGGCGTGTCCGCAGCCACACGCAAGGGTGCAGCGAGCGAACGCACGGGGTACGTCGTCATTGTTCAAACCTCTGGTCTGGTGGCGGTTTGCTCCGCCAAGCCAGAACAGAAAACCGGACTCCGATGACAAAATCAAGACAGCAGCGCTTTATGGGCTGTCGGGCAACCATGCTCAGAATGCACAGCCTCGAGAAACATGGCCCCGAAAAGGGCTCTGCACCCGCCCTGCTCGGATCAGGCGGGGGCCAGTTCCACCCGCAGCCCGTCAAGGGCGTCGCTCATTTCCAGCTGGCATGACAGGCGACTATTATCCTGTACGTCCATGGCGAGGTCGAGCATGTCGGCCTCTTCCTCATCAGCGGCACTGAGCTTTGCGAACCAAGCAGTATCGACGTAGACGTGACAGGTTGCACAGGCGCAACAACCCCCGCAAGCTGCTTCAATATCCAGCCCTGCGTCACGGATAATTTCCATCACCTTGTGACCGCTTTTGGCCTCGATGGTGTGTTCACCGCCGTCCCGATCGGTCACAAAAATCGATGGCATAGAGTCGCCTCCACTGAAAGTCCGTTACATCTCTGCGCTATGTAGGGCGATCGAGACAAAATTTAAATGGGAAAAGTTCACCGAAAAGACCCGCAGGATGCCGAGCAGGCCTGCGGGTTACGACGGGGCTTTGCCAAGGAATTGCGAAGAGCCGTCAGGCCGCTTCGCCACCGCTCTCGGCACTGTCGTGATGAGCGTGAACCCGGCGTTCAGACGCCTGCAACTTGTTCAAAGCGTGGATGTAGGCTCGCGCCGATGCAAACAGCGTGTCGTAGTCTGCACCTGTCCCGGACACCGATCGTCCGTCCTGACTGAGCCGGACGGTGACTTTAGCCTGTGCATCCGTACCACCGGTGACGGCGTGAACCTGATAAAGATCGAGCTTCTGCCCGTCCTGCCCCGTCGCTTGCTTAATGCCCTTGAAGATCGCATCGACTGCACCGTTACCCTCGGTGGTCACCGTGTGCACCTCGCTACGAGCCGCAACCGACACATCGACCCGAGCCACACCATGCACAATTGAGTGAATCTTCAGGTCTTCAAGGGTATAGGCCGCTTCCTGGTCGCCCGCGCTGTCGTCAACCAACGCAATGATGTCCTCGTCGGTCACGTCCTTCTTGTGGTCCGCCAGATCCTTGAAGCGGACAAAGGCGTCCTGGAAAGCGTTTTCACCAATATCGCCGTAGCCCAGTTGCTCCAGCTTATTGCGGAAAGCCGCACGACCGGAATGTTTGCCGAGCACGAGGTTAGTCTTCTGCCAACCCACACTCTCTGGCGTCATGATCTCATAAGTCTGGGCATTTTTGAGCATGCCGTCCTGGTGGATTCCAGATTCATGCGCAAAGGCGTTGGCACCAACGATGGCCTTGTTGGGTTGCACGGAGAAACCGGTGATCGACTGCAGCATCTGCGAGGCCCGCACCAATTTGGTGCCGTCTATTCTTGTCCAGTACGGAAGCCGATCACCACGCACTTGCAGCGCCATAGCAACTTCTTCGAGTGAGGCATTGCCGGCCCGCTCACCGATGCCGTTGATGGTGCACTCGATTTGCCGAGCGCCGGCTGCGACACCGCCCAGTGAATTGGCAACGGCCACCCCAAGATCATTATGGCAGTGCGTCGAGATGGTACACTTTTCCAGCCCCGGAACGTTGTTCAGCAGCATCTTGATCAGCTCGGCGTATTCATCCGCGACCAGATAGCCGACGGTATCTGGTACGTTGATGGTTGTTGCGCCAGCCTCTACCGCCGTCTTCACCACATCAACGAGGAAATCAGGGTCTGTTCGGGTGCCGTCTTCGGGAGACCACTCAACATCACTCGTCAGGCTGGCTGCGTGAGATACCGACTTGTGAATAGCCTCGAGAACCGCCTCTGGCTCCATGCGCAGCTTGTATTTCATGTGCACAGGCGAGGTGGAAATGAACGTATGGATGCGCGCATGCGGCGCATACTGCAGTGCTTCCCATGCGCGGTTGATATCGTTCACTGAAGCCCGGCACAAACCAGCGATAACAACGTCATCTGAGGCTTGCTTTGCAATGGCTCGCACGGACTCAAAATCACCCTGAGACGCGATGGGAAAACCCGCTTCTATGATGTCCACGCCGAGTTCTTCCAGCATGGCGGCCATCCGCAGTTTTTCATCGTGATTCATGGAAAAGCCAGGTGACTGCTCGCCGTCACGCAGCGTGGTGTCGAAAATCTTGACGCGGTTATCGTCGGTCTTTTGCATGCTCATTTCTTCTGGTCCTGCTCTCGGCACCGGGCTCACCCATGATTCAACAATGGTTTTTCGAGCGTTGGGTCGCCGTGTTTTCGCTTTTGAAGGAAAAGATTTCAAGCCCCTGATCGCATGCCGGTTCACTGCCCGGCTGAGACGTCAGGGGCGAAATAGAAGCAGAGCAGTAAGGACCATGCCGGAATTCATGGAATGATCGAAACATGGCTTGGCCGATTTGGCAAAGAAAAAAACAAAGGGGCGGAGACCCTGTGGCCCCGCCCCTGCATATAATGTTGTATCGCCCCCGGAGGGATCGGCCATTATTCCGGCCTGCGAGACTTACTGACCCGAAGAAGTGGCCTTGTCGACCAGCTTG
Source organism: Kiloniella sp. (assembly GCA_002690455.1). Classification (GTDB taxonomy): domain Bacteria; phylum Pseudomonadota; class Alphaproteobacteria; order UBA7985; family UBA7985; genus UBA7985. The sequence goes on from NZET01000028.1 coordinate 35,184, forward strand.
TTTTCGGAGAGCCAAGGCATCATCGCACGCAACTTTGCGCCGACGTCCTCGATCTGGTGACTTTGCTGCAGCTTGCGCTTGGTTTTCAGGTGCGGCTGTCCTGCCTTGTTCTCCAGCACGAAGTCGCGGGCAAAGCGCCCGGTCTGGATATCTTCCAGCACGCGCTTCATCTCGGCTTTGGTCTCCGCTGTGACCATTCGAGGGCCGGTCATGTAGTCGCCGTACTCGGCAGTGTTAGAGATCGAGTAGCGCATGTTCGCCATGCCACCTTCGTACAGCAGGTCGACGATCAGCTTGGTTTCATGCAAGCATTCGAAATAGGCCATTTCCGGCGCATAGCCGGCTTCTACCAGTGTTTCAAAGCCAGCCATGATCAGGTGAGAGATACCGCCGCACAGGACAGCTTGCTCGCCGAACAGGTCGGTTTCACACTCTTCTTTAAAGGTGGTTTCGATGATACCCGCACGGCCACCGCCATTTGCTGAGGCGTAAGAAAGCGCGATATCCTGCGCGTTTCCTGAGGCGTCCTGATCGACTGCGATCAATGTTGGAACGCCTGCGCCCTTGAGGTATTCGGAGCGAACAAGATGACCGGGACCCTTTGGCGCGATCATGATCACGTCGAGGTCGGGACGCGCTTCAATCAGCTGAAAGTGGATGTTCAGACCGTGGGCGAAGGCCAGCACGGAGCCTTGCTTTAGGTTGTCGCGCAGTGCGTCGGTGTAGAGGTCTGCCTGCAGCTCATCGGGGACAAGAACCATGGTGACATCAGCCCAGGCCGCGCCGCTGGCCGGATCGGTCACGCTGAGGCCGGCGGCCTCCGCCTTGGCTGCCGAACCCGAACCCGGACGCAGACCGACTTTGACGTTCTTACAGCCGGAGTCTTTGAGATTGTTCGCGTGGGCGTGGCCCTGTGAGCCGTAACCAACGATGAGGACATTCTTGTCCTTGATCAGATTAATGTCGCAATCGCTGTCGTAGTAAACGCGCATCGCCATGGTGTTTCCTTCCGGATATCGTCGTTGTTGTTGCTCTGTTGGAGAGCGGATTAGCCTTGTCCGCGAGGTCCGTCCAGACCCGAGGCTGCGGGGCTCGCATTCCGTCGCTTAATGAAGGGCCACACGCGGACGGCTACAGCGCCTGGTCCCCGCGTGAAACTGCGATCACGCCCGAGCGGCAGATTTCGGTCAGTCCCAGCGGCATCATCAACGTGATGAAGCGGTCGATCTGCGATTTGCGGCCTTTGATCTCAAACACAAAGTGTCCCAGCCCGGTGTCAACCACCTCGGCTTTGAAGATGTCGGCAATGCGCAGGGCTTCAACCCGCTTATCGCCCGCGCCCACAACCTTCACCAGCGCCAGCTCTCGCTGCACCGGGGGCTCCATATTGCGTCCTTCCGCTGCGGCGGTCAGATCTTCGACCCGATGAACGGGAACCAACCGCTCCAGCAGATTTCGGATCTGCGCGAGAACCTGCGTCGTTCCATCAGTGACAATGGTTATGCGAGAGAGGTTGGCGTCGTCGTCGACCTCAGTCACCGTAAGGGATTCAATATTATAGCCGCGACCAGAGAACAGCCCGATCACTCGAGCAAGAACACCCGGTTCATTGTCAACGAGAACGGCAAAAGTACGGGTTTCAGACATGGGTGTTCAAATCCGGCAGGGATTAGAGAGTTGTCTCATCATCAGACCAGCGCAAGGCCTTCGCCCTGAATCGCGGCGGCAACCTTTTCCTGGCTCGCGCCGGGGAGCAGCATGTCGTAGTGCGGCTTGCCCGATGGAATCATGGGGAAGCAGTTCTCGTCCTTGGTCACGCAACAGTCAAAGATTGTCATCACATCACTGTCCAGCATCTCTTGGATCGCGGAATCCAGCTCGCTTTCCTTGGTCGCACGGATCCCTTTGGCGCCGAAACTTTCGGCCAGCTTGACGAAGTCCGGCAGGCTGTCGGTGTAGGATTCAGCATAGCGACCGCCATGCAGAAGCTCCTGCCACTGGCGCACCATACCCATCCACTGGTTGTTGATAATCATAATCTTGACCGGTAGCCGGTACTGAACGGCCGTCGACAGCTCCTGGATATTCATCAGGATCGAAGCCTCACCCGCAACGTCAATGCAGCAGGCGCCAGGGTTGCCAATCTGCATGCCAATGGCCGCAGGGAAGCCATAGCCCATGGTCCCAAGCCCACCAGAGGTCATCCAACGGTTTGGTTTTTCGAAACCAATATACTGCGCGGCCCACATCTGATGCTGACCGACCTCTGTAGAAATAAGGACATCATCCCGATGCTTGGTCAGCTCATGCAGGCGCTTAAGCGCGTGCTGAGGGCGAATTTCCACCTCGCCCTTAGCCTGGGAGAAGCCCAGGCAGTCGACCCCACGCCATTGCTCAATCTGCTCCCACCAGCCCTTCAGCGCGCCCGCGTCAAGGTTCAGCGCCTTGGAGCGCCAAAGGCGTATCATGTCTTCGAGAACGTGAGCCGCATCACCCACAATTGGAAGGTCGACCAATACGTTCTTGTTGATTGACGAGGGATCGATATCCACGTGAATCTTGGTCGAGTTCGGCGAGAACTCATCGATCTTCCCCGTGATGCGGTCGTCGAAACGAGCGCCGATGTTCAGCATGACATCACAGTTGTACATGGCCAGATTGGCCTCGTAGGTGCCGTGCATGCCCAGCATCCCGACAAATTGCCTGTCAGACGCAGGATAAGCCCCCAGTCCCATCAGCGTGTTGGTGATCGGCACGCCAGTCATCCGCGTGAACTCAACCAACAACTGCGATGCCGCTGGCCCGGCATTGATCACCCCGCCGCCGGCATAGATGATTGGCCGCTTTGCCTGCGAGAGCGCTTCAACCGCTTTCTCGATCTGCGCCAGATCGCCCTTCATCCGCGGCTTATAAGAGGGGCGGCGGACATCTGACTTCTTCTTGTAGACGTCGGTTTTGTTCATCAGCACGTCTTTTGGCAGATCGATCACAACAGGGCCGGGGCGTCCGGTGGCTGCCACCAGAAAGGCCTCGTGGACCACGCCTGAAACGTCATTTACCTGCTTAACCAGATAGTTGTGTTTGGTACATGCACGGGTGATGCCGGTGGTGTCTGCCTCCTGAAAAGCGTCCTGGCCGATCAGATGGGTTGGCACCTGCCCGGTCAGGCAGACTATAGGGATAGAGTCCATCAGTGCATCGGTCAGCCCTGTGACGGCATTGGTCGCGCCGGGGCCAGAGGTCACCAGCACACATCCAACTTTGCCGGTTGAGCGCGCATAGCCTTCGGCAGCATGCACAGCAGCCTGCTCATGCCGGACAAGAATGTGTCGGATGGAATTCTGTTGAAATAGCGCGTCGTAAATCGGCAGCACTGCCCCGCCGGGGTAGCCGAATATGACCTCAACCCCCTGCTCAACCAGAGCGGTGATCAGGGTTTCTGCACCAGTTTTTATATCGCTCATTTTAGGTTCCGCATGTACCGTCATTGCCCGAATGGTCTGCGCGCCAGACGCTGGGGCCCGACCTCTCCTTCAGGCTATACAGACTGCACAAACAGGGTCAACCGGCCTAGCCAATAACTGACAAGATATCAGCCTTGATGTTTTCTATATATGACTTTTCAATGGGGTAATTTTGAAATTTTGTTGCGTATTGCATTTGATTTCGCCCCCACGTCAGCTGCCGTTTCGCATATTGTCGGGAAGCGGCACAGGCCCGCTCGGTTGCCTCTGCCACGTCTAGCCTACCTTTTAGCACAGAAAGTAGTTCGGGCACTCCCACGGCGCGCATGATAGGCAGGGCTGACGACAACCCCTGCCCAGCCAGTGCCCTCACCTCATCCAGCGCACCGTCGGCGAGCATTTGTTCAAAGCGTTGGTTGATGCGTTCATGCAGGTGCCCGCGCGCCGGCGCCAGATCAAAGACTGGAAACGGGCCCAGCCCGCCCACTCGCTCACCCTGCCATTGCGAAAGCGCCCGACCCGTGGCTTCAGTAACCGACCAACTGCGTACCAAACGCTGTGGATCCACCACCGTTGGCGGCGTACCGGGGTCGCGGCTTAGAACCTCGGCGCGAAAGGCGTCCAGTCCCAGCGCCTCCAGCCGCGCTTCGGCTGTGCGACGTATCTCAGCGGAGGGTTCGGGAATATCGGACAAACCTTCATAGAGGGCCTTCAGGTACAAACCTGTGCCGCCCACGAGGATTACAGGGCGTGGCGCCAGCTCAGCAAGCTCCGCCCGTACCAGCGCCACCCAGCGTGCGACCGAGCATGGATCCCGTCCGACCAGCACTCCGTAAAGCCGGTGCTCTGCCGCCGCTTCTTCTGCCACACTGGGTCGTGCCGTGACGATGCGCAGATCGGCATAGACCTGCATGGAGTCCGCGTTAAGGATGGCTGCGCCCGTCGCCCCCGCCAACTCGATAGCGAGCGCGGTCTTCCCCGACGCGGTGGGGCCGTAAATGGCGCAAAGGGCAGTCATGTTCCCTTCAATGCCAAGGGACCATCGCCTTGACTACAAAAATAAGGGTCGCCCCGACGAGAAGGGCGACCCTGAAACCGGCAATACTCCAGTCGTTTATCAACGAGTGCGGAGCACCAGCCAGATGCGTTGACCTTCGCGGACGATGACGACAGCCATAATCCCTGCCCCTTCTTCATCGGCCGCACGGATCGCCTCGGCCACATCGGTAGCCGACGTTGCTTGAACGTTGTCGATCTCAAGGATGACATCGCCTACGACAAGACCCTGGTCGGAAAAGGGGCTTTCCGCGACCAATTCAGTCACCATGACACCAACGTCATAGTCACCCAGGTCGAGTTCAGCCAGCTCAGCCGCGCTAAGCGGATCGACCTCTAACCCGTAGGAGCGGAGTTGCTCGACGCCCGGATCGACCTGTGGTGTCTGTGAACCGCCGTCGCGACTGTCGCTACCCGAACCGCTTCCGGTATCAACACCGGTCTCGGCCATCAACAGACCAAGCGTCAGAGACACGCTCTGTTCTCTGCCGTCGCGCCAGATGACAACCTCAACAGCCTTTCCTACAGGCGTCTGCGCCACCATCAGCGGCAGAGACCGGGCGCTTTCAACGCTCTTACCGTCAAAGCGCAGGATCACATCCCCGGGTTCGATCCCGGCGTCCTTCGCCGGGCCAGTTTCGATCAGTGAGCGCACGAGTGCACCGCGCGGCTCGTCTAGGCCCAGCAGCTCTGCGATCTCAATTGTTACCGGCTTGATCCGGGTCCCCAGGAAGCCGCGCCGTACTTCACCGCGGGTGGCAAGTTGGTCGACCACTTGGCTGGCGATGTTGGAGGGTATGGCAAAACCAATACCGACGGACCCGCCGGAGGGGGAGAAAATGGCCGTGTTCACACCCACAACCTGACCTTCGAGCGAGAACGACGGCCCGCCGGAATTGCCCCGGTTGATGGATGCATCAGTCTGGATGAAGTTGTCGTAGGGGCCAGAATTGATGTTTCGGGCCTTGGCAGAAATGATCCCCGCCGTCACCGTCGAACCGAGACCGAAGGGATTACCGATTGCCACGATCCAGTCACCGACGCGCGCCGCATCGCTGTCCGCCCATGAGGTCGCCTTGAGCACCTTGTCACCCGGGTCGATCTTGACAACGGCGAGATCAGTCCGCTCATCCGTGCCCAGCAGTGTGCCCTCGAACTGGGTATCATCGTGCAGGGTGATCGTAATGGTATCTGCGCCCTCAATGACGTGATTGTTGGTCACGACAATGCCGCTGGGATCAATGATGAAGCCCGAGCCAAGCGATTGCGCCCGACGATCATTCTGATCGGGCAAAGGCATGGGCCGGCCGAAGCGTTCCATGAATTCACGGAACTGCTGGAATTCTTCCGCATCCAGCGGGTTCTGGGTGGCGACAGACGTGGTGGATACGTTCACCACCGTTGGCAGCAGTTCTTCAACGATATCGGCAAAGCTTTCCGGCGCAGGCCGGGCCATGGCTGAGGGGGACAGTGCCACTGTCGCGATGACCAGCAGGCCAGCGCCTAGGCCAGTGCGCAGACCAGTGCGCAGGCCATGGAGGCTCTGCTTACCCAAGTGTTTCATTCCCGTGTCTCCCGAAAGAAATTTCATGTTTAGTTAGTTTGAGCGTGCAGCGTGGCCGGTGTCAGCCACTTGCTCGCTTACCCGCCGACATTGGAGTCAAATGTGTCTCAACCTAGGCGGAGAGGCGGTACAAACCCGACTTTCACAGAAGCGTGAGCAGGCGTGAACTCAGGCTGCATCCGATTTGACTTCGGTAAGCTGTCCACAATAACCGTGCTGTCGTTTTGCGAAGGCGGCCTTCTCGCACCCTTACAGAGTGTGCGACAGGCCGCCTTCTTTTATCTTGAGCTAAGGCGCAGGCTGCTATTGCAGCAGGCTGGGGCTCTCAAGGGACTTCAGGAAGTCGTTTTCGGTAGACAGGATTATAGAATTTTCTTCCTGAGCCACCGCTTCACGGTAAGCCTGCATTGACTGCCAGAAGGTATAGAATTCAAGATCCCGACCGTGGGCTGCGTTCAGCAATCGGGCCGCCTCGGCTTCGGCCTCACCACGCATGATCGCCGCGGTAGCCCGTGCGGTTGCAACCTTGGTCCGGGCTTCCTGATTTGCCGTTGCTCGCAGACGCTCGCCTTCTGCCGAACCGTTAGAAAGCTCGGATTTATAAGTATCAAGCAGGTCCGCCGACATTTCATTGAAAGCAAAGGGTAGGTTTTCCGCCACAAAGTCTGCGCGGCCGATACGGATATCGACGACGTCGATGCCCAGCTCACCCATCTTGGCCGAAATTTCCGACCGGACGTCGAGCAGCAACTGATCCCGCTGATCGGACAGGACGGTCGACAGACCCACCGAACGCAAGGCCTCAGAGAGGCTGTCTTTAGACGCCTGCTCAACCTGCTGAACGCTTAGCAGGTCGCTGGTGTTCCGCACGTAAGTGATGGGGTCAGTGATCCGGTATCGCACGTAGTAGTCCACGTCCAAACGCGTATCGTCGGATAGAATGAACTGTTCGATCTCGGGGTCGGTGGCCAGCACTCGCCGTTCGATGAAGTCCACCGAGCCAAAGGGGGCAGGCAGCTTGAAACTGATACCCGCATCTGTTTCGGCGCGCTGAATGGCGTTGAAAGAGCGAACCACGGCCTGCTGGTCTTCGCGAACAATGACCACAGCTGACCAGGCCCAGAAGAGTGCGACTGCAACAATCGCGATGGGGATAAGAATTCGGTTCATGATTTCTGGTCTCCGTTCACGATTACTGATTCAGCGGGCTGAGCGGCAGCAGCGGCAGGGTATCCCCGCCGAGATCACCGTCAATGATGGTCATGTCTGCTTTCAACAACACCTCCCGCATGGTGTCGAGGTAAAGACGCTGGACCGTAACATCGGGGGCTTCGGCGTAGGCATCCAGCACTTCATTGAAGCGTTGGGCTTCACCGCGGGCTGCGGCAACAGTCTCGTTTTTGAAGGCTGTTGCTTCCTGAAGAACCATGTCCACTGTACCCTGTGCTTCGTTGATCACCCGGGTGGCTTCCGCCTGCGCCTTGTTGATGATCTCGTTCTTCGTCTTTTCAGCGTTCTTTACCGCGTTGTAAGACGGCAGCACGGCCAGCGGTGGCTGGGCATAGGGTACGTCGACACGAACCACGTTGATGCCGGCACCGTACTCGTCGAGTAGCGCCTGTAGCTGAATTTCGATGTCCCGTGCCAAACCAGTACGGTCAACCACCTCATCCAGTGTCCGGGTCGCCACCGCTGAGCGAAGCGCGGCTTCCGCTGCGAGCCGAATAGTGTCGGACGGATCGGTGGAGTTCAGGCCGCCAAAACCCTCGGATGGGTCTTTCACGTTGAAGAGAAATTCCTGCGCATTGGCCACGTTCCAGAATACGTTCACGTCCACGTCGGCAATCTTGCCTTCGTTGGTCAGCATCAGGTTTTGGTTGAGGCGCCCGCGTGTTTCATTCTGCAATTCCTGCAGAACCACGTTCGGTTCAACGAAATCCTCTTCGGTCAAAGTCTCCGTTGTTGAACTCGCACGTGGGCTAGACTGCGCGAGCCGCTGGTTTCGGCGTTCGATGATGGCAGAAACATCAACGCGTTCGCCGTTGGCGCCCACAAGGGTCTCGCGCTGCTGCAGCACGTTGATAACATAGCTACGCTGGAGTGGAGAAAGCCACTGGATTTGCAGACCTTCGCCTTTGGTCGCCTGATATTTTCCAAGGAAGGTGACAACCAGTTCCTGGGACGGGCTGACGAGGCGGACCCCACCAGCGTTCCACCACACAATGCCGAAAGCCCCCAACAAGCCAAGAATGATCAACGGCAAGGGCAGATTGCGCGGCAAACCACCGGGCGACTGACGACGTCCACCGCCGCCTCCACCACCACCGCTACCGACATTGCGGCGCGCACGGTTGAACAGGCTTTCAACGTTGATTCCGCCTTTATCGTCCTGGCTACCATTGTTGTCGCTGTTGCCACCCCAGGGGCCCTGCCCGCCGGAACCGCGGCTGCCGTCGCCTTTGCCGGCACCACCCCAAGGGCCCTGCCCGCCGCCATTACTGCGGTTTCCTCCGCCCCAAGGGCCGGAGCCGTTGGAGTTCTGCGGCACGTTGGTTTCGCCGTCGTGTTTCTCTGACATGAAGATTTCCCTGAATCGTCCGGTGTTGTCTGAAGCAAAGGTTGGGGCCGCATCGTCTGATTTCAAGCAGTAGGCTGGTCGATCAGTAGCGGCAAAACCGCCTGAACGTTGAATAGTGCGTGCAGAGCCGTTGGCGCGATCAGCGAACCGGTCCGCTCAAATAAAAGTGCGGACAGAAAACCAAGGGTGAAAATCATCGCCATCGCCCGCAGTCCCCAGAACGGCCCTAGATTGTCGACGTATCCGCTGTGGAAGGCGGCGAAGACCAGCGCGCTGAAGAGTGCAGCCTCCATAAACCCGAGCCGCTGTCGTGCCCAGCCAAAGATCACGCCCCGGAAAGCGACTTCCTCGAACAACGGGGTCAGAATTACCAGTGACAGCACCACCAAAAGCTCGAAAAATAGAACGTCCCCGGGGTGATAGGCGGCGAAGAACCCCTCGCGGAGCCGGGTCGCCTCCTCCGACCCAGGGTCAAAACCGAACAAAAACAGCGGCTGCAGCAAAAAAGACAGCAGGAAGATCGCCGCCACGAATACAAAGTCAGTACCCGAGGGTATCCAAAATCCAAACCGCTCCCAGTTGTAACGACGACTGACCCCGATGAGCAGCACCGCAACCAACAGCAGCAGCGACAGAATCACGTCAGCAAGAATGATCCGGTGGCTGTCTAGCACCGGCTTCCATCCCCCCGAAAGCAGACCACTTACCAGACTAAACATCGGTGCGAGAAGCAGGAGCAGCGCAAGGATTAGGCCGACATGCCCAGCCGGGATCATGAGCTCGTTGTCCGCGGGACCAAAGGCCCGGGTACGGTGAGGATTAGGGTGCTGGGGGTCTGGCATCAGTGCGGACAGTCGCTTAAGTCGGCGATATTCAATCGCTCAAGCCAAGCGCTGCCTGCAACTCTCGCCACTCACGGCCTGACAAGCCCGAACTCTCAGCATCGACTTTCTCACCCCGAACGATGCGGCGCACGGCGGCCAGCATGGGTCCAGAGAGATCAAAGCTGTTGACGCGGTAATCTTCGAAAGCCTTGGCGGTCAGCGGCACCCAATCGCGCACAATATCGTACATGACCTCGGCAAAGGCGCGGATCTCATACTGCGCGTGCGGGTCCATGCGCAGGCTCAGGAAATGATTGAGGTTATGCAGGTCAACCTTCCAATACCATTGGGTATAGGCCGAAAGTGGCAAGGTCATGCGCGCTAATTCGCGGGCCAGCCCCTGCTTGTCCTCGTTGATAATGCGGCCATTCTGGCGTTCGTTGAGCAGGGTCTCATAGCGGTCGTAGGAGCGCACGGCATCGGCCTTGAGCATCTCCAGCACCTCAGCCGCTTCTTCATCCCGGAGAACGTCACCCCGGCCCTGATTGTTAATGTCGCTCTGTGCGGCCAGATGCTCCGGTGCGGGGATGTAGAATTCGCGATCGAGCATCGAATAGCGGGCGGAGTATTCATTAACGTTCGCCGTCCGGTGGCGGATCCACTGCCGAGCCACAAAAATCGGCAGCTTGATGTGGAACTTGATCTCACACATCTCAAAGGGCGTGGAGTGTCGGTGACGCATGAGGTAGCGAATCAGGCCCTCATCATTGCGGACCGACTTTGTGCCCTTGCCATAAGATACGCGGGCTGCCTGTACGATCGAAGTATCATCGCCCATGTAATCGATCACGCGGACAAAGCCGTGATCAAGCACAGGAAGAATCTTGTAGAGTCGATCTTCGAGCGCGGACGATGTCACGCGCGCCGTCGGGCGGGTGAAGGCGCGGAGTTCTTCGATCTCTAAATCGATCTGGCGGGTCTGGTCAGGGCTGTCACTCATGATGAGATCATCACTACCCAATTGCATGGCCGGTGAAAACGCTTATATTAACAGGTGAGCTTCGCTCTATGGCGATAAACCAAGCAGGTAATAGATGTTGCGGACCCGGGGGCGGTACCCGGCGCCTCCACCAATGAGCCAATCAAATGCCGGTTGGCTGATTGCTGGGGGCGAAATAGGATCGACGTGCATTGAAAGCTGTTTGTTTTGCCCGTGATGATTCCGGCGTAACCGGGTCGTTAAACACAGTTGCAAACAACTATGTTGCTCCGCGTGCTGCTCTCGCTGCGTAAGCAGCTGAGCCCGCGAAACTGAATCCCTGTACATTAGCATGTGCAGGTGGGGTCTTGGGCACCTAGCAACAGAACGCCCAATTCTCTCCCTCATACATGAATCGCGCATATCCCGGCTTGCTTTGCACCGGGGTCTTTGCTTCTTAGGGAACAGAAGCCGTGAGTAAGGACCCGTTCGTATGAGCCAAGCCGTGATCAAATCCCTCTTCGCGCAGCGGAGCCGTGATTTTCTCAAAGACGTGCTGAGCCGCTACACCGACGGTGGGCCGAAAGCACCCGACATCCTGCTCGTGGTCAAGACCACTCACCCGGATGCAGTCCTCCCAGACTATCTAAAGGAAGAGTACCCTGAAGCCATTCATCTGGTTTTTGGCGGCTATAGTGAAAACCTGTTACTCGGTGACGAAGGCTTTGACGTTACGTTGTCCTTCGGGGATGGGTATGAAGATCTCAGCATTCCTTTTGATGCGATTGAAGGACTGGTGTGCCAGGATGAGAGCTTTGCCCTGCAGTTACCGTCAATGAGCGATCAGAGTAATCAGGTTGCTTCCGATGAGGAGGAGTCATCGGGCCGCGGATCATCCATGGTGTCCGACACTGGGACCACTGAAGGCGATGACGACAAGAATCATGATCGCGAGGGCAATGGCGAGATCGACAGCACAGAGGACAAGTCAGACACAGCCTCAGCCGCTGGTGACAACGTCGTCACGCTGGACGCCTTTCGCCGTAAGTGAGCCGGCGTTACTTAAGGGTGATGGCACCCCGAGAACCCAACCTTCTTCCCGCAACACCGCTGCGGGATAGGGATCCGTCAGCCAGCGTGCCAGCGCGGTCTGGTTCCCGCGCCAACCGGCTGTCATTGCGCTAACCTGATCAGCATCCTTGCAAGGGCCGCCCATCGCCGGAATCGGCCACAGTGACAGATACAGCTCGGTAAAAATCTGTGTCGCCCCTTGGGACGGGACCGGTTCAAAGGGCCAGACGCCCACCCCATGACGCTGGCGCAGGCGCTGGAGTACCGGAATGCCCATCAGCCCTTGGGAGCCAACCGAACCGACATAGGCAAGCTTCCAGCCGGGCTGGGACTTGGGTACAGGCACTTCGCACATACGACGCTCAGAAAGGATGTGCTTCGCGGGCCGGAACGGCGATAGATCAGGGCCGGCATGATGGCGCGGACAGCCCCAAAATGGCCCTTCGCCAAATCCAAGCCAGCGATTCAGTTCCGCACCGACGGCAAAGCGGTTGTTGGCGTTTCGGGCATCGTCCTCGATCAGCGCGGAAAACACCCGCCAGATCACACACCAAAGATTCCGCTCATCACCCAGATCGAGCCCTCGCGCCTTTGCCTGGTCGGCCAGTCGCTCCGCAAAGCCCTCAGGATAGCCAAAGGGAAAATCAAAACCCATGAGCAGGCGAGTACCCTCAACCTGACTGCGCCTGATCTCGCGCGAGAGAAAGCGTTCAGCTTCGAGTCTCGTGGAAAAGTTGGTCAGCCGGTTTCGCCCCTGATCGCCAGGGCGGGCGCTTCGGCGGCTGATCCAAATCGAATTCGCCCCCTTGACCGGGACCGAAGCGGCAGACCAGTCTACGGCAATCAACGTGTCGAAAGGCTGCATGATCGGTGGCTGATCCCTTATCCTTTGAAGACTGGCTGGAAACGGCAGCGCTCGCGCCCGTCCTAGACCGACGGCCCATAAAGCGCTCGGTGACAATCGCCGGGCACGCCACATCGATTTCGCTCGAACCGATGTTTTGGCAAGGCCTGCAGGCGCTGGCCCAGGAACAGGGCCGGTCGCTGGCTTCGCTGGTTGCTGCTATCGACCGGATCCGCGGGGACAACGGCCTGCCAAGCGCAATCCGCCAAGTGCTCTATGCCAGGGCGTCCGAGCGTTCGGAAAAACGGTTTAGCGCTCTATCGCCAATTGAGCCGGGTTCGCCACCGGACCACTGATCAGCAGCACCTGCTCTACCAGTTCGGTGTCATCTGCGCTGTACAGTTCAATGCGCGTCGGCCCATCACCATCAAGCGCGATTGCCGCCCAATCTGCAGGAGACTGACCTGTAAGTGCCAAACCGGCCTTTGCCAGCAGCGTACCCCGCCGCCCGGCGAGCGTCAGCGTGCTGGTGGTCATCACGCCTTGATCTAGGTGAACCAGACCTGTCAGGGCCGCCTTGCCGTCAAAGAACAGCGTCCGCAAATCCTCGTACGCGGCAATGCCCTGCGGCCCAGTGAGGAAGCGCTCCCAAGGCCCGGTAAGCAACTCCTCTGCCGCGTTAATTGCTGTCAATGCCAGCTCTAACCGAGCAACGCCCTGCACTTCGAAGCTCGCAGACCCGGCCTGCAACAGGCCCGCGAAATCAGGCGCGCGGGCCTGAAAGCTCTCCGCTAAGAAGCTGATCGCTTCAAAGGCCAGCGCCGTATTCAAAGCCGGCTGGAAAACGGGGCGCGCGTCGGTGACGGAAATGGCCAGATCGGTAAAGACATCCTGCCCCACCAGCACTTCTCCGCTGAGGTCTAACTGTCCATCGCGCCAGGGGCCATCGGTGATCTGGCCGCTCAACCTGTCAACCACGAAGCGGCCCGGCGTGAATGACACCGCGAGGTCCGCATCGGCCACTTGTCCCAGCCCACCGGCATCGAGCGCAGCGATACCAAGCCCGACGTCTCCCGATAACCCCACCAGCAGAGGCCAGAGCCGGTTTGCTTCAGCGCCCGAGGACAAAGCGGCCAGCCAGTGCGCGGCGGCAATCTGCTCCACCTGCCCCACGAAAGACAGACTACGGGTATCAGCATGGTATGATCCCCGGCCCTGTGCCGCGTTATCATCGCCGAGTTTCAGCTCCAGTTCAAAGCTGGTCGCGGCGACAGTGTCGGCGGCCATGGGGACGTCAAACCTGAGGTCAAGCTGCAGTCCCTCACCCACAGGCACCTGCAGATCAGCAAGCCCAACTCTGCCGAGAAATTCACTGCCTTCTGGGTGATCAACGGTTAGTTGCAAACGGCGTGCTGAGGCGTGCGGCGCATCTCCATCGGGAGGAAGCTGGGTCAGACTCAGGTTGGCCCCCAACACGGTTCCGATGCCGACCAGCTCATCGGTGGAGAAGCGTCCGCTGATCATAGTGCCGCCAGCGTCTTCGGCCGTCCTGCCAGCAGAGGCATCCCGTAGCAGCGTTTCAGGCAAGCCGAGAATGGCAAGCAGATCCGCGGCCCCAACTGAAGTAAACGACCATGTCTGATTGCCCTCTGCGTCGGGAAGCGTCGCCGACAGGTCTGTGTCCGGGCTGATCAGGCTCAGCTCCCACGGTCGGTCGGCGGTCGGACGCAGCAGCCTCAGACGCTCCAGCGGCAACACGTCCACCGCACGAGCGAGCAGTTCATTGCTTAGCGCAGGGCCGGCAAATCGCTCAAGCGCCCGCTCAGCAGAACGTGGTCGGTCGCTCAGGGTGATGTCAATCTGCCCTGATTGCAGCACGGCACCACTATTATCAAAGCGGGTGATGGCATGGACGTAGTTGCCGTCTTCGTCGAGAAAGCCGACATCGAGCACTTGGCTGCGATCACCCAGCGTCTCGACCTCGGCTTCAAAATCGCGAAAGCTTCGTGGCCCCAGTGTCGCCGTACCCGCCCGGATGGAGAGTGTTCCCGCGCCCAGTGCACGCATCCGTTCGGTGAGCACCCGGCCCTGCTCCGCGAGGGTGGGCAGGGCACTCACGTCGAGATCCGGAGCCCAAGAGCCGAGATCGAGGGTCTCCACGTCCACTGACAGCCGCGCCGCGCCCAGCCCCGAAACAGCGTCCAGGAGGAACGGGGCACCATCAACGCTGAAGCCACCCTGACTGGTCTCGACCCGTCCCTCGGTCACAGCCAGAGCGCCATCGACCAGCGCCACCTCGCCCTGAAAGCTCAAACGGCCAAGGCTTGCCGCAAGCTGCGCGCGTTCAGGTTCGGCAATCAAACGCGCAGGGCTGTCTGCGGTCACGCGGCCGCGGAAGACCAACTCATCGGGCCCGGCGACCTGGAGATGGTCAAGATCAAAGGAAACGGCGTCTTCCGTCTTGACCCGCAGCGCCGTCACGCGCAGGCCCTCGTCAGCGGTCAACGCGCCCGTTGCGGTCAGCCGCTCGACTTGCGTGCCGTTCGGCAGTCTCATATCCTGCATCCCGATATCAAAGCGGAGGCCGAGCCCACCAAGGTCGGCAGCAGCGCCGGGCAGCAGCGCTGTCCAATCCCGTACCGACAGATCGGACGCGGCGGTTGATAGCGCGATACCGGAACCTGACAGAACCAGGTCGAGGAAACTCTGACCGCGCGATGGGCTCAACCGCGCTTTCCCGCGCATTTGCTGACCCTCTGGCAGACTCAGGGTCAGGCCGGGAAAATCATAGCCTTCCTGGTCGCTCAACACCCGTGATTCAACGCGAACCCCCTGCCCCTCATCAAGGCCAATTCGGGCCAGCAAAGGGTGGCGAAAACCATCTGCACGCAGTTTCCAGCCCAGATCCTCCCGCACAATCAGAGACGAGGAAAACTTGTCATCGATCTCCCCGCTCAGGGCGAAGCTGCGCCCGTCCCGTCCTTGAACGTCGATGTCGAAACCCCGCTCGCCCCGCTCGCTGGCCACGGGGACAAAGGCGACGTCGATGTCAAAGGGAGCCTGTCCGGCCGTGACTTTACCCCGCGCCTGAAAGGCATAGCCCTCGACCTGCTCAACCTGCAGCGTGTCGATGCCCAAACGCAGGGACTGCCCCAGTGGCACGTCAGTATAGAGCAACTCACCCCGAGAAAGGCTGAGCAACGACAGTGACGCCGGAGCGTCTCGCCGACCGGACAAGCCAGAAAACAGTGGCGCAGCACCGAAGGTGACAGACCCGTCTTCGGCGCGAGTAAGGAAGATCACTGGACGGTCCAGTTCAACCGCTTCCACCACGAGCTTTCCTGTCACCAACGCACTGGCGCGAAGGTCGAAGGTGGCGGTATCGGCGGCGAGCAGAATATCGCCGGTGCGCTCTCCATCACCCAGTACGCGAATGTCCGTTAGCTGCAAGCGTGGTCGGGGTAGCAGCCGGATCGCCGCGTCTTGTCCTGCCTCGACGGGCTGCCCCAAAGCGCTGCTTAGCCCCATGAGAGCAGGGGCGCGATAGTCGGCAGGGGTCAGCAGTCGTGGTGTGAGACTCAGTGCCGCGATGAATACGCCAATCAGTGCCGCGATGAAGATGCTCAGACGAAGCATGAAGATCCCTTTGGATGCGGTGCGCAGTCGCGCCGTTCGTTATAGCCGGGTCGCCACAGGGCGAAAACCCGCCGCCATTTTGCTGCCTATAGCGGTATGTTGCCGTGCTTGCGCCAGGGGTTTTCCAGTTTTTTGGTTTTTAACATTTCCAGCGACTGGATGATTCGGCGACGTGTGCCATGAGGCATGATTACGTCGTCGATGTAGCCTCGCTTCGCGGCGACAAAGGGATTGGCAAAGGCTTCCTGATATTCATCTGTCCGGCGCTGGAGTTGTGCGGGGTCGTCAGCCTCTCTACGGAAGATGATTTCCACCGCACCCTTGGCCCCCATTACGGCAATTTCTGCAGTGGGCCAGGCAAAATTAGCATCCCCGCGCAGGTGCTTGGAGGCCATGACATCGTAGGCGCCACCATAGGCCTTGCGCGTGATTACTGTAACCTTTGGTACGGTGCACTCGGCGTAGGCGTAGAGCAGCTTAGCACCATGGCGGATGATGCCATTGTGCTCCTGATCTTTGCCCGGCAGAAAACCTGGCACGTCCACCAGCGTCACCACTGGAATGTTAAAGGCATCACAGAAGCGAATGAAACGCGCAGCTTTTCGGCTGGCGTCGATATCAAGACAACCTGCCTGCTCCATTGGCTGATTGGCAACGACACCCACAGTAGAACCGTCCATCCGTGCCATTCCCGTGATGATGTTGGCAGCGAAATCGGGTTGCAGTTCAAAGAACTCCCGTTCGTCAACAATCCTGTCGATGACTTCCTTCATGTCATAGGGCTTGCTCGGGTCTTCGGGCACCAAACGATCGAGCGCATGGATATCGCGGCGGGGGTCGTCAATCGTTGCCCGCATCGGGGCGCTCGCTCGATTGTTCAGCGGTAGGAAATCGAAAAACCGGCGCAGGTTCAGCAAGGCGTCGATATCGTTGTCAAACGCTGCGTCAGCCACACCGCTAACTCGGGTGTGGGTTGAGGCACCGCCGAGTGCTTCCTGCGTGATGTCTTCGTGTGTCACGGTTTTTACCACGTCGGGCCCGGTGACAAACATGTAGGAGGTATCGCGCACCATGAAAATGAAATCGGTAATGGCGGGGGAATAGACCGCCCCGCCCGCACAGGGGCCCATGATCATAGAAATCTGCGGCACGACACCGCTGGCGAGCACGTTCTGCTGGAACACGTCCGCGTAACCGCCAAGGCTGGCTACGCCGTCCTGAATGCGTGCACCCCCACTATCCGCCAGTCCAATTACCGGGGCGCCAACGCGCATCGCCTGCTCCATGACCTTGCAGATTTTCTCCGCATGAGCCTCCGAGAGTGAGCCGCCGAATACGGTGAAATCCTGACTGTATACGAAGGTCCTACGGCCATTGATCAGCCCGGTACCGGTCACTACGCCATCACCGGGAATGCGTTGGTCCTGCATGCCAAAGTCAGTTGCGCGGTGCTCGACGAACATATCGAATTCTTCAAAGGTATCGGGGTCGAGTAACACCTCCAACCGTTCCCGCGCCGTCAGCTTTCCGCGGTTATGCTGAGCATCGATACGGTCCTGACCACCGCCCAGTCGGGCGCGTTCGCGACGACGTGCCAGTTCGGCGACGTGGTTGGGCATGGCCTTTTTCTCCCTGCTCCTCTCCGGCATTTATATCGCCGGGTGTTGGTTCGGTGCGACTGCGTTTTGCACCACACGGCGGATCTCAGTCGCTGCGGCTAAGGCTGCTCAGTATCACGCCGGCGGCTTCCGCGTCCTCCAGCTTTCCCATAAGCGTAGCCTCGAGCTCCTCATCCGACCCCCAGGTCTCGATCTGGAAGCACTCCTCCACCGTGGCAAGCTCTACAGCTTGCTTTGGCGACAAACGACCGAAGTAGACTGCCAGCGCAAGGACCAGACTGCCGGTCGCGCCGACCAGAGTCCGCAGGGCCGTGATATGAAGCACGTCCAGTCGCGCCAGCGGTCGACGCAGGGCAGCCACGGACTGCCGCGGCTGAGTCACAGCCATGATCCCCCGCGTAACGGTGAGCGGTGCGTCCAGTTGCTTCGCCGCCCAGTCCAGCAGCGGCTGCCACTGCTCGTCCTGGATCGCGGCAAGCGCCCGGGGTTCGGTCACACGGTAGCACAACAGGTCAGTCTCACCGTAGTGCGCGGTTTCATCGCGGATCTCGTCGAGCACGTCGGCAAAATTGTCCAACCCGGTGAACACCAACTGCGTCACCGGCATGGTCTGGGGCAGGATGTCGCGCTCCTGCGCGTTCCACTCGTGCGCTACCGCCATTGCCAGAGACCGCGACGGCAGGTGAAGATCGCGCTTGGCCGTAGTCTTGAGCTCGTTCGCATCGAGCATCACACGCCAGCCTACACCGGCTTCACCTCGCGCCTCGACGCTGACTTGCTTGTAAAACTTGCGGATCTTTCCCGCTTCGCCGCTCCCGCCGGTCTTCATCAGGGTGCCCCCGCCTCGCTCAGCTCCGCCAGTGCACGGGGCAGCTCAGCGAAAGAATGGATCAGCACGTGAGCGCCAGATCGGCGCAGCACATTTGGTTCATGGTTGCCATAAGTCACACCAACGGCAAAGGCACCCGCGTTGCGGGCCATTTCCATATCAAAGCTGGTATCGCCAATAACGACAGTATCGCGCGGGTCAGTCGCAGTCTCCCGGTTGGCTGTCCAAACCATATCTGGCGCAGGCTTGCTGGGATTGTTGTCAGGCGTTTGTAGAGAGTGAAAGAAGTGGCCGAAATCATGATGAGCAAGAACGCTGTCCAGACCACGGCGATCCTTGCCCGTCACCACAGCCATGAAGGTTTCATCTGCTTTCAAAGCGGCAAGCGTGGACGCCACGCCTTCATAAGGTTGCTCACTAATTTCGCCCCGCTCTCGTTGTCCGCGGAAGGCACGGCGGTAGGCCTCAGCCAACGCCAACACCTGCTGATGGCTGGCCTGCGGGGCCCAGTGCTCAACACACATTTCCAGCGGCAGCCCCACAACTTGCCGTACCTGCTCTGCACTTGGGGTCGGATAGGGCGAATCGGCAAAGGCCTCCACGCTCGCATCCACGATCGCCGCAAGACTATCGATCAGCGTTCCGTCCATATCAAAGGCCAGAAGCTTGAAGCGGTGCGGCCACACACCTTTACGGTTTGAAGCACCTAAAGCGCCTGAAGCGGATGCTGCCGTTGCAGTGGCACGGGATATCGATCTGGGGTTCTGGGTCACCGGAAACTCTGGACTAAGGAAAATGACCGGACGCGCCGGGCTGGGTTTGGTGTAACGCTGCTACAGGGCGGGTCAAGCGTCCAACGCCTCAGAAAAAGCAGATGGCAGAGGTGCATCTAGCTTCAGAAGACCACCGTCAGGATGTTCAATTTCCAGCCGGGCCGCATGCAGATATAGCCGTCGCGGCGCCCGCCAGTTGGAAGACAGACTCTGCCCGTACTTACCATCCCCCAAGATTGCCCCACCTGCGTGTGCCAGATGAACCCGCAGCTGGTGCGTGCGACCTGTGCGAGGCTCCAGCGACAGCAACACCCGTCCGTCCGCCCCTCGGCGTTCAACATGAAACAGGGTTTCAGCTGTCTGAGCGTCCGCATGGCCTTCAGAATCGACGAAGACGCGCTCTTCACCACCCACTCGACCCTTGCGCAGCGGCGCATCGATGACGCCAGCTTCCAGCCCTTCTGGCCAGCCCGCTACCAGCGCGAAGTAGGTTTTGCGAGCCTCCCGTGCGGCAAACGCACGGGTCAGTGCCGCCGCTGCCGCACGACCCCGGCCGGTGACCAGCACGCCGGACGTATCCCGGTCCAACCGATGAACGAGCCGCGGAATCTCTCCACCCTCACCGGCAAACGCAGGCAAGGCGCCGTCGACATGTCGAGTGGTCCGACTTCCTCCCTGAACGGCTAATCCCGCGGGCTTGTCAAAGGCCAGCACCGGGCCGTGATCCAGCAGGATGACCGAACGCAAGCTTTCGACCAATCGGGGATCAGCTGACGTTTGCGCGTCTGCAGCATCGCGGCTTACGATTGGATCACCGGCAGCCTGCGGGGGCAGGCGCAGCAGATCGCCAACCGCGACCCGCTCAGCGCCTTTGACCCGCTTGCCGTTGAGGCGTACCTGCCCGGTCCTGAACCACTTCTGGAGTGCGCCAAAACCGGTCTGAGGTGCCAGTGTCTTCACGAGACGATCGAGCCGCTGGCCAGCCTGATCCGCTTCAATGATGATTTCAACGGCCAAGGGAAGATCCCATCGCCTGCCCCAGTAGAAAACCAACCCAGCAGCCCACCAGCGTAATCAACACTGTCCCCGAGACATAGATCATCGCCAACCCGACCCGGCCAGACCGCACGGCATCCACTGCCTCAAGAGCAAAGGTCGAAAAGGTCGTTAACGCGCCCAGCACCCCAACCAATAGAAACAACCGCAGCGGGCTGTCCCAATCAAAGGTACCCGCCGACTCCCCTCGGAACAGCGCAGCGAGAAACCCCAGCGCCAGCGACCCACCTGCATTGGCTAAAAAGGTTGCAAGCGGAAATCCGCTGACGGTTCCGATTGACAGGAATAGGGCATAGCGCAAGCAGGCCCCAAGCGCACCGCCCATCGCGACGGACAGCCAGATCATGATGAAGCCTCCCCTTCGGTCCCGTCTTCGGTCTGAGTACGGCGCTCACGCAGACGCGCCCAGTATTCCAGTCGCTTGCGGATATCACGCTCAAAGCCGCGTTCCACGGGACGATAAAACTGTTCCCGATTCATGCCCTCAGGGAAATAGTCCTGCCCCGAAAAGCCGTCTTCGGCGTCGTGATCGTAGCTGTAGTCTGCACCGTAGCCCAAGGTCTTCATCATCGCAGTCGGGGCGTTGAGAATGGTTTTCGGGGGGGGAAGGGATCCGGTGTCGCGCGCGGCGGCCAGTCCGGCCTTGTGCGCGACATAGGCGGCGTTGGATTTTGGCGCGGTCGCCAGATACAGCACGGAATTGGCCAGCGCCAAATCACCCTCTGGGCTGCCGAGACGCTCGTAGACCTGCCAAGCATTGAGGGTGTGAGCCATGGCCTGCGGATCGGCAAGGCCAATGTCTTCAACGGCGAAGCGGGCCAGCCTTCGGGCGATATAGTTGGGGTCTTCCCCACCAGCGAGCATCCGCTCAAACCAGTAGAGCGCAGCATCCGCATCGGAGCCGCGCAAGGATTTGTGAAGCGCGGAAATAAGATTGTAGTGGCTATCTTGTCCCTTGTCATAAACCGGTCGCCTGCGCTGGACGACCTTGAGTAATCCGGCTTCATCGAGCCTAGTCCCCGGACTGGTCGAGGCCCAGATCTGCTCGGCCAGATTGAGCAAATAGCGCCCATCTCCGTCGGCCAGCGCACACAGCGTCGCCCGCGCTTCGGGCTCCACGGGCAGGGTTCGATCTTCGCTGGTTTCCGCCCGGATCAGCAGTTCATCGAGGTCTGACGCCTCTAGCCGCTCCAACACCAGTACCTGACAGCGTGAGAGCAACGCGGCGTTCAGCTCGAACGATGGATTTTCAGTGGTGGCGCCGAGCAGAATGATGGTGCCGTCTTCCACCACAGGCAAAAAGCTGTCCTGTTGAGATTTGTTAAATCGATGGATCTCGTCGACGAACAGCAAGGTCTGCCGACCGTCCCGCCGCCGCGCCCGCGCACCCTCAAAGACCTTCTTCAGGTCTGCCACACCGGCAAAAATTGCTGAAATCTGCTCGAAGTGGAACGCGCCGATCTCCGCCATCAGTCGCGCCAGAGTTGTCTTTCCACAGCCCGGAGGGCCCCAAAGAATTGAAGATACCAGTCGATCCTGTTCCACCATACGGCGCAAAGGCGCGTCAGGCGCAAGCAACCCACGCTGGCCCACCACGTCGTCGAAACGAGTCGGGCGCAGGCGGTCGGCAAGCGGTCGCTGATCCGGGATGCCGTGGCTGAAAAGGCTTTGGGTCATGCCATGGCTTTGCGCAGTCTCGGTAGATTAAGCAAGAGCCAAAGGCCGAAAACGGGGCTGCCGATGAAATTGATGGCAACGATCCAGGGCAGCGCGGTCCACTTCCGTGGGCTGAAGACAAACATCACCACGCTCATTAGCCAGAACGAGATGTAAAGGTCCGCGAGGGTCACTTGATTCCATGCTTCGCTGGCAAGGTCAGCGAGGAAGCTGTCGAGATTGCCTGCGGCAAACCCATAGCCAACGATACCGAGCATCACGACTGAGAGCACCAGGACGATCAGGCGGGCGGGGTCTTGAAAGAGAGTCATGGCCAGTTTTCCCTATTTATCAGTGTTTCCTGAAACTTGGCGAAAAAGGGGAATAGGGAAAGGGCGAGACGGCTTCAGATGTGTCAAATCGCGTATTTCTGAACAAACCGCGCCAATTCTGCCATATTTCAACCTTTCCAGCGTGCGACCCCGGTGCCAAATCACTCAGGGAAGCGGGTCTTGGTCTTGATGCTGACCCCAGCCTTGTCGCCAAATATCCCAAAGGAGATTGCTTTGAAACTCAGGCTCGTTGTTGCCACCCTGATCACCGCTCTGGGTCTGGTGACGCTTCAGCCCGCTGCGCTAGCTCAGACCAGCCAACAGTCAGCGGGCTCGGTGGCTGCGGGGCGGACCGTCCCGGATTCGGCCGTACAGATCCAGTTGTCTTTTGCACCGCTGGTCAGGGCGACCGCCCCTGCGGTGGTTAATATCTTCACCCGTGCTGAAATCGCGCGGTCCCCCATGGCTCTGTTCGGTGATGAGTTCTTTAACGCGCCATTTGGTGGCGGTCAGACTGAAAAGATCGAGACCGCCTTAGGCTCGGGTGTGATCCTGTCAAGCGAGGGACTGGTGGTAACCAACTACCACGTGATCCGCGACGGTACGGAGGTCGAAGTCGAACTGACCGATGGCCGGGAATTTAACGCGGAAGTTCTGTTCACTGACAGCGCGGCTGATCTGGCCTTGCTGCAGGTTGATCCCGGTGATGGTAGCTTGCCCTTCCTGCGCTTCGGCGATTCTGACAGTGTTGAGATCGGCGATCTAGTGCTGGCAATCGGCAACCCCTTCGGCGTCGGTCAGACAACAACCATGGGCATCGTTTCAGCGCTGGCCCGGACGGGAACCGGCGTCACTGAGGTCGGCAGCTTCATTCAAACCGACGCGGCGATCAATCCGGGGAATTCGGGCGGTGCGCTGATCGACATGAACGGCGACGTAATCGGCATCAATACTGCGATTTTCAGCGGTAGCGGCACCTCTGCCGGCGTGGGGTTTGCGATCCCGGCCAACTTCGTTGCCAATACCGTCCGCGCGCTGGAAGAGGGCGGCGGCACGGTAATTCGCCCGTGGCTTGGGGTGACGGGGGAAACCGTGACCGAACGCATGGCCCGCGTGCTCAAGCTCGATGACCAGGGCGGCTTTCTGATCGATGATGTTTACGAACCCTCACCCGCTTTCTCTGCCGGATTGCAGACCGGGGACGTCATCCTCGGGCTGGACGGTGAGACAATCAACAATTTCGATGAAATGCGCTACGCGATTGCCGCCAGCCGGGTGGGTGAAGTCATGAAAACCCGAATCCTGCGCGATGGTGCTGTGCGGGAAGTGACGCTGCAGCTCGACGCCCCGCCGGAAGTCCCCCCGCGCAATCCGACCTTGCTCGCGGAGCCCAGCCCGCTGGAAGGCGCGACAGTCGTCAACCTCTCTCCAGCCGCAGCACAAGACCTCGACATGCCTGGAAACTGGACCGGTGTGGTCATCTCCGAAGCACCGAGAGGCTCGACCGCGAGCCGTCAGGGCTTTGCTGTCGGTGACATCATCCGCACGGTCAATCGCGTTAGCGTCGAGACGGTCGAAGACATCGAGGATGTCCTCGCCTCGGCGAATTCACCGCGCTGGTCGTTCACGATTGAACGAGGTGGGCGGGCGATTACAATTCGCATCGTTTTCCGGTCATGACGCAGCCGCTGGGCCTAACCCTCGGCGACCCGGCCGGCATAGGCCCGGAGATCTGCGCCCGACTGCTGGCGCGGACGGATCTACCGGAACGTCCGCTGGTACTGGGCGACCCACTGGTTCTGGCCCGGGCGGCTGAACAGGCTGGTCTGAGCCTCCGGATCGACACGCTGGAAACGCCAGCGCAAGCCCCCGAACCCGGTTCCGTCGGCGTGATCGCTGCGGGACCGGAGGCGGCGGCTGTTGCGATCGGACAGGTCTCCCGCCGCGCCGGCGAAGCCGCCTATGCCGCTATCCACTGCGGGATCGACCTGTGCTTGTCGGGCTGGCTCTCAGGTCTGGTGACAGCCCCGATCCACAAGGAGGCCTTCGCCGCCGCACAAGTTCCCTACCTCGGCCACACCGAAATGCTGGCCGACCTCAGCGGCGAAAGCGACGTAGCCATGATGCTGGCCAACCGCGACATTCGTACCGTGCTGACGTCGATCCACGTGCCTTTGAGTCGAGCGGTCGAGATGGTGACACGCGAAGCGGTGCTGCGCACCATCCGCCATGCGCATCGGGGCGCACGAGCGCTGGGCGTTGCAACGCCGCGGGTTGCGGTTGCGGGCCTCAACCCGCACGCTGGCGAAGGTGGGCTGTTCGGCGATGAAGATGCCCGCGAAATTGCCCCGGCGATTGACGCCGCGCGGCGTGAAGGCATCGACGCCAGTGGCCCCTGGCCCGGTGATACGGTGTTCATGGCTGCACGGACGGGTGAGTTCGACATTGTCGTCGCCCAGTACCATGATCAGGGACTAATCCCGGTGAAATATCTCGGATTGGCGGACGGGGTGAACGTAACCCTTGGCCTGCCGTTCATTCGGACATCACCCGATCACGGCACAGCCTTTAACATCGCAGGCAAGGGAATGGCGGACCCGGCAAGCCTGCTCGCAGCCTTTCGGATGGCTCTTCAGCTGCGAGATCAGGGCGTGGATTGAATGGCGCTGCGTCTAGGGCCGCGGTTTAGAAGGCGGCACCGGTTTTTGCCGCGCAGCCGTCATCACCACGACAAGGACCGCCAGCGTGACCACCGCACCCCCGGCGATTTCGTGCCCCTCGGGCCGCTGTCCCAAAAGCCCCCAAATCCAAAGCGAGCCGATTACGGTTTCAAGCAGGAATACAAGGCTGGTTTCGGCCGAAGAAATGAACCTTGGTGCCAGCGTGATCAGGATAAAGCTGAAACCAGAGACGAAAATTATCAAAAACCAGAATTCCCAGAAAATGCCGCTGGGCACTGTAAGCGACGGCGCGATGAAGGGCATAATTGCCATGGCCATGACCCCGGCAAGGGCATTAGAGGGCCAGATGTTGGGCTGCTTGAGCTTTCGGGCCAGCGTGAAGCCCAAGCCCAGCAGGGTCGGGACAAAGATCAGGGCCAGTATGCTCAAAGGTCCGGGCAGGTTCGGTTGTTCGCCCGCGCGCAGCTGGGCAATGGTGCCAGCGCTGTGCATCTCTCCGCCCACAACGACAGCCATTCCAAGGAATGAAAGACCGATGGCAATCCAGACTGACGGTCGGGGCGGCTCGCGGAGCAGAATGATTGAAAACACCGCACCCGATACCGGGCCTAGCGCCACGAAAATCAGTAGGATGATAGGATTGAGCGTCACCGCCGAGTAGACAAACGAACAGGTGGAGATGAAAAAAAACAGGGCAATCAGCAGACCCAGCACCCCGGACTCAGTGAAGTAGGACCATAGTCTTCCCCGGTACCAGAGCACAGACAACGAGGCCGAAACCACAAAAATTCCAAAACCGCGCCAGAACAGCAGCGCAGCCGGATCCATACCCACTTTGCGAATCAATGCAGAGTCTGGCGAGATGATTGATACGCCAAGCACGGCAAAGCCGTAGCCGAGGAAGCGGGGATTCATACTACTCCTCAGGGTCTATCTCGAAGCGCGGAAAAAAGCGCCGGACAGATCCGTAACCCGAGACGTGTATTCGATTTTCTGACATTGTGATATCCCCTTTCTTCGTCCGCACGGACGGGGGGAAACCCCCAATAAATCCACAGGCAGGCACTCGCATATTGATAATTGCTGGGCTATAGCCTCGGACATACTCAGTTGTCAGAAAAGGCGAAGCTCAGGAATGAAGGGTCTTCTTTCGCTCGAGCAGATAACCAAGGCCTACCCCGGCGTCCTGGCTAATGACGCCGTGGACTTTGACGTAAAGCCAGGTGAGATCCATGCCCTGTTGGGTGAAAATGGCGCCGGAAAATCCACGCTAATGAAGGTACTTTCCGGACAAACGAAGCCCGACGCTGGCCGTATCGTGTGGAAAGATCAAGAAACTGCTATCGCGTCGCCGCAAGCTTCTAAAGCGCTGGGCATTGGTATGGTGCACCAACACTTCGCGGTCTTTGATGGCATGTCGGTGGGCGAGAACGTCGCCCTGGGCCTGGGCCGGGATTTCGATGCGAGCCAGCGTGACAGCATCCGCGAGACCTCCGAAAAGTATGGTCTACCGCTCAACCCAGATGCCCTGGTGTTCACGCTGTCTGCCGGCGAAAAGCAACGGATCGAGATTGTCCGCGCGCTCCTGGGCGAGCCACAGCTACTGATCCTTGATGAGCCCACCTCGGTGCTGACCCCGCGGGAAGCCGAAGCCCTGTTTGCGACCTTGCGCCTGCTGCGCGACGAAGGCCGCGGCCTGGTGTTCATTTCGCACAAGTTGAATGAGGTCCGGGCACTATGTAACCGCGCGACGATCCTGCGTGGGGGCAAAGTTGTTGCAACCTGTGTGCCAGCAGAGAAATCGGCTGAAGAAATCGCTGAAATGATGATCGGCACTCGTCCTGTGCCGACACGGAAAGCGGCGAAGAGGATTGGCGCGCTGGCACTTTCGGTTGACGGGCTGACCAACGACGAGGTCAGCATCCCGTCCCTGCAGGTCTCCGCTGGAGAGATCGTCGGAGTGGCCGGGGTTGCCGGAAACGGACAAGAAGCGCTCTATGCTCTTCTCTCCGGCGAGACGCTGGCGGCCGAAGCAAGCAGCATTAGCCTGCACGGCCAGACTATAGGCCGTAGGGGGCCAGGGGAGCGGCGCGTGATGGGCGCAGCCTTTGTGCCGGAAGAGCGCCTTGGGCACGCGGCAGTTCCGGACTTCAGCCTGATTGACAACACCTTGCTCACCAACATCCAGACCGAAGGCTTTCAGAGACGGGGCCTGTTGGACTGGACCAGAACCCGCGAACACAGCGAAGAAATCTGTGCAGGCTACGACGTACGCCACGCCGGGGTGACCGGACGGGCCAGCAGCCTGTCTGGTGGCAATCTGCAGAAGTTCATCGTCGGCCGTGAACTGATCAAAAGTCCCAGTGTCCTAGTGGTCAATCAGCCGACGTGGGGCGTAGATATGGGTTCAGCGACCAACATCCGCGATCGCCTGAAGGCACTGGCTGAAGCCGGTTCGGCGGTGCTGGTGATCTCTCAGGATCTGGACGAGCTCTTCGAGCTCGCCGACCGGCTGTGCGTTCTCAATCACGGCGTGCTGTCCCCGACCCGGCCGACAGCTGATTGGACGGCGGAGACGCTGGGCGTGGCCATGGCCGGCGATGCAGACCGTTCGGCCGCCGCAACCCTAGTCGAGGAGCGTGCCACATGATCCGTCTCGTCCCCCGGTCGCACTTCGGCGTGTGGTCTACCGTATTTCCGCTACTGATCGCGCTGGGGCTGACCGTGGTTGTGGGTTTCGTCGTATTGCTTGCTATGTCGGAACAGCCACTCTCGGATATCTGGACGCTGCTGACCTATCCCTGGCAAGCACGGACAGCATCGGTGCAGTGGGGCTTCGTGCTGCAGAAGACATCTTACCTCGCTGTGATCGCCGTTGGGCTATCGATCGGCTTCCGCGCCAACGTATGGAACATTGGCGCCGAAGGGCAATTTGCCTTCGGCTCGATTGCAGCCTTTGCCGGTTACCTGTTATGCGGGATGCCGGATACGGTCTGGTTTTTGCCGGTTATGCTCGCATTTGGCGTTGCAGGCGGTGTGCTGTGGGCACTGATCCCCGCGGCGCTTCGAGTCATTGCCAACACCAACGAGTTGCTGACCTCGCTCATGCTGGTTTACGTCGCGGCCAACGTACTCAACTACGTCACCACAGGCCCGTGGAAGGGCGACCCCAAGGCTGGTCAGGCTGAAAGCGACCCGATCCACCAGAGCCTGCAGATTGTTTCCATTATTGAGCGTACAGACCTGCACTGGGGCGTGGTGATCAGCGGTGGTGCCATTGTCGCATTGGCCCTCGTGGTGCTGTTCACCATCTTCGGCTACAGCCTGCGCGTGGCGCAAAACACCCCGCGCGCGCAGCGATTTGCCGGCTTCTCACCGAATATGACAATCTGGCTGTCATTTATCATCTCTGGAGCTATGGCAGGCCTTGCCGGTGCGATTTACCTCAGCGCAGAAACCGGTAAGCTGATCCAGTCAGAGAACTACCTCAATGGCCTCGGCTTTACTGCAATCGTGATCGCCTTCCTCGGTCGACTACATCCATTTGGGATCGTGGCCGCTGCTTTCCTGATCTCCTACGTCAACGTCGGTGCAACCTACGTTCAGTCGGCCAGCGGTGTCGACGATGCTGTTGCTGATCTGGTGCAGGTAACGGCCCTGTTCGCCGTACTCGGGACAGCCTTCCTGAGCCGCTATAGGGTTGTTTTCGGCGCACAGGCTATTCTTGGCGAAAGGACCGCTTAATGAGCCTGTTGATTATCCAGATCCTCGCAGCCTCTATGCTGCTGGCCACGCCGCTGCTGCTGGCTGCCATCGGTGAGCTGGTGGTGGAGAAATCCGGAGTCATCAACCTCGGGGTGGAGGGCATGATGCTGATCGGTGGTCTGGCTGGTTTCATCGCTCTGTATCAGCTGCAGACCTCGATCTGTACGCTCGAGTTGGACGGCGTTTGCTTCGCCTCTGATAATTCTGTCAACCAGTTGCAGTATATCGGGGCACTCCTGATTGCAGCGCTGGTGGGAGCGGCGACTGCAGCAGTCTTCGGGTTCCTGACACAGCACTTCCGCGCCAACCACATTGCCGCTGGGCTGGGTCTGACAGTCCTTGGCGCCGGCCTTTCCAACTCGCTGGGTGGCAACTTCTTCGGCGTGGACTACACCGCTGCAATCGTCGCGAAAGTCCCCGCCCTGTTCCCCGCTAGCTGGACTGCCGTGCCGGTGTTGGGACCGTTGGTGTTCGGACAAAACCTGCTGGTGCCATTTTCTTTTGTCATGCTGGTAGCGGTCTGGTTTTTCCTCAGCCACACCCGCGCCGGGCTGGTCGTCCGCGCTGTGGGCGAAAATCATCATTCGGCCTATGCGCTCGGCTATCCCGTGATCCTTGTTCGGATGCTGACGATCATGTTCGGCGGCGCCATGGCCGGCCTCGCCGGCGCCTTCATCGTCATCGCCCAGATTGCGCCAAAATGGACCGAAGGGATCACCGTCGGCAAGGGCTGGCTCGCCCTTGCACTGATTCTGTTTGCGACTTGGCGACCGGGCCGCGTGCTCCTTGGTGCCTACATTTTCGGCATCGTGCTCGCTTTGGAGCCGAGATTGAAGGCAATCTTTTCGAACATGTCGCTCGAACTATCCTATTTCTTGACGGCCCTGCCCTATATCGTGCCGGTAGTGGTGCTCGTCCTGATCTCCCGCAACCCGGTGATGATCCGACGGAATGCCCCGGCCAGCCTTGGGCAGGCCTTCGAACCCAGATCCTAAGGGGGGACTGCACGTGTCCTCCCTTCCGCACGTTGAGACCAATATAGGAGAAACTCAATGAACCGTGCTCTTACGACCCTTCTGGCGTCTGCGCTGACTTTCGGTGCTGTCGTCGCAACCCCTGCTCAAGCCGAGACCAAAGTCGGCTTCATTTACGTAGGCCCTCCCGGTGACCTCGGCTGGACCTACCGCCACGACATCGGCCGTCAGGCCGTCGAAGCCCTGGACGGCTTCACCACGACCGCGCTGGAGAACGTGCCAGAAGGTCCTGAGGCTGTTGAAGCCATCACCCAGCTGGCTGAAACCGGCCACGACCTGATCTTCACCACCTCCTTCGGTTTCATGGACGCGACCAATGAGGTTGCCGGCAACTACCCGGACGTTAAGTTCGAGCACGCGACCGGCTACATCCGAGCCCACGAAAACGTCTCGACCTACAGTGGCCGCTTCTACGAAGGTCGCGTGGTACAGGGTTACATCGCCGCTAACGTGACCAAGACCAACAAGATCGGTTACATCGCGTCGTTCCCAATCCCGGAAGTAATCCGTGGCATTAACGCCTTCATGCTCGAAGCCAAGAAGCACAACCCCGACGTCGAGGTTGAAATCGTCTGGGTCTTCACTTGGTTCGACCCGGCGAAAGAAGCCGCAGCAGCTCAGGCGCTGATCGACAACGGTGCTGACATCATCGCTGCACACACCGACTCTCCAGCACCGATGCAGGTTGCCGAAGCCGCTGGTGTGAACGCCTACGGTCAGGCATCCAACATGTCCCGCTTTGGCGAGACCGCTCACCTGGTTTCCACCGTGGACGACTGGGACAGCTACTACGTTGAGCGCGCTCTAGCCGTCGCCAACGGCACCTGGGAATCCCAGGATAGCTGGTGGGGCTTCACCAAGGACGGCATGGGCGGCGAAGTCGGTATGGTTCACCTGGCCGATTATGACAACATGCCTGGCGACGTAATGGCAGAAGCTAAGGCGATCGAAGCCGCTCTGGCAGCGGGTGATCGGCATTCCTTCCCGTGCCCGATCTACATGCAGGACGGGGCGCTGGCTGAAGACTGTGCGAACGGAGAAACACACCTGACCGATGGCACTCTGCTCGGCATGAACTGGTATATCCAGGGCATCGACGGCACCATTCCCCAGTAGGCTCTGACCGACTGAGACTTAATCAAGAGCCCCGGCGGTATCACCGTCGGGGCTTTTTGTCGCTGGCTTCGCGGAGGGAGCAGCAACGTCGCATCAGGCTGGACGGAGTTGAGCAGAAAGGCTTTGAATAGCACTAATTTCTGATTTGAAAGCGGGGAAATAAGCGCGTGAAAACCTCTGCAAAAGTTGTCGTTATCGGCGGTGGTGTCGTCGGATGTTCAGTCCTCTACCACCTGACCAAAATGGGCTGGACCGACATCATGCTGATCGAGCGGGACGAGCTGACATCGGGCTCGACTTGGCACGCAGCAGGCGGCTTCCATACCCTTAACGCCGATACCAACATGGCGGCGCTGCAAGGCTATACAATCCGGCTCTATAAGGAACTGGAGGAAATCACCGGGATGAGCTGCGGCCTGCACCACGTCGGTGGTGTGACGCTCGCCGGAACCCCTGACCGACTGGACTTTCTAAAGGCTGAGCGTGCCAAGCACCGGTATATGGGGCTGGAAACGGAGATCATCGGCCCGGATGAGATCAAAGCGCTTTCGCCCATCACAAATACCGAAGGGGTACTGGCCGCCCTCTATGACCCGCTGGATGGTCACCTGGACCCCTCAGGCACCACGCACGCCTACGCTAAAGCCGCACGCATGGCTGGAGCGGAGATCGAGCTACGCTGCCCGGTACTCGCTACCACCCCGCGTCCGGATGGTAGCTGGGACGTGGTCACGGAAAAGGGTACGATCCATGCTGAGCACGTGGTCAATGCTGCCGGTCTTTGGGCACGTGAAGTCGGGGCGTTGGCCGGACTCTATCTGCCCCTACACCCAATGGAGCATCAATACCTGATCACCGAAGAGCTGGCCGAAGTCTACGAGCGCGGTGAAGAGTTGCCTCATGTCATGGACCCCGAGGGCGAAAGCTACCTCCGTCAGGAAGGCCGTGGTTTGTGTATAGGCTTTTACGAGCAGCGCTGCGACCCTTGGGCCGTAGACGGCACGCCACTGAATTTTGGTCACGAGCTGCTCGATAACCGGTTGGACCGGATCAGTGATTCGGTCGAATTCGCCTACCGCCGCTTTCCGGTACTGGCGCGGGCCGGTGTCAAAACAGTAATCAATGGCCCCTTCACCTTTGCCCCGGATGGCAACCCGTTGGTCGGCCCGGTTCCGGGACTGAAGAACTACTGGACCGCCGTCGCCGTCATGGCGGGCTTCAGCCAAGGCGGTGGGGTTGGGCTCAGCCTTGCCGAATGGATGGTCGAGGGCGAACCCAGCCGTGATGTCTTTGCCATGGACGTTGCGCGTTTTGGCGACTGGATCACCCCAGGCTACACGCGGGAGAAAGTGCGAGAGAACTACCAACGTCGCTTCTCGGTCGGATATCCGAACGAAGAGCTACCCGTGATGCGCCCCTTCCAGACAACGCCAGCCTACCAAATCTGGGACGGACAGGGTGCGGTGTTCGGCGCACACTACGGCATGGAGGCGGTCAACTATTTCGCGCTGCCTGGAGAACCGCGTTGGGAAACGCCGTCCTTCCGGCGCTCGAACGCCTTTGAAGCAACAGCACAAGAATGTCGTGCGGTGCGCGAAGCCGTCGGCATCAACGAGATCCACAATTTCGGTAAGTATCTGGTCGAAGGGCCGGATTCCCGCGCTTGGCTCGATTGGATTATGGCAGGGCGCATTCCAAACGTGGGACGGCTGTCCCTGACGCCCATGCTCAGCCCCTCGGCGCGGTTGATCGGGGACTTTACCGTCACAGCCCTGGCGGAAGACCGTTTCCAGTTAACAGCCTCCTATGGCTCGCAAGCGTTCCACATGCGTTGGTTCGAGCAGCATCTGGAGGGCTATGACCTTCAGATCGAGAACATTTCGACCCGGCGCATCGGCTTCCAGATTGCGGGACCAAAGGCGCGGGACGTGCTGGCCGCCTGCACCCGGGCGGACGTCTCGGCGCAAGCATTGGCATTTATGGATGCACGCACCATTGATGTTGGCCCCTATCAGGCGCTGGTGCAGCGGGTCAGCTATACTGGTGATTTGGGCTACGAGATTTACGTCAACGCCGACGAGCAGTTCGGGCTTTATCAGGTACTGGCCGAGGCTGGAGCCGCGCACGGCATGCGCCCTTTTGGCATGCGGGCGATGATGAGCCTGCGGCTGGAGAAATTTTTTGGCTCTTGGCAGCGGGAATTCCGCCCTGATTTCCGCCCGGCAGAAACGGGCATGGACCGCTTTGTGTCATACAATAAGCCCGTCGACTTTATCGGCAAGGCCGCCGCCGCCGCCGAAAAGGCAGCGGGGCCGGAGCGGACGCTGTGCGCATTTGCCGTAGACGCGGTGGATGCTGACGTGGTCGCCGACGAGCCGATCTTTGACGGCGACACCGTGATCGGCTTCGTTACATCGGGCGGCTATGCGCACTACAGTCAGCAATCAGTCGCCTTGGGGTTTGTGCCAACGCCACGCGCCGTTGACGGTGCTGAGTTTGCTATTGAGATCCTTGGCGAGCGTCGCCCGGCGCGGATTATTACTACGCCACTGGTGGACCCCGACGGCGCGCGGATGCGCCGAGGCTAATCGGTACCTTGCACCATCAGCGGGGTTATTCCACTAACGGCGAGGTATCATCTCGGTTGAGGAAGGCTTCGAGCAGCGTCACTACCTCAGCCCGCCTGCTGTGATGGATCAGGTGCCCGGCACCTTCGAACTCGTGCAACTGGCTCTCAGGCAGCAAGGCTGCTAGCGGCCGGGCGGCGAAGGTGGTGTCAACCGGGTCTTCGGTCCCAATGAGAATCATCAGCGGGACCGAGAGCCCGGCATAGTCGCTTTCCATGGCGGCCAGGTCACGGGTCAGCACCAGCCGGCTGCGGGCATTGGCACAGAAAACATCGGGCGCGAGCAGTCGCCTGATTTCCGCTTCTGCAACATAACCCTCTGGCATCGGATCGGGAGCGAAGGTCTCGCGCGCACCGGCGTCCATCAGCAAGCTGCCAACAACAGGGACGATGAAGCGGCAAAACAACCCGCCAAAGACCGTATGCTCTGAGGCACGATAGGCCCACCAGTGGTCTTCAGCCCAAGAGAAGGTCGGCGTGGACATCAACACCAGTCCATCCAAGCGGTCAGGGTGTGACAGTCCCATAGACAGCGCGACCGATCCGCCCAGCGAATGGCCGATAACAGTCGCGGAAGTCAGGCCCAGCTCCGTCATCAGGCGGACCAGCAAGTTGGCCTGTGGCTCAAGATGAATTAGCTCAGGATCGCGCATGCTCGACCACCCCTGCCCGGGGCGATCAACGGCGATCACGCGGAACCCTGCTTCCCGCAGCGGCCCAGCAATACTGATCTCCATGTCTGTCGCATGCGCAGTAGCAGCGTGGAGCAGTAATACAGCGGGGCCCTCGCCCGCATCAATGATGCGCAGGCTCTCGCCTTCAACGTCCACCATCTCGCCAACGCTCATTCGCGGCAGGTTGGCAACGAGAACCAGCGCCACAGCGACTTCGGCTGTGATAAGTGTGATTAGACCGATCAATAGCCACCGTACGATCCGCATTTTGCGTCCTTCCCCCTTGGGAACTCCTGGCTTAAGCTGGTTCGTCTCAGGCGCAGGAACACTCTTTGCCGCCGACTCGACCGATCGAACCGCCGGTTAACCTCCAGGTTCAGGCAGCGAAGGGACTCAACAGACGTGAGCACCAAGCACCTGCTGTTTCTGGCGCACGCGCCATCGCCTAACACAAGGCGGCTTCGCGATGCGGCAGTCGATGCGCTGGGCGACCCCATGTTCAGCGACCTGCGCCTTAGCGTGCTGGCACCACAAGATGCAACGGCGACCGATGCACTGGCTGCCGACGGCTTGTTGCTGCTGACGACTGAAAACATTGGCTACATGGCGGGGCTGACGAAAGACTTCTTTGACCGATCCTACGACGATCTGCTGGGGCAGAAGCCGGGCCTACCGGTGGCAACACTCATTCGGGCAGGGCTGGATGGAACGGCCACCAAACGCGGTCTGGAAGCAATTTACAGCGCACAAGGCTGGCGGCCGATCAGCGCTCTCACCCTCCTGCACGGCACGTGGGATGAAGGTTTTGTGTCGCAGACAGTGGAGACGGCACAGACCCTTGCAGCAGGGCTTGATGCCGGCATTTTCTGAGCGGTGGTCGCGGCGCTCAATACGCAAAGTTGGTAGCCCCTGCCGGACTCGAACCGGCACTTCCAAAGGAAAACGGATTTTAAGTCCGCAGCGTCTACCAATTCCGCCAAGGGGCCCGGAAACCGGCCCGCGCACTAAACCGATCACAGCCCTTCAACGCAATGGTGTTGCGCCCGAATTTTTGCAAATTTTTGCTCCTTGTGACACCGATCGTGAGGTGCAAAATACAAACGCATATTGTGAAACCGATTCGCTGGAATGCGCGCATAAGATGTAGTTCGTACTGGCGAAGTTCTCTGTGTTATGCCCGTTTCGGCACGTTCCACAACCTTATCCACCGGTTTATCCCGAATCTTTTGAAATCCCGGGGAGCGCGGCCTAAGCATGGCATGATTTGAAATAGCGGGATTTGTACTGCACGGCCTATATTGGTTGCGCGGGTTGTCAGTTCGCTGAGAATTGTTCAGGTGATTTTCTAGAAAGTCACACAATGGGCGCAGTTCCCGCGTGTTTTTGCCTTGGAAGCTTCGGAGATCGTACTGGTGGAAATTTATTTCCGCCAAAAAGGCATCACCGGAACGGACAAGGTGATTGTGATAAGTGATATTCAGGGGTTGGGAGAGTGGCAATGACCACCGCCGCAAACGCGATCAACAGTTTTCTCGAAGTCGGAACTATTACACCAGGCTACGCCGCGGTTCGGGCACACCGTCCGCTGCAAGGGCGCTTGGGTAGCCGAAAGGCGCTGTTGGCTTCTACCGTACTAGCGGGGGCCTTTGGGTTGATGGCCGTTGAAGCCATCGCGCAGCAGTACAATCTGCCGGGTTCTGGTGGCTTTACCGACGTCTCGAGCTCGATCAATGTTGTGACTGATGCGGGCGGCGGAAACATCCGGGTCGTACTCGCGGACGGCGTGCAGTTCTTTGCCGGGCCCGGCCAATACCAGCTCAATCCGATGAGCAGCTCGCTGCAGGTTTCCACCGACGTGCTGCTGAATGCCTACACTGGCGCTGCGCCAATCGCCGCCCAGCAGACGCAGCAAGCGTTCTCCGCAGCGCAGGCTCAGTCCTACGCGGCACCCGCGCCGTTCAACCCGACGCCGGTTGTTCCAACACCAGCAGTTTACCCAGCGAATGCCCCACTCACGCTCGGCGCGAATCAGTACGCGACGCAGCCTTCTGTTGTTGGCGGCTACCAGATGCAGCCGTCGGTCGCTAGCTATGGCCAGACGATGCCAGCCTACGCGACTTCTTCAGCCCAATACGTTCCAGCTTACTCTTCGGGCATCGCCGGCTATGGCCAAAGCCCTGTGCCATCCTACGCGAGCTTCAGTGGTGCAGGCACAGCGTCTTCGACTTTTGGCGGGATGCAGCCGAGCTCTGTTACGAGTGCTTTTCCGACCAATCAGGTTGCCATGGCACCGGCCATTCCGGCCGCCGCGGCCGCTGCGGGCGGCATGTTCGGCATCCCGACCTGGGCTCTGGTTGGTGGCGGCGTAGCTGCTGGCGGTGCCGCTCTGCTCGCCGCAGGCTCACTTAGTGGCAGTGACACAACCAGCTCAGGCTCGACCAACAGCTTGTCGGTCACTGAGCAGCAGTACCTCAATGATCCGGCAGTACAGGCTGCGCTCGGTAACACCAACAGTGGCAGCCAGGCTTCGAGTGACGACGACGATGATGACTCAAGCTCTGACTCCAGCTCAAGCTCCAGCACTTCTAGTGGCGGTATCACCGTCAGCGGCGGCAGCTCCGGTAGCAGCTCATCCAGTGATGATGATGATGATGACAGCGGTTCAGCCTACACCGTACCGGCTGGCTCCAGCGGACAGACAATCACCGGCTCTTCCAGCGACGATACCGTGACCTTTGCGGACGGCGGTAATGTCGAAAACATTGCGTCGCTCGACCTCAAGGCTGGCGACGGCGACCGAGTGATCCTAAAGGACGTGGACGAAGACCTCGATATTCCCGACCTGCAGAACGTGGAAAACCTAGACATCGAGCTGTCTGCAGACGGTCTCGATATCGACCTGCAGGACGTGGGTTCTGAAGTCGCTAACGTCATGATCGATGCAGACAACAGCCACGATTTCACTGTCAACAACGCCGACGCGGTCGATATGATCACCGTGAAGGACGCAGGCAACGAAACCGCGACGATCGAAGACATGGCTGACCAGAGCACCATCGCGCTGGAAGATTCTGAAGATGTTGACGTAACCATGAAGTCTGGTTCGGACAACGAACTAACGGTTTCGGTCAGCGCCGTAACCAACGCCGATATCTCATTGGATACCAACGTTGACGATTTGACCATTACCTCTGTCGGTTCCAGCCCGAACGTGATTGCCAACATCACGGCGACTTCTGCTACAACGCTCGAACTGACGGGTACGCAGGATCTGGAGATCGAAGAAGAAATCGGCGCAGGCGGCCTCGCCGCAGTTACCACGGTCAGTGGCGCCGCCGCAGATGGCGAATTAACCCTTACGCTGAATGGCGCAACGATTGAAACTGTGACACTCGGCGATGGCGGCGACAACTTGACCATCGATGTGACCGATACCGATGCCGAAATCAGCACCGGCGATGGCAACGACGATGTGACCATCAACAACAAAGTCACCTCGGGCACCGTAGACACGGGTGCAGGCGCCGACGATATCGTTCTGAACGGCGCAGCGCTGGTTGCGGGAGATAAGATCGACGGTGGCGCAGGCTCAAACGACGAAATCACCCTGAACGCTTCGGTTACGGCAGGGACGATAACCAACGTTGAAACCGTCAACATCGGTTCAGTGAGCGTCAACCTCGACCGGATTACCGGCGAGACTGACGTCAACGTTCTTGCCAGCGATACAGCGATTATCGATAACCTTGGCACGGAAGAGGTTGACGTGGGCAGCGGCGCGTCGGTCGCAATTCTCGATGCAACCGGAACCACGCTGACCTTCGATGCCTCGGGTTCGATGACCCTCGATATCGATGATGCCGCCGTGACAGCGCTGACGGTAGACCTTGGTAGCGGTGCGACCCTGACCTTCGATCAGGATGTTGACACCACCGTGAATGCGGTACCCTCCCTGACCCAAATGACCTTGACCAGTTCTGGCAACGTCACGCTCGCTGAAGACGATGCTGGGGCCGCCCTCACGGCAAGCGGCGTGAGCAAGCTCGATGTCAGTGGCGTATCGGGTGATTTTGGCACCACTAATCTGAATTCAGCAGCCAATGCGTTTGACGGCCTTTCTGAGTTCAAAGGTGCACAGGGTGCTGACACGATAAACGTGACCAACTCTCAAGGTACATTCACGCTCAACGCTGGAAACGATACCATTGCATTCACAGCAATGACCGCAGGCGTGGATGTCTATGGCGGAGCAGGTAGGGATACTGTCACCCTGCAGGCTGGCGGAACTATCGCCGACGATGTCTACTTCACGAGTAGCGCTGATTTCGCTGTAACCGTTCAAACGGGTGCCGCAACTGCGATCGGGACTTACGACCTGGTGCAGAACTTTGAAACGACCCATGACGAGATCGACCTGACGGCGCTGACCCTTAGTGGTGATCAGACTGTCGGAACGGGTCAAGTCACCATCGCGGCCGCAATCACGGACATGACCGACGGCACAAACAGTTCGGTAGAACTGGTTGATGCAGCTGTGGATGGGGCAGGCATCAACTATCTTGTCGTCAATCTCGATGGTAC
Source organism: Kiloniella sp. (assembly GCA_002690455.1). Taxonomy (GTDB): domain Bacteria; phylum Pseudomonadota; class Alphaproteobacteria; order UBA7985; family UBA7985; genus UBA7985. The sequence continues at coordinate 73,942 of NZET01000028.1, forward strand.
GAACTTCGGCGTCATCGACCTGAACAACGTCACCGTCGTTGGTGGGGACATCGAAATCTAAGGATGGCCAAGGGACATAAGATCGTCTGGATTGCCAGCTACCCCAAGTCCGGCAATACGTGGGTGCGGCTATTCCTTGCTGCCTATCTGGCGAACACCGAGGAACTGGACCCGAACGAAGCGCTCAAAGGCACCTTCAACGATGCGCAGCGGCCGGTCTTCGACAAGCTGTTAAAACTCGATTCCAAAGAGCTGGAAGACGATGTTATCGCCTCCCTGCGCCTGCCTTACCTCTCTAAACTGGCCGAGAGCGGCGAAAAGGACGTGATTATCAAAACCCACGTCCTTAACGCCAACTGGCACAACGCCGCCATGATCCCGACCTCCGTCACCCGCCGCGCGCTCTACATCATCCGACACCCGTTCGACGTATGCGTATCCTTTGCCCGTCATATGGGACTGAGCTTTGATGACGCGGTAAAGTCCATGGGCAACTCGTCCTTTGCCATTGGCTCGGACTTGCAGATCAAGCAGCCGCTGCACACTTGGTCGACCCACGCCAGCAGTTGGCTGGGCGCGGTTGGCTTTGAACGGATGACCATTCGCTACGAAGACATGACCCTGCGCCCCTATCAGACCTTTGCCAACATCATCAATTTCATGGGCATGGGCGTGGAGAACGACAAGATCGACCGCGCGCTGGCATCAACCGACTTCGACCGTTTGCAGGCGGTCGAAAAGGAAAAGGGCTTCCTGGAAGCCTCGGACAAGAATAATCACGGCTTCTTCCGTTCGGGCAAAATTGGCGGCTTCGATGGCGTGTTGAACAAAGAGCAGATGGCGCGGCTGTATAAAGACCATCAAGATATGATGGAACGCTTCGGCTATGGTGCCGATGGCAGCGTCTTCTAGGATTGGCGGAACGCCACCTTCGCCACAGGGGACTGGTTTCATGGCCCCCACGCAATCCCATGCAATCGACATAGAACGCAGAACCTTTCGGTTCGGCGGGTTATCGGCCTGGTGGGCGTTTCTCCGTGCGTTGAGGGTGTTCCTAATCGTCATGGGATGCTTAGCCTATCCGCAAGCTCAGGCTCATGCTCAGTCTCAGGCGCAGCCAGAGGCACTGGCGGGCGCTCTGCCGACCTTCGACCTCGACGGTATGGTGTTTGAAGCCGACGAGATGCAGCGCGAAGGGAAAGACGGCGTGGTGCAACTCAAGGGCAACGTCATTTTGCAGGACGACCGTAACCGCCTGCGCGCCGACCGGCTGCTGCTCGACCCGCAAGCCAGACAGGCGCGGGCCGAGGGCAATGTGCGGATTGAGTCAAAGGCAGTCGCGGGGGATGCCCGCATCACTGCAACCGCTGAAAGCCTGAGTCTTGACCAGACGACCGCCGGGCTGCTGCTGGATGGTCTGGCGCTGCGACTTCGCCAAGAAGCCATCCTCGCCGCAAGCCAGATGAGCGTCCATAATGGCGAAATTGCACTGGACCACGTAGCTTACACGGCCTGCGAAGCCCCTTGCGACATTGATGACTACCGCCAGCGTGACCCCATGCCCTGGCGCCTGACAGCACGGCGGGCGGTGATCGATCAGCGGACTGACACACTCCGGCTGCAGGGGGTCACGCTGCGGCTGTTCGACCTGCCGGTACTCGCCCTGCCCGCTTTGAGTCTTCCATCACCAGAGGTCGACCGTAAAACCGGACTGCTGGCGCCTGTTGCTGGTTTTCGGAGCGGTCGGGGTGGCTTCTTCGGCATTCCCGCGTACCTCGTGCTGGGACCGTCGGCCGACACAACGCTAACCCCGATCATCTTCACCGACGGTCAGGTGAGGCTTGATAGTGAACTCAGGCTTGCACTAGAGGCGCTGACCCTGACAGGCACCGCCAGCACCGACACCACTGGCGCGCTAGGTGGCCGGATAACCGGCGCGCTGGATCTTCTGGACAGCAGCGCTGCAGACACCCCGGGCCAACGGCTGCAGCTTGATCTCGACTGGATCGAGGAGCTCAATCCCGGACAGTGGCAGGCGCTGGATCAGACCAGCGAAGACCTGCAGTTAAACCAGCTGGGCCTGTCCGGCGCCTGGGGGCATAGCTACACCGATGTTCGGGTCATGCAGGATCAAATCCTTCTCTCTCCTTCTTCCGTAGCAGATGGCGAAGACGAGAACGACAGCGTCTGGCTCAGAGGCTGGGATGAAGGCATCGCCACGCGAGGGCGGATCGACCTGCGCCTGCCACCCCTGCCAGGGGGCGGACGCCTGCGCGCAAAGGGGCAAGGCCTGATCTGGTACGAGCTAGGGCTGTTTGACGCCAGTCTTGGTTACAGCGGCCCGCTGATTACGCCTGGCGGATTGATGCTATCGCCGCAGGTGCAAGCAGGTGCTGTTGGCGAGGCGGGCAGCGGCAATCTCTCCCCTTGGTTGGGCGGCCAGATGAAGGCTACCCTCCCTATGGCCCGCGCAGGTCGCTACAACGTGGCCAGCCTGACGCCCAGTCTCGCCCTTACCGGGCTTAGCCCTGCAGACCTGAGTGATACCGGTGCTGTCTCGCCACTGAGCCCGGCTGCAGACGTGCTCAATCGTGCCTCATTGTTCGACCTGCGCCCCGGTAGTGACCCTTTCAGCCATGCGGGCGATGTCCGACTGGATGCTGCACTTGATTTCGCGCTCTACCCGTCCTCACAGCAATCTGATCTTGGCATTCGGGGCTCGCTGGGGCAGCGCGTGTCGTGGACTGATGCAGCGCTGTCACCGACCCTGGCTACGCTGACGGTTGACACGGGAGGTCTGCAACTGGACTTACGCAGCCAGATCAACGCCGGATTTGCGCTGGAACACGGCCATTGGACAGAGGCCCTACCACGCTTTGCCGCCGACCTGCGGCTGCCACTGTCAGAACAAATTGTGTTACGCGGCCACTACGCCCGCGTGCACGACGGACGGGATCGGGTCGAAGTCAACAATATGAGCCTTGATCTCAACATCACAGACAAGCTCTCGACCCTTTGGAGCGTCAGTGCGCGCAGTCTGGCTGTTCCAGTCGAAAGCTTCGGTGCGCAGCCTTTAGACGCCGATAAACGCAACAGCCTCCGGCTACGGGGAGAAGTGAGTTGGAACTTCACCGGTGATTGGGTGAGCGAAGTCGGGATCAGCCAGAGCGTGCTGAACCCGGTCGATCAGGACTTGTGGTTTGATGTCTTTCACCGATGCGCTTGCCTGACGGCGCAGGCTGGTCTCTTGCGAGAACGTGACGCCGGGGGTAGCCACTATAGTGCGAGGGTTGCACTCAGCCTGCCGACGCTGTTTACGGGCGATCTAAAGACACCGACACTATTCCGGCATCAATAGGCCTGATCAGGCAAGGCTTCCTTCTTCTTTGCCGTATAGGCACGCAGGGCTTCGTCTATGGCCGGATCAATCGGCGGCCGCTCGTACTCGGCGACCAAACGGTTCCAGTACTCATACGCGCGCTGCTGCATATCTTTCTCTCCGCCCTCGCGCCATTGCTCAAAGCTTTCGCTGTCGGACAGTGGGGATTCGTAAAAGGCGGTTTCATAATTGGCCATGGTATGGGCGGAGCCGAGGAAGTGCCCGGCGTGGGCGACCTCTTCATAGGCTGAGCGCGCGAGGCCATTTTCGTCCGTTGCCAACCCACCGAGCATGCGCGCGTACATACCCAACCGATCTGCATCAATCACCAGTTTCTCGTAGGACATCACCAACCCTCCTTCCAGCCAGCCTGCGGCATGGAGAACAAAGTTCGCCCCGGCAAGTGCAGTGGAGTGCATGGAATCGGCGCTTTCCGCTGCAGCCTGCGCATCAGGCAGCTTAGAAGCGCTGAGCGACCCCCCACAACGCAGTGGTAGGCCCAGGTGACGCGCAATCTGGCCGATGGCGTAATTTGACATTACCGGTTCAGGCATGCCGAAAGTGGGCGCACCGGACTTCAGGGACATTGAAGATAGGAAGTTTCCCAGCACAAACGGTGCGCCAGATCGAATGATCTGGCTATAGGCCGCGCAGGCAAGGCCCTCAGCAATGGCTTGCGCCACCGATGCCGCCGTACTGACCGGGCCCATGGCGCCACTGAGGATGAAAGGCACGACGACGATGCCTTGGCCAGCGCCGCAGTATATCTCGATCGCCTCCGAGGCGACCTTGTCGATCATGAGTGGAGAGTTGGTATTGACATTGCCCATAATGACCGTGTCGCGCTCCATGCGTTCCGCACCGAACAGAATGCGGGCCATGTTCACGCTGTCCTGCGCCCGGTCCTTTTCCGTAATGGCGCCGAGGAAGGGCTTATCGGAAGTGGTCATCAGGCTGTAGACCATATCGAGATGGCGCTTGTTCACCGGCACGTCGACCGGTTCGCAGATAACGTGACCGAGGTGATGCACATGCGGCAGCCGGTGCAAAATTTTTGCAAGCTGGTCGAAGTCAGCCATAGAGCCATATCGCCGCTCTCCACTCGCATCGCGGACAAAGGGTGCGCCATACATGGAGGCAAAAACCTGGTTGCGGCCACCGATCTTGACACTTCGATTCGGATTGCGTGCGTGCTGGGTGAACACCGTTGGGCAGGTTTGGGCCAATTTCCGCGCCATCCCGTCGGGAAAACGCACGCAGCATCCGGTGACATCCGCACCAGCATCGGCCAAACGGCGCAATGCGTCGGGATTATCCCGGAACTCAATGCCCTTTTCTTCCAGCATCCAGTCTGCTTCGCCAAGGATCGCTTCGACCTGATCCTGACTCAAGAAATCAAAGTAGGGGATTTTGCGCTCAACATAGGACGGCGTTGGCACAACTTGCCGCTGTGCGGCACCTCGGCCACGACGCCCTCCACCACTTCTTCGGCGGTCTGATCTAGATTGGGCTATCGATTGAACCGTCATGTCAGGATCTCCCTGCGCCGGGCTGCTAAGCGCAGGTTGGGCGCTGGCTGCGTTAAAGAACTGCAAGCAGGAAGACCGTATTCATCAGAGCTATGTCTTTCGATTTGCGTCAACACAGCGACACGGCGCCACCAAAGTTCATTCACCGGATTCACGCAGGATGTGATCTGCGCTCTGATTGAATAGCACTCTATTATTGCTGGCGTTTTCGCCATGGTGACTGGCTGTTTTGCCCAGATCGATCGCCCGCTTTACCGCCGGCCGGGCCTTGATACGCTCACGCCACTCAGCCACGTGCGGGAAGGGGTCGAGCGGCGCACCAAGTCGTTTGGATAGGAAAACCCACGGAAAGCATTGCATGTCCACGATGCTGTAATCCTCCCCCATGATGAAGCGCCTGTCTTCCAGTCTACGTTCAAGCACTGCCAGTGCGCGTTCGCTCTCGCCCTTGTAGCGCTTGAAGCCGTAACCACGGTGTTCTTCAGGGGCGTAGTTGGCAAAATGACTCAACTGACCCATCATTGGCCCTTGATTGCCTGTCTGCCACAACATCCACTGAGTAACGTCCCAGTCGATCCTCGCACCACCAGTGGGCCAAAAGCGGTCAAACTTGCGCGCAAGGTACATAAGGATCGCCCCGCTCTCCCAGACCGCCTGCGGGCCGCCCTCAGCCGTATGATCGACAATCGCCGGCATCTTGGCATTCGGGTTTATGGCACGAAATGCGTCTGAGAATTGTTCGCCCTTGGTCAGATTGAGGAATTTAAGCGTGTAGTCGACCCCAAGCTCTTCGAGGAGAATGGCGGGCTTCCAGCCATTTGGTGTCGGGGCAAAATAGAGATCAATCACTGATCGTGTTCCTGCTTCTGTGGTGTTGGGCCGCCGGCCAAGGCTTCCAGGCTCGCAACTTCGGTATCGCTCAGAGGGCGGCTGGGCACCCAGCAATAACCGTCCGGGTCCAGGATGTAGGCTTCACGAAGGCCGTGGGGCTTGTTAGTGGGGGGCTGAAGGACAACGCCACCTGACTCTGGCTCTCCCCTCGCCATTGATGCCGCCTTGGCAGTGGCAGAGTCGGGGTCAGTGTCGAACAGGCGCAGTTCGGCCCCCGCGCCCCGCGGCGCTGCCGTGGGCAGCAAGCCGGCAAGCGGGTTGGCATGATATGTGTGATCGGCGTGAAGTTGTAGGATCGCGCTGCCGTCCGGTCGACGCAGGATGGCGAAGTCAGTGGTGNGTTGGAATACTTGCCAGTCGAAGACCGTCTGATGAAACCGTAGCGATCGGCTTACNTCCGCAACGAGCAAGTTGAGACCGAGCCCGCGCAGGCCGCGTCCAAAGCCAACGGCGTCTATCTGGTCGAGACTCATGACGGGTCAGGCGCTCCGTGCTGCTAACGCTCCGGCTCCAGACGGGACAGGAAACCAACCTGCGACATATGCAGACTGACTGNCTCTAGCACAAGGCTCATGGGTGAGAAGAGCCAGGTGGGATGAGCGTGCAACTTCGCCGCTATTGGACCGGGCGGATAATCGCGCTAGGTTAGTATCAGACCAGAACGAAAATGACGGAAGCAAGGGATTTCACATGTCCCCCCGCGTCAGTAAGACCTCGTCCCTATTGATCGGCTTTGTGGCCTCGGGCTTCTCTTTACTGCTGTCGCTCACGCTGCTTGAGCGGTTTGTGCTTGGGCTGATGGTCACGCCGCCAACCACGAGCGACGAGAGCACAATCCGAGATACTCTCGCCGCCCTGCGCCTGATCGTTGGCATACTGCCACCGACGCTGGGGGTCATGGCCGGTGGGTCGCTTCTCCTCGTGCTGTGGCAATTGCTCGCACAGAACGGCCGAATCCTTAGCTTGATGATCATGGCAAGCCTCGTACTACCGCTGGGCTACAATATCTTCATTGCCGATACTGTCGGGACGGTCAGAGGCGTTATAGCCATTTCACCCGATGACGACCTCAGACTGGTCATCGCTGCTTTAAAACCCGCTGTCACGCAGCACTACGTCGGCATGCTGGCCTTCGCNCTCGCACTGGCGTTGCAGATCATCTACGTGCTGTTCCGGCCACGACCACGTTGAACCTTGAAAGGGCGAAGATGCAGGAGAGNCATTCAATGGGTGGCCCAGCTTAACCCAGACACACAAAAGCCCCGGTCCAATCACTGAACAGGGGCTTTCTAGGTTGGTTGCGGGAGCAGGATTTGAACCTGCGACCTTCAGGTTATGAGCCTGACGAGCTACCGGGCTGCTCCATCCCGCGCCAACTATTGGGTTAATAAACCTACTGCCAAAGGATCACAAGCCCCGAAGCAAAGAATTTGCAAGAGATTTTGATGAGCCAAGAAGGATAGGTTCAAAACTTTGCAGTTTTTTTGTTTCGAGTGCTAGAACAGAGGCTGCATAAGCGTTGGCTTTTCAACAGAGTCCAACCAGCCCAGCCGCGCATGAAGAGCCTTCGCTAGGCCGTAATGCGGGGCCGGCCTGACACCACAGCGGTTAGTCGCGCTTCAATGAAAACCATGCGATTCTCTGCCTGCGTTTTTAAAATATCGCGCTGCCAGCTTAGCTCAAGCGCATCAGCCCCTGCAGCCTTCGCCTGCGTTATCGCCTGATCCCTCAAGATCTGCTTAAGCGTTTCAAGCGCCAGTATTTCTTGCGTAAAATCCTGCGTGCCCGCGCCACTATGGACGCGAAACACACCTTCTGTGGGCGCGGTCACCGTACCGCTGGCGCGCATCGTAATCTGCCCGACAACTGCGCCGATAGCATTTGCAACATCGCCATGCTGGGGAAGCAGCATTGGGCAGTTCAGGCGTGCCCCAACCGCGGGGTAATAGCTTGGCGCCGAAGCGCCCAAACCTACCACAGGCAGGTTTAGGCCAGCATCCAATTTTATCACTCCACGATGCCCGCTTAGCCCACGTTCCACCAAGATATGCCCTGCCAAATCTTGCGAGGCCAAGCCAAAGCTTTGCTCTTCTCCGGCAAAAGCCACGTCTAACAACGCTGTGGAGGTTTGGCGAGTGAGTTGATCGATTATAATATCCGCCATATCTTGTGGGCTTTTTGCCAAGCGCTGCCCGGCCCCCGTGCGCCGCCGCCCAAAAACGCTAAGGGCTTTTTGCGCCGCACCGCGATCCCAAAGTTGCGAAGCGCCCAGAAAATGGCTGGCATCCGAAGGCGTTAAAGCTGCAATTTGTATCACCCCCCGCGAGAGCAAGCGGCGCAAAACCTGCTGCTCTAACCGGCTTTTCAACACCTTATCCAAGGGCTGAAAATCAAGGGTGAGGCGCTGATAAAGCACCAGATCGCGGCCTTGTAACCCTTGCATAGCCTGCCCCGCAAGGCGGCGCACAAAACGCCCATCATATTCGCTTGGAAGCGCCGTATGGAGCTGACGATCTAACGCATCATGCACCAGATCGGGGGCCTCTATCGCCGCCAAGCAAATTGGCAAAACGCGTTTGGGCCCCAGCAAAACGCCACCCTGCAACCCTTCAGATAAGAAATGAACTTCGCTATCGCCCCCCAAACCAGAGGTGCGCATAGCAACAGCCTCTACCATAGTAAGATAAGGGCCCACTTGGGCCCCCTGCGGATCCAGCTCTGGTTGCCCGTTGCGCAAAACGGCAATATCCGTGGTGGTGCCACCAATATCAGAAACCAAAGCTGTTTTTTCACCGGTGAGCCACCGCGCGCCCACAAGCGAAGCAGCAGGCCCGCTTAAAATGGTCTCGATGGGTTTGTCGCGCGCCAGTTGCGCCGAAATCAAGGCCCCATCACCGCGCACCACCATCAAGGGCGCCAGAATACCAAGCGCCGTTAATTTAAAGCTTGCCCGCTCAATCAAACCATCAATCATCCCAATCAAACGGGCGTTTAACACCGATGTAAGCGCCCGCTTTGGCCCATTTAATTTCGAGGATAGCTGATAAGACGCGCTGACCGGCTTTCCCGAGACCGCGCGGATAAGCTGGCTAGCCGCTTCTTCATGCGTCGGATTGCGCGTGGCGAACTGCCCGGCCACGGCAAAAGCTGACACCCCGGTTTGCGCCTCTACCCAGCTTTGCAAGGCGCGCAGATCCAAAGGCTGCTGCTCCGATCCTGAATGATCATGCCCCCCGGGTAATTCGATGGCCGGATCACCGGCCAATACCTCAGACAGGCCATGGCGGATCAGATCACCGGGGCGAAACCCGATATAGACCAATCCCACCCGTCCGCCTTGCCCTTCAACCAACGCGTTCGTGGCCAATGTGGTTGATAGCGAGGCCATCGCGATCTCTTCCGGTTTGATCTGCGAGGCGGCCAAAACCGCCGCGACAGCCTTGCCAATGCCCTCGGCCAAATCTGCGCGCGTGGTTAAGGATTTTGCGCTGGCGATCACTTCTGTTTCATCGCGCAGCAAAACTGCATCCGTAAAAGTACCACCCGTATCAACGCCCAGTAAAACGGCCATCTGATCCTCT
>NZET01000029.1 GCA_002690455.1 Kiloniella sp.
CTATGGCTGGGGCACCAGGATTCGAACCTGGGATCACCGGACCAAAACCGGATGCCTTACCGCTTGGCCATGCCCCAACCGTAGGATTGGTTACATATTAGACCACCCCGAGGAGCGCAAGGCTCTTGCTGCGTATCGGACCAGCGAAAACTGGCCAGCCCAACAAAGCGCGTAAAGCTTGCAATTTGGGCGATTCTTTGAAATAAAGACATCTAATTTCAGGGCATTAGCTAATTTTTCTCGACTAGTGCTGCAATTTTAGTCGGATTTCAATTTTAGTTTTGGACACTTAAGTGTCTCAGGCCAAAGGATTTTCAGGCCAATGGATCGCTCAGATGATGCGGCGCGTAGCCGTCGCTTTTCAGCCCAGACCCTCGGCAACGGCCAGACCCGTCCGCGAATTGTGACGTCGCGCGACGAACGCGTCGCCCCCAGACCTGGCGCGGCAGCGGGCAAGGCGCAGCAGCCCTCGTTGGAGTTCCGCGCGCGTCAGCGACTTCGGACCTACGCAGAGGCCTCAACCATTCTAAACCGTCAAGTGCCTGCGGATGCAGCGCAAGCCCGGGCCAACTCGCGTGTCGAAAGCGCGGCAATGCCGCCGTCTGTGCCAGTCCCGAGCCCTGCGTCGACCTTAGTTCCAACCGCGCTGGAAGCTAAAAATGCAGCAGCGACCGCGGCGCCGACAGGACCTGACACTGGCTATGTCGACGTGATTCCTGAGCCACCCAGTCCCCTTGCGGAAGTCTACGTAGGTGGCAATCCACAGCTGACGGAGCGGGAAGCGCAGGAATACCATCTCGACTCCACGTTGCGGCCTGCGGCAGATCAAGCCGAAGCGGCCGTTTTCGATGAGCCGAATTTTGTCAGGGCGACACAGAACGAAGACCACAGCAGCCTGTTGGAACCAGCCTTTGCCGACGAGGAAGCAGAAGCGTTCAGGGCTCCAGCCCCTCCGGGGTTTGATGAGGCACAGCACGCCGCCGCCCCCGCTGCGATCCGGGCCTCCGACGAAGATGCTGAAGAACCCTTTGACGTGGCCTCAACGTCCCGCGTGACCAGCACCAGCGACGATCTTCAATGGTCAGAAGACCGTCCGTTTCAGACCCCGCGGCTCTCTCAGCTGTCACAAGCGCGTGCTTCCCTGAACCGGAAAGGCAAAGGTTTGACAACAGCGCTCGCAAAATCGTCGAATTTGGTCAATAATTATGCGTCTCATTCGGTGGACGGTGCTGCTTCCCTTGGCGGCAAACTGCTTGGTTTCGGACAGACTCTTCGCAACCGCGCTGCCGATATGATCGATAACCTGCCATCTTTGCCTGGGGTTGCTGCTCCGGCCAATAAGGAAGCCATCGCAAGCGTGTCACAGTTGCCTGCTAATTCTCTGTTGACCCCAATGGCCGGTCGCTTGGCGCCTTCCGCACGCGCAGATGCCGTCAATGCGCGACCCGACTCCAACGTACGCCCAGTCAGCAGCGACGGTACGCTGGATCAGGATCCCGGGCCGAAGCGCGCCCTGCAGGCTCGGAAAATCAAGAACAACGTCGAACAGACTGAAACCCGCGCCGCGTCGCCGGTCGGCCCTATCGGCCAGTCAAGACGAACGCCTATGGCATTGTCGACGCTGCTGGTGCTGTTGTGCCTGCTCGGGTTTATCGCTCTGGCCGTATGGTTCACAATTTCAGTGCAACAGCGCACCAGCCAGCCAGTCACCGCCATTGGTGAAACTGAGCGTTATCGGGCCGAGGCCATTCTCGATGCCCTGTTTATCAGCCCTGGCCCGGTTGATGGCGTAATTGACGACCGCACTGCTGCGGCCATCGGCATCTATGCCAGCGAATACAACTTTAGTGGCGAAGCCGTCCTGTCGACTGAGTTGCTCCAGCATCTAGAGACAGAAGCAGAGGTCATGGGCATTCTCGACTTGATCAAGTAAGCGCTACAGAATCTCAGCCGCCGCTGACCACCAGTCGGGAAAACGCTGCTGAACCGAATTTAGGGCCGCATCACGCGGCCCTTTTTCATGGAACAAAGCGAAACAGGTGCTTCCCGAGCCAGTCATGCGCACCAGCCAGGCGTCGTCCGTCTCAACGTGCACCGACAGCGCCGTGAGTGCCTCGCCAATCATTGGGTTGAGCGCACGCGCAGAAGCTTCCAGATCATTTCTGGTCTTGCCCAGCCATTCAGGCGGCGGTGCGGCATAGTCCGAGCCAGTTGTTGTCGCTGACGGCGCGTTTAACTGCTGGAAACAAGCAGCGGTTGAAACCCCGCTGTCTGGCTTCAGCAACAGGACCGGTGTCCCACTGAGGCCAGGAATAAGGCGACCGGGCACATCACCCGTACCACGCCAAATACGAGCCCGCCCGTCCATCGCCGGGGGTAGGTCGGCGCCGAGATCAGCGACTGCGGTGCGAAAGTCTGCGCGGTGGTCAGGTGATGGAAACAAGCTTTCGGCCCAGTGCACCACAGCCGCGGCATCGGCGCTACCACCACCCAGACCGGCCTGCAGCGGCAAGGACTTATCGACCCGGATTACTGGCGCAGGCAGGCGGGGTTCCACGACCCTGACACGCTGCAGCGCTTGCCAGATCAGGTTCTGCTGCTGCGGAATATCCGGATCAGGGAAGTGCAAAACCCCCTCGGCAGACCGGCTGCTGTCAGCCACCGGCGAGGACGCCTCAAAGTGCAGATGATCTCCGATATCGAGAAAGACGAACAGGCTTTCGAGGTCATGATAACCATCCACCCGGCGGCCAAGTACGTGCAGAAATAGGTTCAGCTTTGCGGGGGCGAAGACGGTGACTGGGACGCTCATTGCTCAGGGTCGCGGCTCAGCCCTTCGACCAGCTTGATCCGGATCGCTGCGACGTGATCATCGGGGATGTCAGGCAGGCTCAGTGCACGGTTCCAGAAAAATTCTGCCTCTCGCTCCCGACCAACTTGCCAATAGGCATCACCAACATGTTCGGCGATTTCCCAGCTCCAAGGGTTTATCTGAAATGCCTGTTCGAGAAAGGGAACAGACTCGCTGTACTGCCGCAATTGGTAATGCGCCCAGCCGAGGCTATCGATGATGGCTCCACTTTCAGGTGCCAGATCAACCGCGCGGGTCAGCATTTCGAAACCACGATCGAGGTTGATGCCGCGCTCTACCCACGAATAGGCGAGGTAGTTCATCACGTGCGGATTTTCGGGGTCAAGGCTCAGCGAGGATTGCAGTCGTTCTTCCATCTGCTCGAAGTTTTCAAGCTGGTAAGACACGATCCCGGCAATGAAAAGGGTTTGCGCCGCGACGGCGCTCATTTGGTCCACAGCACCCTGCCACTCGTTGAAAGCAAGATCGGCAGCGGCGTAGTCTTCGGCCCGGAAAAGCAAAATGCCACGCTGGCGCAACAGCGCGGGTGAGCGGCCCAGTAGCGCTTCGGCGGCGTCCAGCCTAGCCAGCGCATCATCATAGCGTTCCTGATCAGACAGCGCCTGAATCTGACCCAGCAGGGCAGCGAAGCGGAAGGCCGGAACTCGCTCTAGTGTGGCGTACGCCTCCTCTGCCGCTTTATAACGCTCCAGCGCCAGCAGAGACGAGGCAATCACTTCCGAATAGCCGGGGAAGAGCGGCGCGTCTGGCGTCAGTAGATATCCGATTTCCTGCGCGTAGCGGAATGCCAATTCGGGGCTGTCCTGGTCATCCAGTAGGCGCACAATGACAAAGAGCAGCTCGGCGTAGATATCCAGCGGAGTCGGCACCAGCGCATCGGGGAATAGGTCACCGCGCGCAATCCTGTCGATGCCTTCCTGTGCGGTCGACCGGGCACCGGTTTCCAGAAGTGCGGTGTAGACAAAGCTAGCGTTACTATTGTCGCCCGCGCGTTCAAGGGCATTGGCGGAAACCTCGGCCATACGCGGATATTGGAACGGATCGCGGCTGATAAAGGCGGCGAACGCATCGGCTGACATCTGCGCATCGCCATTGGCTGCGTATATGAGGCCACGGGCATAGTCGCCCAGCGGGCCAATACCCTTTTCATCGAAGCCAAGGCGCACGGCTTCGAGCGCGCCATCAATATCACCCGTGCCGGTCAAAACCGCTGTAGAAGCGACCGTGGCGATGAACTCGTCGAGCCGGGTCTGAATAATGGCTGGAAGCGCGCTCTGAGCTGTCACCCAATCGCTATCACGGATCGCCGCGACACGAACGACCCAGCGGGCCAGCTCGTCTGCCGGATTGCGGCTGAGCACGTCTTGTGCATACGGCAGAGCGGCATCGTAATCGCCTTCGATGGTAAAGACCGATATCTGCTGACGGACCAGTGACTGCCGATCCGGGTCTTTGGCCAAGGCTGCCGAGAGATAGCGGCTTGCCGCCGCCGGATCACTGGCCCGGGTAGCACTCAGTGCAGCCAGAAAGTCGCCGGACTGCGCCCCGGCAGGGGCGGCAGACAGACCGGTCAGAACCACGGCCATCAGCGTGAACAGCGACTTCATCTTATTTCACCTTCGTCACAAACATTGATTCAGACATAGAGGCCGGGTCCGGAACCGGCAAGGGCGCGTCATGGGGACGTGAAGCGACTGCTGAAAGGGCCGGTGACGCTCGACACTTCGCCGCAGAGAGCCTCAAACGAAGAAGGCCCGGCGCGATGGCCAGGCCTTGATACTGCATAACATCAGACTCAGAGCCGGATCAGTTGTCCGAGGACTCCGCCACAGCTTCTTCTGCTGGTGGTTCAGACTCAGCCGACGCTTCGTCATTGTCTTCGTCAGACCGGGTAACGCGAACATCAGCGTCTTCGTTGTCAAAGGCACCGAATTCGAGATCCTGCCCGAAATCGTCTTCTTCTTCTTCAACGATCAAGCCGAGGGCTTCTTCCTCCGACTTGGCGACGTTGATGTTGATCATCAGATCGACTTCGGGGTGAAGTTTCACCCGAATATTGTGTACGCCAAGGGTCTTGATAGCCCGGTCGAGCAGGACCTGACTTGAAGCAATGGTAAATCCAGCATCGGAAACGCCCGCTGCGATGTCGCGGGTGGTCACCGAACCGTAGAGCTGCCCGGTGTCGGACGCCTGCCGAATCATTGGGATAGACAGGCCTTCCATCCGGCCGGCCATATCTTCCGCTTCCTCCCGGCGCTTGAGGTTTTCGGCCTCCAGCTGAGCACGGCGGGCTTCAAACACGGCCTTGTTGTCATCGGTTGCGCGCAGAGCAATGCCCTGTGGCAGAAGAAAGTTGCGGGCGTAACCGGGTTTAACGGTTACGACATCGCCCATCTGGCCGAGCTTTTCGACGCGCTGGAGAAGGATAACGTTCATCATGAGTTGCTTTCCTTTTCCGCCTTAGCCGATCACGTATGGCAAAAGTGCCATCGTACGGGAACGCTTAATCGCGCGGGAGAGTTCACGCTGTTTCTTTGCAGAAACGGCAGTAATCCGGCTGGGGACGATCTTGCCACGCTCAGACAGGAAACGGCTGAGCAGCTTGGTGTCCTTGTAGTCGATCACTGGCGCGTTGGGACCAGAGAACGGGCAGGACTTCTTGCGTCGGGTAAAGGGACGACGAGCCATAGTCTTTNTCCTCTTCCTCTGTTNTACGCGTCTTCGGAGCGNCGTTCGCGNCGCTCNCCNCGNTCNCCNCGATCGCCACGNTCNCCNCGATCGCCNCGGTCNGGNCGATCACCNCGNGCCTTNGCNCGCATNTGGATCGACTGGCCNTCNGGCATNTCTTCCAGNCGCAGNGTCANCATCCGCAGAACGTCTTCGTTCAGNGACATNGTCCGCTCCANCTCAGCCTTGGCNNCGTTGTTNCAGTCNATGTTCATNAGCACGTAGTGCGCNTTNCGGTTNTTCTTNACCCNGTANGCNAGGGACTTCAGGCCCCAGTACTCNGTNGAGTGAANNGANCCGCCNCNTTCNGTGANNATNTTGGTAATTTGCTCGGTGATTGCCTCGACCTGGGTCGTGGAAACATCCGGCCGCGCCATGTAGACGCACTCGTAAAANGCCATCCAATAAGACTCCCTCTGGATGATTTNNCCGCNCNCNTNGGAGCAGCCATCAGCCAGCCCTTTTTCAGTGCTCAGGGACTGGCAAGGAGACGTTGAGCAGCCAGCGGTTTAGACGGTGCAGAAGCAGAAGACAACAGCACAGGCGCATGGCACCCGTGAAGCCCGCCTGCCGGGCCTGAAAAGGTTGTCAGCCGCGCTTGGGCGGCGCATAAATCCGCGCACATAGTGACTCCAGTACGACCAGCAAGGATCAGGATGATATGCGGGCTTTCGTTTTTCCCGGACAAGGCAGCCAGAAGATCGGCATGGGGCAAGACCTCGCCGAGACTTTCCCTGCGGCGCGCGCGGTATTCGATGAGGTTGATGAAGCGCTAGGCGAAAATCTGTCTTCGTTGATTTTCGAAGGTAGTGACGATGACCTGCGCCTGACCGAGAACACGCAACCTGCGCTGATGGCNGTCTCGCTCGCTGTGGTCCGGACGTTGGAGGCTGAATATGGCATCCGGCTTGCAGATCACGGCAGCTTCGTCGCTGGGCACTCACTAGGCGAATACGCCGCACTGGCAGCGGTCGGCGCCCTGCCCGTCGCCGATACGGCGCGGCTGCTCCGCCTGCGTGGTCGGGCCATGCAGTCCGCCGTGCCAATAGGAGAAGGGGCGATGGCCGCCGTGCTGGGACTGAGCCTGGAGCAGGTTGAAATCGTCCTAAGCGATGTCGACCCGGCCCTGGGTGCCTGCGAGATCGCCAATGACAATGCCGAGGGACAGGTCGTAATCTCCGGCGCCACTGCCGCGATTTCGGGGGCGAGCGAAGCCATGAAAGCCGCCGGAGCCAAACGTGCCCTGCCATTGCCGGTTTCCGCACCCTTCCACTGTTCGATGATGCAGCCGGCCGCTGATGCCATGGCCGAGGCTTTGGCTGAACAGACCTTCGCTGCGCCCGCGTTGCCGGTCGTGGCCAATGTCCTCGCTGAAGCCAACAGCGACCCAGCCCAGATAAGCGACCTGCTAGTCACACAAGTTACGGGACGTGTTCGCTGGCGCGAGTCAGTCGCATGGATGGCAGAGCAGGGTGTAACCGCGCTCGTCGAGCTGGGCGCGGGTGCCGTTCTCTCCGGGCTGACCAAGCGTATTGCACCGAGCATTAGTGCTCAGTCCGTGGGTACGGCCGACAGCCTGCGCGAATTTGCGGACAGCCTCGGCTGACCGGATGCGCAGGTGAAAAACACCAGATCTCAAAGGAGCCTGAACCCATGTTTGACCTGACAGGAAAAGTTGCCCTCGTCACCGGTGCCTCTGGCGGTATCGGCCGAGCCACCGCTATTGCCCTGGCTGAGCAGGGAGCGACCCTGATCCTCACCGGGCGTCGGGAAGACGCGCTGGAGGAAACAGCCGCAGCCTGTGGCTCAGCAGCCACCTGCCACATCTTCACGGCCAACTTGGGCGACGCCGATAGCGAAGCCGCCATGCTCGAGGCCGCTGAAGAGGCGGCTGGTCAGATTGACATTCTGGTCAACAACGCTGGTCTGACCCGTGACGGGCTCGCGATGCGGATGAAAGACGACGATTTCGGCGCCGTTCTCGATGTGAACCTGATGGCTACCTTCCGGCTCTGTCGTGGCGCGATGAAGGGCATGATGAAGCGCCGCTGGGGTCGACTCATCAACGTCGTCTCGGTCGTCGGCTTCATGGGCAATGCAGGACAGGCAAACTACGCCGCGTCTAAGGCCGGTATCGTCGGCATGACCAAATCGATCGCGAAGGAACTGGGCTCACGCGGGATTACCGCGAACTGCGTGGCTCCAGGCTATGTCGAGACTGCCATGACGGCTGACCTGCCGGAAAAGGTGGTGTCGGAGCAAATTAGCATGGTGCCCGCCGGACGCATGGGCAGACCTGAGGAAATTGCCGCTGCTGTCGCCTTTCTTGCCAGCGAAGAAGCCGGGTACATGAGCGGGGCCACCTTGCACGTCAATGGCGGCATGGCCATGCTTTAGATGAGATATCGGATGGTAGCAGGGTTCGAGCCCAACGCAGTCCTCTGCTGCAACCGATGACATAGCAGCTGCTATGTCATCTGAGGCATCAGCGATGACACCAGCTATCGCGCCAGCGGTCAGCAGACCCCTCGTTCTGGTGTTTCGAGGCGCTGAGTGCTTGTGTTATGGGACCGCATCATATTCAATTGATCGAACAACCTTAGGAAAGTAAGCCATGAGTGACGTTGCTGATCGCGTAAAGAAAATCGTCGTCGAACGCCTGTCCGTCGAGGAAGACAAAGTTGTTGAAGCAGCGAGCTTCGTGGATGATCTGGGTGCTGACAGCCTGGACACCGTAGAGCTGGTGATGGCCTTCGAGGAAGAATTTAACCTCGAAATTCCAGACGATGCAGCGGAAAAGATCGGTACGGTCGGCGATGCAATCAAGCACATCTCCGAAGCGGTGTCCTAGAGTCCAAACTTTGATTTGAACGGCTGGGGATGGTGGTGCAACCGCAAGCGCCCCAAGCGGATTAGATGAGGGTTGAGCATGACCNGTCTTCGCCGTGTTGTCATTACGGGCGCGGGTGTAGTGTCACCGCTGGGTGCAGGCGTGGAGAACGTCTGGCGTCGGCTGCTGAATTCAGAAAGCGGTATCGCCACCATCGAAGGCTTTGACGCGTCCCACCTGCCGTCCACCATCGGGGGTGAGGTTCCCCTGATCGGTGGTCCCAAGGCGAACGATCCCTTTGCCCTCGATCCCGAAACCGTAATGCCGGACAAGGAGCGACGCCGCGTCGATCCCATCACCATCTATGCGCTTGCTGCCGCAACCGAGGCGGTGGAGATGTCCGGCTGGATGCCCACCGACGAAGAGGCGCAGAACCGCACAGGGGTCATGATCGGTTCTGGAATTGGCGGTATCGAGAGCTTCACCCGCGCCGTGGAAACTGTGCTGACCAAAGGCGCNCGAAGGCTGTCACCGTTCTCGATTCCTGCAATTCTGGTCAACCTACCCTCCGGCCATATTTCGATGAAATACAGCTTCCGAGGGCCGAATCATGCCAATTCCACAGCGTGCACCACTGGGACTCACGCCATTGGCGACAGCGCACGAATGATCGCACTCGGTGATGCTGATGTAATGGTCGCAGGTGGCACCGAACACGGCATTATCGAGATCGGCGTGGCCGGCTTCTGCGCGGCTCGGGCGCTCTCCACCCGCTACAATGATCGCCCTACTGCGGCTTCACGCCCTTGGGATAAAGGCCGCGACGGCTTTGTCATAGGGTCTGGCGCCGGCGTGGTGATCCTTGAAGAACTTAAGCACGCCAAGGCGCGCGGCGCGAATATCCTCGCCGAAGTGCGTGGCTATGGCATGTCGGGAGACGCGCACCACATCACCGCACCGCCAGAGGATGGCAACGGCGGCCGTCGGGCGATGGAAGCTGCGCTTCGGTCTGGCAGCATGAACCCTGAAGACATCGACTACGTAAACGCCCATGGCACGTCGACACCGCTGGGTGATCTCGCTGAATTTAAGGCAGTGCGTCAGCTGTTTGGTGAACACCGCAAATCCATGTCGATGTCGTCGACCAAGTCTGCCGTTGGCCATGCACTCGGCGCGGCTGGCGCGTTGGAGGCGATCTTCTGCCTGCTGGCGATCCGGGATCAGGTTGCGCCGCCAACGCTGAACCTGAACAGTCCGGAAGACACCGTGGATATGGATCTGGTGCCCAACCATTCCCGCGAGCGACAGATTCGAGCAACAGTGTCGAACAGCTTTGGCTTCGGTGGCACCAACGGTTCGTTGATTTTGTCGGCTTTCAACGGTTGAGACTGTAGATTTTGGTCAACCATCCCGACTGCCTGCGCTAGAACTTCAGAAATGGACGCTATCTGGTGTTCAACTTCATCTTTAAGTTCGGAGTGACAATGGGGGCTATTCTGGCCGCTGCGGTTGTGGCTGTTCTTGGCGTTGGTGCATACTGGATGCAGCCACCGTCCTCAGCGACGGATAACGTAACCTTTGTGGTATCGAGCGGTGACGACCTGCGAACTGTTGCAGCAGACCTCGAAGACGCCAGCCTAATCAACAGCGCTGATCAGATCATCCTACTTGCCCGCATGCAGGGGGTGGCTGGCTCGATCAAGGCAGGTGAATTCGTGATTCCGGCGCGTGCACGCCCAAACGAAATCCTCGATATTCTGGTGAGCGGAAAGGCGGTCAACCGCCAAGTGACCTTGCCCGAAGGTATCACCCTATCAGTTGCGCTAGACCGCCTGCTGGCCGCCCCGGGCCTGACTGGCAATTTGACCAGCCTGCCTGATGAAGGCGGGGTCCTGCCGGATACCTACGCCTTCCAGCTCAATGACGACCGACAGGCCGTGCTCGATCGCATGGTTGCCGCCATGGATGAGGCCTTATCGCAAGCTTGGGCAAACCGCAGCGACCGCAGCGTAGTTCAAACGCCAGACGACGCCCTGATCCTCGCCTCCATCATTGAAAAGGAAACCGCCCGCGCCGACGAACGCGGGCTAGTGGCAAGTGTGTACAGCAACCGTCTGGCTCAGGGCATGCGGCTGCAGGCTGATCCGACTTTGGTCTATTTCCTGTCTCGCGGGACAGGTCGGCTTGGCCGTGGCTTGCGACGGTCCGAACTCGACGATGCCAGCAATCCCTACAACACCTATCGCCACAACGGCTTGCCTCCAGGGCCTATCTCCAATCCAGGACGCGCCTCTATTGAAGCAGCGCTAAACCCGGCCGAGACTGATTTCCTATTCTTCGTCGCGGGGTGCGACGGCAGGTCAGCCTTTGCCGAGACCTATGCCGAGCATCTGGTCAACGTCGAGGCCTGGCGCGCCTGCGAGCATCTGCGTTTTGGCCCCGTGGTGCCTAAGCCGCGCCCTGCGGACGGCATTCCCGCGCCGCAGTAATCGCTCGAGGTGGGGATGGGGCTGGCGCGCCGGATTAGTCCAAGGGAGGAAGCTTGGCGCGACGGCGCAGGGTCATCAACGGCATTGCCATAAAGCTCGGCAGCGCACCGAGCAATCCCGCCACCCATGTCACGGCCCAGGGGAAAGAAATCCGGCCTCGCCCGGCCTCCAGCCCGCGTTTCATAATCGCAATGGCGCGCTCGTGCTCCATCAGGAATGGCATGGGGAAGCGGTTGGCGTCGGTCATTGGGCTACGCACAAAGCCCGGACACAGGGTCGAAACCTCTACACCAAAGGGCTTGAGCCGTCCGTGAAGGGCCTCACCCCAATGCTTCACAAAGGCTTTGGATGCGGCATAGGTCGGAGAGTAGGAGATGGCCGCAAATCCGGCGATAGAGGCCATGACGGCAATCTGCCCCCGCCCGCGCGCTGCCATCCGATTGACCAGCGGCATTACGGTATTGGTCACTCCCGCTACATTGATATCCAGTACTTCGGCAGTCTCATGCGCCCGCTCCATTAGGTAGCGACCGGTGCCGTGTCCGATACCAGCATTGGCGATGACCAGCTCTGTTCCATAGACGCGGTCGAAATCGGTTAGCAGCTGATCCATCGCCTCACGATCTGCGACGTCGATCACTGCCGTTAACACCTTCGCGCCCCGTGTCTCGCAGTCTGTCGCCACCGACTGCAACCGCTCCGGGTTTCGCCCGGTGAGCAACAGGGTCACACCAGGCGCAGCGTAAGCCAACGCTAACCCAGCGCCCAAACCACTCGATGCGCCCGTGATGATAACGGCTTTGGGGTTCTTCATGGCACTGGTTCCGAATGATTGTGGAGAAATGTAAGCAAAGGCCTACTCTTTGCCGCAGCGCAGGAGTATAGACGCGACATGACGGCAGATGTCTCACCTTTGCAATCCATGACCGGCTTCGCGGCCGTCGATGGCAGCCACGGCGAAGCGAGCTGGACTTGGTCTTTGAAGTCCGTGAACGGCAAGTCTCTGGACGTGCGCTGGCGCATGCCTGGCCGAATGGACAGCCTCGAAGCCAGTCTGAAGAAAACGCTGCAGGCTCACATCAGCCGGGGCTCCATCTTAGCCAGCCTGCAACTCGAACTTCCGGGCCGTCGCGCTGAAGTCGCAGTCGATGAAGAGGCGCTCGACCGGCTGTCTCGACTAGTCCGCCGCCGTGACGGACAAGCGCCAGATACGGCGACGCTGCTCGGCCTCCCCGGCGTGCTGGAAACACGCTCGTCAACCCTGAGCGAAGCTGAACAGAATTCACTCAACAATGCGGTTCTGAGTTCCTTTACGGATGCCGCCCGCGCCCTGCAGGCCGCACGGCTGAATGAAGGCGAACAGCTCCACAGTATTCTTTCTGATCTGGTCGACCAAATCGAGACTCTGGTGGGCGAAGCTGAAGCGGAGACTGACGCCGTGACACTTGCCATGGCCGAGCGGTTAACGACGTTGGCCAGCGACCTTGCCGCGAAGGCTGGGACAGCGCTGCCCTCCGAACGGCTGGCGCAGGAAGCCGCCATTCTGGCCGCGAAGGCTGATGTCCGGGAAGAGTTGGATCGACTGCGTGCGCATATCGAAAGCGCGCGCGGCCTGCTCCATGCCGGCGAACCGGTGGGGCGCAAGCTAGACTTTTTGGCGCAAGAGTTCATGCGCGAAGCTAATACGCTGTGTTCAAAGGCCGGATCCACGCGCCTGACCAACACCGGTCTGGCGCTCAAGTCTGCGATCGATCAGTTCAAGGAGCAGGTGGCCAATGTCGAATGACTCGCTACCCCGCCGGGGTCTGATGCTGGTGCTGTCCTCGCCGTCAGGCGCTGGCAAAACCACCATTTCCCGCGCACTGCTGGACGATGATGATCGGCTGGAGTTATCAGTATCTGCGACCACACGTGCGCCACGTGAGGGCGAGATAGATGGCGTGCACTATCACTTTATCAGTGGCGCTCGTTTCCAGGCGCTGATCGCTGAAGACGGCCTGCTAGAGTGGGCTAATGTGTTCAACAACGCCTATGGCACTCCGCGCGCGGCCATTGAAACCGCACTGTCCGAGGGCCGTGATGTACTGTTTGATATCGACTGGCAGGGAACCCAACAACTGCGTCAGAAAATGCCACAGGATCTTGTCAGCGTATTCGTCCTGCCGCCATCGCTGGCTGCGTTGGAAACGCGGCTGAAATCGCGTCAGCAAAAGACGGGCGAAACAGACGAACAGGTTGCTTATCGCTTGTCCAAAGCTCCGGCCGAGGTGTCTCACTGGGCTGAATATGATTTCATCATTGTGAACTCAGACATCGAGGAAAGCGTGGCACAGGTTCGTGCAATCCTAACCGCGGAGCGCCTGCGCCGCGAGCGTCTGCGGGGGATTGAGGGCATCGTCTCCGACATTCGTTCGATCGAGACCTGAGGGCCCGCGCGTCGCTGAGATACTTCAGCATTTCAGCGTTTCAACGACGTTGCGCGAGCGCCAAAAAGGCCTCGGGCGGAAGTTCCTCCGCGCGCGCTGTGGGGGAAAGGCCAAGGTCTTCGAGAACCGCGATCGGATCCGGAAACACTGATTTCAAAGACTGCCGAAGCATCTTTCGCCGCTGCCCAAAGGCTGCTGCTGTCACGCTCTCGATGGCTTCAAACAGGCTCAGCGGCCCCGGAACAGTGTCCGCGCGGCCATCGATTCTGACAATGGCGGAGGTTATTTTGGGCGGTGGCGTAAAGGCCTGCGCCGGGACATCAAATTGCCGGTAAGCGGCCGCTGTGCTCAATGCGGTCAGCACGGCCAGACGGCCATAAGCGCGCTCGCCAGGGCGTGCAACGATTCGGTCCACGACCTCTCGCTGAAACATGAGTGTTAGGCTGCGATAGGCCCCAGGTTCACGCCACAGATCCCGCAACCACTGAACCAAAAGCGGGGTTGCGATGTTGTAGGGTAGATTGGCGACTACCGCGCGGGGTGCGGGCAGCAGGGTAAGCAAGTCGACGGCAAGGGCATCATCGAACCGCACGCGCAGTCCCTTTTCCCGGCCTTCCACCGTCTCGGACAGGGCAGTGAGCAGGGGCGCTGTTCGTTGATCTTTCTCGATCACGGTTAGACTGGTGAGTGGCGCTTCGAGCAATGCGCGGGTCAGCCCGCCTGGGCCTGGGCCAATCTCAACGACGTGGCAACCTTCGAGTGGATGAGCCGACCGGGCAATGCGGGCTGTCAGATTGAGGTCGAGCAGGAAGTTCTGCCCCAGCGCCTTGGTCGGTGCGATGGCATACTGGTCAAGCAGGCGGCGCAGCGGCGGGAGATCGGCAACCTGCGTCACAGCTCAGAACCGATAATCGATGTAGGCATCCCGGCGCAGATCAGCGTCATATCGGCGGGCCAGTGTGTTGACCCGTGTTCTTTTGAGGCGATCACGAACATTTTCCGCGGTCAGAGGATCGATTTCGAGCCGCTTACCACAGACCATGTAAACGGCACCGCCGCCGTCCGCGGGGAGCGGCTCGCTGATCTCTCCGACCTGTAGCGCTGAGAGGGTGACACTGATGCCCGGGGGCAGTGTGGACAGGTCGATTTCGCCAAGGTTGCCTGAGCCAGCTTCGCCGTATCGCTCCATCACCAGATCAAAGCGCGCGCAGCCTCTAACCTGCTCACTGATGCTGGACAACAGGGCGAGCCGCTCCTGCGCAACCGGCGTAGTGAGATCATTCGGCAGTCCAATCGATATGCGTCGCAGCGAAGCGATGGTGCGCGACGAAGCGGTGCCGATAGGACGACGATTGAGTACGCCTACGATGTAGTATCCTTCGCTGGTTCGCACGGGTTCGGTGGTTATCTGCCCTGGGCGGATATTGGCCAGCCCGGCTTCGAGGTCGGGGTCAAGTGAGCCTTCAGAAACCCAACCCCGGTCGCCACCGACACCAGCAGTAGCGGCGTAGGAATGCTGCTGGGCCAGCTTGCCGAAATCAGCTCCACTTTGCAGTTGCTCAATCAGGCTGAAGGCCTGCTGCCGAACCTGCGACTCAGACCGTTGTCGGCTGAAGGGCAGGAAAATCTCTAGCAGACGGCGCTCAGACCGACCCCGAAGCGCATTAATTCGGTTGATTTCGGCCTTAAGTTCACGGTCTGTTATTTCGAGATCACGGGCAATCTGTCGCTGGGTGATGACGGTCATGGCGATCTGCGCCTTGATCTGTTCGCGCATGGTCTCGACGGGAACACCAGCTTGGCGGATAAGCGTTTCGAACCCCGCCACATCTAGCCCATTCTGTCGGGAGATACGCTCAAAGGCATCATCGACGAAAGTTTCTTGAATATCGAGCTGCAGCCTTTCGGCTTCTTGCAGCCGGATTTTATCGGAAATCAGCTTGTCGAGAACCTGCGGTGCTAGCAGTCGCCGCCGCTCTGCGGTATTGGCGACCTCCGCCACCATAATGGCGAGATTGATGCGGTAAGACAGGTCAACATCAGTGATGATATCGTCGTTGACCACCGCGAGTACCCGGACCGTTGACTGCTGCGCGGCAGCGCCATTGGCCGAACCGATAGCCAGCGGCAGCGCCAGGGACGCAGCACTGAAAATCATGAACAGGAACGCGGAAAACCGATTTCTCAGCATGGTGATGTCAGACCCTCCACAGTCAGTTGCCAGAGGATGCAGGCGCGAACGAAGGCCAGCCTGCAGCAGCCGGAATGTGTCACCTATGGCATCAACATGGCAGAAATCGAGCTTAGGTCGCGCTGCAAGTCAAGGCTTTGCATGGCTTGGCCTCGGCCAGAAGCTTCAAGTGTTCGTGCGCGCGAGGCCATCGTGCAGGTCAAGCATGGCGGCATGCCAGTCCGCAACCTTTTCCCCGGCGAAATCAGGAAGGTCGAAACTCGACGATGTGCGCACCCATTGGAAAGCTCCCAGCGCAATATAGTCGGCGTAAGACGGGACATCCCCCCCTAACCAGGGCTGGATGTTGAGTGTTTGCGCCAGAGGGGCGAGCATGGCAGGTAAGGCAGCCTTGGCCTCATCGGCAGTGGCGCCGTGCGCCTCCAGACTGCGGCCAAAGCGCTTTTCGCGCGAAGCACGGAAGTAATCTTTGTCCTTGTCCTGCAGCCGTTCGAACAGTTCCAGCACGATGATACGAAGCAGCAGGGGCTGGAGCCCGAAACTCGCCCAGTTGTTAATGAACAGGGCGTGCGCTTTGCCCTTCTCGCCGCCAAACAGGCTGCGCCCACTGGTTACTGTATCTTCGAGATGGACAGCAATGGACCAACTGTCTGATAGCACTTGCTCCCCATCTTCGATGGTCGGGACGATTTTACGTGCCCCGTCGCAGATTGAGGCGATGTCGGTAAAGCCGATGCCTCGGCTCTGGTGATCCAGACCCTTGTGCGCCAGCGCCATCGTGGTGCGCCAGGCGTGGGGGCTGAAAAAGGCGCCGTTCGCATTGGCGAGGTGATAGGTTGTGATCATGGCGTGGATGCCTCTGTTCCAGTACGAGCCGCGGCAAGGATCATCTCCGCTGCTTTCTCCGCAATCATTATCGTGGGTGCGTTTGTATTGCCACCAATCAGGCGTGGCATCACTGACGCGTCAACGACGCGCAAGGCCGCAATGCCCTTGACCCGCAGATCGGGCGTCAGGCTTGCGCGCGGGTCTTCCGCCGCCCCCATGGCGACTGTGCCGACGGGATGGTAGATGGTTTCCGCCGTCTCCATGATCCAGGCACGGATCTCATCCTCGGTCTGCACACCGGGGCCAGGTTGCAATTCCCTGCCGCGGATAGGATCGAAAGCGGGGGCAGCGAGGATACGACGCGACCAGTCGAGCGCCGCCATCATCACGTGCATATCACGGCCGTCAGGATCACTGAGATAGCGCGGGTCCATCATCGGCGGCGCCTTGGGGTCGGCTGACGTTAGCCGGATTTCGCCTTCTGATCGCGGGTAGAGGTTACAGGCATGAAGTGTATAACCGTAGCCCCAGACCAGTTCGCGGCCGTGGTTGGCCATCCGAGCGGGCAGGAAGTGAAACTGGATGTCGGGCCGGTCCAACTGCGGGTCTGACTTCACGAAACCGCCGGCTTCCGCCAGGTTGGAGGCAAGAGTCCCGCCCCGTCGGGTCAGCCACTGCGCAGCCCATCGCAGGCCGCGTGGCGGTAAGTTCCACTGGAAGCCAAGCCCACCTCGCGCGCCACCTCTGCTGGTGAACTGTGTAATAACGTCAAGGTGGTCGGCGAGGCGCTGACCGATGAAGGGGGCGTCCTTCACAACGTCGATACCATGGCTTCGCAGGTGCTCGGCCGGCCCGATACCGGAGAGCATAAGCAAGTGGGGACTGTTGATGGCGCCAGCACTGAGGAGTACTTCCCGGCTGGCCCGAAGGGTCTGTTGTTCGTCCGCGTTGTTGGTAGTGTGCACCCCCCAAGCGCGGCGATCGGAAATCTCCAGCCGACGCACGCTTGTCTGGGTCAGGATGGTTAGGTTTGGACGCTGGCGCACGTCAGGCGAGAGATATGCGCGCGCCGCCGAGGCGCGGAGCCCGTTGCGCGTCGTAACCTGATAGATGCCCACAGCTTCGCAATCTTCACCCCGATTAAAGTCGTCTGTGATCGGGATTTGCGCCTGCGCGCCTGCGTCAACAAAAGCCTGGCTCAAGGGGTTAGGGTTGGGCAAATCAGAGACGCTGAGCGGACCATCTGCCCCGTGGATGTGGTCGCCACCACGTTGGTTGGCCTCAGCCTTTCGGAAGTAAGGTAGGATGGAATCGTAGTCCCATCCCTCTGCACCAAGTTGGGCCCAATTGTCGTAGTCGGCGCGCATACCTCGCGCATAGACCATGGCGTTGACCGCTGACGAACCCCCGAGCACTTTGCCGCGTGGCCAAAACAGATGGCGCTTGCTCAGGTGCTGCTGTGGCGCTGTTTCGTAGCCCCATTGCAGATTATTGAACAGGCCGATGACCGCCAGTCCGAAGGGAAGGTGAATCGCGGGGTTCCGGGCTTTGGCTCCTGCTTCAATCAGGCAGACCTTTAGCTTTGGGTCGTCGCTGAGGCGTCGGGCGAGCACGCAGCCCGCCGATCCACCACCGACGATAATGAAGTCAAAATCCGTCATAGACGTCCTGTAACTGATCTGAGTGTGCTGACTAGCACAGCATGAATGCACGTGCATGACTTGCGCTGCAGGTTCGAGTCCCTTTATTGAAGGACTCGACCATTGCTTAGTGGACTGACATTGCTATGCCGCGCCTTGTTGTTGACGCCATCTCAACGGGTTATAGCCCCGATCACCCCGTTCTTAATGGACTCTCCTTGTCCGTTGAGAACGGTGGGCGGTTGGCGCTGGTCGGTGCAAGCGGCAGCGGCAAGACGACGCTGTTCCGAGCCCTTGCGGGATTCATGGATATTTCGGCCGGGCGGATTTCGCTGGGCAATCGGGTTATCAGTGAGCCTGGGCTGACGCTCAACCCCGAACGTCGCGGGGTGGGGCTGGTGTTTCAGGATCTGGCCCTGTTCCCGCATATGACCGTCGAACGCAACCTACGATACGGCCTGCGCGGATTGTCGGCGGGTGACGCGGTTCGCCGAGTAGACGAACTGCTGGATCTGACGAGCCTGCGTGATTTTCGTGATACCCTGCCTGAGGCATTGTCGGGTGGGCAGCAACAGCGGGTGGCACTGGCCCGTGCGCTTGCGCCGCGTCCGGCAATTCTGCTGTTAGATGAGCCATTCTCCAGCCTGGATCTGGAAACACGACTGCGGCTGCTGCATGCCGTCACGGATATCCTCGATGCGGAGCAGATGACAGCCCTGCTGGTGACCCACGATCAGGGTGAAGCCTTTGCCTTTGCCGATGAAGTCGCTGTAATTGGCGGTGGTCGGATTGAGCAGGCGGGACCACCAAAATCGCTCTATGCAATGCCCGCATCGCGCGAGGTTGCTCGTTTCATTGGGGAAGGCTCATTCCTGCATGCCAATTTCGCCCCCGGGGCGATGACAGTAGAAACACCATTTGGCGCGGTTATGCCACGCTGGATCGAGGAGCCGCCCTCTTCAGCCGAACGGATCGAGATTCTGATCCGGCCCGAAGACCTGTCACTGGCGCTACAGGGCGACGAAGGCACGCACGTGCGGGTGCTCAGCTACCGTTACATGGGCTCGTTTGTAGACTTGATGGTGGCACTGGACGATGGACAGCAGTTGCACTGGCATTCGCCTGTGATGACAGCGCCGAGCGCAGGGGCTGACGTCCGAGTGACGCTCAAAGGCGGGCTGTACCCAGCCTTTCGTCAGTAGCGGCATCGCGACTTAAGGCAGCTTCATTTCAGTGACCAGTGCCCGGCCTCGCCATCAGCTAATGCCGCATCTGCGCCTGTTGGTATGCCTGTAACAACACCAGGCCTGACGTGGCCCTGATCGTGTGCCTTTCGGGCAAAGACTTCCCTTACCATCGGCGCAAAAAAATCGAGGTCCTGCATCGGGTAGTCGGGGTCAAAGCTGGATTGGTCCCAGCGCTCACAAAAATCCACACAGGACTGGTAGAACGGGTGGTCGCGGAAAGCCTGCCTCTGCTCTGGATCCCACCCGTAGTGTTCGGCGTAGTAGACCATTTGGAACACACCGTGATGCTCGACAGTCCAGGCGACCTCATCCCGGACGAATGGACGGATGATTTCAGCCGCCATTTTATCGTGGTTCTGCGGGGCTAGGCCGTCTCCGATATCATGGAGGAGTGCACCAACAATCCAGTCGATGTCAGCTCCGTCGTTCAGCGCGCGGGTTGCAGATTGCAGACCGTGTTCAAGACGATTGATCTTGTATCCACCCAGGGTTTCATCGGCCTGGCGCGCCAATTCCTTCAGAACACGCTCGCCAGTTTGATTGAGGAAGGGCTTCTCAAGCTCGTGCAGCGCTAGATAATCCTCTCGCGTACCTTGCTTCATCTCAGTAAAGGATACCTTGAATTCTGGGGTCACGTTGTTACCCATGATCCACTCCGCATTTGGGATTATTGCTGCGAATCTCATACAAGCAGGCTGGAATGAGACGCAAGACCAAGAACGATAGATCGCCGGACGGCATCAAGGTACCCTATGCTGTGGTAACTATCGCGAGGAGTGAACCAAGGCACCTTTTTGATTTTCGCAGACAGGCATGTGGCGTGCTCGATTTGACGCCGCTTCGCGGCTTACAAATCTCCCCCGCGCAGTCAAATAGACACGGCGGACTTTGTCCGCCGTGACGGTCTCTAAGTTAAAATTGCGCAACGCTTGACCCCGCCGCGCGGCGCGCGGTCGGGGACAAGTCGGCGCAATCCCGTTGGATAAGACATCTCGCATATGCACTTAGCCTGGCCGTGTTGAGTATCTCCTAGATTGCACGAAAGGCTTCAGAGCGCCCAAGCCAGCATCGTTATTGACGCACAACAAAAAAGATTGCGCGTGGGAGGTCCGAAGGCCGCGAAGCGGCCAAGGCCCGAGCGCGCCACGCAGGTTTGACAAATCGACGCGTCAGCTACGGCGCTCAAATCGACTATATCAACGCCATCCACTCACCGTGCGCGATGAATTGCCCCCGCTTCAGAGACCAAACCCCCTTATGTGCAGGCAACCATAATGTCAGCCCTCAATACCATCTCACCCTCTACCATTGACTTGATCCGTAGCTACACCCGGCTTGGCTTGACATCATTTGGTGGGCCCATCGCCCATATCGGCTATTACCGCACAGCCTTTATCGAGCAGACCAGATGGATGAACGACGACGCCTTCGCCGAGCGTCTTGCGTTGTGCCAAGCCCTACCAGGGCCAACCAGCAGTCAGATGGCCTTCGCATGTGCCTGGCACATGTCCGGGCGCCTCCCTATCGCTCTCTTATGCCTTGCGCTGTTCCTGACCCCTTCCATGCTATTTCTGTTGGCACTCGGCTTGTTTTTCGTCGCGGCGGCCAGTGGAGGGCTCGGTGCTGGCATCGTGCCGGCTTTCATGGGGCATCTGTCTGACTGGATCGTGCCACTGGTCATTGCTGTCATAACTCATGCAACGTTTGGGATGGCACAAACCCTTTCTGTCGGCGTTGGCCGGCGGCTGACGACCCTGCTTGCCTTCGCCATTGTGCTGGCTTTGCCCCTTTGGGAACTGGGGTCACTGCAGGTATTTGCTCAGCTCGCACCGATTGTATTGGGGGCAATCATGGGGCTTCTGTTCCTGAGAAGCTCGACAAGCCCCGCCACTGTAGCAGCAAAGGCTGGTGCCGAAGCGAAGCTCAGCAGAGAATATGACAACACTGGCCTTCCCCCCAAATTCGCCCTGATCACGATGAGCTTTCTCGCCTTCTTCGGCCTTCTGGCCGCAGCCCTGTTGATCATCCTGCTTGATCTCGGCCCGGCACGCTTGCAACTGATGGCCGGCTTTTACGAGGCTGGCTCTCTCGTATTTGGCGGCGGCCACGTCGTCCTGCCATTACTCAATGACGTGCTGGTAGAGCCAGGTCTGGTGCCCGAAAGCGCCTTTCGAACGGGTTACGGCTTTGCCCAGGCCGTCCCTGGCCCAGTCTTTGCCGTGGCAGCCTTCCTCGGCGGCCAGTTTGGTGGGGTCCAGGGCATCATCCTCGGCTTGCTTGGTACAGCCGCAATTTTCTTGCCCGGCGTACTGCTGGTCATGGCAGTGGTTCCGTTGTCAGCACGCTTTTCCCGCAACCACGTCTATCGCGCCGCACTGGCGGGCGTGAATGCTGCCGTCGTTGGATTGCTGGGTGCAACAGCACTTTTACTCTTTGTCCAACTGTGGACACCGGGGATGCTGATCCTGCACAGCGAATCCCCTCTACCACAGGTCGGTGCGGCGCTGCTCGGGCTGTTTCTGCTGTCTGTGCTTCGGCTGTCGCCGCTGCTACTGATTGCACTCACACTCGCGGCCGCTCTGATAACCACGCTGCTCTGACACTACGTCGTAGCGTTGGGCGTCGTCGCC
Organism: Kiloniella sp.; assembly: GCA_002690455.1. Lineage (GTDB taxonomy): Bacteria > Pseudomonadota > Alphaproteobacteria > UBA7985 > UBA7985 > UBA7985. Next base: position 21,881 of record NZET01000029.1, read on the forward strand.
GTTCCTGCTAAGCTACCAACTTGTGTACCGTCGTTCACCAAGGGGGCCGCTCACCGTGGAACCAAAAACCGAATCCTTCAGCTTCGAACAACTGCTGGCCTCTTCGCGGGGCGAGCTGTTTGGCCCGACAAATGCCCAGTTGCCAGCACCCCCGATGCTGATGTTCGACCGTATCACCACGATATCCGATGCGGGTGGGGCCTTTAACAAAGGCCAGCTGATCGCTGAACTGGATATCCGCGACGATCTTTGGTTCTTCGGCTGTCATTTCATCGGCGATCCGGTCATGCCAGGCTGTCTCGGCCTCGATGCCATGTGGCAACTCGTCGGCTTTTGGCTCGGCTGGACGGGCGGCGAGGGCAAGGGTCGGGCGCTCGGCTCAGGCTCCGTCAAATTCACCGGCCAAGTGACCCAGGACACCAAGCTCGTCACCTATCGCGTCGACATCAAAAAAGTGATCCGTCGGGGCATAAACCTTGGCATCGCTAACGCGACACTGGAAGCCGACGGTCGCGAGATCTATACCTGCGAAGACCTTCGGGTCGGCCTGTTCACCTCCCTGTCCCAATTCTAGCGAAAGCTCTGCTCATGGCCATGCGTCGCGTCGTTGTCACCGGTCTCGGTATTGTCTCCAGTATTGGCGTCGGAAAAGACGCTGTAAGCCAGGCCCTGCGCCAGGCCCAATCGGGGATCGTGATGCAGCCTGACTACGCAGAGCGGGGATTCCGTAGCCAGGTCGCAGGGACCATCAAAGTCGACCTTGAAGACCACATCGACCGCCGCGCTTTGCGGTTTATGGGCCCGCCAGCGGGTTACGCCTATATCGCCATGCAGGAAGCATTGGCTGACTCAGGCCTCGAAGAAGCTGACTATGCAGAGAACGACCGCGTTGGGCTGATCATTGGCTCTGGCGGCCCGTCGATGAAGTGGCAGACCTATGCCATGGAAACCGCAGCGGAAAAGGGCGTGAAGCGCATTGGCCCATTTAACGTGCCAAAGGTCATGTCGAGCACTTGCTCGGCGGTCTTGTCGACGCTGTTCAAGATCAACGGCCACAACTACTCCATCACGTCCGCCTGTTCGACCTCCGCACACTGCATCGGCCACGCCGCTGAATTGATTCAATTCGGCAAGCAGGATGTCGTCTTCGCCGGAGGTGGTGAGGAAGAGCACTGGTCACTGTCCATGTCCTTCGACGCCATGGGGGCGATGAGTTCCAAGTATAATGACCGCCCGGCGGAGGCATCGCGCGCTTTTGACAAGGACCGTGATGGCTTCGTCATTTCTGCCGGTGGCTCAGTGCTGGTGCTTGAAGAATACGAGCGCGCCAAGGCCCGTGGCGCCAAAATCTACGCTGAGATCGTTGGCTACGGCGCGACTTCTGACGGCCACGATATGGTGGCACCTTCGGGCGAAGGCGCGATCCGCTGCATGCGCCAGGCGCTTGCGGGTTTCGACGATCGCGCAATCCGGGCCAGCGATGTACAATACATCAACGCCCACGGCACCTCGACCCCGGTCGGCGATGTCGCTGAACTCGGCGCGGTCAAGGAAGTCTTTGGCGAAGGTACGACCCCGGCGGTTGGCTCGACCAAATCCCTGACCGGTCACGCGCTCGGAGCCGCAGGCTCCAACGAAAGCATCTATTCGCTATTGATGATGGAAGGGGGCTTCCTCGCGCAGTCGCCCAATATTGTCGAGCTGGACGAAGCCACCGCAGGCGTCAATATCCTGACCGAAGCACGCGAGCTGGACGTCCACACAGCGCTATCCAACTCCTTCGGCTTCGGCGGCACCAACGCCTCGCTGATTTTCTCCAAAGCCCTGCTCTGATCCTTGCACGGGATCGGGCTCAGCCGATGACCCCGGCTCGGTTGGCAGCNATACCGGCGCGCCCTGTCTAGCGGAATAGCCGCAAACGGGTCTCGTTGCCCGTCTCCGGCCAGCGCGGGATCAGCCACGACAGGATCAGCGACCCCGCCGCCAGACCGGCTCCGGCGAAGAATACCCAAGCCGGCGATATCAACCAGACAGCCCCGAAGATCAGCGGTACCACCACGGCTGCAATGTGGTTGATGGTGAAGGCCACCGCCGCTGTGCTGGCCATATCCTCNGGATCGGCAATTTTCTGCAGATAGGTNTTCATGGCNAAGGCNAGCTTGAAGAACAGGTGGTCGAGGATGAACAGCAGCAGCGCCACCCACGGNGTGGTAACAATGCCGTANNNNANNAANATCGGCACCANCCCGANGTANTCNATGATCAGCGTNCGGCCCTCACCNNAGCGCTTGATGAAGCGCCCGACCAGCGGCGCCAGCACCATGTTGAGCACCTCGTTGAGCAGGATCAGCAGCAGCATGTCCTTGATGTTCAACCCGAAGCGCTCGACCAGCAGGAAGGGCGCAAATACGACGAATATCTGCCGCCGCGCTCCGGCGAAGAAGGTCAGGGCGTAATAGAGCCAGTAGCGCCCGCGCAGCACGATGCCGGTGCGTTGCTTCGCCCCGGTGTCAGGCAGAGTGCCAAAGCCCCAGCCAACCACCGCCGCGGCCATGCACACCCCGCCCCCAAGCAGGAACACCAGCCAGTAATCGAAGCTGAAGAACTGGAACAANAGCCAGCTACCGCCGATCGCCACAATGGTCGCCAGCGAGTAGACCGTGACCACCCAGCCGAGCAATACCGGCGCCCGATCCTTGGGAAACCACTGCAGCTGCAGGCTCTGAGCGTAGGTCTCGTAGTAGTGAAAGCCGACCGACATAATCGACATGGTGATGGCGATGCCGATGTAGGTGGGAAAGAACCCCGTCAGCGCCGTCCCTAACCCGATCAGCGCAAGAAAGAACACCGCCAGTCGCTGCTCCCGGAACACGGCGACAAAGAACACGGCGGTGAAGGCCAGAAACCCCGGGATCTCACGGATCGAGTGCAGTGAGCCGATGTCGAGGCCGTCAAAATTTGCACGCTCTACGGCGAAGTTGGTGTGCAGCTTCTCCCAGACCACGTAACCCACGGCTGAACCTGCCGCCATGATCATAATCAACGCCACGGCGCGGCGGAGGGTAGCGCCGGAAAACTCGGCGGCAGCCAAACCGGTTGTTGGGTTGTCGGGGGTCGCAGCGGTTGTCACGGATTACCAGCTCCAGGGGGATGGCACGACCCTGCGCTTTTGCATCACCTTCGCCTATCCCTGTGACGGCATGTCTGATCCGTCAGCACGTTCTTGTTAACGGGCTTTGACGACGGCTCACGTGGCAAGATTCCACCACTGAAACAACAAAGGCCGCGGAGGATTCCGCGGCCTTTGAGAAAGATGCCAGACCGTGAAACGGTCTGTCCTGGAGCTCAAGCAGCTCCGGATATTTGCGGTCTCAGGAGACGCCGCGGACTTAGTCGGCCTCGACTTCCTCGCCGGTTTCCTGATCCACTTCCTTCATCGACAGCTTGACCTTGCCGCGATCATC
>NZET01000003.1 GCA_002690455.1 Kiloniella sp.
AGCGAAGCGTTTTGAGCGCAAGGGGAAAGTCACGCTCAAAGCCAAGCGCCTTGAGCGTGACCACAGCAGGTGCGCGGGGGAGGGCCGAAGGTCGCGAAGCGGCCAAGGCCCGAGCGCGCCACCTATCCAGCCCCACCACCCAAATTCCTAACGATCAGCTTTTTCGATCACCGGGTGAAAGAGGGTGACGGGATACACTTGTCATGTGTGCGGGCACCGGGCATCATCCCCCTTGTGAAGCTTTCCTCAAATCTGGGAGTCCCGTTCATGGTCGAGAGCAGAGCCGCCGTAGCCGTTCAAGCCGGTAAGCCGTTGGAAGTCACCACCATTCAAGTCGACGGCCCGCGCGAGGGCGAGGTAATGATTGAGATGCGGGCCACCGGAGTTTGCCATACCGACGCTTTCACCCTCTCCGGGGCAGATCCAGAAGGCATCTTCCCTGCCGTGCTTGGACACGAGGGTGCGGGGGTTGTCGTCGATGTCGGACCAGGTGTCCGTTCGCTGAAAAAAGGGGATCACGTTATTCCGCTTTACACCCCGGAATGCCGCGAATGTGATTACTGCACGTCGGGCAAAACCAACCTCTGTCAGTCTATCCGCGAGACGCAGGGTCGAGGCCTGATGCCGGATCAGACTTCACGGTTTTCAGCTGGAGGGGAAAAGCTGTTCCACTACATGGGAACATCGACCTTTTCGAACTACTCGGTTCTGCCTGAAATTGCTGTTGCAAAGGTCCGAGACGACGCCCCCTTTGATAAGATTTGTTATATCGGTTGTGGGGTGACTACTGGCATCGGTGCGGTGATCAACACGGCCAAGGTTCAGCCCGGTGACAACGTCGTGGTCTTCGGGCTGGGTGGTATTGGTCTCAACGTCATTCAAGGCGCGCGCCTTGCCGGTGCTGACAAGATCGTTGGTGTCGACATCAACCCAGACCGTCGTGCCATCGCCGAGCAGTTTGGCATGACCCACTTCGTCGATCCTACCGAGGTCGAAGGCGACCTGGTTCCTTATCTGGTTAGTCTGACCAAGGGAGGAGCAGATTTCTCCTTCGAGTGTATCGGGAATGTTGATGCAATGCGCGATGCCCTCGAATGCTGCCACAAAGGCTGGGGGACATCGATTATCATCGGCGTAGCCCCCGCAGGCGCTGAAATCTCGACCCGACCTTTTCAGCTGGTCACGGGTCGCAACTGGCGGGGCACAGCCTTCGGTGGGGCCAAAGGCCGAACAGACGTGCCCAAGATCGTCGACTGGTACATGGACGGAAAGATCAACATTGACGACTTGATCACTCACACGATGCCATTGGATCAGATCAACCACGCCTTCGATCTCATGCACGAAGGTACGTCGATCCGCTCGGTCATCGAGTTCTGAACGTCAATCCTGCTGAGCCCTTAAACCGGCCAACCAGCGAACAGACCAGCGAACAGACCAGCAGTGAGCGGACGAGCAGTAAACAGGCCATCAAAGCGCGGCCCTGCAGAGGAGGTACCGGTCAAGCCTCTGCCTGTTGCCAGCGACCAACCCTGACGCAGGTGGGAAGACCCAATGAGATTATTAAGTGAATGCGGCTGCTTTGGTGGCCGGCAGATTACACTGGAGCATGATAGCCCCGCGACNGGCACACCGATGCGTGTGGCGGTATTTCTGCCCCCTGCCGCGGAAGAACTCGCCCCAGGCGAACGGCTGCCCGGGCTGGTCTTCCTTTCTGGTCTGACCTGTACCGAAGACAACGTCACCATCAAATCCGGCGTACAGCGCTACGCGGCTGAGGCTGGACTAGCGTTTATCGCGCCCGATACCTCTCCCCGGGGTGAGAGTGTGGCAGACGATGAGCGCTACAACCTTGGGCAGGGCGCAGGCTTCTACGTTGACGCTACCCAACAGCCATGGGCCGCTCACTTTCAGATGGAGACCTATATCACACGCGATCTGATCGCAGTGGTCACTGAAAACCTACCCATCGACGCCAACCGCCTGGGTGTCAGCGGTCACTCGATGGGCGGGCATGGCGCGCTGACGCTTGCTCTGCGCCACCCGGGACTGTTCCAGTCGCTCTCCGCCTTTGCGCCCATTGCCGCACCGATGCAGGTGGATTGGGGCCAAACCTGCTTCAGCGCCTATCTGGGCGATGATCAGTCCATATGGGCGGCGCACGACGCGAGCCAACTGTACAGCAGTCAGACCTTTCCCGGTCCGGTTCTGGTTGACCAGGGGGAAGATGATCCCTGGCAGGAAAGTGGCCTGCGTACCGAGGCGCTGGAGCAGGCCTTCGCCGCTTCGGGGCAGCAGGGCAAGATCCGCCGTCAAGTCGGCTATGATCACTCCTACTTCTTCGTTGGTACATTTTTCGACGATCACATTCGTCACCATNCCCACGAGTTGGCCAAGGTTTGATCCGGGTTGATGATCGGCGCGATCGACACTTAATCCGGCTCTGTTCCTCAGCCAGCCGCTGACGTACAAACAAGAGTGTCTCTTGAGGTAGAGACCATGACAAGGGGGCAGCGGCCATGGCCTCAGGGCCATCAGACCAGACACGTTTCAAGGGCGATAACCGTCGGCCGGAAGCCTTTCATCTGCAGGTCAGCCCGGGCGCTTGGAGCCGGGTGCAGCAGTGGGATCCCTTTCGCGCCTGTATGCGTCGGCACGACGCGCATCTGCAGAGTCTTGCCGTCACCCAGTGGCCGTCTCTCGATCCTGATGCAGGGTTGCAGGCCCATGCTCAAGCGGTGCTCGACGGCATTCCTCCCCGTGCGGATCATGTCGTATTGTTGGGGCATTCCTTTGGAGCCTTCCCCATGCTCGAAGCTGCCACCGCGTTGAATGGGCGGTTGTGTGGGCTGTTGTTTGTCGATGCCTTCCTGCCCGAGTTAGGCCCGTCGATCTTTGCCCAGTCCGAGGGAAGCTCCGGTCCTGATGCGATCCGTGCCGCAGCGATCGATGGCCTTGCACAGCCGCCTGATCCGGCCATCTGGGGCTTAAGAGGCGCGCGCGCTGAAGCCGCGCGCGCCGCTATGCAGCCCCATGCTCTGCGCGCCTTCGAGGAATGCCTCAGCCCCGCAGCCATGGCTATGGTCGAGACTGTCAGTCCGCGCGGCTTCCTGAACGCAAGCGCTCATGCGAACAGTCCCTTCCGCCGCGCCTTTAGGGCGCTGGAAGGCCGCGCAGACTGGCTCAGCCTGCAAATCGAAGGCAGCCACCTGCTGCATCTCGAACGCCCGGCAGCGGTGGCTTACTGGACCGGGCAGCTCCTGCGTATGGCAGCGGGCCGCAGTTTCTGAGTTGAACCTTGCCCAAGCCGGGTCAGAGACGCTAGGGATAGTNCTGTCGCCGTTAGCCGAATTCGAGGGAAAATTCCGTCATGGTCGAAGCCTCCAAGTTGCGAACTGAAACCCTGGCCCTGCATGCCGGTCAGACGCGGGATCCGCGCAACGGCGCGCAAGCTGTGCCGATCTACCAGACCAACGCTTATGTTTACGAAGACACCGAGCAGGCCGCATCGTTAAACAACCTGGAAATTGGCGGACACCTGTATTCCCGGATCAGCAACCCCACAGTTGCGGCAGCCGAAGAACGGATAGCCGCGCTCGAAGGAGGGGTCGGCGCTTTGGGGCTGTCATCAGGCCATGCTGCGGTGTTTCTGACCATCGCCACGCTGCTTTCTGCAGGTGACCATATCGTTGCGACCAAAGCGCTCTACGGTGGGTCGATCAACCTGATGAAGCTGACCCTGCCGCGCTTTGGCATCACCACCACGTTTATCGATGGTTCAGACACGGATGCTATCCGGGCCGCGATCCAGCCCAACACACGGATGATCTTTGGTGAAGTTGTCGGCAACCCGGGTCTGGACGTTCTCGACATCGCCGCAACGGCGCACCTTGCCCGCGAAGCGGGCCTGCCACTTGTGGTGGATAGTACCTTTACCCCGCCCCCGCTCTATCGCCCGTTCGAAGACGGCGCGAACATCGTGATCCATTCGGCGACCAAGTGGATTGGTGGTCATGGTATCGCCATGGGAGGCTTCATCGTTGATGCGGGCAATTTTGACTGGGGCGCATCGGACAAGTTCCCGACCCTGACTGAGCCCTATCCAGGTTATCCCGGCATGACGTATGCTGAGCATTTCGGCCCTTCTGCCTTCATCGCCCGCGCCCGGACCGAAGGCCTGCGGGACTTCGGCACCGTGCTATCAGCTCAAAGCGCGTTTTATCTCATTCAGGGTATGGAAACGTTGTCGCTGCGCATGGAGCGTCATATCGACAACGCCCGCGCAGTTCTCGACTTCCTCGCCAATCATGAGGCTGTAGCTTGGGTCCGTCACCCGGACCTGCCCGATCATCGCGACCACGCGGTTGCAGCGCGTCAGTTGCCTAAAGGCGCGACCTCAATGATTGTCTTTGGGGTCAAGGGTGGATTTGAAGCGGGCAAAGCCCTGATCAACAGCGCTAGGCTAGCCAGCCACGTTTCCAACGTTGGCGATGCCAAAACCCTGCTGGTTCATCCCGCGTCAACGACACATATGCAATTAGGCCCTGAACAGCGAAAGCTCGCCGGGGTTCCCGATGACATGATTCGCCTGTCGGTCGGCATCGAGCACGTCGACGATATCATTGATGATTTGCGGGCTAGCCTGCGCAGCAGCCAGCGTGCCGTGTCCGGCGCTGTTAAAGGCTAGAACAGAGCCGACTAGGGCAGGGCAGTCCAATGTGGGACAGGTAGGACCGCAGGTGAGGGCAGGTTTAACCCCACCATCAGCACGTGCAGAAGCAGAAACCAAAACCAAGACGAACACAGAGACAAAGACGCGCATGAAATCAGTTGAGGTACGCGGGGCGCCAGCGCTCTATTTTGATGCTGGTCAGGGGGCCAAAGACGGCCAACCGAACATCATCTTCATCCACGGGTCGGGCTGTGATCATTCGGTCTGGGGCTACCAGTCGCGGTATTTCGCCTTTCATGGCTGGAACCTCTATGCCGTCGACCTGCCTGCCCACGGCGTGGGCGCGCGCATCTCTGGCGGCGAGCCACTGACCTCGATTGAGGCGATGGCGGAGTGGCTCGTGGACTTCATGGATGCCGCTGGCATTCCCCGGGCGACACTGGTTGGCCACTCCATGGGGTCGCTGATCGCCATAGAGCTTGCGTCCCGTCACGGTGAACGGGTGGACCAGCTGGTGCTGACCGGGTCGACGGCTGCTATGCCAGTTCACCCCGAACTGCTTCGCGCTGCCGCGGATCGGGAGGAGAAGGCGGTCGACCTGATGATGGATTGGGGCCACGGCCCGGCTGGGCATACAGGCGGCAACATCGCTGCGGGCACCTGGGCCAAGGGCACTGCTAAGCGTATGGTTATGCCTCGGGTCGCGGATGGCACGTTGGGTATCGATCTGGCAGCCAGCAATGCCTACGACCGGGGCGCCGACGCGCTAAAGCAGATATCGGCGAAGACCACCGTCGTCGTCTCGCAACTCGACCGTATGACCGCGCCCAAGAATGGCCTCGCCGTCGCCGAAGGGATAGCGGGCGCTCGTGTGATTACGCTTAAAGACATAGGCCACTTCGCTCACGGTGAGGCGCCCAATGACAGCCTCGAGGCGATCAAGGCGGCCGTCCGTTGATGATACAGTCTGTATCAGAGAAGCACCGCCCCACCGAACCACCAAACCCAGGGCCCACGGAACCACGTTAAGGGCGGTGTCAACTCGCCCGCGCTGATACTCATCCCTCACACGACGGGTGCCGGTTCTTGACTCTGTTTTGGTAAAACAGGCATTTTACCATAGAGTGTTTTTCTCATAGGAAACCCCAAACCATGACTCAAAGCGGCTCTCCGCATAGTGCTGATACAGTGTCCGAGGCTGGTCCTGTGCGCTGGCAGATGCAGGACGATATTCTGCTCATCACCATCGATAACCCCCCGGTTAATGCGTTGGGGCACGCGGTTCGGGTNGGTCTGATCGCCGCCATCGATGCGCTGGAGGCTGACACTGCCCTGGTTGGTGCAGTGCTAACGGGTGGTGGTCGGGCCTTCGTTGCCGGCGCAGACATCACCGAGTTTGGCAAGCCAATCCGAGAACCGGGTCTGAATGAGGTCATCGGCCGGATCGAGAGCGCCAGCAAGCCCGTCGTTGCTGCTGTCAACGGCTTCGCACTGGGTGGGGGACTGGAAATCACGCTGGGCTGTCACGCCCGTGTTGCCCACGCCAAGGCCAAGGTGGGCTTCCCCGAAGTGCATTTGGGCGTCATCCCAGGCGCAGGCGGCACCCAGCGTATGCCGCGCCTTGCAGGGGTCGATATTGCGGTCGAACTCAGCACCACCGGCAGACTTATCAGCGCAGCGCGCGCACTGTCTGCGGGAGTCATTGACGCCATCGAAGACGATTGTGTCACTGCAGCAGTTGAACGGGCTCGCAGGCTGGCGGCGACCGGGGACTGGACCCCGATCTCTGAATGGCCCAGCCCAACGGTGCCGGCGGGCTATTTCGAAGCAGCACAGGCGGCAATTCAAGCGCGTTCGCGTGGGCAGCTATCGCCGATGCTGGCGCTGGATGCGATCCGCGGCGGTCTTGAGCTTCCCTTTGCCGAGGGCATGAAGCTTGAGCGCGACACCTTCATGCGTGGGCTGACGAGTGATCAGTCCAAAGGGCTGATCCATGCTTTTTTCGGCGAGCGTGAAGTGGCCAAAATCCCCCGGCTTGACCCCGAGGCCAAGCCGCGTGAAGTCGCCCGAGCCGCCGTTATCGGTGCAGGAACCATGGGCGGAGGCATCGCCATGTGCTTTGCCAACGCCGGTATTCCGGTCACTGTGGTCGAGCAAAGCGAAGAAGCGCTAGAGCGCGGTCTGAGTATTTGTCGGAAGAACTACGAGAACAGCGCCAAAAAGGGTCGGTTGACTGATGCGCAAGTTGAAGAGCGCATGGCGCTGCTCGGCGGTACCACCGATATGCAGGCACTGGCCGAGGTCGATCTGGTGATCGAGGCGGTATTTGAGAATATGGACGTGAAGAAGGATATTTTCACTAAGCTGGATGCAATCTGCAAGCCCGGTTGTGTGCTCGCGACCAACACGTCTACGTTGGATATCGACGAAATCGCCGCCACCACCCGGCGACCGCAGGACGTGATTGGTATGCACTTCTTCTCCCCCGCCAACGTCATGCGCTTGCTGGAAAATGTGCGCGGGGCGAGGACAGCAGACGACGTGATCCTGACTGCCATGGCTATGGGCAAGCGACTGGGTAAGGTTTCAGTGCTGGTCGGGGTTTGTGACGGTTTTGTCGGGAACCGTATACTGCACCAGTATATCCGTTGGGCCTCTATCCTGCTCGAAGACGGCTGCATGCCCGAGCAGATTGACCGCGTGTGGACCGACTTTGGTATGCCCATGGGGCCATTCGCCATGTCGGATCTCGCTGGACTGGATGTTGGTTATCGCATTCGACAGGAGCAGGCGGCGACCCGCTCCGGTAACGAGCGCTATGTCGAGATCGGCGATCGTGTGGTGGAAATGGGACGGCTGGGGCAGAAGACAGGCGGCGGCTACTTCGACTACGTTGACGGCTCTCGCAAACCCATACCCAATGCCGAGGTTACGGCGCTTGTGCTGGCTGAAAGCGCACGCAAGGGGATCGAGCGACGGGCGTTCAGCGATGAAGAGATCCTGAACGCGCTGACCGACCTGATGACCAATGAAGGTGCAAAAATCCTTGAAGAGGGCATCGCCCTGCGCCCGGTTGACGTCGATATTACCTACATTTTCGGTTATGGCTATCCGGCCTACCGCGGCGGGCCGATGTTCCGCGCCGATGCAGAGGGGCTGGCGGCCTGCCTTGAGCGAATCAAGGCGGCCTATTCCCAGACTGGTGACCATGCCTGGAAGCCATCAAAGCTGCTCGAACAACTGGTAGCCGAGGACCTTACCTTTGAACAGTGGAGCAAGGCACGCGCGGCCTGAGCCAAACCACGGATGATACCAGACACGCAGGAGAGCCCGACCATGGCAAACTTCAATATCGGCGCGCGCGAGGCGGTCATCACCTCTTTCGCCCGAACCCCGATCGGCAAGGCCTATCGCGGCGCCTTCAATGACACCGGCGCACCGGCGCTGGCCGGAGCAGCGATTGCAGCGGCGGTTGAGCGCGCCGGGATTGAGGGCAAGGAGGTCGATGACTGCATCATGGGTTGCGCCATGCCGCAGGGTTCCTCAGGACTCAACATTGGCCGTTCGGCCGCACTGGCCGCTGGGTTGCCAGTGACGGTTTCGGGCATGACCATTGACCGACAGTGTTCCTCTGGGATGATGGCGATCGCAACTGCAGCCAAGCAGATTGTCGTCGACGGGATGACGGCGGTTGTCGGCGGCGGGGTTGAATCGATCTCGCTGGTTCAGAACGAGCACCAGAACACTCATCGTCTGCTTGATCCCACTGTCCTGAGCCACGCGCCTGACTACTTCATGCCCATGCTGCAGACCGCTGAGACCGTGGCTGCACGCTACGGCGTAGCGCGCGAGGACATGGACCACTACGGCGCTACCTCGCAGTCGCGCGCTATCGCTGCTAACGCCGCCGGCCTGCTGGCCGATGAGGTGATTCCCATGACGGTCACTAAAAAGGTTATGGACAAGGAAACCGGCACACTCAGTAATGCCGAGGTTGAGATAGACCGAGATGAAGGCCTGCGGCCCTCGACCTACGAGCAGGTGGCCGGATTGAAAACCGTGGTCGAAGGTGGGACTATAACAGCAGGCAATGCGTCGCAACTGTCAGACGGCGCAGCGGCGACCGTGGTTATGGAACGCGGAGAGGCCGAACGTCGCGGCCTCCGGCCGCTCGGTGTTTATCGTGGGGTCGCAGTGGCAGGCTGCGCGCCGGATGAAATGGGCATTGGCCCGGTGTTTGCCGTGCCAAAGCTGCTGGAAGCCCACGGCCTGAGTGTGGACGATATCGGTATCTGGGAGTTGAATGAGGCCTTCGCCGTGCAGGTGCTTTTCTGTCGCGATAAGCTGGGTATCCCCGATGAGCGATTGAACGTTAACGGCTCGTCGATTGCCATTGGTCATCCCTATGGCATGACCGGTGCGCGGCTGGTGGGCCATGCCCTGCTCGAAGCCCAACGGCGCGGCGAGCGCTACGCGGTCGTCACGATGTGTGTTGGTGGTGGCATGGGGGCTGCGGGCCTTTTTGAAATCGCCTGAACGCACCTGTTCAGACGAACACCGAAGACCGGAGATTGAACATGGACCTGACCCATTCCAGCGAAGATCTGAAGTTTCGTGAAGAGGTTGTGGCCTTTTGCGAGACCAGCGTCGCCCCAAAGACCCGGGAAAAAATGCGTCTTGGGCATCGCCTGACCAAGGACGAGATTGTCGATTATCATAGAGCACTCTATGCGCGCGGCTGGGCCGTGCCGAATTGGGCGCCAGAGTGGGGTGGTCTGGGTTGGAGCGCCCTGCAGAACCAGATTTTCGATGAAGTTGCGGCGGCCTATCACTGCCCGCGTCGGCTTTCTTTCGGGGTCAGCATGGTCGGCCCGGTGCTGCAGGCNTTCGGCTCGCAGGCACAAAGAGAACGCCACCTTCCTCGGATCGCGCAGCTCGATGATTGGTGGTGTCAGGGCTTCTCTGAACCTGGTTCCGGCTCTGATCTGGCCTCCCTGAAGACCACGGCGGTGCGCGACGGTAATCAATGGGTGCTCAATGGCCAGAAGACCTGGACCACCTACGCTCAGCACGCGAACAAGATGTTCATTCTCACTCGAACGGACAGCGAGTGTAAGCCGCAGGAGGGGATTTCCTTCATGCTGCTGGACATGGACACACCGGGTGTGACGGTGAAGCCCATTATGCTGCTGGACAATTATCATGAGGTCAACGAGGTCTTCTTCGACGATGTTCGTATCCCGCTGGAAAACCTCGTAGGGGAGGAAAACAAAGGCTGGGACTACGCCAAATTCCTGCTCGCGCATGAGCGCTTCGGCATTGCCCAGATTGGGGCCGCGCGGGAGCAGTTGACCCGACTGAAGGCTATCGCGGGCTTGGAGCAGACCGAAAACAGCGACGTGCTGATGAACGACCCCATCTTCGCGCAAAAGGTTGCCGAGGTGGAAATGGATCTCACCGCACTGGATATTACCAATCTGCGTGTGCTGGCCGATCCGGCCAATCAGGCCGACCTTACATTTGCCGGCATGCTGAAAATCCGGGGCTCGGACCTCAATCAAAGACTCAGTCGGCTGATTATGGAGGCGGTCGGACCCGGCGCAGCGATCGAGCAGCGAGATTTGGTGCTCCATGGGCGCAATGAGCCGCCATTGGGCCCCGACTACGCCGCGGGCGCGGCGCCGACCTATCTCAATCAGCGCAAGCTGTCGATTTTTGGCGGCTCCAACGAGATCCAGCGGACGATTATCGCCAAGGCGATGCTGACCGCCTAAGCCTGAACAAACGACGGAAGACACATTCCTCTNCTGGACCAATCAAGGACAATCATCATGGATTTTGGCCTCAGTGATGACCAGCGACTGCTGCAGGAAACCGTTAGCCGCTTTGTCACCAACCGCTACAGCCTCGATCAGCGCAAGGGATACCTTGCGTCCGAAACCGGGCACGATCCTGCGGTTACCGATGAACTTGATGAGCTGGGCCTGAGCCTTGTGCAGGTGCCCGAGGCGTTTGGCGGACTGGGTGGTGATGCCTTCGATGCCATGGTTGTCGGCGAGGCATTAGGTCCGGGTTTAGTGCTTGAGCCGGTGATCGATGCCATGACCGCGGTCTGTGANCTGGGGCAGGACGTGCCGGCTGTGCTCGATGCGGCTTCGGCGCACACGCTGGCACTGCTTGAGCGGGGGCAGCGGCACAGCTTGCAGCCGACCCAGTGCCGGGTTGATGGCGCGGGTTTGCTGAGTGGGGAAAAGACGCTGGTCGCTGATGGTTCTGGTCTCACCCACGCTTTGGTATCAGCGCTGGATGAGGCAGGATCGGTCGGGCTGTTCCGTATCGGGTTGGATGAGGAGGGCGTTACACGGTTCGGCTATCCGTTACAGGATGGCCGTCCGTTTGCTGACCTGAGGTTGGACTCTGTGCCTGCTTCCCGCATCGCTGGGGTTGGCCTGGCGGAAATCGAGGCTGCGAACGCTCGACGGATCATCGCTGAATGTGCGGTCGCGGTGGGGGCGATGCAGGCCGCTACCGATATGACTCGCGAATACCTGAGCGTTCGTAAGCAGTTCGGTCGGCCACTGGCCGCGTTTCAGGCGCTGCAGTTCAGGCTCGTTGATATGAATATGGAAGTACAAGACGCACGATCGATGGCCATCTGGGCTGCTGATCAGGCTAACATACAGACAGGGGATACCTTGCTGCGGGCCGCTTCTATGGCAAAGGCCAAGATTGGCCGAGCGGCAACGGTAATCGCTGAGGAGAGTATCCAACTCCATGGCGGTATGGGGATGACGCTGGATTACGGTATCGGAGCCTATGCGAAATACCTGACGACCTTCAATCTTCTACACGGAGATGTCAGCTTTCATACCGCCCGGGTAATGCGGCTGGTAGCCTGAAGAACGAGGCGTTGGTCAGCAGGGCCTCGACCAAGCGCGAGCTTACGCAGGCGGGTGGACTTGCGCCGCTGCCAATTCCCATACCCATACCAACGCTGACGCTAATGGGGCCAGAGGAACAAAAAAATCGGCGGCAGTCTGCTTTGTGACCTGCCGCCGATGATTGAAGGCCGTTGAGGCCGCCGAGCTTTAGAAGGAGCTGGTGAACGAGCCCTTCAGACCGATTTCCGTCCATCGGCCACCGCGCAGGTCGCGCTGACGAAGAGCTGTGGAGGGGATTTGCAAGTTCTGCGACGGCAAGTGCGGTAGATTGCAGCCGGCACCATGGTTTTTACACATTTGCGCGCTAGAAACTGTCGTTATAGGACATCAACTTGCATTCAGCCGGGTTTGTCCTACAACTTGTCGGCAAGCGCCGCGGGGTCAAAANGCGGTGTTGGCTGCGGCTTGGTTCTGACATAATTATGCGAATNTATGGTGTTGCTACCCAGCGTTTATTGGGGCATATCAAAACAGCACTCGTGGAGATGGAGATCACTTAGTCATGAAAAAGATTGCAATCGCTGCTGCCGGTCTGAGCATGCTGGGTTTGGGCGCTTGCGTTACCCCAGCCTACATGCCTGTGTATGGCGAACCCCATGGTGGGGAAGACCACCATATGAGCGAAACATACTACGTTCACCCTGCCGGGAACTGCGTCGTACCCGGTGCGCTTGTTGGTGGCCTTGCTGGCCTCGCAGCTTACGCGCTGGCTGACGAAGTGCTCGATTGGGCGGGCCCGATCAACCGTGATGAGCTGTTGCTCTCCGGTATCGCTGGCGCAGGCGTTGGCGGTTTGATCAGCGCAAACTCCTACTGCCCGCGCTACCACTACTAAGCGCGGCGGCCGTAAGGCAAAGTTTGTAGGCCGGGTGCCGGTGCTCTTTAAGGGCATCGGTATCCGGCTTCTTTGTTTTGGTCTCGAACCTGATGCAAAAGTCGAAAATGACTCACCGCGTAGGGGGCCGATCTTTCTCACAATTCTGCTTTGATCCACGCGTCAATCGCGGCGGTAATCTCCGCGGGGCTGTCTTCCTGAATAAAGTGAGAGCCCGCGACCGTTACCTCTGTCTGATTCGGAAAACGGCGACAGGCGTCCCGCATCTGGCCCGTCAGGATCGCACCGGGTTCAGCGTTGATGAACAGCTTAGGTACGGCGCTGTGGGCCAGCCATTCGGCATAGTCCGCAACCCGTGCAACCACGTCAGCTGGCTCTCCGGCAATCGGGATTTGTCGCGGCCAGGACAGCGTCGGGCGGCGGTCTTCACCCGGATTGGCAAAGGGCGTGCGGTAGGCGTCCATCTCGGCATCGCTCAACGATCGCAGGATCGAGCCGGGCAGGACGCGCTCGACGAAAATGTTTTTGTCCAGCACCATGGCTTCACCGTTTTCGGACCGGAAGCCCTGGAACACGCGACGAGAAGCTTCGTTCCAGTCTTCCCAGGATGGCACCGGCGCTATCATCGCCTCCATGTAGGCGATACCGCGAACCCGCTCAGCGTGGCGATGAGACCAGTAAAAGCCCAGCGCCGATCCCCAGTCGTGGATCACCCAGATCACGTCGTCACCGATGTCCAGTTCCTCCAGTGCCGCATCGAGAAAGCGTGCGTGCTCGGCGAAGGTGTAGCGGCCTGGCCCGCTGTTGCTGAGCTTGTCTGACTGGCCCATGCCGATCAGGTCGACGGCGACGCACCGGCCATGGTGGGTGAGGTGGGGCATGATGTTGCGCCACAGATAGCTGCTGGTCGGGTTGCCATGTTGGAACAGGAGGGTGCGTCCGGACGGCGCAGCAGATGGCGCGGCGGGCAGGTCAACCACAGCCATTTGGTGATCCAACACCTCGATGTGCCGATGGGGCAGGGGGGCAGAGGAGATCGCAGACCGGGGGCTTTGTGGGCTGGCAGGTGTCATGGCGCGGGTGCCTTTCGGACGGNGACGGTCAGGGGGCCAGCAGAGCACAGCTTGACCTTGAGGCCCACCCCTTCGTTGCCCATTTAGGAGCGAGGGCCCACCGTGCGGGCGCGGAATGACATAGGGGACTGCATGGAATTTTCCGGTTCAATCCGGCTCAGGACCGAACGTAAGGCGGTGTGGGCTGCACTCAATGATCCTGTGGTGCTGCAAGCCTGTATCCCCGGTTGTACGCGCTTCGAGCCTTTGGGTAATGGCCTTCACGGGCTGGAAGTCGGGGCCGGGATCGGCCCCCTTCGGGCCACGTTCGACGGTAGCGTGCGGTTGGTCGAGATCGACCCGGCCCGCGTCTACCGCCTTGAAGGCGAAGGTTCAGGCGGGATGGCTGGCTTGGCCCAAGGCACAGCTGAGGTCCAGTTGGTTGAAATCGAAGGCGGAACGGAGCTGGTTTACGACATCACCGCTGCGGCAGAAGGCCGGATCGCCCAATTTGGTGCACGCATGATCACCGGTACAGCGCGCCGCTTCACCGAGCAGTTCTTTGATCGGCTGGCCGTTCATTTAGATGCCCGCTGGACGGTGGCGGGGGTGTAGGCCCACCCGAAGCTCCCGTGCCGTCACCCTGACAGCAGCAACCTTTTGCACTGCCAAGTCGTACCCCGACAGTAGGGCGGGCTCTCGACTGCGCCGGCACGTTGTGTCATGCCGGTGCTAATTTGATAGAAGAAAGTGCCCGTTTGTGACGGACTTTGTATTGCTGGGCCAGAATGGCCAGTTCTGGACTTTTGCGCTGGTCGCTGTGCTGCTTATGGGTGTGTCCAAGGGCGGATTTGGCTCTGGCCTTAACGTGGTTTCAACACCCTTGCTGGCCCTGGCCTCTAGCCCTGCCCTGGCCGCGGCGGTGATGCTGCCGCTCCTCAATGCCATGGATATGTTGGGCCTGCGGGCATTCTGGCGGCAGTGGGATCTGCCGACCGTGCGTGCAATGGTGCTGCCAATGCTTGCCGGTGTAATCCTCGGCACCATTCTTTTTTCCGTGGTCAATTCCGATATGCTGCGGATCCTGCTGGCTCTGGTCTGCTACTACGTGTTGCTGCACCGTTGGGGGATCCTGCGGCGCCTACGGCTGGTGGCGACGGACAGTGATGCGCGTAGCAGAACGCCAAAGCCTGGCGGCGTCGCAGGCTGGATCCTCGGTGGGCTGTTGGGGATCACCAGCACCATTGCCCACGCCGGTGGTCCAGCGGCAGCGGCCTACCTGCTGCGGTTTAATTTTGACAAGACCACCTTCCAAGCAACGACCATACTGACCTTTACGATCGTCAATATCATCAAACTGCCGTTTTATTTTGNCATTGGTCAGTTTCCGGTCAGTACGCTCGGTCTGTCACTGGTGTTGCTGCCCTTTGCTGCTGCCGGAATGATTCTCGGAGTGGTTCTGCACAGGATGGTGCCGCAGCGTCCGTTTTTTGTGCTGATGGAAGGGGCGTTGTTCGTTACCGCCAGCAAGCTGGTATGGGACGGCACCCGCGGTTTGCTTGGTCTGGCATGAGACCTAAGGACTGAGGTCACAAGTCACTGGTCACAGGTCACTGGCATGTGTGGGTCAGCTAAAATTCAGCCGGTGGTGCCCCCGGTTCAGGGCGGAATTGCTGACCCAGGCAAAGCCGCCTAGAACAAACTGGTCGACAGTCCTGGATCTCAGGCCGATCGCATCGCCGACCGAAGTCGCGTAATCTCAGGTCAAGCACCTGAGCTAAGTTTAGGGAAAGGGGTGGTGGTGAGTACACAGGATGATACCGGAATGCCTTGGGTCTTTTCCCTCGACACCGACCCGGAAACGTTGGAACCGCTGGACGGCATCAACCGCTTCCCGGCAAAGATCCCCATCAAACGGAGTTTTCGACCGCTGCGGTTCATCGGGGTTTGGGGCTTGCGGGCCATGGGCTGGCGTGTGCTGGGTACGCTGCCCGATCGCGGCAAGTTTGTCGTTATTCTCATGCCCCATACGTCCAATATCGACTTTATCCTTGCGGTCTGGATCTTCTTCCTGTTCCGCGTCGATATGAAGTACATGATCAAGGGCGACGTCTTCAAATTTGGCTTTGGTGCCTTTCTGCGCTGGACAGGGGCCATCCCGATCGAGCGCACCGCTGCTCACGGGGCAGTCGAGTCCGCTGTAAAGGCTTTCCGCGACGCCGGTGACCGCGCCATTCTTGGCCTGACCCCTGAAGGCACGCGCTCACCGACATCGGCGCTGAAGAAAGGCTTCTACTACATCGCTAAGGGTGCAGATGTCCCGCTGTTGCTGGTCACCATGCACTACGACAAGAAAATCATTCAGTTTGGGCCCACGATCCGATCTGATCGGTCGTGGGAAGCAGTGGAAACTGATATCGAGCTTTTTTGCGGCAAGGTGCAGGGGCGCACGCGCGGTTATCTCGACCGGGTCGAAAACGGCTGGATTCACCGTCGAAAGCGTCCTTAACCGCCGGGCTGGCTAATCGCGGAATCCTTACTGGCGTTGACCTTTCCGCCTAACGGCCTGGATAATGGCGCTGCACTGGATAGACCGGTGCTGTGTTTCTGCCTGCAAGGAGCTTGTTGGCCCCATGACGACCGTCTTGCGCGCGGCCCCTGACGCCGTCGGCAGTGCTGCTGTAGCTGCATCCGCATCTTTATCAAGGTCGCCTGGCAATCACCCGGATGTTGCTGTCTTCATCCTGCGCGCACAGCCTTTCCACTTCGGCCATCAGTCGGTGATCCGTCGTGCGCTGGAGCAGGCCCACCACGTTGTTCTTTTGCTTGGTTCCGCACTCCAACCGCGGACCCCCATGAACCCTTTCACCCACAACGAGCGTGCGGCAATGATCCGGGCGAGCTTCAACGCCGACGAAAACGCCCGCATCCAGATCGTGCCGCTGATGGACGTTCTCTATAATGATCCGGCGTGGATCACGAACATACGGGTCGCCGTGCAGCGTGTTCTCGCGCGGGTTGAACCCGATAATCCTGATCCCAAAATCGCCCTGATCGGGCATTCAAAGGACGAAAGCTCTTACTACCTTCGCCTGTTCCCTGAGTGGCAGAGCATCGATTGTGATAACTTTCGCGGCATCAATGCCACCGACTTGCGCCGGGCCATCTTCGACGCCGAAGGTGATCTCAGTGATGAAGACGCGCCGGTGCTGTCCTATCTGCGCAGCGTCACACCGGATCCGGTGATCCGTCTGCTGCGCGGTTTCATGTCTCAGCCAGAATTGGCCAACGTGGTCGAAGAAGATCGCTTTATCCAGAACTACAAAGCCGGCTGGAAAGCCTCACCCTATCCGCCGACGTTCGTTACCGTCTCTGCGGTAGTGGTGCAGTCCGGGCACGTCCTGCTGGTCGAGCGCAAGACCCGTCCGGGGCTGGGCCTAACGGCCTTGCCGGGCGGTTTTGTGAGGGAGGATGAAAGCCTCGAAGACGGTGTGATCCGAGAGCTTCGGGAGGATACAAGGATCAAGGTGCCAGAAGCTGTTCTCCGCGGCTCGATCCGTTCGACAGCAGTCTTTGACTACCCAAAGCGCTCGGCCCGGGGACGGACGATCTCCCACACACACCTGATCCAACTGCGGGACAGTACCAGCCTACCGCGTGTTCGGGGTGGAGAGGAGCGGCCGGTCGCCTTTTGGCTGCCCTTTCACCAGCTAGACCCCCAGCGGATGTTCGAGGACCACTATCACATCATTCGCGCTTTGATCGGTACGTCCTTCCGCGATGAGATGGAGACTTGAGGCCGCTTTGGTACGTTGGTGCGTTGGTGCCGTTCACGAGTGATTCTGCCACCCCCGCGCGAGTTTAGGTCCGATCCTTGCTCCGTCGGTTTGGGAATAAATCACCCATTCAGGGATAGTCATAAAGTGCGAAAACAAATGTAATTTATGGCATACAGGTTTAGACCTTGTTTGCGTATTGGCAGTTCAGGTGAAAGGTTATGGTCCTCTTCGATCTCACATTGCATGGCGCGGGAGATGAACTGACCGCGCTGAACCGGCGTCTGGACGGTCTAGCAGCCTTTTATCGCTGGCCTGCGCGTGCGCATGCCGCGCTCCAGGTGGGGCTGGATGAGTGGATCAGCAATATCCTTGAACACGGGCACCCGGACACATCGAAACAGGCGTCGATCCGCGTGGTGCTGGCCGTGGATCGGGTGGCGGAACCAAGCCTGATTTTCGCACGGGTTGAGGACCGGGGTCGGAGCTTTGACCCGACTCGACAGTGCTCTGGTCGTTTGCCTCAACCAACCGCTGGTTTGGGCTGCGGCTTACGATTGATGCGGCACCTGTGCTCCGGCCTGCACTACCAGCAAAGAGGCGGCCTGAACCAGTTACGCTTGGAAGTACGGACNTGAGTAGCGATCATGATAACGATGATGGAATCGGCGTATCGAGCCTGACAACGCCCGGCGCGGCGCAGTCTAGGCCCCAGGCCCGGCCCGCTGTCTATGACCGAAGAGCCCGTCGGCAGCCTTCTCTTAATCCGACCACAGGGCAACATAAACCGCGCAACCAGNGCTGCTTTTGAGGATCACCTGCTGCCGCGAGTCAACGCCGGTAAGAACGTGATCGTCGACCTCGACGGTGTGGCGACGGTAACTTCGGCAGGTCTGCGAGTCATGGCGCAGTTGGCGGAAACGGCGCGAGGGCGGTCGCGTCTAATGTTCACGTCACCAAACGAGATGGTCGTCGAAATTCTCAATGGCACCGGCTTCGACACTCTGCTGGATATCCGGATCCGTCTCTCCGACGCGCTGGATGAACTTAACTCTCCTTAGTCACAAAGGACCGGCCGCNCACCCACTTCGGCATGACATTTGTAGGTTCGGAAGCAAGCGCTGTTTTCTGCTGCAATCAGCACAGATTGGCGCAATAACGCGTCACCGCTTCCCAGGCGAGGGTTATGTCCGCTTCTTCGGCCACTGCTACCGCAACCGCTACTGCTACTGCTGCGCCAACGGCGCGCATTCTGTCCATTGCCGGCGATCCGGCGAGTGTCGGGCTGAGCGCGCACGTTCTTGCTGTTCTGGAACAGCGCACCGGACAGCCGGTCAGCGCGCTNTTCCACCTCATCGTGGGTGAGGGCGCAGGCGCGGCGCTTGGGCTGCTGCTCGGCCTTGGCCTGGATCATCACCGCCCGATGANGGCGCGCGATATTGGCGGTCTACTAACCCGCGGATTGCACCGGCCCCGTCGGCGTTGGCTGGGCTTAGGCTCCTGGGCTGCGCCTTCGCTGACCTCACCCAAAAGCCCGCTGGCACAAGCTGATCTGTCCGCCGCGGTTACTGATCTGGCTGTCCCGGTATTCGACATGGCCCACGGTCAACCGTTCCTGTTTCGCAGTTGGAAGGCCCAGGGCCTCTACCCGCAAGCGGGGGAGGGGCGGGGGCGCTACGATTTCCGCGGTCATGATATCCTGCGCGCTGCCCTTTGCCACCCTGGGCAGGGCGCTGCCGCGATCCGTGCTCGCAGTCGTCTGAATTTTGCGGTTGCCGGGNGCGGAACNCTGGCGCGGGATCCGGTCTCGCTGGCCAGTCTGCTCGCTCGGCAGCTTTACCAGCGCGCAGGTGACGTGCTGGTGGTCTCGTTGAACTTCACCGCCCATGTGCCTGCACTGGATCGCTCACGGCGATCTGCATCACGCCGGGCAGCAGCATCGAGCGCCCCTGCTGCGTTGGACTGGGCACACGCGGGGCAGGCCGCGCTTAGCCAGCTGACCGCTCGGGGCATGGCAGAACGGCTGATCGCGCTGAGGGTTCCGGCGCTGCCCGCGAACCGCCATAACCNACGCAGTGGCGGCGAGGCGGGCTTTGATGCGGCGCTTCAGGCTCTGCTGGATGAAGAGGAAACCAATGGTTTCAGGGGCTTGTGCCGTGAATTCACCGCCCAGCCCGCCGTCGGCCACACGGTGCTTCGCACGCCCATGCCGCTGCTGCCGGCCTCAAGTGGCGATCGGCGCCGTAGCTTACGTGCTGTCGGGCAGCGCAAAATAGGGTATTATAATACCTAATTAACAAAGCGCTGATTTATAGTGATTTTTTCTTCTTGATGTCGGGAAAGTTCTTGATAAAACCGGCAATATCCAAACGGTGGCAGGGTCTACAGGCCCTCGCGCGTCCGTTCAACACATCTGAGGGAAACGGGTATGACCATCAAGTCATTTTCCGCAACGCCAAAAGACATCCAGAAGGAATGGATCCTGATTGATGCCGATGGCGTGGTTCTGGGCCGGCTGGCGTCCCGCGTGGCCAATATCCTGCGCGGCAAGCATAAGGCGACCTACACCCCGCACATGGATTGCGGTGACAATGTTGTCATTATCAACGCTGAGAAGGTTCGCCTGACCGGTAACAAGCGCGATACCAAAACCTACTACTGGCACACCGGCCACCCCGGCGGGATCAAGGAGCGCACCGCGAACCAGATCCTCGACGGCGATTACCCCGAGCGTGTGCTGACCAAGGCGATTGAGCGCATGATCCCGCGTGGCCCGCTGGGCCGCCAGCAGATGAAGAACCTGCGCATTTACGCCGGTCCGAAGCACAAACAAGAAGCGCAAAGCCCGCGCGTCTATGACTTCGGCGCCGAAAACCCCAAGAACGTGCGCTAGGCTGAGGAACACAGAAGATGAATGATACCGTTCAAAACCTTGCAGACCTCGACCAACTGTCGGCTGAGGGTGCTGCGCCCGAGGCTCAGCCCGCTGCGCCGACTTACGAGCCTGTACGCGATGAATTCGGCCGCTCCTACGCTACCGGTCGTCGGAAGGAATCCGCGGCTCGCGTCTGGGTGAAGCCCGGCTCGGGCGTTGTGATGATCAATGGCCGCCCGATCGACCAGTACTTCGCGCGTCCGGTGCTGCAGATGCTGCTACACCAGCCGTTCCAGGTGACTGATCGCCTTGGCCAGTTTGACGTGATGGCAACAGTGAAGGGCGGCGGCCTGTCGGGGCAGGCCGGAGCCGTGCGGCATGGAATCTCCCGCGCGCTGAGCCTGTATGAGCCTGAGCTGCGGCCGGCGCTGAAGAAAGTTGGCTTCCTGACGCGAGATTCGCGGAAGGTGGAGCGGAAGAAGTACGGCCGTCGCAAGGCACGTCGTTCGTTCCAGTTCTCCAAGCGCTAGAATGCATTGCCAGTTTTCTTTCGGGAAAACGTTGAATTTCAGAGGGTTAGCCAAACGGCTAACCCTTTTTTCGTTGTAGCAGACTTGTAGCAGAATGCCGTAGGCATTGGCTGGGCGGTTCGTGTCGGCCGCAGAACCGCTGCAGCGATGTGCTCTCGCTCCTTTCGTCGATTGACCGACCTCAGCTCCGGCTAAACCTCGATCTCTGCCGTACCCAGATCAATGAGGGTGATAGGGTCCGTTGTTGTGGATTCTAGGCCCCCCTGGATCAGAATACCCCGAGATGTTGGTGGTTTTGTCCGTAATTTGTTCTCTTTTGACCGCCCCATTTGTCGCGGTTCGTAGGCTAACCAAAGGTGAACAAGCAGGCAGAAACGGCGCAAAAAAACAATTAATGGCGTAAAATGTAGCCATTACGTGTCTATTTTGAGCCGTAGTGAGATAATTCAACCAAAAATATGAGCTTATCTTGATTGCTTGGTTCTCCAGTGCATTATGCGCCTGTCATGTAACGTATAGGAGATCATGATGGATATTATCGGTACCGTTCGTAATTGGGTCGTACGTTTGGCTGAACTGGGTGTTAGCCTACTGGCCCTGACCATCGTCGCTGAACTACTCGGCCTAGGCTCTGTGCCGTTCATGCCTGAGGGCGTGAGCGTCATCCAGAACGTAACAGGCGTTGTCGACTCTCTGGGTTCCAGTGGGTTGGTCGGACTGTTAGCGGTCTGGGTTCTGTGGCTGATCTGGAGCAACAAGTAAGCGCTCCCTGATCACAGAATGAGCACGGAATGTCCCTTTCCGGGGTGTCCCTGTCCGGTGTTCCGGGCTTCTCTTCTTTGACAATCGAAGCGGCCGTTGTCCCACCCGGGCGACGGCCGTTTTGCTGNCGTTTTGCTGCCGTTATGCGATTTGCTAAGGCACGCAAAGGCGCGGATCAAAGACAAAAATCGTTTTGAATCATGGGCTAAGCATTCATTTTTCCGCATATATAATTTTCAAGAAAACGAAAAAAAAATATCAAACTGGTGTAAAAATATCGCACCTTCGCTGCTTTTTTGACCGAAACTCACCGAACCCGCCCAAAACGTGCAGGTTATGCTTGCCTTTGGTCAAATTTCGAACAGGTTACGCTCTGTTCATTTTTCTTGAGGAGGCATTATCGTGGAAAATGGAGGCTTGAACCCTAACGACTACGTCGGGGTATCCTTTTGGATTATTTCAGCAGCGATGCTCGCTGCTACCTACTTCTTCTTCGTCGAGCGTGATCGCGCCGTCGGCAAGTGGAAAACGTCCCTGACCGTTGCTGCTATGGTGACGGGTATTGCTGCGCTGCACTACTTCTACATGCGCGGCGTTTGGGCGGACACGGGCGAAAGCCCAACTGTCTTCCGCTACGTGGACTGGTTGCTGACCGTTCCGCTGCAGATTGTCGAATTCTACCTGATCCTCGCGGCGATTGCTGTGGTCGGAGCTTCGCTGTTCTGGCGCTTGCTTATTGCTTCGGTCGTGATGCTGGTTGCTGGTTACCTGGGTGAAGTGAACCCGGATGCTGGAGCTATGCTGTGGGGCGGTTTCATCGTCGGCACGGCGGCCTGGCTGTACATCATCTACGAAATCTTCGCGGGTGAGGCATCCAAGATTAACGCTGAGCAGGGCACGGCGTCTTCGAAAATGGCCTTCAACGCCATGCGTTGGATTGTGACCGTCGGTTGGGCGATCTACCCACTGGGTTATCTGCTCGGCTACGCGGGCATGATGTCCGGCGACGGCACCCTCAACCTGATCTACAACCTTGCTGACTTTGTTAACAAGATTGCGTTTGGTCTGGTTATCTGGGCTGCTGCGACCTCTGACGAGAGCCGCGGCAAGGCCTAAGGCCACCACGGACAACCGTCCAGAACCAATCAAGCCTGGCTCGCTTCGGCGCAGCCAGGCTTTTTTTATGGCTTTTGTCGCGGCAGTCCCACTCTCTGCGCTTTCATACCCCCGCCGCTGGGGAACGGCTCCCTTTGGCGTGGGCGGGGGAGGANACGTCGAGGCTCAGATGCCGATGATCAGAGCCAGACCTGCGTACATCGGGCTGGCTGGCCAGGGTAAGAGTGGCTAGCCTGGTGCCAACTGCCTTGGGGTGAATCGTGGAGGCGCGCGTGTCCCAGAAACTGAACATCGCGATTTTTGGTGCGTCCGGCTATACCGGTGCCGAGGCAATCCGTCTCGCGCTCGGACACCCGGGCGTGGAGATCGCGGCTCTGACCGG
Organism: Kiloniella sp.; assembly: GCA_002690455.1. Lineage (GTDB taxonomy): Bacteria > Pseudomonadota > Alphaproteobacteria > UBA7985 > UBA7985 > UBA7985. Next base: position 22,942 of record NZET01000003.1, read on the forward strand.
AGAGAGCAAGGCGGGGCAACCGATCGACGCGGTGTATCCCCACCTGGCCGGTTTCGGGCTGCCCGACCTGGTTCGGATTGATGATGTGAGCCTGCGCGGGTTGGATGCGGTGTTTTTGTGCCTGCCGCACGCGACCACGCAAAAGGTTGCGATGCGCCTGCGCTCGGCTGCGCCGGACCTGCGGTTGATCGATCTCAGCGCCGACTTCCGCCTGCGTGATGTCGATGCTTACGAAAGCTGGTACGGAGAGCACTTCGCGCCAACACTGCAGCCAGAGGCCGTGTATGGCCTGCCAGAGCACTATCGCGCCGACATTTCCGATGCGCCGATTATCGCCTGCCCAGGATGCTATCCGACCAGCATTTTGGTGCCGCTGCTGGCGCTGCAAGATGCCGGGATGATTGTACCCGATCGCATCATTGNCGATTCGAAATCGGGGACCAGCGGGGCCGGACGCAAGGGCTCCGAGGCGCTTAGCCATTCAGAGGTTTCCGAGGGTTTCCATGCCTATGGTGTTGCCGCCCACCGGCATACGGCCGAGTTGGATCAAGAGCTGTCGGTCCGCGCGGGCCGAGCGGTGACGGCGACCTTTACCCCGCATCTGGTGCCGATGAACCGTGGTATCCTGTCGACCGTCTACGGCGACCTGGCCNCCGGCGTTGATATTGCCCAAGCGCAGGCCGCACTTGACGCCTTTGCCGCCCGCGAAACCTTTGTCCAGCGGGCCAATGCGCCAGCGGCGGTGGCCACGCGGGCGGTGCGCGGCACCAATCGGGTGCTGGTCGATCTGGTAGCAGACCGCCGCCAGGGGGGGTTCATTCTGCTCTCGGCCATCGACAATCTCACCAAAGGCTCGTCCGGGCAGGCCATTCAGAATTTCAACCTCGCCTTTGGTCTGGAAGAAGACACAGGTCTTCACCTGNTCACGGCTTTTCCTTAAAACGAGAGGCGGTTGGCGTGACGCATTTCTGCCACGTTGCTTGAGCACTAACAGCGCATTGGCACCCTTATAGGTAACAAGGATGGTTCCACGGGGATGAGTTCCGGGATGATCACAGGGCGATTGAATTTTCAGACCGCCGCGCTGCGCGCCATTGGGCTGTGCTTTGTCCTCGGCCTGGCAGCCTGTGGCAATCGGCCCGGCCGTGATGATGAAGTGCTGTATGCCGACGCCTATCCCGATCTGGCTTCCATCCCGGAAGACAAGTCTAAGTCCGGCACCGTGCCACTTGCACTTCTGCAGCGGTATAATGCCTTTCAGGCTGTCGGGGATGCTGCGCCAGTGCTGGCCGTTGATTTCGACAGTCTGCTGAACGCACCGGTCTTGCCACCGCGGGAGATCAGTGCGGCTCGAGGTGCGGGTGAATTTACAGATCTGGCACTGAATCCGGACGTGCTTGAGGCACTGACGGACCGGCAGGCGGAGGCCGATGCCTTTCTCGGCATCGAAGAGCAGATTGCACAGGACGCCGCCACCCGCGCCCGCGCTCAGGCAGTCCGAGACGCGGAGTTGGAAGCCCGTGCCGAGTTCGAGCGTCGCCGNGAAGAGCAACTCGCCCGGATGGCAGAGCAGCAGGCGATACGTGAAATCCTCGAATCAGAGCCGGAGGTCGAAGTTGTCGCCGGACCGCGCGAGCAGCCTGCGAGCCTTGGTTCACTGTTTTACGACACCAGCGTTGGTGACCCGGTGGCTATCGTCTACTTCGGACCGGATGCGAGTACGCTGGGTGAGCGTGAGTTGTCGATCCTGCGCCCGATTGCTGAGCTGGCGGTCCGGTTGGAGCAGAACATCATCCTGCACGGTCATACCAACGGCTACCGCTTTACCCGCACCCAAGCCCACCGTGACCAGCACATGGCCATATCAAGGCGACGAGCGGAAGTTGTTCGCGACCAGCTTGTTGCCATGGGGGTTGCGCGAGAAAAAATCAAAGTGGAGTGGTTTGGTGATTTGCGTCCGGTTTGGGCCGAGATCAACGGCATGACGTCGCAAGGCAACAGACGGGTCGAGGTGTTTGTCGCAGTGCCCGCACGTCTCGTCAGCGGTGGTCGGAACCTGAGCGGTTCGTCCTAAGCGCCGGGAGGCTTGCTCCCTAGATGCAGTGATGTCAGCACGGTATCAATCCAGTCTTCGGGCCGGTCCAGATCCAAGGCAAGTAAGCCATCATCCTGTACACGCCCTCCCGGTGAAGCGACGGCAAACACGCCCGGAACGCTGCTGGCCAACCGCGGGCGATCGGTTTCGGGGCGGCAGACTTCAATTTTTGGCTGAGGACCTGTTTTAAAGCCTTCCACCAGCACCACGTCTGTAGGGCCAAGACGCGGCAGCAGATCTTCCAGTGATCGCCGCGCTTCGGGGTCGGGCAGGGGGGCTTCGATCATCAGGGCAATCCGTTGACTGGAGGCGACCAGCACTTGTTCAGCGCCAGCTTCACGGTGTGCAAAGCTGTCCTTACCCGGCTGATCGACGTCGAAGCCATGGTGGGCGTGCTTGAGCGTTGCCACGCGCAGTCCACGCTCGCGCAGCAGTGGAACAAGGGCGAGCAACAGCGTAGTCTTGCCACTGCCTGACCAGCCTGCCAGCCCGAGCACCTTGGGCGCTGCGGCGTTTGGCTGCTTTGCTAAGGTGGACTTAGCTTCTGAAGATGGTCGCTCTATAGTCACTCTCGAACACATGGGCTCTTTAGGGGATTACCGATGCTCGATCAGGTACGCGACGCTTTGAATGGTATCAAGGCCCCCAATGGGCAAGGCTTGGTTGACGCGGGCTATGTCCAGGGGCTGGACGAGGATGCCGGCGTCGTGCGGCTGGTGCTCGAAGCCCCGGCTGACCGGGCAAAGGCGCTGGTGCCGCTCAAGGCAGCTGTTGAGAAGGCTGTCCGCGCGATCGACGGTGTCAAAGGCACGCAAATCATCACCACAACTCAACGTACACCAGCGGCAGCGGGGGGACAGCATGCTCACGGGCCTGCTCACGGGCAGGACCAACAGGCCAGTGCCGCCGCCGCCCCTGAGCGACGAGCGCCGACAGATGCGAAGCTGCCAAGGCCCGCCCGCCATGTCATGGGTGTGGCTTCAGGCAAGGGGGGTGTGGGTAAGTCGACGACGGCGTACAACCTGGCCGTTGCTCTGGCCCAGGATGGGCTACGAGTCGGGATACTCGACGCCGATATCTACGGTCCAAGCGTACCGCTGCTTTCCGGGCTGGGGGCAGATGCCAAGCCGGACCTTGATGATCAGAAGCGCATGATCCCGTTGCAGGCGCACGGGCTGGAGTTGATGTCGATCGGCTTTTTGGTCCCTGCTGACAGCGCCACCGTCTGGCGTGGTCCCATGGTGCAGAACGCGCTGTTCCAGCTGTATGGCTCGACCCTATGGGGTGGGGGCGCTGGGCTGGATGTCCTGATCGTCGACCTACCGCCAGGAACCGGTGACATTCAGCTCTCGCTGGCTCAGCAGTCGGCGCTAGATTCTGCCATCATTGTCACCACGCCACAGGATCTGGCGCTGGTTGATGCGCTCAAGGGTGTTTCTATGCTGGAGAAAGTGAGCACCAGGGTGCTGGGCGTAGTAGAGAACATGTCCCACTTTGTATGTCCCGATTGCGGCGGTCTGCACCGAATCTTTGGCGAGGGTGCCGGAGAAACGTTAAAGAACACTAAGAACCTGTCGGTGATCGGTGAAGTGCCGTTGTCGATGCCCATCCGAAAGGGCGCGGACGAAGGTCAACCGGTGGTGTTGTCGGCCGAGCCGTCGCTGGCGAAAGAGGCTTATGTCGACATTATGAAAAAGATAAAACCACTAATAATGACCTAGAAGCTGAGTTCTAAAATCTTAGCATGCATCAATGGCGTCAGTAGATTTGTCTCGCCTGATTGCTGACTTGAAAAGTTTCTTCACAACAGGCTCTTGTTACCTCTCGTGTTTGGGAGAACCTTGCCGCTGCTCGACATTCGCAGGGCTCATTGCGTGCGGGACAGCTGCTATTTTTTTTACAAACGTAGTGGTTTCTAACTAGACTTAAGGGTATCAATGACTTATCAGATACACGCAGGTAGAGATGACGGTCTGTGCACCTTCGGCATCTTCGATGACCGTGTGATACAGCATCGTTGAAACAGTGATCCATCGCGGTATTTCGCGCAACAGAACGAACAAAGAGGCCAGTATGGCTAAGGATATTCACCCCGTTGATGTTTTTGTTGGACAGCGGCTTCGACAGCGTCGCATTAGCCTCGGTATCACCCAAGAAGATATGGCCAATGCCCTCGGTCTCTCGTTTCAGCAGGTTCAGAAGTACGAAAAGGGCATGAACCGAATGTCCTCTTCTCGCTTGTGGGAAATCGGCCGGATCGTGGGCGTAGAAGTCGCCTATTTCTTTGAAGGCATGACCGATGACATCGCAGAAATAAAGAATCTTCGGGAAGACCTTCATGCTCGCGCACAAGTCGCCCCGACTGCATTAAGTGAACGAGAATTGCGACTGGTCCACCACTATGGTGAGATCACAGATAACGGCATTCGGGACGGAGTTTATTCCCTCATTCGCGCATTGAACCTTAAAGACGGCGAAATGGACGAAGAGGCGGTGGCTTAGACCTGCTTGCACGACAACAGTCGAGGATCGGTCAGGGCATCGGTCAGGGCATCGGTCAGGGCATCGGTCACGGCCTGTTCCGCCTTGGTCATCGAAGAGACGCACGTCNAACGACCTGCGTGCCTGGGTAAGCATCGCGCCGACAATCCAATCGGACCCGACCGGACCCGGACCTGCGCCCTGACAGTTGTGCGCCGGTCGGGGTCAGTGGGCGGCTTCAGACCTCACGCCCCATGGCCGTTTCCATCATTTCCGGATCAATGTTTCCGCCCGAGAGATAGGCCACGACTGTCTTCCCCCGCATTTCATTGACATATTTCCGGGCAACAGCCAGCGCTATAGCGCCCCCGGGCTCGACCACCAGCTTTAGCCGCTTGGCGGCAAAGGCCACCGCGTCCAGCACCTCGTCATCGCTGGCGCTGCGGCCCGCTGCGCCGCAGGCCAACAGAATCGGCAGCGGGAGTACACCTGGCGTTGGCGTGACAATCGCATCGCAGATCGAACGCGCATCGGGATCGTTGTAAACGTGAGTCCCGCTGAGCAGGCTGCGGGCGGTGTCATCATGGGTTTCGGGCTCCGCAACCCACAGGTGAGATTCAGGGAAGGCCGTCTTCAGTGCAAGCCCGCTGCCGGCAGCCAGCCCACCGCCGCCACAACAGATGATGGCAAGGTCGAGGCCGAGCCCACGGGCGCGCAGCTGATTGGTGACTTCAATGCCGCTGGTTCCTTGTCCGGCAATGGTTGGGGCAAAGTCATAGGGCGGCACCAATACCGCGCCCGTGTCGGCTTGTATCTGGTGGCCAAGATCTTCGCGGCTCTCTGAATAGCGATCGTAGGTGACCACCTTCGCGCCCAGTTCGATGGTATTGGCCTTCTTTATCGTAGGCGCATCTGCGGGCATAATGATGGTGGCATTGACGCCGAAGTGCCGCGCGGCGGCTGCCACGCCCTGGGCGTGGTTGCCACTGGAATAGGCCACCACGCCATGGGTGCGTTCGTCTGGACGCAGGCTGGCGAGGCTGTTCATGGCACCGCGCAGCTTAAAGGAGCCCGTGCTCTGCAGGTTTTCCGCCTTGACGAAGAACCGTCCCTGAATGGCTTCGGACAGGCTGTGTGCCTCAATCAGCGGCGTTTCTACGACCAGATCGCGGATACGGTCGGCCGCTTCTGCCACGTCATCGTAGCGGACGGCGAGGACGGTGTCGTTCAGCGCGGCGTTCGGGTTAGCTGTCATTCTCAGTGAGGTCCTTTATCGTTCAATCGCGGGCTGAAAAAGCCCGGTGAAGAGCCTGCGCTACCTGCGAGAGCCGAGCAAGTGTCGCGGCATCAGAATTTCTACGGGGCCGTTTGCAATCCGAGCGCGATAGAGGTTGTAGAGCGCTGTTACCCGACGGGCGTAGTCGCGGGTTTCGCCAAAGGAGATGGACTCCATCCAGACCAGCGGCTCGATGGCGTTGGCGCGCGGGTCGCCGAATTCCCGCATCCAGCGTCGTGTGTTACCCGGTCCCCCGTTGTAGGCGGCGATGGCGAGCAGATCAGCGTCGTCGAAACGCCGTTGAAGATCCTGCAGGTAGGCCGCGCCGAGGGTCAGGTTGTAGCGCGCGTCTGTGGTCAGCGCATCCTGATCAAAGGCCATATCGTGTCGCTCCGCCATAGCTTCTGCGGTAGCGGGGAGCACCTGCATCAGTCCCAGCGCACCCGAGCGGCTGACTGCCCCGACGCGAAACTTGCTTTCCTGCCACGTGATGGCGTGAACCAGCGCCTCATCGACCCGCAGACCACGGGCAGGCTGGATGTCCAGCATCGGCAGCAGGGCATCAGGGCTGTAGAGCCCACGGTCTGCCGCCCTGATTGCGAACAACAGGCTAAGGTCATCCCGCCCCAGCTCGTCGAGCAGGGCCATCAGCGCGGCGAGATCATCCTCCGTACGAACCGCAGAATTGAGCGCATGCAGGAAGCGCTCACCCAACGACTTGATCCCCATCCCGTGCAGACTCCGCGCCCAGAAAACCAGCTCATTCAGGTCATCATCACGCAGTCCACGCCCAACGCGGGGACGAGGAAAACGACCTTCAAACAATTTGCTGCCGCTGTCGCTCAGGCAGGCTTGACCGTAGAAGGTATGAACAGCCTCGGCGCAAGCCGTCAGCTGAGCGCTGGCGGCCGCTTCATCGCCCTGTGCGGCGAGTGCCTGCGCCAGCCAATATCGCGCCCGGGTTCGAAGTCGCGTGTCTTCGGTTGAAGCCAGTGAGCGTTCGAAGGCCTCCTGTGCGGGATGGGGCAGGCTAAGACGGGACAAGGCGACCCAGCCTTTGAGCCATTCCGCTTCAGCACGATCCCTGCCATTGTCCAGCCCATGGCGCTGGGCAAGGCCCATGGCCAGGTCGAAGTTCTGATCCTTCAACGCCTGTCGAATAAGGATGTGACGCGCCCGCCATTCCTGTTCAGGCATGCGCATATCGGTCGGAATGCTGATCAGTGCGGCTTCAGCGGCGGCATGGTCGCCGTTGGCATCCAGTGCCAGCACCTCCGGCACGATGAAGGCAGGGTGACGTAGCATGTCTGCGGGCAAGCCGTCGCGCAGGCTGGTGTCACCACCTCGATCGGCGTCGACGGCTTCGGCAAAGGCCTGCCAGTTGTCATCAAGCTGGTCGTAGTGGCGCCGGGCATCCGCCCGTTGGCCGGTCATCAGCAGAAACGCAACCCGGCGCTGGTGGTCTTGGGGTCGGATGAAGTCGGCGAACGTTTCTTCGAACCTGCTCTCGTCTGTAACGTTCATGGACTGGGTGGCCCAATGGTGTCGTATCGCGGCGACGGCGGTGTCGTAGTCTCCAGCTTCGAGCTGCGCGACCAGGTGACGGCGCTGGGCTGCCTTTGTCACTGGTGGGTGATCGGCGAAGTAGGCGAGCATTTCGGCGGGTGGACGCGTCTCGGCCAGCTTGACCTCGCGCTTAATTTCCAGCGCGAGAGCACCTGGCCAGTGCTGGTTGGCGTCGATGAAGGCCGACAAGGTGGGAAGATCGATGTTCTCTAGGGGAGTGTCGGGGTCGCTGAAGTAGAACCATTCCAGCAGTTTTGGTAGCTCATTCGGTGCCTGCCGCAGGGTCAACGCCAGTTGGGAGGCTTGCAGATGATTGCCGGCGCGCGCCTCATGCACGATCGCCACCAGCGTGTCGCGCTCATCCTCGGTCCGAGAGCCCATCATGACCGACACCAATGCCAGCCCTATGGCGAGCAGGAACACAACCCCCGCCGTCAGTGGTGCCCAGGGGCTGGTAAGCGCCCCAATCAGGCGTTCACGAAAATCATCTGTCGTTTGGTCCTGCTTCATCCTGCCCCTTCAACGCGTCCAGCCCTTGTATGCCCTCGGCTGTGCGGTGCTCCTGCGGTCTTCGGCGCTTTGTTGTGTGATCCGTTCCAGCAACTTTACTCCCCCTGTTCGGCGGGCTTTAGCCACCGGAAGGCAGCACGGTTGCACACAAGCGCGTCAAGTAGTCCTTTTCAAGGTCGCTGTTCATCCCTAGTTAGAAGGTTGAAACGTCGATANTGAGACATAGAGCACCGGACACGCCATGATTGTCGATCGAATTCGCGGTTCCATCACTGCCCTTATCACGCCCATGCGGGCTGATGGCAGTGTCGATGAAGACCGTTATGCTGCCTTTATGGACTGGCAGATCACCGAAGGCACCCAGGGTCTGGTTCCCATGGGAACAACGGGGGAGTCTGCGACCCTGTCTCACGACGAGCACGAACGCGCTATCCGCCTGTGTGTCGAGGTGACAGCNGAGCGCGTACCCGTGATCGCCGGTACAGGCTCGAACAGCACTGAGGAAGCTGTCTCCCTCTCGCTGGCCGCCCAAATAGCTGGCGCTAACGCGCTGCTGGTGGTGACCCCTTACTATAACAAGCCAACCCAAGCCGGGCTCATCGCACATTATCGCGCTATCCATGATGCAACCGCGCTGCCAATTATCATCTATAACATTCCCGGACGCTCTGTAATCAACATGTCCGTGGAAACGATGGCGACCCTTTCCGCGATGGAACGGATCGTTGGGGTTAAAGATGCGACTGCGGATCTGGTTCGTCCGATCGAACAGCGGCTGGCATCCGGGCCGGACTTCATCCAGCTCTCTGGGGAAGATGCGTCAATTCTGCCGTTCATGGGGGCGGGCGGCCATGGTTGCATCTCTGTGACCTCAAATGTCGCGCCGCGACTGTGCGCAGACTTTCACGCGGCCTGGGCGGCGGGCGACCGGACGCAGGCGCAAGCCATCAACGACCGCCTCATGCCTCTGCACAACGCGCTGTTTGTAGAGAGCAACCCGGTACCAGCGAAATATGCGCTGGAGCTGCTGGGCCGCGTGCAGCCGGGTTTGCGGCTACCGCTGGTGCCACTGTCCCCCGCTAGTGAGCAGCGGGTGCGTGATGCTTTGGTGCAGGTCGGCCTGCTCAACTGAGCGGATCACCAGCTTCAATCCTGATCATGCCCCGCAAAATCATCGCTCAAAACCGCAAGGCCCGACACGACTACTTCATCGACGAAGTACTCGAAGCCGGGATTGCGCTGCGTGGGACCGAAGTCAAGGCACTACGCGCGGGGCGAGCTTCGATTGCGGAAAGCTATGCTACTGAAATCAAGGGTGAAATGTACCTCACTGGGGCGAATATTCAGGAATATGAGAAGGGCAATCGCTTCAATCATCCGCCGGTTCGGAACCGAAAGCTGCTCCTCAGAAAGCGTGAGATCAACAAGATCCTCGGCAAGCTAAAGACCAAGGGTGTGACCCTGATCCCACTGGCGCTGTACTTTAATGAGCGCGGGCGGGCGAAGTTGGAACTGGGCCTGGCGCGCGGGAAGAAGCAGTACGACAAGCGCGAGACCATCAAGCAGCGCGACTGGGACCGCCGTAAGTCACGGGTTTTGCGCGGGGACGACTAAGTTCTCTCTGGGCAAGCATCGTGGGCAGGGGATACCGTCGCGTGAAGACGCACGTGCGTCTGATGAACAAACAAGCAAGCAAGCAAGCAAGCAAGCGAGGAGCCCACATCGATGAGCAGCGTCATCCACAACATGAAGCCCAGTCGCTATACGCCGACCACAGAGGACGAAGCACGCCTGCAACTGGCGACATGCTACCGCGCCTGTGCCCAGGAGGGCTGGACCGACCTCAGCTCGACCCATATCTCGTGCCGCGTGCCCGGCACCGATGACCAGTACCTTATCAACGAACTCGGCGTGCACTTCCACGAGATGCGGCCCGACCGGCTGGTCAAGGTCTATCTCGACGGCACCCCGGTCGGCGCAGGCGAGCAGGCGCCCACCAACCCCGCCGGGCTGACCATCCACGGTGCGATCCTGCAAGGGCGGCAGGAAGTCGGCTCCGTCCTGCATACACATACAGTGTCAGGGATGGCGTTTTCGGCCCTCCGAGATGTCGAGATCAAACCGCTGACACAGCACGCCGTGCGCTTTTACAAACGTTGCCCGGCACATGAATATGAGGGGATCGCGCTGGATGCGGACGAGGGACCGCGGCTCAAGCGTGACCTAGGCTTGCACGAAATGCTGATCCTGCGCAATCACGGCCTATTGACCGTCGGTGCCAATCCCGGGCACGCCTTTAACGTCATGTATTACTTGGAAAAATCGATAAAGGTGCAGCTGGCAGCAGAGCAATCCGGTGCGCCGTTGAACCTGATCGGAGACAACGTGGCCGAGTCCACCGCGCAGCTTTATGAAACCTACCCGAACTTCTATGAGCGCGACTGGGACGGGACGGCGCGGTCGGTGGCGCTGGCTGACGCGGCATTTAGCGCGGCTTATGTCCCGTGGACCGAGGATGATGGCGCACCCGCAGCCTGACCTGGCGTCATTGCCTAACCTTTGCCGATCCTCGGCGGGGGCGTTTCGCAGCCAAAACCACCAATCGCTGATAAAAAAAGCCCCACCTGATTAGGCGAGGCTTTTTCAATGTTTCGAACAGCGTGGGTTGACCTTAGAAGTCGATTTGACTGGCTGCCAGCGACTGCACGCCCTCGAGTGTGAATTGCATATCGGTGGCATCAAACGCGGCTGTGTCACTGTCATCAGCGTCGACGAGGACTACGATGTCTGCACCTGAGTCATAGAACACAACATCATTTGTATCGAGTTCGGCGATGGCTGCTGCGCTGTTTGCGTGCAAGGTTGTGTCAAGGCCATCGGTCAGGTTGAAAGCGGTCAGGTCGAGCATGTCGTCTGACCCAAAGGCCTGGATCACGTGGTTGACCGTTACCTGTGCGACCTCAAAGTCGACAATGTCCTCGCCAGTCCCCAAATCAATCGTCAGGATTGCACTCTGGTCGAAGGCCAGGACAATTTCATCGTTACCGGTAGCCATATCGAAGGTTGCCGTCGCACCAACGTCACTGCTGATCGTCAGCAAGTCGGCACCCGCACCCATATCGCCAACCAGNCCGGCCNNAACTGNGNNGCTTATGGTGATGGCGTCGTTACCGTTGGCCGCATCAAAATCCGCGGTCAAAGCGCCCGTCGCAGCAACTTCGTCGTTGTTGTTGGACAAGTTCCCCGAAATATCGGCTGTAGCGTCAGTCACCAATGGGCGGGTTGCGTTATTATCGACTGAAATCGTGACGGTGGAAGAGCTTGCCTTCCCGTGGTCATCGGTCGCTGTGACTGTTACCTGATAGTCGTTNTCGCGATCGGCATCACCGGGCGATTCAAAGTTCGGCTCGTCAGTGAATGCAATTGCGCCCGCGCTGCTGATTGTGAAGAATTCAGAATCTGTGCCAGACAGGGAGTAGGTGATGGTGTCGTTTTCCGCATCGGTTGCGGTGACCGTGAGGACCGTCCCGGTGTCNTCTTCGTCAAAGCTCGTGCTGTAGGTCGCGGCCGAGAACTCAGGCGCAGTATTATTCGAGCGCGTGATTACGATGTAGGCGAGGATGCCCGCTGCGACGAGACCGACAGGAATCAGAATACCTGCGTAGCCCAAACCGCCGAGCAGACCTGGCGAGCTGTAGGTTGGGTAGGCACCTGAAGTTGGCGGAATGTAGCCATTCTGGGCCAGTTCAACGCCATCGATTAAGTCTGAGACCATGATCTGATCGCCGACGAGGCCGTATTCACCTCTTGGGATGATCATTTCCTCACCGCTGGCCAGCATCACCCGAAGGTCGCCATCCTCGGTGAAACCCATCGGTGTACCGTCGATTGCATTAAAAGGGCTGTCAGTCGAAGCGCGCGCAGACTGCGCCGCAGCCTCACTGGCGGTCAACACAAAGGCAGCGCCCAGACTGATTGCAGAGAATGCTTGAGCAGCCCTCGCCATGCGGCGCTGGTAGGCGCGCCGCGAAAAGAGCACTTCGGGGATCAAATTGTGGTTTGCCGTGGCCATCGTCTTATTTCTCCTGCGGGCGAAATTTGCCCAAAAACTCTGAAAAATTCGTAAAAAGCGGAGTGGATCCACTAATCGACTCCAAAATGCCAAGTTATGCGCAGTTTGTATAGAGTCCCTTCGGCATAATTGCAAATTACGCGCCAATTATGGTGGATATCTGCAGCAGTTGCTGAGAACAATTGGCAAACNGCCAAGATTATACGAGTATNATGCTGTCCTCAGTGATGATCGTGTCCTCAAATTTGATCGTCGAAAGGGGTGCTGTGGGAGTGGTGCCCACCAGTAAGAATGAGTCTTCACCATTGTCATAGGTTGCTACCGGTGTTCCTGCTGCCAGGTGATTGGCTGCGTCTCTACCATTATCATAGCGACCGATGGTCTGACCCCCACCCGTGATCCCGATGAGGTTGAGGATGTCAAAGGCTCCGAAGTTCTGAATTACGAGGCTGGTCACGTCGTCCACCAGCGTGATCCGGTCTACGCCATCGCCAGTATCCAGCGAGATCGCAGCGCTGTCGTTCGTGTTAAAGACAATGGTGTCTTCACCGCCACCCAGTTCAATGCCAAGCTGCCCAACCGTTCCCTGAACCTCCACGTAGTCATTGCCAAGACCGGTGGAGACTTCATTAAGGCTGGGTGCATTGCCAGGCGCCTTGACCTCAACAATGTCCGCGAATTCAGAGGACCCTGGGAGCAGAAAACTTACGTTTTGATCGAAGAATGGGACAAACGCTGGCACCATCGTCAGCTCAATAGTCTGCGTATCGGTCTCACCGCGGCCGTCTTCGGCCTGCACAGTGAAATCATAGACGCCGTTAAAGTCTCCATCGCCGGGGGACAGAATCTGCGGATCTGAAATAAAAGTGATTTCACCGGTATCGGGGTCGATCTCGAACAGCCGGGAGTCATCAGTGAGACTCTGAATGATTGAATATTCGAGCGTGTCATCATCATCGTCGAAGGCCTCGACGGTCATGACGGCATCACCGCGCGGTGCTTCTTCGAAGGTTTCATAGCGAAGCGGCAGATCGAAGTGCGGGGCTTCATTCAAGGAACGCCAAAGCAGATAACCGGCGCCCAGCCCGGTCAGTGACACGCTGGTGCCGAGGTAGCCTAGCAGACTGCCTCCATAGCCACTATCGCCCCAATGATCTTCGGGCCAGAACGAGGTGTAGCTGGAGGCTGCTGGTGCAGCAGTTTGCGCTACTGGTGCGGTCGTGGTCTGCGCCACTTCTTCGGGCTGGCCGAGCAAAGTAACAGCCGGAACCGGTGACGGGGCAGCGGTGATTTGTGGCAGCGCGATGGCAGGCAGGACCGGCGGCACCGGCGCTGCGAGAACTACGCCTTCCGGTGGTGGCATCGCTCCTAGGGTCGTGACGCTGCTCATCAGGACGGTCTCGGCGGGTAGCCCCGCGGTGGTGTCTGCCCGCGCGGAAGCCGGGGACGACATGGTGGGTCCTGTGATGGCTGCCGCAGACGAGGCCGTGAAGGTATCGTAGCCTTGCGCCAGCGCAGGTGTAGAAGGCAGCAGGGCCGCGGCACTCGCAGCGGCAGCAACGCCCGTGATAGCAGCAGCCGAGGTAGCCGTGCCATTTCGTTGCTTGTCGCTTCCGCGAGTGGCAGACAGTGCTGCTGTCGATGACCGTTGCATCTCGTATCCCTTAAGCCCGCTTTCCCCCGGATCTGCCCAACTGGGGTTCGCCTCAGTCCACGCAAACCGATGAAGCCGAAACTCCACAATATTATGCGAGTAAAATCGTGCATCGGTTGGCAAAAGTCCACCGTCAAAACGTCGTGGCAGAGATATTTTTTGCCATCGGCAAGGTGGCTTGGTCGGCTATTCCGGCATGGCCGGACGCCGGTTACACAGACTGCTCCACCGCGCCCGCCACGCCAGCGGCCACGCGCCCGGTGCGGAAGCTGCTGCCCGGCGAGACAGTTGCGTTCCCAGCCGGGTCTCGCCCAGTGAACACTACGCCTGGCTTTCAACTGTCAAACCCGCCGGGTTTTTAGGTCTATCAGGCACCAGCAGGCTGGTACTTCCTCGTTCCCCTTCAATAACCCTCCGCCCCGGTTCCAGTTTTCGGCCTGCCCTTGCTAGGCAGGGCGAAGAATCTACGGCATAAGGCGTGTCATCGATCGAATTGAGGCGCAGTTTATGTACGCGGCAGCGATTTCTGGAACCGGGCTCTTCACCCCGGGTAACAGCATTTCTAACGACGAGTTGGTCGAGGCGCTCAATGCCTTTGTCGAACGATATAACACCGAAAACGCTGCCCGGATTGCGGCGGGCCAAGTCGAAGCGCTTTCGCCGTCTTCGGATGACTTCATCGTAAAGGCCAGTGGCATCAAGTCCCGTTATGTGCTGGACAAGGAAGGCTTGCTCGACATTGACCGCATGGCTCCAAGCCTGCCAACCCGTGGCGACGATCAACTCTCTATCCAGGCTGAAATGGCCATACAGCCCTCGCTCAATGCGCTGGCTGAAGCGGGACTGGAAGTCGGCGAAATTGATGGTGTAATCTGCGCTGCCTCCAACATGCAGCGCGCCTATCCGGCCATGTCGATCGAAATTCAGGCTGCGCTGGGGTTGGATGCAGGCTGGGCCTTTGACATGAATGTGGCCTGCTCCTCCGCAACCTTTGCCATCGATATGGCAGCTGCCGCCGTGCGGTCGGGGCAGGCTCGGCGGATCCTGATGATCAACCCTGAAATTTGTTCGGCACACCTGAACTGGGAAAACCGAGACTGCCACTTTATTTTCGGTGATGTTTGTACGGCGGCGATCGTTGAGCGTGAGGATCTCGCCCTCGACCGCAGCGCCGCGGGAGGGGATGGAGCAGTGTGGTCCATTCTTGGGTCAAAATTGCGCACCCAATTCTCCAATAACATCCGCAACAACTTCGGCTTTCTGAACCGCACCGAGGCTGAGGCCCGGACGGGCTGGGATCTGCTGTTCAAGCAAGAGGGGCGGAAGGTATTCAAGGAAGTGGTGCCTATGGTTGCCGACATGATCAGTGAACACCTCGGTGAGCATGATCTGGCTCCCGATGACGTGCGCCGGTTCTGGCTGCATCAGGCCAACAAGAACATGAACGACTTCATCGCCAAAAAAATTCTGGGCCGTGCGCCGGAAGTAGACGAGGCACCGATCGTGCTGGATGAGTTCGCCAATACCTCTTCGGCGGGCTGTGTGATTGCCTTTCACCGCCACCGTAGGGATCTGAATGTGGGTGATTTCGGGGTTCTGTGTTCCTTTGGCGCAGGCTATTCGGCCGGTAGCGTAATCGTGCGGCGCGCAGCTTGAGGCCCCTTTGTCAAGCAATCTGGAGCATGCATGCGTCATGATTCAGTCTTTATCCCGAGCCGTTTTTCCCCCATCCAGACTCAGACCGCAGGAGACTTCATTCGATGACAAACATGCGCTTTGAGGGTACCGACGCTTACGTTGCGGACGATGGCCTGATGACGGCTGTCAATGCCGCGATCACGCTGGAAAAGCCGATCCTCGTGAAAGGTGAGCCGGGAACGGGAAAGACGATGCTGGCCGAGCAGGTTGCAACCGCGCTGGGGACACCGTTCATCCAATGGCACATCAAGTCTACGACCAAAGCCCGACAGGGGCTCTATGAGTACGATGCCGTCAGCCGGCTGCGCGACGGCCAGTTGGGCGAAGAGCGGGTTCACGACATCGGTAACTACATCGTGCGCGGCAAGCTGTGGGAAGCCTTTGAGAGTGAGAGCCGAGTGGTGCTGTTGATCGACGAGATCGACAAGGCCGACATCGAGTTCCCAAACGACTTGCTGCTGGAACTCGATCGAATGGAGTTCTTCGTCTACGAGCTTAATCAGGTGATTCGCGCCAAGCACCGCCCCATTATCATTATCACTTCGAACAACGAGAAGGAGCTTCCTGACGCCTTCCTGCGCCGCTGCTTCTTCCACTACATCACGTTCCCGGATCGAGAGACGCTGACGAAGATCGTGGACGTTCACTGCCCTGGCATCAAGAAGACGATGCTTAAGGCGGCCCTGGAGGCATTCTTTGGCTTGCGCGAAATTCCGGGATTGAAAAAGAAGCCCTCGACATCAGAATTGCTAGACTGGCTGAAGTTGCTGATGGCTGAAGACATCGACGAAAGCGTGCTTCGGGAGTCGGCCACGAAGAAGGTGATCCCGCCACTGTACGGTGCATTGCTCAAGAACGAGCAGGATGTGCAGCTGTTTGAACGACTGGCGTTCATGGCCCGTCGCGAGACCTGAGCCCGGATGCGGGGCCGTCCGATCAGCAACCTGCTCATCAATACCGAGAAATACAGTCCTCCGTAACGACGGGGTAACCGCCCTGACCGATCGGGCAGTTGGCATAAGGGTCGGCATATGGCGCTTCGTCGGCTGCCGAGGACGCCCCGTTCGCCAGCGCGTTGATTAGGGCTTCGGCCGAGGTGGATGTCCCACTGCTGCCACCCCCCGCTTGCGGGTCGTCGGCTTGCAGGACGCCAACAGCACGCGGGTCGGCTTCGCTGCATTCGATGAAGTAGAAGCGCTGACCTGTATTTGGATCGCTCGCATCAATCACCTTCGTCACGTCGCCAAAACCTGAGCTGGTGCAGTAGCCGGCGTTTTGTGCGTGGGCAGGTGACTTGAACAGTGCGTGTGGAAAAGCATCGCCTGACACTTCGACAATCATCTGGAAACGCTGCCGGTCTAGGCCTGCCGGGCGGGCACGGTCGATAGCGCCAAAGTCAGGTCCGAGGTCGGTCGCGGCGCCGTCGTGCAGGTTATCGCCCTCAGAACTGGCCGTTCCTAGGGCTTCTCCGCGCTGCTGCACCGCCGCCTCGATTGTAGACTGATCGCAGGCTGATACCATGACGCCCAGCACCATCAAGCTCGGTATCGCAAATCTCATCATATCCCCAACGCCCCTTATCTGCCGCGGGTCGTTCCCCTGCCGCTCCCGCGCGTACCATTCATTCAACGGCCAATATCCGGTCAGGTGCCCGTTTTTCCTCGCCGGTTTCCCTCGCCGTTTTCCCTCGCCGGTTTCCCTTTGCCAGTCGTCCTTTGCCCTTAGACCCTTAACGACATTCCCTATTTCGCATGATTCCCTTATGCGCATTCGCCTTGGTACGGTCCAATGCGGATACCTGAAAGAATAGCGAGCAAGCCTTGACGCCTTGGCATTTCCGGCACTCTAGTGAGGAAATCGACTCAGAGAAAGGGGTGAGCCCTGCGTGATCGAGCAGTTTAGCCGGGGTCCCAGACAGCCCCAGACACAGAGCCAGGCGGAGTTTGACGCCCGCGTGCGTCAGACCCTCGACGGGCAGCATTTCGCCAAGACACTGGGTATCGAGCCGGTTTCAATTGAATACGGATGCGTTAGCTTGCGATTGCCCGTACGACCGCCGGTGTTCCAGCAATATGGTTACGTTCACGGCGGCGCCATTAGCGCGCTGATGGATACTGCGACCGGCATGTGCTCGGTGACGCTCCTCGGACCAGACGAAATGGCGCTGACCTCCGAGTTAAAGATCAACTTCCTTAGTCCCGGTGAGGGCGATTACCTGATTGCCACAGCGCGGGTCATCAAGGACGGACGCCGGTTGCTGATTATGGAGGCTGAGGCCACAGCTGTGTTTCCGAGTGGGGATACCCGGGACGTTGCCCATATGACCACGACCTATATAAGGTTTCCCAGAACTTCGGGTGACTGACAGCCCATAGGCAGGCCCCGCACGGCGCTGAACCCATGGCTTGCCCCTTGAGTGATGTCGCCCCGCTCTCAACGAACAGCCCATCGCCCGCAGTAGCAACAGTGAGCCCCGCTAGCATGACTGATCCAAACCCGAACGCACCAGTGCCCAGCACTGAGTCCACCGCCTCACCCGTCTCTGCCTCACTCGACAGTGCGGGCTCACCGGTTCCACCTTTGTTTCCGCTGGGCCCGGACCCGACGCCCTATCGCCGTCTTGATGTCGAGGGCGTGTCGGTTGACCGGTTTCGTGGCGAAGAGGTGCTGGTGGTCGAGCCGGGGGCCCTGCGCGCGCTTTCCGAGGCAGCCTTTCGCGATATAAATCATTTCCTGCGCCCCAGTCATCTGCAACAGCTTGCCTCCATCCTGGAAGACCCCGAGGCCAGTGAGAACGATCGCTATGTTGCGATGGAGTATCTGAAAAACGCCTCGATTGCCGCGGGCGGAATCCTGCCCATGTGCCAGGATACCGGGACGGCGATTATCACGGCGAAGAAAGGGCGGCGAGTCTGGACGCCCGGTGGGGATGAGCAGGCGCTGGGGCAGGGTGTGCTCGATGCTTACGCCAAGAACAATCTGCGCTATAGCCAACTTGCCCCGCTGTCTATGTACGAAGAAGCCAACACCCGTAACAATCTGCCAGCGCAGATCGATATCGCGCTGGAAGGTGAGGGGGACTACAAGCTGCAGTTTATGGCCAAGGGCGGTGGTTCGGCGAACAAGACCTTCTTGTTCCAGTCCACGCCGTCCACGCTCGATCCCGCGCGACTGGTCACCTTTTTGGACGAAAAGATCCGTACTCTTGGAACGGCGGCCTGCCCTCCCTACCACCTCGCCATTGTCGTTGGTGGGTTGTCGGCAGAGCAGAATCTGAAGACAGTAAAGATGGCTTCAAGCCGGTATCTCGATGCCCTGCCAACGGTTGGTTCGGCCCAGGGCCACGCCTTCCGTGATCGCGAGATGGAGGCCCAAGTGCTGGACCTCACGCGCCAGATGGGGATTGGCGCTCAGTTCGGGGGCAAGTACTTTTGCCACGATGTCCGGGTGATCCGGCTACCGCGGCACGGGGCGTCGCTTCCTATTGGGCTGGGGGTGTCTTGCGGCGCGGACCGACAGGCGATGGCCAAGATCACGGCTGAGGGCGTCTTTCTTGAGCAGTTAGAGACTGACCCGGCGCGGTTCCTGCCCGACGTTGCAGCAGGTGTTGGCCTGGAGGTTGGAAGCGCAACCGCAGGCGCACAGGAAGCTGTTGCGGTCGACCTTAACCGGCCTATGGACAAGATCCGTGCACAGCTGTCGGCCTTGCGTGTGACCACACGTGTGATGCTGAGCGGGACAATGATTGTCGCGCGCGATCTGGCGCATTCAAAGATCCGTTCGCGTCTGGAGGCGGGTGAGCCTATGCCGGACTATTTTAAAGATCACCCCGTTTATTATGCCGGGCCGGCGAAGACGCCTGAAGGCTATGCTTCGGGGGCTTTCGGGCCAACAACGGCCGGCCGCATGGATGCCTTCGTCGATCAGTTTCAGGCACTGGGTGGTTCGATGGTGATGCTGGCAAAGGGCAACCGCAGCCCTCAGGTGCGTGAAGCGTGCGCGCGCCACGGTGGTTTCTATCTGGGTACGATTGGCGGTGTTGCGGCCAAGGTAGCGCAGGAAGCGATTAAGGCGATGGACGTGCTCGAATATCCTGAATTGGGCATGGAGGCGATCTGGAAGATCGAGGTGGAGAACTTTCCAGCCTTTGTGATTATTGATGACAAGGGCAATGACTTTTTCCAGGATCTGAAAATCTAATAGTGGCGCGCTCGGGCCTTGGCCGCTTCGCGGCCTTCGGCCCTCCCCCGCGCACCTGCTGTGGTCACGCTCAAGGCGCTTGGCTTTGAGCGTGACTTTCCCCTTGCGCTCAAAACGCTTCGCT
>NZET01000004.1 GCA_002690455.1 Kiloniella sp.
TGATACTGTTCCAGCACGGTTGCGCGGCTGATCGGTACGCCGGGGATCGCGATCCACTCTGGAATCTTATAGCCCAGTAGCTGGCTGATGGTGGTTCGGGCCGCGGCGACACCCTGTTTGAACGGGTGCTGTCCCGCGATTCCGACGATCGACCCGCCGCTGGCCAGCGATGTGGCTGAGAACTTACCTAGATCGACGGTTGTCATTGGAATTTTCAGCTCGGACAGCTCACTGAGAACACTTTCGGCCGGCGTATCCCAAACGACGAACAGGCCGGCCATGTCTGGGTGTTCCTGGAGCATGCGGCGTCCGACAGCCCCTGCTTCTTCGACCGTGTCAAAGCGTGTTGAAACCAGCTCGATGTCTGGGCGATTGCGCTCCATCCAGCGCGCAAAAGCCAGCTCGCGCTGGTTGGTTGCAAAGAAATCCGCCTGGAAGCCCAGCACGCCGACCTTGGTCTTTGGCGCGATGAAATCGCTCAGGGCCTTGGCTGCCATTTGCCCCAAGCCAAAGTTGTCAGCGGAAACCAGACCGCCATAGTCCTTGCCTGGAATCAAGGCTGTCGGGGCATTCTCGAGCAACATCAGGCCCACGCCCTTGTTGCTGATGTCCTTGTGCGCCTGCGCCACGGAGGCGTTAGCAACGGGCAGGGAGATCAGCACCGACAGGTCCTGCGCGCTCAGGCGTTCGAGCGCCTCGATCTGCCGGTCGGGTGAAAACTTGCAGTCGATGACTTCGGTAACGACCACGCCGCTCTCGCCAAATGTGCCAATCATGCCGTTGAGCAAAAGGCGTGACCAGTCACTGTCAAGGGTATGCATGGCGATGCCAACCCGGAAGTCACGATCTTTCGCGCGGCGGATGTCTTCGGGGAGCAAGACGACGCGCTCTGGCGGCGAAGGGGATTCGCCATGAGGTCCAAGACCTGAAACAGTCATTTTCATCGCTCCTCTCCGTCTTGACCTGCGTGTGCTTCCGCAGGGGTGTTGTCAGACTTCTCGGCGAAATTCGGATGCAGAAGGGGTGAGCCGAGGTCGACCCACTGCCGCATAGTGCGCATTTCAAACAGCGCTTCGACAGCAATATGCCCTGCACCGATCAGCGAGGCCGAGCTCCCCATTTGCGATCGGGTGATGCGCAGATCGCGCGTCGCCAAAGGGTGCGCTGCGCGGTACAAGCTCTCGCGGACCGCTGCCAGCAGGATGTCGTTGGACTGCGCCAGATCGCCTGATAGGACCACCAGCTCCGGGTTCAGCATATTGGCGAGAGTCGCAACTGTGGCACCGATGCGATGTCCGCTCTTACTGATGATATCGATGCTAGGTGTGTCACCCATCTGCGCTGACTGGCAGACATCGTTGACCGTGATGAAACCCGTGCGGTCGAGAATTTCGTTCAGCCGGGGGCTGGAGCCGGATTCGGCTGCCTTTTGCCCTTCTCTGAGGACCATGTCGGTGCCTGCCAGCCCGTCGAGCGTGCCCACCGGCTCGCCGGCTACGGGCAGCTGGCCGATTAGGCCCACGGCACCGATGGCCCCTCTGTAGAGCTGGCCGTTTGAGACCAGCCCTGCACCAATCTGCCGTCCCAGTTTGACGAACAGCATATTGCTGACGTCGCCTTCTATACCCCGGGTGTACTCCCCCATGGTCATTGTCTCGACACTGGAGCGCAGCCAAACGGGCACCCGATGGGCCTGAAACAGTCTTTGCAGCACATCTGCATTGACCAGTGTCGGTTCAACGATCTGGTTCTGCCTTTCGAAAGGCGAGGATGACAGCCCGATCACCGGGCCGGGCAGAGCGATGGAGATACCCCAAACTTCCTGTCCCTCCAGCTGGCGGCTCATGGTCCAGTCGATCAGGCGCAGGATCCGATCAACAATCTTATCAGGATGCTCAGCCAGATCAGTCGTCTCATGGTGCTCGGTGACAAGATTACCGTCGAGGTCAACGAGCCCTGCACCGATGGAGTTCGAGCCGAGGGTCGCAACGAAGATCCGCGCCCTATCAGCGCAGAACTGGACCAACCGCGGCGTCCGCCCGCGCGTGGACTCACCGGCTGCGTTTTCATGGACAAGACCAAGGTCGGTCAAGGTCGCTAGCCGGTCGGCGACGATCGCTCGGCCATATTCGCTGGACTCTTCGATGGCGAGCCGTGTGTTCGCACGGCCAAGCCGGATCAGCGTCAGAATTTCGGCCAGACTGGCGACAACCGCTTCTTTAGACCGCGCTCTCTGACGTTTGTTTGTCTGCACTGATTCTCTCGTGTTTTACCGCCGAATCCCGCCCCGAAGGTTTGGGCTGAACTGATCTATCCACACAAATTCAGCATTTCAAGCCGATTATTTTGCTGAAAAAATGCAGAATAGTAGTGTTTCAGCACAAAAGTGGCTTGATTTAGTGCAAATATTCGGTCTAAAGGCTAAAAAAAGGGCAGGACGGCCAACCACTCAAGGGAAAGAGGCTGGATCCGTTCGAACCGCGCCAACGATGAAACGGGAGGATCAAGATGAGCTGGAAATTTGCGTATCAGGCGAATTGCTGGGGCGACCTGGGAGGTAACGCAGAGGGCGTGACGTCGATCACGAAGCTCTATTACCGGACCTTTGGAGACATGGACCGTGCCTTCGCAGAGATTGCGGCTGCTGGTTACGAAGGGGTCGAGCTCTTCGACGGCAACTTCCTCGAATATTCGGCCGCCAAGATGCGGAAGCTGCTGGCCGACAACGGTCTGAGCCTCGTTGCGGCCTACGCCGGGGCCAATTTTATCTTCGACGACGTACTGCCCGAAGAACTGCAGCGCATCGTGCAGTCCGCGGACCGTCTGGCGGAACTGGGGGGTGAGCACCTCGTGGTTGGCGGTGGCGCTAAGCGCTACAACGGCACCGTCGACACCGACTACTACCGCCTTGGTGCAGCACTCGACCGGGTCAACGACATCGGTAAGAGCCGTGGTCTCCAGGCCCACTATCACCCGCACCTTTCGACCATTGTCGAAGGACCGGAAGACGTCAGCCGGATCTTCAAGCTGACCTCGATCAACTTTTGCCCCGATACCGCGCACCTTGCTGCGGCTGGCGGTTCCCCGAGCGATCTGATCCGGGAGCACGCCAGCAGGATCACCTACGTCCACCTCAAAGGGCTGCAGCGCGAACCTTTCGCCTTCACGCCCCTGGATCGGGGTGACGTGCCGACCGACGAAATTCTCACCGCAATGCGTGAGGTCCAGTTCTCAGGCTGGGTCTGTACCGAGTTGGATGCCTGGGATGACCCGGCAGAAGGAGCTCGGCTCAGCATGAGTTATTTGCGGAACCACTGAGTTCCGATCATCGGGCGCTTAAGCCCAAAACTTTCCTTGGGAGGAAATCATGAAATCGACGTCTACACTGGCACTGCTAGGTGCCGTTTTCTCAACCTTTGCTATCGGCGCAATTGCACAGGCCGACCCGGCCGCTAAACTCGCCAGCCTGCAGTCTGCTGTGCTCTCCAAAGGGCCGAATGGTGAAGACCCGGCTGCGGCGGCTGACATCAGCCTATCCGACGCCGAACTGGCCAAAATCAAGGGCATGAACGCCACAGCCGCGATTGTGATGCACTATGGCGGTAACGACTGGAGCCAGGCACAGATTAACGGCCTTGAGACCCAGTTTGCGGCCATGGGCATCGACGTCATCGCCGTTACGGACGCGGGCTTCAAGCCTGAGAAGCAGGTATCCGACATTGAAACTGTCTTGGCCCAGAAGCCGGACATCATCGTCTCTATCCCGACCGATCCGGTTGCAACGGCCGGTGCATTCCGTGCCGCGGCTGAGGCTGGCGTGCAGTTGGTGTTCATGGACAACGTTCCTGCCAACTTTGTCGCCGGTCAGGACTACGTAGCCTCCGTATCTGCGGATAACTACGGTAACGGCGTTGCGGCCGCACACCTGATGGCTCAGGCCCTCGACGGTGAAGGTGAAATCGGCATCGTGTTCCACGCGGCAGATTTCTTTGTCACCCGCCAGCGTTACGACGCCTTCAAGTCGACGATCGAGAGCGATTACCCTGGCATCTCNATNGTTGCGGAGCANGGCATTGGTGGCCCGGATTTCTCCGGTGATGCCGACAAGGCTGCTTCCGCNATGATNGTATCCAACCGNAATATCGACGGCATCTGGGCGGTCTGGGATGTCCCGGCNGAAGGCGTNATCGCCGCTGCTCGCGCTGCGGGTAAGGATGACCTGGTGATCACCACGATCGACCTCGGTGAAAACGTTGCAATTTCCATGGCCCGTGGTGGTTACGTCTACGGTCTAGGTGCACAGCGCCCGTACAACCAAGGTGTGACTGAAGCCATGCTGGCCGGGTACGGCCTGCTGGGCAAAGACGCTCCTGCGTTCGTGGCTCTGCCAGCCCTTCCGGTGACTAAACAGAACCTGCTTGATGCTTGGGAAACGGTTTACAGCGTTGAAGCCACCAATAACATCAAGAACAGCATGAACTAGGACCCTCTCCCGCTGCAGACAGGCGGGCCGCTCAGGTCCGTCGCTGCTCAATGAACGGGGGGTGCCGGTTACCAGCGCCTCCCCGTTTTTTGATTTCGAAAAGATAAGAAGATGAGCAAGATACTGAACGTAGCAATGATCGGGGGTGGATTCATGGGCAAGGCGCACGCCATGGCCTATGCCGCCATGCCCATGTTTTTCTGGCCTGCGCCGGCGCTTCCCGTGCGGAAGGTTGTCGTCGATGTCACGCAGGAACTGGCAGAGGACGCCCGGGACCGTTTTGGTTTTGAAGAAGCCTCAACCGACTGGCTGAGCGTTGTACAACGTGACGATATCGACGTCGTAGATATCTGCACGCCGAACAACATGCATGCAGAAATGGCGATCGCGGCAGCAAAGGCCGGCAAGCACATTCTGTGTGAAAAACCGCTTTCGAACACCCTTGAAGACGCCGAGCGAATGACCGCTGCGGTCCGAGAAGCTGGGGTCATCTCTATGGCCGCCTTCAACTATCGCCGAACCCCAGCCATCGCACTGGCCAAGAAGCTGATCACCGATGGGAAGATTGGCGAGATCCGGAACTTCCGGGGTACCTACCTGCAGGACTGGTCCGCCGACCCTGATGGACCGCTGTCGTGGCGGTTCCAGAAGTCAGTAGCCGGTTCAGGGGCGCTGGGCGACATCGGTACCCACGTGATCGATCTGGCCCACCATCTGGTTGGACCGATTGCTTCGACGCTCGCCATAGCCAAGACCTACATTGCCGATCGTCCGATTCAAGATAGCGGCTTCGATGCCCTCGGCGCTTCGGAAAAGATGTCGGACGCACCGCGGGCACCCGTGGACGTGGACGACGAGGTTTCCGCACTGCTGCGGTTCGAAAATGGCGCCATCGGAAGCCTCGAGGCTTCGCGAAACGCTTATGGCCGCAACAACTTCATCACTCTGGAAATCCACGGCACCAAGGGTTCGATNCACTTCAACTACGAGCGCCGTGATGAGTTACAGGTGATGTTCGCCGGCGATCCGGCGGACACCCGGGGGTTCCGGACCATCTACACCGGCCCCGCGCATCCCTATGGTCAGGGGCTTTGGCCGATCCCTGCGCTTGGCATCGGCTACTCCGAGACGAAGATTGTGGAGTGTTTTGATCTGATCTCAGCCATTGCCGACAACCAGCAACCCAGCCCGAACTTCGACGAAGCACTTCGGGTTGAGAAGGTGGCCCACGCGATTGCTCGGTCGGCTGAGTCCGATCGGTGGGAGAGCCTTGGGTGAGTACTGGGACTGAACTTAGCAAGGCTGTCGAGATGCGTGGGATCTCCATGCATTTCGGCAGCCTCGTCGCGCTCGACGATGTTGATTTATCGGTGAGGGCGGGAGAGGTTCATGCGCTGCTGGGCGGCAACGGCGCTGGGAAGTCCACCCTGTTGAAGATTCTCAATGGGGTCTACCGGCAGACGGCAGGCGATATCACGGTGTTCGGCGCTACGCTGCAGGGCAATAGCCCGGAGCTGGCGCGCGCGGCGGGGGTCGCCATGAACTTTCAGGAAATGAGCCTGATCCCATCGCTGACGGCGGCGCAGAACATCTTTCTCAACCACGAATTCCTCCACAGTGGCCTGATCAACGAGGCTGCGGCGGTGGCGCGAGCGCGCGAGCTGTTCGAGCAACTCAATGTCGATGTCGATCCGACGACGCTGGTTTCCGACCTCAGTCCCGGCCAGCGGCAGCTGACCGAAATCGCCAAATCGATCAGCCAAGACGCTCGTGTCTGGATCCTCGATGAGCCGTCCACGGCCCTTTCGGTGACTGATGTTGATCGCCTCTTCGACAGTATTCGTGCACACACTGCGCAGGGCAACGCCGTGATCTATGTCAGCCACCGTATGGACGAGATTTCCGAGATATCCGATCGACTGACCATCCTGCGCGACGGCAGGAAAGTGACCACTGCGGAGACCCGATCGACCTCGGTCAGCCAGATGATCGAGCACATCGTCGGTAAGAAGGCGCGGGATTTCAGCAATCTTACGCTAAGCCGGAAAGCCCTCGGCGCGCCGATTCTGGAGCTGGATGCACTGCAGGACGCCCACAAACTGCAGCCGGTTTCCCTGAGCATCCGTGAAGGCGAAGTGGTGGGGCTGGCTGGCCTGCTCGGGTCGGGCCGCTCGTCGCTGATCAAACTCATTGCCGGGGTCGATGCGAAGGCCAGCGGGCAAATCCGGGTGGCCGATCAGCCAGTAGACTTTCGAGGACCCGCGGATGCCATGGCGCAGGGGATCGCTCATGTTCCGGAATCGCGGGCCACGCAGGGGATCATCGGCGCCCACGCAACCAGCGACAACCTCACCCTCAGTATTCTCGATCGCATCTCCGTGCGCGGGCTGATCAGCAAGAGGCGGGTCAGGACGTTGTCGCAAAAGCAGATCGACGAGTTCGACATCAAGGTCGAGAGCCACAGAACGCCCGTGTTGAATCTCTCCGGGGGCAACCAGCAAAAGGTGGTGCTGGGCAAGAACTTCGGCATCGATCCGAAAATCCTGCTGCTCGACGAACCCACCGCCGGGATCGATATCGGTGCGAAGACCGAAATCATCGATGCCATTCACATCAAGGCGGGTGAGGGCATGGCGGTCATCGTTGCTTCATCGGAGCTCTCAGAGCTGGCCGTGGCCTGCGACCGCTTCCTGATCCTCGCTGACGGCGTGATCTGCGAAGACGTCAGCCGCGACGACATCATCGCTGAAAACCCGGAGGGCGCCGACATGGTGCCCTTCATCCAGCGCGTGCTTGAAGAAAAGATCCAGGCCGCCAACAGAAACCTCAAGACCGAAGGCTTTAGTGAGAAGCAATGATCGATTTTGCACTCAAGAACTGGCGTCAGAACATAATCTACATCGGCTTTGTGCTGATTTTTCTGCTGTTTGCCCTGACCCTGAACGATCGGGGCTTCTTGAACCCCAACAAC
Source organism: Kiloniella sp. (assembly GCA_002690455.1). Classification (GTDB taxonomy): domain Bacteria; phylum Pseudomonadota; class Alphaproteobacteria; order UBA7985; family UBA7985; genus UBA7985. The sequence goes on from NZET01000004.1 coordinate 7,455, forward strand.
CTGCTCAACATTTTCCGCCAGACCGCGATGATCGCAATCATGGCCATCGCCATGACCTACGTGCTGTCGGCCGGAGAGATTGACCTGTCGGTGGGGGCTGTCGCTGGGCTGACGACGGTGACCGTGGCGCTGACGATATCGGTCGCCGGTCCGCTGGCTGGGGTTGCTGTGGGATTGCTGACCGGCATTGCGGTTGGTGTATGCAATGGCTGGCTGACGACGCGTATAGGGATACCGTCCTTCCTGACAACACTGGCGATGATGGGCATTGCCAAGGGCGTGGCCATGTGGATTTCTGACACCTCCGCCGTGCCGATCCTCTCTCGTTCCTTCGCTTGGTTCTTCGGTGGCGGTTCGCTGGGCATCGTGCCGATCCTGTTTTTCTGGATCCTCATTTTTGGCGTTTGGGGGCATATCCAGCTCAAGCACACCGGCTTCGGTCGNCGGGTGCTGGCCACAGGTGGCGGTGAAACCGCGGCTCGCTACACCGGGATCAACGTCAAAAACGTCAAGTTCCAGGTTCTGGTTGTCTCCGGCACTGCGGCTGCTATCGCAGGGATGCTCTATGCGGGCCGGTTGCAGTCGGGACGGTTCCAGCTGGGTGAGGGCGATGAGCTGTCGGTGATCGCAGCGGCCGTGCTTGGCGGGACCAGCCTGTTTGGTGGCAAGGGTACAGTCATCGGCACCATTGTCGGTGCCCTGATGATCGGGATGATCAACAACGGCCTGATCCTGATGGGGCTGGAATACAGCCAGCAACTGATCGCGCGCGGTGGGATCATCATCCTCGCCGTTGCCCTGTCACAGCGGCAGTAAATGACCTCCCACCTACCCACTATCACCGATGTCGCGCGTCGCGCGGGTGTGTCAACAGCCTCGGTGAGCCGTGTGCTCAATGCCTCCGATCAGGTCAGCGACAGGTTGCGCACCGTGGTGCAGNGCGCCATTCGTGACNTTGGCTANGTCCCCAATGCAGCGGCGCGAAGCCTTCGAATGNCAGGTGCGGGCNACCCCTACGCTGCCNCCCAANGCANAGAATCCCANATCCGNTANGGGCGGGNTCCCACAGGCCATGATGGTCTGAACNAGAAGAAAAAGAAGAAGAAAAAGATGAAAGATGAGGGCGNAACGATGAAGGGACCAGCGATATTCCTGGCGCAGTTTATGTCCGANCAGGCACCGTTCAACAGCCTGCCATCGATCGCCGGCTGGGCTGCGGGGCATGGCTACACCGGCGTGCAGCTGCCGACCATCGACCCGGCCTACATCGATCTTGCCCGCGCGGCGGAGAGCCGCGACTACTGCGACGAGCTCAAGGGCATCTGCGCCGAGCAGGGCGTGGAGATCACCGAGCTGTCGACCCACCTGCAGGGCCAGCTGGTCGCCGTGCACCCGGCCTATGATGCCCAGTTCGACGGCTTTGCGCCCGCGGCCGTGCACGGCAATCCCAAGGCGCGCACCGAGTGGGCGATCGAGCAGATGAAGCTGGCGGCCAAGGCCTCGGCAAACTTCGATCTTAGCGCCTGTGTGTCCTTCTCCGGCTCGCTGGCCTTCCCCTACCTCTACCCNTGGCCNCAGCGGCCCGAGGGGCTGATGGANGAGGCCTTNGGNGAGCTNGCNCGGCGNTGGGGCCCGATCTTNGATGCCTATGANGATGCGGGCGTGGANGTNGCCTTCGAACTNCACCCGGGCGAGGACCTGTTCGACGGNGCNAGCTACGAGATGCTGCTCGACCGNGTNGGCGGNCACAGCCGCTGNTGCATCAACTACGACCCCAGCCACTTCCTGCTGCAGCAGATGGACTATCTGGCCTTCATCGATATCTACCACGAGCGGATCAAGGCCTTNCANGTCAAGGACGCNGANTTCAACCCNACNGGCAANCAGGGGGTCTACAGCGGCTATCAGGGCTGGACTGAGCGTGCGGGCCGGTTCCGCTCGCTGGGTGACGGACAGGTCGACTTCGTTGGTATCTTTTCTAAGCTGGCGCAGTACGGCTACGACAGCTGGGCAGTGCTGGAGTGGGAATGCTGCCTCAAGCATCCCGAGCAAGGCGCAGCCGAGGGCGCGCCCTTCATCGCCGATCACATCATCCAGCTGACCGACACGGCCTTTGACGACTTCGCCGACAGTGGCGCGGATCGTGCGGCGGTGCGGCGGATGCTGGGGCTGGAGTAAGCGCTGTGCCGACAACGTTGAAACTGGGAATGGTTGGCGGCGGGCAGGGCGCTTTCATCGGGGCCGTACACCGCATGGCCGCCCGGCTGGATGGCCACTGGGAGATTGTCGCGGGCGCGCTGGCCTCGACCCCAGAGCGTGCACAGGCCTCGGGCGAGGAGCTGGGGCTGGCAGCCGACCGCAACTACCCCGACTTTGCAACTATGGCAGCAGCCGAGGCGGCGCGACATGACGGCATCGATGCGGTCTCCATCGTCACCCCCAACCACGTGCACTTCTCGGCGGCGAAGGCGTTTCTGGAGGCTGGGATCCCGGTCATCTGCGACAAGCCGCTGACTTCGAACGGGGAGGACGCCGCTGCGCTCGCGGCGCTGGTTGCCCAGACGGGTACGCCCTTCGTGCTGACCCACAACTACACCGGCTACCCCATGATCCGGCAGGCGCGGGCGATGGTCGAGGCTGGGGATCTGGGTGAGCTCCGGCTGGTGCATGCTGAGTACATCCAGGACTGGCTGAGCGAGGACCTCGAAAGCGCGGGCGTGAAGCAGGCCGCGTGGCGCACCGATCCCCAGCAATCGGGCGCAGGCGGAGCGATTGGTGATATTGGCTCGCATGCCTTCAATCTGGTTAGCTTCACCACCCAGCAGCGGGTCGAACGGCTCTCGGCGCAACTGCAGTCCTTCGTTCCCGGCCGGCGGGTCGACGACAACGCCCACGTGCTGCTGGACTACAGCGGCGGCGCGCGTGGTGTGCTGCTCGCCAGCCAGGTGGCACCGGGCTACGAGAACGAAATCCGCCTGCGGCTGTCGGGCACCAAGGCGTCGCTGGAATGGCATCAAACCAGCGCCAACCAGCTGCGGTTCTCGCCGCTGGGGCAGGCGCCGCAGACCATCACCCGAGGTGGTGTGGTGGCGAATGAGGCTGCCAATGCGGTATCGCGCATCCCTGGCNGTCATCCGGAGGGCTATCTGGAGGCCTTTGCCACGATCTACAGCGAGGCCGCCGGCCTGATCCGGGGCGGGGCTGCGCCGCTGCTGCCAACCGTGGACGATGGGGTCGAAGGGTTGCGCTTCATCGAGGCGTGCATCGCCTCTTCGGCCAAAGACGGCCAGTGGGTCAGCTGGGGCTGATCTAACGGCCGCCGGGCGGCCCCATCGCTGCAGCCGTGGACGCGGTGGAGGCCCATTTCCATTGTCATTTTGGTGGTAACGGTGGTTCTGTAGAACCTGTTCTCAAAAATCAGCTTACATAGAGGCGTCCGGCGCGTCCGGATATTGCGCCATAGCTGCTACCCCCGGTGTTTTGCGAGACGGGGGGCTCTATCTTTTTGGGTGGCTGTGGTAGTATTGGGGACGGTGAAGGCGCGATATCTGCTTATCAAATCAACCATACTCATGAGCAACGATGCTAAGGGCTATTTTTTTTGGATCCGTCGGCACCCTTGCCGAAACATCGCAACTGCAATGCCAGGCATTCAACAATGCGTTCGCAGAGGCAGGGCTTGATTGGTTCTGGAAGCCGAACGAATATCGGGAACTTCTGCGGGAACCTGGCGGTGTGAGACGCATTAGGGCAGAGGCAAAACGACGAAATCAAAGTGTCGATGCCGAGAACATCCACGCTCGTAAAGTTGCGCATTTTCATGAGCTCGTGTCGGCACAGGGTTTGGTACCCCGCCCCGGCGTGGTTGAAACGTTGGAGTGGGCACGAGCCGAGGGAGTTATGGTGTCTTGGGTAACAACAACAGGATGCGACACCATCGACCTGATTTTGATGGGGCTGAGGAACAGCTTAAGCGCATCGTCGTTTAGGTTCATCCTCGATGCCACCGCAGTGAAATTGCCGAAGCCGGCGCCAGATATCTACTGCCATGCTTTGAAACGAGCAGGCATTAGTCCTGACAATGCAATTGCGATCGAAGACACGCCTGAAAGTGCTAACGCTGCTCTTTCAGCGGGCATCAAAACGGTCGCTTTTCCTGGCTGGGCGGCGGCGGAACGACGTTTCCCGCAAGGCGTTAAATCGTTGGATGTGCTGTCGGCTGATGCTCTCCTCAGCTATTGAGCGCTTCGAAAGCTAAGACATAGTGGAACGTCTTTGGAGCTTCTTCAGGTTTTATCCTGGCGCATCAATCAAAGTTGAAGGGCACGTTCTCGATGCGCTTTGCACAGGCTTACCTATACGAAGTCGTCCAACCTTTTTGTAAGTTTGGTTTCGTCCCTCTTTGGCGTCATACGCTCCCGGTTCTTTGCGAGCCGGGGGCTCCGGTGTGTCCCAATCCATAAGTTTGCGCATTAGTTCTGCGCCCTGACCCCGTCAACCTTTCCGGACACGCCGGACACGCTGGACACGCCGGACACGCCGGACGCGCAATTTCCGCTGTCGTTTTTAGCGGTAACAGCGGTTCCGCAGAACCAATTCTCAAAAATCAGCGTACATAGAGGCGTCCGGCGCGTCCGGATATCGCGAACGAGCGGCTGCGTCCGAGTATTTCGCGAAACCGCGGCGCTGGCGCTGTGCGCTTCTCGTGCTTGCGTGCTGTCGCCAGTGTCTACGTTCCCGACCATATCCGAATGCCGGAGCCTGTTCTTCGGCGCAGCGTGCAGCAACTGCCGGCACACTGGCTTGGTGCCGTTCGAGCAGCTGGCCCAGGACGGCTACGGCGACGTGCCGTATGACCAGGTGATGCGCCGGCTGAAGTGCTCGAAGTGCGGCGGCAAGAAGCTGTCCGTGACGGTACACGGCACTGGGGTGAGCCCGCCGGGTTAATCCTGCTAATCAACCTATCCAAAAGGTCTTTCCAACGCACGTTCGACCAACACTAGGTTATCTTGCCCGTAGAAAATATCGCCATCAACAATGTAGGTAGGCGACCCAAAGACTGACAGTCTGATCGCCTCTTCCGTGTTCGCGTCGTAAGCAGCCTGCGTTTCTGGTCGCAGCATGAGATCAAACAGCGAGTTAGTGTCGTAGCCATTCTGGTTCAGACAGGTGCGCACTTGCTCAAGATTGCTTAGGTCCAGATCGTGCTGCCAGTG
>NZET01000005.1 GCA_002690455.1 Kiloniella sp.
GGTGCGCGGGGGAGGGCCGAAGGCCGCGAAGCGGACAAGGCCCGAGCGCGCCACCAAACATTTCAGTCCAGAAAAATCTTAATGCAGAATGCCGCTAAGCAGCCGAACCTTCAGCATTTGCCGCCTGTCATCAAACCGCTGGTACCGGCACTGACGGCTTTCTGTCAGACCGCCGTATGCAGATTGCTGTCTTAACGTTCTTTACATTTGGCGCTGAGGTTAGATGACTAATGATGAATGCATTGAGCTCATCCACAGAAGGCGCCATCACCTTGAGGATGAAGTCATCCTCCCCCATCAGCATATGACATTCACGCACGTTAGCCCACGACCGGACTAGCGCCTCAAAGGCCCTTAAGTCGCTCTCAGCCTGGCTGATCAGGCCAACATGACAAAAGGCCGTGACTTCGTAGCCAATCAGATCTGGATCAAGTTCCGCATGATAACCGTGAATATAGCCTGCTTCTTCAAGCGCACGCACACGTCGGAGACAGGGTGGGGGCGAGATCCCCACCCGCTCAGCCAAAGCCACGTTGGTGATCCGTCCCTCATCGCGAAGAATTCTCAGGATCTTGAGGTCGACTTTATCAAGAGAAGCGCGTGGCATAGCGGGCCGCCGAAATTTTCATCATACCTAGCCCAAATACCAGAAAGAAAATTGCTCCATAAAGAAATTTTCTACCAAAATACTTATAATGTGGATTTTGTTTTTGAAGGCCTCTTGCGATAGCGTCTTGGCCGATGTTTTGTCGGTCTTCTCGCCTTCTCTGGTCTTCTCCTGTCTCTCTTGAACTCACTCCTGCCGATCCGGCCGAACCCTGTCCGGCAAAATTAATCACTGCAGCAAAAGGACCCCTGCCCCATGTCAAAGTCGAACCACCGCCGCATGATCATCCTCGGCTCGGGCCCCGCAGGCTATACGGCTGCCGTCTACGCCGCCCGCGCGGCACTTAAGCCGATGCTCCTGCAGGGGCTGCAGCCCGGTGGCCAACTGTCGATCACCACCGACGTGGAGAACTACCCCGGCTTCGCCGAAGCCATCCAAGGCCCCTGGCTTATGGAGCAGATGAAGGCTCAAGCCGAGAACGTCGGCACCGAGATGGTTTTTGACACCGTCGCTTCGGTAGATCTGGAAAACCGACCCTTCAGCCTGGCCTGTGAGTCTGGGGAAATCTGGACCTGTGACGCGCTAGTAATCTGCACGGGGGCGCAGGCCAAGTGGCTGGGGCTGGACAGCGAGGACGAGTTCCGCGGCTTCGGCGTTTCCGCCTGCGCAACCTGCGACGGCTTCTTCTTCCGTGAGCGCGAGGTCGCCGTAGTCGGCGGGGGCAACACAGCGGTCGAGGAAGCGCTGTACCTGACCAACCACGCCTCCAAGGTCACACTGATTCACCGGCGAGACAGCCTGCGCTGCGAGAAGATCCTCGAAGACCGCCTGCTGCAGAACCCCAAGATCGAGACCATTTGGGACAGCGAGGTGCAGAGCATCAACGGCACCAGCGGCTTCCCCAAGGAAGTCACGGGCCTAACCCTGCGCAACCGCAAAACTGACGCTGTCAGCGAGCTGAAGATCGACGGCCTGTTCGTTGCCATCGGCCACGCACCAGCCACCGGTATCTTCAACAGCACAGGGCTGGAGATGGATGGCGGCTATCTCGTGACCGCGCCAGACAGCACCAAGACCAATATCCCGGGCGTGTTCGCCGCCGGTGACGTCACCGATCACATTTACCGGCAAGCGGTGACAGCCGCTGGCATGGGCTGCATGGCCGCATTGGAAGTGGAGAAATACGTCGCTGCGCTCGACGTTGGCGAAACCCCAGACTGGGGAATCGCCGCCTAATGACCAGGAATGCGGGGACCGGAGACGATCAGGGGAAAGGGGCAGGCAACCTGACAGCCGGCCAGAACCCCAAAGCATCGACGGCAGATACGCCACTGCGCAAGCGCGCGAAGCCGCCACCGATCGAACCCGGCGCGCTTGACAGCTTGATCCTCGCGCCAGATCCAACCGACGCCGACCTCGCTCGCACACTCAACGTAACCAATGAACGCGGAGAGACTGAACGGGTGCGAGCAGTTCGTGAGCGCCCCTTGACGATCTTCCTCAACGACCAGGAAATCGTGACTGCAATGACGGTAGGTGACCATCCAGAGATGCTGGCGTTGGGCTACCTGATCAACCAAGGAATGCTCCCCCGGGAACCAAAGCTAGACAGCATCGACTACGATGCTGATCTGGGCGTAGCTGTCGTGCGCACGCCGGAGCAAACCAACTTTGAAGAGCGCCTGAAAAAGAAGACCCTGACCAGTGGCTGCGCACAGGGCACTGTGTTCGGCGACCTCATGGAGCAGCTGGAAGGCGTGCGCCTCCCTGATGACCAAGGTCCGCCATTGCCGCTGTCAACTTTGGCCCGGCTGCTGCGTCGTCTGGCATCGGTTCCCAGCCTCTACCTCGAAGCTGGTGGCATCCATGGTTGCGCCCTCGCCGAAGCAGACCGCCCACTGATCTACATGGAGGACGTTGGCCGCCACAACGCCGTCGATAAGATCGCGGGCGTTATGGCTGAGCGCGGCATCGTACCCGATGGTAAGATTTTCTACACCACCGGACGCCTGACTTCGGAAATGGTGATCAAGACTTTGACCATGGGCGTGCCCGTGCTTGTTTCGCGAAGTGGCTTTTCAGCCTGGGGGGTCGAGCTGGCGCGCGAGGCCAATCTGACCCTCATCGCGCGCGCTAAAGGGCGCCGGATGACCGTCCTGGCCGGTGAACAGCGACTTGTCTTTGATACAACAGAGGAAACGGGTGGGTGATTTTCGGACTAGTGTTGGCTGGCGGACAATCCCGCCGGATGGGCCGCGACAAGGCCTACCTCGAATTCGAGGGCGAAACCCTGATTCGCCGGGCCATCAGTCGTATGGAACCGCAGGTTGACGTGCTCGGCCTGAGCACTGGGCCAAACAAAGAGCGCCTGTCAGAGATCGAACTCCCCCGCGTTTTTGACCTGGAACCTTCAGAGGGGCCGGTTTGTGGCATCCTCGCAGGACTGGCTTGGGCGCGAGCCTCGGGAGGGCTAGGTGCCCGTTTGGTCACAGTGCCGATCGACTGCCCCCATATTCCTTTCGACTTGGTGCGCAAGTTGACCCTGCAGACCAGGGAAGTGGTGTTTGCCAGCAGCAGCGGTCGACATCACCCGGTGGTCGGCAGTTGGCCGGCCAGCGGTCTGGAAGTTCTGCTCGACGCCTTTCACCGTGGTGAGCGTAAGATCGACAGACTTGCAGAACAGATTGGCTGGACGGCCGTCGACTGGGCGACGGACCCCAAAGATCCGTTTTACAACGTCAACACGCCAGAAGAATTCACGGCCCTCGCTCCCTCGACCTGAAATCACAGTCCCTGTCACCGACGGCTGCCCCACGCTGATCGCAGGCCCCCCTAACCCAGGTCTGAGTCTTCCCGCGTCTGAACAAAAAAAGACCCGTCAGGCACGAAGCCTGACGGGTAAGTCATTTTGGAGACACTTTCATGGAAAATGAAAGTTTGACGCTGTGCGGAACGTCAGAGTGAAACTCCGAGGCTAAACAGCGTATCCAGCGTCACGCTGGCTTCGCTGCGCGAGGCAAGAAATCTTGCCATCGCAGCCTGAGAGTTTGAGCCCCAGACACCATCGACGGTGTCGGAGTACAGACCACGCGTCTTGAGCGCGGCCTGAATGGCGGAAATCGTCGATTTGCTGAGATTTTCCGGGTTTATCGACCGGTTCGACGAAGAAGATGAAGCCACGAACGCCTGTCCCGTGGTCGCGCCTAGTGGCGCTGGCTGAGTGATAGCGCTGCTTGCGCCTTGCGGCTGATAGGGGTTCGGCGCAGTTACTGTCAGGCCCGGCTGGCTCATGGTGGGACTCAGGCTAGGCTGATAAGTCGCGCGCGTCACAGTGGTCGCAGCGGGGATGCGCGGGGCGTAAGGATTGGGCTGGGCGCCGTAAATCCCGCCACCGGTCGTCGGTATCACCCTCTGGGTTACAGGCGTTGACGTCGCGGGCGCGAGCGGCATAGTCGGCGCATTTGGCGTGATGCTCGGTAGTTGCGTGCCGATGCTGGTGGCTTGACCACCAAAGCCTGACGGCGTGGTAAAGCCCTGTTGCAACCCTATGGGTGCGGTTTGAACTTGAGCAGGCATTGCAAAGTTGGTTGCAGGCGTCGCAGCGCTGAGATCGAAGGGCGCGGGTCCACCACCAGTCGGCGCAGATGCTGGTGCTGGTGCTGCCGCTGGTGCACCAGCGGCCGCTTCCTCACCGTCAGAACCGAACAATTGGCCAATGTTAAGCGAATCAATAACGCTACAGCCACCAAGGCCGACGAGCATCGCGCTCGAAGAAGCCAATAAAATGATCCGTTTTGCAACGTTCATGGGTCAAAATCCGATTACCAATCGCCGCCCACGTGCGGGACACACGGTCGGAAATGCTCAAATTTTGCGGACAGGCCTTGAAATACGATTGGCCACCGCTTTGTATGTTTCAATAATGTCGATAGCGCCTGTTTTCGCAAGTGAAAAATTAAGCATCTCCGTTAAAGTTCTGTATTTTCACGTTTTTTTTATTAACCGGCTGACCTCCGAAAGTCGCATATTGTATATCAATGCGCCTGCCGCATGCCGCCGGCGTTGCTCATCCTGCCAGTCTGACATTGATTGCGTCGAACAACCTTCTTGAACTTGTCATAGATGAACCGTACATGCGCACTGCGAAGGTGATGCATGCGTGTCATTGCACGCAAGACGCAGGGGGGATCTGTCTGCATGGGCTTGCCAAATTTACCACCTGACTACCGGCCAACCGAAAAAGAGCCGTATATGAGCCCGCTGCAGCTGGCCTATTTCCGCAATAAACTTGAAGTCTGGAAGGCTGAGCTGCTTACGGAGAGCGAGGACACACTCGCCGCACTGCAGGAACAGTCACTGTCCACGCCCGAAGCGGTCGAACGAGCATCCATGGAAACCGATCACGCGCTGGAACTCCGCGCTCGCGACCGGGCTCGGAAGCTCATCAACAAAATTGATAAGGCCATCGCCCGTATCGATGTCGACGAGTACGGCTATTGCGAACAGACCGGTGACCCTATCGGTTTACGGCGGCTAGAAGCCCGCCCAATCGCAACGATGACTCTCGAAGCCCAAGAGCGGCACGAGAAAGCGGAGAAATTGCACCGCGACGACCGCCGCATGTCCTGACCCTCCATTCGAGGCTACAATTTTTTTCTATCAAAGGGAGCATTGCACTCCCTTTTTGCGTTTTAAGGTTCGTGAGTGATTTGTTCGCACTTGTTCTTCTGTTGTTCTTGTGCCATAGAGAGGAACAAACCGAGTTCAAACGCATAATTATTGCTTTTCTCAGACCCATTCCGCATAGGGAGTGCAGACCATGGCATTGAACAATCTCCAACTGGTGAGTGACACGACTTTGAACAACGGCGATAAGGAAAAGGCGCTGGACGCTGCGATTTCGCAGATCGAGCGTTCCTTCGGCAAAGGCTCCATTATGAAGCTTGGGTCTCGGGAGAAGGTTGACATTGAAACCATCTCTACCGGGTCTCTATCCCTCGACATTGCTTTAGGGATTGGCGGCTTTCCTCGGGGTCGCGTAATTGAGATTTACGGCCCTGAATCGTCAGGCAAAACGACCCTTTCCCTGCACTGTGTGGCCGAAGCGCAGAAAGCAGGCGGTGTTTGTGCATTTGTTGACGCAGAGCATGCACTAGACCCGATTTACGCGCGCAAGCTAGGCGTGGATATCGACAATCTGCTGATCTCGCAGCCCGATACTGGTGAGCAATCACTAGAGATCACCGACACCCTTGTGCGCTCCGGCGCAGTCGACGTGCTGGTCGTAGACTCAGTAGCAGCCCTGGTACCCCGAGCGGAACTCGAAGGCGATATGGGAGACAGTCAACCTGGCTTGCAGGCGCGACTGATGAGCCAGGCGCTGCGTAAGCTGACCGGCTCGATCTCGAAATCCAACACCATGGTGATATTCATCAACCAACTCCGAATGAAAATCGGCGTCATGTTCGGATCGCCGGAGACCACCACGGGCGGTAATGCGTTGAAATTTTACGCCTCTCAGCGTCTCGATATCCGTCGCATCGGCGCGGTCAAGGACCGGGATGAAATTGTTGGCAACCAGACCCGAATCAAGGTGGTGAAAAACAAGCTAGCGCCACCGTTCAGACAGATCGAAGTCGACATTATGTACGGCGAAGGTATCTCCAAATCGGGTGAACTCCTCGACCTCGGCATAGCCGGTGGCGTGATCGACAAATCCGGCTCTTGGTTTTCCTACGGCGATCAGCGGATTGGACAGGGTCGTGAGAACGCTAAGACCTTCCTGACCGAAAACGTAGAAATCGCCAGCGAAATTAAACATAAAATTCTGACGAATCATGGCCTCATCGCCGACGCAATGCTTGACGGTCCGGGCGATCAGGATGGGGGGGATTCCTGATCAGCCGGGCCTGAATTGAGCAACGGTGCGCTCAACGCATGAGCGCACCGCCTCAGATGCCGTGGACAGGCTCAAGCCCCCTGCGTAAAGATTTTGCTCAACGGTGGCCATATCCCACCGGGGGAACCGACGACGCAGGGAGCCTTTGATGGCCACGGCAAACGATATCCGCTCGACCTTCCTGAACTACTTTGGCGACCGGGAACACGAGATCGTCGCGAGCTCTTCGCTCGTTCCACGCAACGACCCAACGCTAATGTTTACAAATGCAGGGATGGTTCAATTCAAGAACCTGTTCCTCGGCCAAGAACAGCGTCCGTACAAGCGGGCCGTGACCTCACAGAAGTGCGTCCGTGCCGGCGGCAAGCACAACGATCTTGAAAACGTCGGCTACACGGCACGACACCACACGTTCTTCGAAATGCTTGGCAATTTCTCGTTCGGTGACTACTTCAAAGATGTGGCGATTGAGAACGCCTGGAACCTCATTACCCGCGAGTACGGCCTGCCTGCCGACAAACTGCTGGTGACTGTTTACCATACTGATGACGAGGCGGTGCAGCTTTGGAAAAAGGTTGCTGGACTGAGCGATGATCGCATCATCCGCATTGATACGTCTGACAACTTCTGGTCCATGGGTGATACTGGCCCTTGCGGACCGTGTTCCGAGATATTCTACGATCATGGCGACCACATCTGGGGTGGTCCTCCTGGTTCACCAGACGAAGACGGCGACCGGTTCATCGAGATTTGGAACCTTGTCTTCATGCAATTCGACAAGCCGGAGCCGGGCGCTGACATGGTGCCACTGCCACGGCCCTCCATTGACACCGGTATGGGGCTGGAGCGCATTTCTGCGATCCTGCAGGGCAAGCACGATAACTACGATGTCGATCTGTTGCGCAAGCTCATTGAGGCTTCCGCCACCGCATCGAACGACGACCCGGACGGTGACAACAACGTCTCTCATCGGGTAATTGCTGACCACCTCCGCTCGGCGGCATTTCTCGTGGCAGACGGCGTCCAGCCCTCCAATGAAGGGCGCGGCTACGTACTTCGTCGCATCATGCGCCGCGGCATGCGCCACGCCCACAAAATCGGGAACAAAGACCCTCTAATGCATCGCCTAGTGCCGACCCTCGTCGAGGCGATGGGTGAGCACTTCGCAGAACTCAAGCGCGCCGAAGCATCGATCACTGAGATCCTGCGGCTTGAAGAAGCGCGCTTCAAAGAGACATTGGACCGGGGACTGAAATTGCTGGGCGAGGAAACGGATCGCCTGGCCGAGGGCGAGGCGCTGTCCGGCGCTATCGCCTTCCGGCTCTATGACACCTTTGGTTTCCCACTCGACCTGACGGCTGACATACTTCGTGGTCAGGGGCGCAGCGTCGATCAAGCCGGCTACGATGAAGCACTCGAAGCGCAACGCACTGCTGCCCGCGCGTCGTGGCGGGGGTCAGGTGAGGCTGCGACCGATACGCTGTGGTTCGAGATACGTGAGCAGGTTGAGGCGAGCGAATTCCTTGGCTACTCGACCCTGCAGGCGGAGGGCACCGTTCGCGCGTTGACGCGTGATGCCGAACAGACCCGCACACTTGCCGCGGGAGAAACCGGCCATCTGATTGCCAACCAGACGCCATTCTATGCCGAAAGTGGCGGGCAGAAGGGCGATCAGGGTGCAATCACCACCGAGGCCGGTGCGCGACTGCGGGTCGTCGATACACAGAAACAGCTAGGCGATCTTTGGGTTCATCATGTCGAGGTCATAGAGGGTGTCGTCACTGTCGGCGACGCCGCCGCCTTTGCCGTGGATACGAGCCACCGCGCTGCGCTCGCAGGCCATCACTCTGCCACGCACCTGCTGCATGAGGCGTTGCGCCAGCGTCTGGGCGCCCACGTCGCGCAGAAGGGCTCGATGGTAGCTGCTGACCGGTTGCGTTTCGACTTCTCGCACGCTGCACAGGTAAGCGAGGCGGAATTGACTGACATCGAAGTCGCCGTTAACGAGGAAATACTGGCCAACACCTCCGTTGAAACCCGGATCATGTCGCCCGATGAAGCAATCGAGGCAGGTGCTACGGCCCTGTTTGGTGAAAAATATGGAGATGAAGTGCGGGTTGTGACCATGGGCACGACCGACCCCGCCTCAAATCAGATTTACTCTATGGAACTCTGTGGTGGAACGCATGTGCGTCAAACCGGTGACATCGGCTTGATGCGCATTATCCGCGAGGAAGGCCCTTCTGCAGGGGTTCGTCGAATAGAGGCCGTGACGGGGCTCGCCGCGCTGGATCACGTCCGCCGCCGGGATGCTCACCTCGAGCGCGCCGCAGCCGTACTGAAGACTGTGCCTGCCGCATTGGCAGAGCGGGTTGAAGCTCTCAGCGTCGAGCGCCGTCAACTGGAACGGGAGCTCGCCGAGGTTCGCAAGAAGCTGGCAGCCGCTGGATCCGGCAGCAGCGGACAAGTTGGCCCGGAAGACATCGCCGGTACACCCGTGATTGCACGCATCATCGATGACGTCCCGGCCAAAGACCTTAAAGGCCTTGCTGACGCTTTCATGGCTCAGATGGGCTCGGGCGTGGTTGCCTTGATTGGCACCGAAGGCGGCAAGGCTTCGATTGTTGCGGCCGTCGGTACTGACCATCAGGATCGACATGACGCAGTCGAGCTGGTTCGAGCAGCTTCCGCAGCGGTTGGTGGCAAAGGCGGCGGTGGGCGGCCGGATATGGCGCAGGCCGGTGGACCAAATGCAACAAAGGCCGAGGCTGGACTAGACGCAATGCGCGATCTTGTCCGTAGTGTCGGCTAAGCCATTCAAAGCGAGCACGCCATGGCGTCGAGCCTTCTGACAGAATCGCAGCGTGACGCCGTTTTTGAAACGATTGTCGACACGTCAAACGCCGTCGTGCTTCCACGTTTTCAGAATCTCAGCGCTGGTGAGGTCGATACCAAGTCAAGCCCCACTGATCTGGTCACAGTTGCTGACCGCGAGGCCGAGGTACGCTTGAGTGCGGCTTTGACCTCGATTCTACCGGGCTCTCTGGTTGTGGGTGAAGAAGGGGTGTCCGCAGACCCCTCGATCCTCAATGCCATAAACGGTGACGCGCCTGTCTGGATCGTTGACCCGGTGGATGGAACTCGCAATTTTGCCAATGGGCAAACACCCTTCTGCGTGATGGTCGGTCTGGTGCTCGGGGGTGTTCAAATAGGCGCCTGGATCTGGCGACCCATCGATGCAGAAATGGTTCTCGCCTTCCGCGACGAAGGCGCAACCCTGATCGAAACCAGTACAGGCCACAGCCGAAACCTCCGTGTAACCCGTCCGCTGGCAGCCGAGGCCATGAACGGCTTCGTATCATTCAAATACATGAGTGAGGCGCACCGGGGTCTGATGCGTCAAAATGCACGTCGGATGCGGCGGATCCAGTCGATCGGATGCGCAGGGGAAGAATATCTACGGATAGCAGAAGGCCGCGATCACTTTGCAGTATTTGGGCGAATCCATCCGTGGGATCATTGCCCGGGAAGCCTGATTGTTGAAGAGGCTGGTGGGCTCGCAGTGATTGGTGGCGAGGCCTATGGCCCACGACACGTCGACGGGCCACTTTGGATTGCGTCCTCAGCGCACGTGCTCCAAACAGCTAGAGAACAGCTGCTCGATTCAACCAAAGAGACGGAAGCTTTAGGCTGAAGTTTTAAGGTTCCGGGCTGCATGCACCGACTCGCGCCAGGCCGTCACGACACCCCCAGCCATGATCAGGGCCACCCCGATCCAAATACCCGCTGGAGGGATCAGTGACTGCGTGAACCAAGCCAGGCCTGTCGCGAAGATGATTGCCACGTACTCCAATGAACCAACCACTGCAGCGGGCGCAGATCGATAGGCGATGTTCAACGCCTGCGCTGCTCCGATCGAAACCACGCCCATCAGCGCGAACTGCCACCAATGCGCCGACCAGTCCAACGGGATCCGTTCGCCCCAAAGCACCCAGACGGGTAGGATCGTCAGCAGCGAAGCGATCCCACCCACGTAGGTAATCGAAATTGCGGTCACCCCCTTGGGCATGTATCGCAGCGAAATCATGTTGACCGAGAACATGATCGCCGCGACCACAGGAAGCAGCGCATATGTTGCCGTCAGCCACAAGGGCCGACCACTGGCGTCCAACGACCACGCCGCGCCATTAGAAAGCCACAGCGCCGCCTGAACGGCCACAACCCCCGAGAACCCAATAAGAAGCGCGCTCCAACGCCATACCCCAGCGCGCTCACCCAGAAAAATTGTCGCCAGCACAGTCAGCATGAGCGGGTAGGTGAAAATCAACGCGGTGGCTGACCCCTGATCCAATAGCTTGAAGGATGAGAAGAACAGAAACCCAATCGGTACAATAGTAATGCCGCGAAAAATAGCGATCGGCGCACCGCCGAACCAAGGCGTGAAACGCTCCCGTCGGAACACCATAAGCGCAACCAAAAATACCATCGCGGAGAGGTTGCGTATCAACTGCATTTCGATCACGCCATAAGTCAGCCGCAGGTTGAACGCGATGGCGTCCATACTGGTCAGCATAAATGCGGCAACCAACGATGCAGCGATGCCCAGCAATAGACGACCATCAGTCTGAAAAGGAGACACTTCACTCTTTGTTGGATCAGATTGCGACACACGAACCTCATACGCACTGACGAGCTCGGTTGGCTAGCGCAGCACGAGATGCGCTCAGCCCGCCACGCTGGTCCTGACTTGAACAAGGATATCAGCGCAGCAGGCTTCAATCTGGTCAAGGGCCAAGTCATAAGCTGCCTGCCCACATGCAAATGGATCACGGATTTCCCGGAACCCGACATCAGGCGAGAACGCGGTGATCAGAAAAACGCGGGCCTGTCTGGAGGCGTTCCCTCCGGCTTCATCCCGATCACCTTCATCTGTATCTGCTTGGTCCAAAGACACGTTGATGACGCGGCCGCTGACACCACGCACGGCAGCATTCATGTCAGTCTCTACCGTTGTCTGTCTTTCATCATCAGGATCGCTACAGGGCTCGACCTTGCCGTCGCCCAGAAGGCCTACCAGCGCCTTTTCATGCGCAGGGGTCATACAAATGATCCAGTCGAAAAGCCAAAAATCATCGGCTGTCACGGAACGAGATCGCTGCTCACCGATGGAAAAACCCCGGCCTTCCGCCGCGATGCAAGCCTCAGCCGTCGGTGGCTGGCCAATGGCCCGGGGACGGATCCCAGCAGAAGCAATCTGTACCCGATCCGCCAAACCCCATAGGCCGATTTCCGCACGGAGGACACCCTCGGCCATTGGGGACCGGCACGTGTTGCCCGTGCAGACAAACAGGATCTTCAGCCTCGACGTCCGATTGGACACGCCTCCACTCCTCCATCTGAAACCCCAAGATTATGCGAGAGAATGCGACCACGATCGGCACGGGTCCAGAGGGGCTGTGGATTGACCGTGGCACAGTATGTGGACAAATCCGCTGACTTTGGCCGGGTTTAGCACGCCAAAATAAACCCACGCGAAACTCACACTGGGCTTTGCTGACCTCTCGCTCGACCTTGGATGCGCAGAAATGATCCGGTCAAAACACCGCTGTGGCCCTGACCAAGCCCCACGGAACAGGCCCTTGGTCAAAAAATCGTCAGCGGCGCTCACGCCGGCCATCAGGATAAATCGCGATCTTGGTTCCGGCTTCATCACCGTTGGTATCCATGACCACTCGATAATTCAGGACATAAGTCTCATCGATGGTACTTGCTCGGGCGGAAGCCAGCTCGCCGTCCTGGTTCAGATCGTAGCGCGCTGACAAGCTCTCGCACTCGACGTAAACCTTTCGCTCACCTGTGTTCCAATCCATCTCCTTGGTGATCTGACCGACCGAACCAGTCTGGCACAATTCGCGGCCAAGCAACGGCGCGGCCTTGGATAAATCGCGAGTATGGGAAATCGACGCTCCGGGTAACGCATTGAAAACAATCATGTAAGTTGGATGGATGAAGTCCAGTTTGGCAGCGGCATAGTTAACATCGGGGTCAACGTAGTTGCGTTCGAAGGCATGAGCATCACGCAGGAAATAGGCGCGGACGGGAGTCTGCTTGCCGTCTGAATCCAGCATCACTCTGGCGTAGACCAGGTCGGCTCCATAGTAGGGTGATGAGGCCGCACAGGCCAACAAACCCAGCGCCGCTACCCCAGCTAAACCGAATGAAATAAGCGCACGTATCGACATCGGGATCCCCCACATTCAGCCTTCGCACCAACACAGGGTCAACCCAAACCAGGCCCGTCCCTGCGCTCAAACCAATACCAGAAACCCACCAGCTCCGAGATCACAGCCCGGAGATCTGTGCCGCGGCGTCCGGCTCGAATGATCACATTCCTGAGCACTTGCCAGCGAGACCCCCTGCGGCTCCCCGAACCCAGGATCCGGAAACACCAATTCAGCGACACCGGGACAGCGGACCACCTCAGATCTTTGAAAGATTTCTATGCCTCAGTATATGCTCATAATCCGCGTCATATAACGCAGAATCTGGAAATTCAGCTTCACCCAGCACGGGGCCAACAAAAATAATTGCTGTACGCGTGATTTTCGCGGCGCGAACCTGGTCTCGAATCGTCGTTAGTGTCCCATGAATGAACTGCTCATCGGGCCAGCCGACGCGGTAAGCCACCACGCAAGGGCAATCTCCGCCATAGTAAGGAATCAGCCGCCGCTGGATATCGCGCAAGTACCGGATGCTCAGGTGCAGCGCCAGCGTCGAGCGGGTCTCAGCGAAGTTTTCCAGCGTCTCGTGCTCTGGCATGTCGGTGGCCTGCCCGGCCACACGAGTCAGGATGATCGACTGAGAAACTGTGGGTAGTGTCAGCTCGACACCAAGTGTCGCCGCTGCGGCCGTGTAAGCGGAAACCCCGGGGGTAATGTCGTATGGAATGCCAGCCGTACGTAACCGTCGCGCCTGCTCTGCGACGGCACCGTAGAGTGATGGATCACCTGAGTGCACGCGCGCAACACGCTGTCCGGCACTAAAGGCCGTCTCCATGATGTCCATAATTTCATCCAGCGCCATCGGGGCTGAATCGCGGATATCCGCACCCTCTCGCGCATGGACCAGCACACCTTCGGGCACCAGTGAACCGGCATACAGTACCAGATCGGCGGAGGCGATCAGGTCGCGCCCGCGCAAGGTCAACAGGTCGGGCGACCCCGGTCCCGCGCCAATGAAGTGGATAGGTTCTGTACTCATTCCGTGGGATCCTCTCCGCGGTTGAGATAGCCGCGTGGCGTGTAAAGATGCGTAGGTCCATTTTTGACGGGCTGGAAGCGTCGGGTCTGAGAAGAGCCGACCAGCACCATGCAAAACATGTCAATCTCAGCCGGATCGAGCGTGCCAAGGGTGCGGTGGGTATAGCTTTCTTCCGCCCTGCCGATCTGCCGACAAATGACAACGGGTGTTTCCGGTGGCCGATGGTCAAGCAGGATGTCCCGCGCAGCCCCTAACTGCCAGTCACGCTTGCGGCTGACGGGATTGTAAAAGCAAACCACAAAGTCAGCGCTGGCCGCACCTTTCAACCGGCGCTCGATCACGCTCCAGGGCGTCATCAGATCAGACAGCGAAACAGCACAGAAATCATGCCCCAATGGCGCACCCAGGCGCGCAGCTGCGCCGAACATGGCACTAATGCCGGGATGCGCAATGATCTCGACCGCCTGGACCCGACGCTCGTCCGACTGCGCTGCCAGCTCAAACGTCAGCGCACCCATGGCATAAACCCCGGCGTCACCCGAGCAGATCAGCGCAACCGACTTCCCTGTTGCTGCCAAATCGAGAGCAAACTGACAACGGCGCTCCTCCTCGCCCAGATCAAAGGTATGCACCTGCTGATGCGGCAGGGGACTGACCTGATCGATGTAATAGCGGTAGCCGACCAGATGTTCGGCGCTGCGAAGGGCGGCGGCGGTCCCGCCGAGTCGCCAGTCCGCACGACCGGGACCGAGCCCGATCAGCTGTAATCGACCGCGGGGCTGCCCCACCGCGTCAAAGTCGGTAATCGGCGTCAATGCCCGGGCCAGCGCCACTGTGCCGATGCCGAATTTCTGCTTTTCCAGCACCAGCTCAGCCGAAGCCTGGCCCGCACCCTTCAGCACCTCAACGGCCTCCTCTCCGCCTTCCGAACCCGCATGCGTAGGCTGCTCGGTGACACCACTTTGACCATTACAGGCGCCCAGCAGTGCGGCCGCTTCAGCCACCGAAGGTGTTCCGATTTCGGCCGCGACGACCGCTGAGGGATTGGGAACACTGACCCCGGCCAGAGCCTCGGCGCTAAAAAATCGTAACGGCAGGCCAAGCCGTTCTGCAAGTTGCGTGAAGGCCGGTTCATCCTGCTTGAGATCCACACTGGCAATCCCCGCGAGCGCCAGGTGGTCGACCCCGGCTTGGTCCAGCGCCACAGTCACAGCAGCCGCTAGGGCGTGCGGCTCCGCGCCGCGTTCGCATCCCAGTCCGATGACCAGATCGCGGCGGCAGTAGCGCAGGTGTCTCTCGCTGCATTCGCCTTCAGTTCCAATCGAAAGGGTCGCGTCGGGGCTTTGCCGCGTCGGACCATCGCTACGCAGCGGCCAGTCTCCAACAACCCGGATACCGTCGTCCGCCTCTCCAGCGGCTAGCCGGCGCAGAAAGGCGGTAGCGTGCTCGGGATTGACCAGGGCATAGCCAGGCGCAGGATCTTCGACCGCAGCACCAAGGGCGGCATCGGACGCCGTGCTAATCAAGGCAAAACCTGTCCCCGCTTCGCCAAGGTCCTGCGCCAGTCGGTTAGCGCCGTGGTGTCCTCCCAGTAAGGGGACAAAATCTCCTGCTTCGGTGGCCATGACCACTGGCGGCTCACTGTGCTTGTCATGAAGTTGGTCAGCCAGCAGCCGGATCAGAATTCCAGCGGCGCACAAGCCAACAGTCGGCCGACCGGCCGCGAAAGCGGTCCGAAGCGCATCGGAAAATCCGGCTCCAGCCAGCACGTCTCCGCCCCCTAATGCATCGCGCAGCGCGGTCAGCGCAGGGCCGTGTCGCTCAAGGGGTGAGAGAAACAACACATCGGCTACCCGGAATGATGCCGGATCAACCGTCTTCGTTTGGGCTTCAGAGGACATGGGCACCCCCTCGACAGTGCACGAGCACCATGGAGAAATAGGGCGCGCGGTCTTCATCCAGCGCCATGAGCGGAACGACCCGCTGGTTGGGCAGACTGGCGCGTTCGACATAAACGGCGTGTTCGATCAGACCAGCCTCCCGCAGTAGTACCTTCAGGCGAGCCAGATGGCGGCCGACTTTCATGAACGCCAGACCCTCAGCGCTATCGATTTGTTGGCGTAGAGCGTCGTCATCGAGTGTCGCTGGTAGAACCCGAAAGGCATCATTGCGCGCAACGAGTGGCCAGCCAGCGGCAGCAGCGCAGGCCATGACCGACGAAACCCCCGGAACCACGGTAATAGGAAAGGCGCCGTTGAGCCGACCAAAGAGGTACATGAACGAGCCGTAGAACATTGGATCGCCCTCGCACAACACCACCACATCGCGTCCTGCGTTCAGGTGGCTGCGGATTTCGGTGGCACCCTGATCGTAAACTTCCTGCGCCGGAAAGCGTTCAGCAACCATCGGCATGACCATGGGAATCTCAACCTTGGCGTCGAGGCCCCTGAGGTGTGAATCAACGATCGACCGGGCGAAGCTCGGCACGCCTTCTGCCGCAGCATAGGCCAGCACGGGCGCTTGCTGAATGAGCCGCAACGCTTTGAGCGTCAGTAGTTCCGGGTCACCCGGCCCGAGGCCGACGCCAAACACCTGGCCAGTGGTCGACAGTGTCGTCATTGGACTCATGGCTTACGTCCCACCCATTGCAAAACCGGCATCAGCGGGCGCAACCCGGTAAAGCGGCCCACGGCCTCTCCCCGGCTGATCGACAG
Organism: Kiloniella sp.; assembly: GCA_002690455.1. Taxonomy (GTDB): domain Bacteria; phylum Pseudomonadota; class Alphaproteobacteria; order UBA7985; family UBA7985; genus UBA7985. The sequence continues at coordinate 16,481 of NZET01000005.1, forward strand.
TGTCGTGAAGTCACCATGCACCCGCTCACGCCAAGTCGAAAGCAGCGCCTGGCCTTCTAAGGTCACGGCGTTGGCGACCAGGACGCCGCCACTGTTGAGTGCCTGCCACGCACCGTCGAGCAGACCGTCGCGGCTCAGGCCACCACCAACAAAGACCGCATCCGGGCTGAAACCCGCCGCCTCAAAGGCATCGGGTGCGTGAGCGCCACTGATGGTAAACGGATCGCGGTCATCATGGCCGAGCCCAAAACGGCGTGCGTTCTTTTCCATAAATCCGCGGCGTTCGCCGTGGGGTTCGATAGCAAAAACCCGACCCTGCGGACGGGCCCGCAACCATTCCAGCCCAATGGCGCCACTGCCCGCACCAATATCCCACAATCCGCCGCCAAGTCCCTCGCCGGGCGCAGACAACAGCGCGGACAAGCTGACGGCGCGTACTTCTCGCTTGGTCAGCTTGCCGTCGTGACGGAAGGCCCCGTCAGGCAAGCCAAAAGGCTCATGCCGTAGCGCAGGCCATTCAGGATTCGCGTCTGCATCAGACTCAGGCGTGATGGCCCAGGTCGTGATCGGGTCAACACCCTGCGTCCAGTCCCGCGCGCAGGCGTCCAATCGGCTTTCATTCGGGCCGTCCATCTGTGACAATGCAGTCAGCCCGCTTGCACCGAGACCCATAGCAGTCAGCGCGGGGCCAAGTTTCAGACCCAGTTCTCCGTCGCCCAGTACCAGCATTGTCTGCCCCAGCCGCGCCTGCAGCAGCACTGCACCCAGTGACCGGCCATAGGCCGACAGGCAGGGGGTCGTCTGCTGGCTCAGGCCAAGCCGCGCGCAGGCCCGATCAAAGGCTGATGACGCGGGAAACACCCGTAACGCACCGACCCCGAACCAGCGAACCAGTGATGTCCCAACGCCAAAATGAAAAGGCTCCCCGGTCCCAAGCACGGCAACCGATTGGCCTTCAAGCGGGCGTAGTACGGCCTCCGCCTTATGCCAGGCGGGCCAGTGGTGTATCGACTTATCGGCCAGCAACGCCGCAGGCAGCAAGCTGCCATGGCGCTCAGCGCACACAACATGCTGGGCCTCTTGTAGCGCAGCCAGCGCCCCGGCCGTTAGACCTGCTTCGCCTTCCGGCCCCAGACCGATGACGGACAGCCAAGGCCGGGTCACGCTGCATCCTCCGGCTTTGCAGCCAACATCCGACCCAGCGCATTGAGCACAGCCGCTGCCATGGCACTGCCACCCAGCCGCCCACTCAGAGTCAAAAACGGGAGCCCCAGCGCCCCGGCATGCGCAGCCAGCGCATCCTTGCTTTCCGAAGCACCAACAAAACCCACCGGCAGGCCAACCACAGCGGCAGGTTTGGGCAACGCGCCAGCTGCGACTTGCTCCAGGAAGTAGAACAGCGCGGTTGGCGCATTGCCGAAGACCGCCAAGCCACCTTCGATATCGTCCTCCCACAGCCCGACTCCGGCCGCCGAGCGGGTATTGCCGATCTTGGCAGCCAAGGGCGTGGCGCGTGGATCATGAGTGGTGCAATACAGGGGCACATTGGCTGGAAAGGCAGCACGAATGACGCCCATACGCACCATCTCAGCATCGAGGTAAACGGGCCGCTGGGCCGACAGCGCGCCCAGTGCCGCATCAACAAAGTCATCCGACACGACGATCCGCTCGGCGATGGCCGGCTCGCCACAGGCATGGATCATCCGGACCGCGATTTCGCGCGCCGCGGCCGGAAGGCGATCAAGTGCAGCACCAGCTTCGCCCTCCACAATGCGGAAAGACTGCGCATAGATCGCGTCCGGCTGCTTCTCGTACTCAAACTTCACGCCGGATCAGGACCCGAAACGTTCATCGTTTTGGGTCACAGCCCAGCGCCCACAAGGGCAGACTAGGTGTTCTCCCTGCCTGGTACCCGGCAACGACCATGGCCCCATGGGATGGTCAGCGTGGGGGTAGGGGTGATGGGTGTGCGGGTGATCATGGCCGTGACTGTGATCATGGGAATGATCGCGATTGTGGGAGTGGTCGTGATCGTGGTCGTGATCGTGGGAGTGACCACCACCGGTCTTGTCGCCGCCCTCAACGTTGTGATGGTGGGATTCCTGCGGCAGCCCGACTTCCGCTTCGAAGCCCAATACCTGTTCCCGGTACTTACAGTTCAGGCAGTTCATGACGTTCTGCCCGGTCATGCACTCCTCCACCCGATCCTTGAAGGTGTCGAGCACCAAATCGTGGTCGTTAAGATAACCGGCTTTAATGAATTGTAACCCGGGGAAGGCTGCCGCCACCTCGTCGGTCTGGTCGTAAATGCGATTCACCAGTACGCCCGTGAACAGGAAGTAAGGGAAAACCACAATGCGCTTGAAGCCGAGCATAGCGCACTTTTCAAGCGCCGGGATGACCAGCGGAAAGGTCACGCCAGAATAGGCGGTCTCGGCCCAGCCGAAGCCAAGTCCTTCCCACAACATGCGGGTAATCTTGGTGACGTTAGAGTTTGCATCAGGGTCGGACGCACCGCGCCCCACAACAACCAACAGCGTTTCGTGCGGTGCGCCTTCGCCCTGTTCAGCATTGGCGCGCTCAACCGCCTCACGGACGCGCTCGCCTGCCGCTCGGATCATCTTGTTGTCGACACCCAATTCACGGCCGTAGTGGATTTCGATGTCGTGCTGCGCGCCGTAGGTATTGAGCACCGAGGGAATATCGTTCTTCGCATGGCCGGCGGCGAACAACATTCCGGGTACCGCGAGGATCCTCTTGCAGCCCTTTTCCCGTAACCGGTCAAGACCCTCGCGGATGATAGGGGTTGCGAACTCCAAATAACCATAGTCGACGTCAAACTGCGGCATGCGTGTGCGCAGTCCTTCGGCCACCTGTGCGAACTCTCGGACTGCGCCCTCGTCACGGCTGCCGTGGCCGCACACCATTACGCCTGTCTTCATGACTTTTGCTCCCCGGTACAATGATTCCTGAGTTTCAGCTCATTTAGCGCGGAAGAGCAGCACGGAGCAGTCCACTTTGACGCGACACAGTGCGGCGCGTGCTGTATTTCTGGCGTCATGATAACCACGATCTTCGACTTTATTGCCCTGAACGCGGGGGTGCTAGCTGCCGTAATGCTGTCAGAGCTGCTGTTTTATCGGCTTGGCCGCAGTTTTGAGCCCCGTTGGCATCCTGTCGTAGCCTTCGGTGGACTTATCTCATGGGTCGAACGCCTGTTGAATGACGCCGGTCTTACCAAGGATGTGCGCCGCCGTCGGGGTCTGTGGGCCTGGCTGGTACTCGTAGGCCTGGCCGACGGCCTGGGTGTGCTCGCTTTCGTGTTTCTACCAGCCTGGGCCTATGCGCTGATGTTCTTCGCCCTTGGGCTGATCCTCGTCGCGTTCTCAACACTAGCTCAGTTCGTCGGGCGGGTGGCCAATGGCCTCGATCAAAGTGGGGTGTCGGGGGGCCGAGAAGCCGTTGCCCATATCGTCGGTCGAGACCCTGAGGCGCTCGACGAAGCCGGCATCTCCCGCGCCGCAATCGAATCACTGGCGGAGAACTTCTCCGACGGCGTAACCGCGCCCCTGTTTTGGGGTTTGGTCTTCGGCCTGCCCGGCCTGCTTGCCTACAAGGCCGTGAACACGCTGGACAGTATGTGGGGCTATCGCAATGACCGCTTTGAGGACTTTGGCAAGGCATCTGCGCGTCTAGACGATGCCATCAACTGGATCCCGGCGCGGCTGACCGGAGCGCTGGTCTGTCTCGTCGCGGGTGGAGGCTGGCGAGTGATGGCCGAAGCGGCACCGCGACACCGATCCCCCAATGCCGGCTGGCCAGAAGCCGCCTTTGCCGCTGGTTTGGACCTCTCCCTTGCCGGGCCGCGCAAGTATGACACGGGCTGGAGCGATGATCCCCCTATGGGTACTGGCCGGCGAGCGCTGAACAGTGGTGATATCCGACGAGCACTAGCACTTTATTTTCGGTGCGGCGTGGTGATGACAGCAGTCGTCGCAGGACTATTGCTGCTGACCCTCCTGTAAGGGAGACGAGGCGAAATCGAACTCTTAGCCGGCGCAGGCCAGATCCCAGACTTGATCGAGATCCAAACTGTCTTCGAAATGTGCAGCGAGCGCGTCGAGCGTAGCGTCGACACGGGCTTCGAAGGCCAGTTCGCTCTGTAGTTCCGGGTCGAGGCTGGCCAAAAACGCTGCCCGGAAACCGTCGCTGCTGAAGAGACCATGGAGGTAACAGCCCTGAACCGCTCCGTGCACCGCGCCGTCGGGCTGCGGTTGGCCGTCGACGCCAAGACGGAGCATCGGTTGGGGCGGGCGAGCTGTATCGGTCGGCGTGGTGACGCCCATATGCATTTCATAGCCCACAACGCCCGCGCCACTGGCCGGGTGAGTGCCGCTGGTCTCGACCAGTGTTTTGGGGCCCTTCATCACCGTTTCTACCGGCAACAGCCCCAGCCCTAGCGCTTCAGAGGGCGGACCTTCGATCCCTTCAGGGTCAGCAACCCGGAGGCCCAACATCTGATATCCGCCACAGATGCCCAGCACCGGCTTCCCGTGTCGCACGTGTGCCTGCAGGTCAACGTCCCAGCCCTGCTCCCGAACAAATGCGAGATCGGACAGTGTTGCCTTTGATCCCGGCAGAATGATCAGATCAGCGTCCGCTGGCACCACTTCCCCGGGCTGAACAAAAACCAGCTCGACCTCCGGCTCGGCAGCCAGTGGGTCAAAATCATCGAAGTTAGAAATCCGCGCCAGACGCAGCACCGCAATTTTGACCCGCACACCAGGCTTTGTAATCACGCCCCGATCCAGCGCCAGGACATCTTCGGCCGGCAGGTCGCGGGCGGGTGGGAAGAACGGGATGATACCGAGGTCCCGCAGCCCAGTTTCGCGGCGGATCAGAGCACTACCGCTGACAAACAAGCTGGTATCCCCGCGAAATTTGTTGATCATAAAGCCACGCAGCAAGGCGCGGTCTTCGCGGGATACCAACTGGTGGGTGCCAATGATGTTTGCGATCACCCCGCCGCGATCAATGTCACCAACCAGCACCGTTGGGACCAAGGCCGCGCGGGCAAAGCCCCAATTAGCAATATCACCAGCGCGCAGGTTCAGCTCCGAAGCACTGCCCGCACCCTCGACAATCACCAGATCAGCGCTCTGGCTAAGACGATGGAAGCTATCCAGCACATCAGGCATCAGGCTGCCTTTTATGGCCTGATACTCTGCACCTCGGGCCGATCCGCGCACCCGCCCTTGCACCACAATTTGCGCACCCGTCTCACTCTGAGGCTTGAGCAGTACCGGGTTCATGTCGGTATGGGGTTGGCGACCGCAGGCCCGCGCTTGCAGCGCTTGCGCCCGTCCGATTTCGCCGCCGTCGCCTGTGACGGCTGCGTTGTTGGACATATTCTGCGGCTTGAACGGTGCCACCTGCAGCCCGCGTCTGGTAAATGCGCGGCACAACCCGGTCGCGACCAGCGACTTACCGACGTCTGACCCGGTGCCCAGCAGCATGAGGGCTGGCGTCCGGCCCGGCATACTCAGAACTCCACGCCCACTTGTGCCTTCACATTCTGCTCGCGGAAGGGATGCTTAACCTGCCCCATTTCCGTGACCAGATCCGCCGCATCAATGAGTGCATCTTTGGCATTACGGCCCGTAACGATAACGTGTAGCATCTCGCGTCGTGCCTGCAACGCGGCCACGACCTCTTCCAGATCCAGATACTCATAGCGCAGGCAGATGTTAAGCTCATCGAGCAGCACCATGTCAAAGCTGGGGTCGTTGATCATCTCCATTGCCATGGACCAGGCTGCCTTCGCCGCGGCGATGTCTCGTTCCCGGTCCTGCGTCTCCCAGGTAAAGCCTTCGCCCATCGAGCGGATAACACACTGATCGGGAAACTTCTCCAGCACAGCACGTTCACCGGTCTCCCATTTGCCTTTGACGAACTGCACCACCCCAACTTTCATGCCGTTGCCCAGCGCCCGGAAGACCATGCCAAAAGCGGCGGTAGACTTACCCTTGCCTGGCCCAGTGTGGATGATGAGCAGACCCTTTTCGATGGTTTTGGTGGCGAGGATCTTATCGCGAGCGGCCTTCTTCTTTCGCGCCTTTTCATTGGCGCGTTCGATGAATTCCTCGTCGGTCATGCCCTCAGGGCGCTTCAGTGCCATGCTTGTTCTTCTCCACTGGACCAGCCCGCGAGTGCGGCCCCGGCCGTGTTCGAGCGTGGGGTCCAGAACCCACGCCGAATGGCTTCCAGATACCGATCTGCCATGTCTCTGAGCGCATCGGGGTTATACTGGGCTATGAAATCACGCACGTGATCCTGTGCCAAGGTGGCATCGTAGAGCGCTTGAAAATGATCGGGCGAAACCGCGTCGGTGGTTGCGGCGAAAGCAAAGAGATAATCCAGCGTGGCCGCCATCTCAAAGGCGCCTTTGTACCCATGGCGCATGACGCCTTCGATCCACTTCGGATTGGTGGCACGGCCACGCACAATCCGGCTCATTTCTTCGGACAGCGACCGGATGCGCAGACGGTCGGGCTCGGAATGGTCATTGTGATAAGCCGCAGGTGCCTGCCCGGAGAGGTGCCGGATTGCGGTAAAGGCTCCGCCCTCGAACTGGTAATAGTCATCGCTGTCGAGAATGTCGTGTTCACGGTTGTCCTGATTGTGAATTACCGCTTCGACGTCACGCAGCTGACCACGCAGCGCCTCACCGGCCGCCTGCCCCTGGACCCGCTGGCCATAAGCAAATGAAGACCAGCTCAGAAAGGCCTCGGCCAACTTGGCCGGCTCCTGCCATGCGCCACTGTCGATCAGTGCTTGTAGCCCCGCACCATAGGCACCGGGTTTGGAGCCAAACACCCTAAAACTCGCTTGCCGCTGAGCCTGGGCGGGGTCAATCCCACTGGCCTGCAGCCGGGTAGCCTCTGCGCGGACGCGTGCGGCAAGCGGGTTTTGGGCTTCGTCTTCACCAGCGGTTTCATCAAGCGCCGCGACGGCCTTCACGGCCGCATCAAACAGGTCCATCAATCCCGGAAAGGCATCGCGGAAAAAGCCCGAAACACGCAGCGTCACATCCACGCGCGGCCGGTTGAGCACGTCAAGTGGCAGCACGTCGAAGCCCGTCACCCGGCCGCTGGTCGTATCCCATTGCGGCTTCACGCCGAGAAGAGCCAACGCCTGCGCGACATCCTCACCTCCACTCCGCATGTTCGCCGTGCCCCAACATGAAAGCAGCATGCGACGAGGCCAATCACCGTGATCCTGTGCATAGCGCTCAACCAGCAGCGAAGCCGACTTCCAACCAAGTCGCCAAGCCGCGTGAGTTGGCACCGCCCGCGTATCTACGGAGAAGAAGTTACGGCCCGTCGGTAGTACATCAAGTCGGCCCCTGGTGGGCGCACCAGAAGGACCTGGTGGGACGAAACGGCCATTGAGGCCTTGAAGAGTCGCTGACAGTTCCCGCATCGCTGAATCATCGATCAGCGGCGCAATAACAGTTTCAATCGCCGCGAACAGCGTCGAAGCCGCCACTGACGGGGCTGGCGAGGTGCCATCCAGAATTTCCCGGGCCTGCTCTTCTAGCGCCTCAACTTGATCGGCGACCGTGCGGCGTCCCTCATTCCCCTCAACGGCCAGCACCTGCCCCGGATCCAGGCTGAGCAGCCGCGCGTCTATACCCGCGGCGCGCGCCAGTTCATCGATGTACGACGGTTGGTTATCGAACCCGGGCCGGGCTAGAGCCAGCAGCAAATCGCGGCGCTGTGGCCCAGTCGGCGCAGCGCCGAAAATATGCAGGCCATCGCGAATTTGCAGATCCTTGAGGTCGCACAGAAAGCCATCAAGCTTACCCAAAACGGCTGCATCACCGTCACCGTCCGTTAGTCCGAGGTCATCGGTCAGCCCGAAATCGTGAACCTTCTCAGCAATATCCCGCGCGAGCAACTCGGCCCTTGCCGGGTGGAGTCCAGCGGCCTGAAAGTACTCGTCGACGTCTGCCTCCAACGCCGACAAATCGCCGTGCAGCCCTGCCCGGGTCAGTGGTGGGGTCAGGTGATCGATGACGACAGCGGCGGTTCGCCGTTTGGCTTGTGATCCTTCCCCCGGGTCATTGACGATGAAAGGATAGAGCTGCGGCATAGGCCCAAGGACGGCATCAGGGAAGCAGCCCTTGGACAGCGCCAGCGCCTTGCCCGGCAGCCATTCGAGATTGCCGTGTTTGCCAACATGGATCACGGCATGGGCCTGGGCTCGAATCGCGGCGTAAAAGGCGAGATAGCCGTGCGGTGGCACTAAATCGGGGTCGTGGTAGGTGCCTTCGATATCCAGGTGGTAGCCTCGTTGAGGCTGAATCCCGATCAAGATGTTGCCGAAGCGGTGCAAAGCAAGGTGGAAGCCGGTGCCGTTCCAAAACGGATCCTCCGCCGGATCGCCCCAGCGCGCCTTGACGGCCGTGCGTACGCCCGCGTCAAGCTGGTCGAAGAAGGCGGCATATTCGGATGCTGACAAATGCAGAGTGGTGGTGGCGTTTCGGCCGGGGTCAAGATTGGTCGGGCCACTGAGAAGCAGCTGCATCAAGGCATCGGGTGCCGTGGGCGCATCGCCGATGTCATAGCCCGCTTGCAACAGAGCCTGCAGAAGCCCGGTTGTACTTGCAGGGGCATCGAGACCGACGCCGTTGGCAATGCGACTGTCCTTGTTGGGGTAGTTGGCAAGCACCAGCGCAACACCCCGTTCCGCGGGCGCGCAGGCGCGTAGGCGGGCCCAGCTTTCCGCCAGCCCGGCCACCCAGTCGATCCGATCAGGCAGCGGTTGGTGCCGAACCACCGAACACTCCGTCGCCGGGGACGGCGTACCCGCCGATTTGAAGGAGACGGCCCGGCTGAGAATACGGCCATCAACCTCGGGCAGCACCACGTTCATGGCAAGATCACGCGGGCCGAGACCCTGCGTGCCCTCTTGCCAGGCCTCCCGTGATCCACCGGAGAGCACGGCCTGTATGACGGGAGCGTCGACGCCAAAGGGACTGTCATCGCTGGCCTGTCCGGGCTTGGCCGCGGAAAAGGCCGTAAAATTAAGGATCACGCTTGGCGGAGCCTGGGCGAAGGTCGCAGCGAGGAAGGCGCGGGATTCAGCGTCTTTCAGGCTCTTCAGAAAGATCGGTAAAGGGGACAAGCCGCGCGCGCTCAGCGCTTCGGCCAGTGCCTGCACGGGAGCAAGATCACCCGCCTGCACCAAGGCGCGGTAGAACACCAGGGGCACTATAGGCGAATCCGATTCACCCCCGGTGATGGCATCGCCTCGTAATGGGTAAAGCAGACCGTTTTCCGGCAGGGTCTCCGCTGCTCGAATGGTGATCTGCGCATCGCCGCGATCACGTGCAGCCAGTGCACCAAGCGCATCGACAAAGGCGCGGGCATTGATCGCCCCACCCTGCCCAAGCAGGGACCAAAGCGCATCATATGTGGCGGCGTCAAGGCCGGACCAACCGCGCAGTTCGGCATCCTCTCGATCATCCCCAGGGAGCAACGCCAGCGCTGCACTCGAAGCCTGGCAAGCAGCCACCAACTGCTCGACACCATAAGGCCAGTAGGCCCTACCGCCGAGCAAGCGCACCACGACGACCCGGGCCTGTCGCACGACGCGTTCAAGGTACAGGTCAACACTCATCGGGTGCTGAAGCTGCATCAGATTGGCAGCACGCAGGGTGGGCGCCTCTGGGTGCTCTGCCAACCGCGCTTCCTGCGCTGTCGTAATCAGTGAAAGGTCAGTATCTGCAGCAGAGAGAAACACGATATCCCCCGGCGACTGTTCGAGGTCGATGGCCTCGTCATTATCGCTGAGGGCGCCAGGCTGGGCGGCAAGCAGGTGCACGGGACAGCCCCAGCTTAAGCGGAAATCGCATTGACTGCATTGGTGATACCAGGCCAATCCAGATCGTGTTCACCAATGCAGACAATAGCCGTGCCGCGGCTTTCATCTGGGCGCCATTCGCGGTCGAAGTAGCCTTGGAACCGCGTTCCCACGCCCTGCAGCGCGAACCGGCGCGGTTTGCCTTCGATGGCGATAAAGCCCTTGGCACGAAGTAGCTTAAAGTTGCCCGCGATGCTTTCCAGTGCGGCCTGAAAGGCGGTTTCTGACCTCATCTCTCCAAGGTGGAAGACCCGACTGTCAAAATCGTCGTGGTCGTGTTCGTGACCGTCGTCGTGGTGCGATGGTCGGCTGTCGAGGTCGTCTTCTGCAGCAGCGTCAAGTCCCAGCGCTACGGCCGGTGGAACGGCACCGTAGCTGGACTTAATCAGCCCCGCACCATCACGAGCATCTTCGCGAACGCGGCCTTCGATATCAGACCAGTCGGCTTCTGCAATGAGGTCGGTCTTGTTGACGATAATCAGGTCTGCGCAGCCCAGCTGTTCCTCGAAAAGCTCTTCGAGTGGCGTTTCGTGGTCGATGGCCTCATCGGCCTCACGCGCGGCCTGTACCGCGATCGGGTCCGGCGCAAAGAGGCCGTCAGCCACCGCCCGGCCATCGACAACCGTCACCACGCCGTCGACAGTCACACGCGGCCGAAGAGTCGGCCAATCTACAGCTTTGACCAGAGGCTTGGGCAGCGCCAGCCCGCTGGTTTCAATCACGATGTGTTCGGGCGGATTTTCACGATCGAGTAGGGCTTCCATCGTGGGCACAAAATCATCAGCAACCGTGCAGCACAGGCAGCCATTGGCCAGCTCCATAATGTCATCGTCAGAGCAGCTCTCGATGCCACAGCCGCGCAGAATTTCACCATCGACACCGACATCGCCAAATTCGTTGACAATCAGCGCAATGCGACGACCCCCCGCGTTCTCCAGCCAATGCCGGATCAGGCTGGTTTTGCCCGCTCCGAGAAAACCGGTGACGACAGTTACTGGCACCTTTTGAGCCACGGCTCTATCCCTTCAGTCTCAGCGGCAACCCTGCCGCAATAAAGTCTACACGATCCACAATGGCAGCCATGCGCTGGTTAAGCAGGCCGGCTTCATCGCGAAAGGTATTACCCAGCGCTGTTTCCGGCGCCACGCTCAAGCCCACTTCGTTGGCCACAAGAATGACATGCGCCGACATAGCAGGGAGCGTCTGTTCTAAACGCTCGATGTGGTTTCCGATATCCTCCTTATCGAGCAGCAGGTTTGTGAGCCATAGCGTCAGACAGTCCACCAGGATTACCGTGTCCGGACGATCCAGACGGGTCAGCGCTTCCGACAACGCGACGGGTTCTTCATGCAACTGCCAATCGGAATCACGCGACTCACGGTGTCGGGCGATGCGCTCGGCGTGCATGTCGTCGTAGACTCGACTGGTGGCGAGGTAGATGCGCGGTCCGTTCTGTGCGCGCGCCGTTTCGCCATCTTGATCGGTTGCTGGCAAGTCAGCGCGTTCGTGACTCGCCGCAAGGGCGACGGATTCTGCGAATGCGGATTTGCCCGAGCGCGCACCGCCGAGGACGAGGTGCAGCCTCATGCGTGTCTACCGATCGTTTAGCGCGGCAAGGACACTGCGCTTTTCATCCGCCGTCATGATCATCCAATCTCGGATTTCATCGATGCTGCGCTTACAGCCCGTACACAGCTTTTGCGCCTTGTCGATCTGACATATCTGGATGCAGGGGCTGGGAACGGTGGTATCAATCATACGTCGCGCGCTGGCGCCGCGCCGTCTGTTGGTACGGCGGTGGCTGGGGCGACGTTCTTCATCGTCGGACACCGGCTGCAGGGTCGGTGCTGGGGCGGGTTCCACAGTTGTCATGGCAGAGACCTTAAGTCCAAAGCAGGCGATCAATGGCGTTGGGCGAGACTCAATCTATCGCAAATCCGTCACTGCCAACACAGCGTCCCTGATATCCGGCCAACGGGTGTAAGCGGGGCCCTCAACCTGAGGCGGGCTGAGCAGGAACACTGGTAAACCAAATGCGGCGGCGGCGTCGAGCTTGGCGGGTCGGGGCCCACCGCTGTTCTTGGTGACCAACGCGGTGATCTGGTAGGACTCGATCAGGGCGGTTTCCGCATCTCGACTGGGATCTGGTAAACCATCGATCCAGGTCACAAGGGCATCAAATTCTGAACCACGGTTCGTGTCAAAGCGACGGGTGAACAGCCGGGCTTTAACCGGGGGTGCCGCCAACGGCAGGAAATCAGCCAGCGACTGGGGCCCGACCGTGAGCAACAGCCGGTGTGCGGCGGCGACTCTTTTCGGTTTGGTTTGGTCGCGCGTGTTTGGTTGGGCATCTGTTTGGGATCGCAGTCCAACCGAGGGGCCGGCCCCTGGCTTGGTATTGGCAACCTCTTCGATCAGTGCCTCGACGCTGATGTGCTGGTGCCAGCGGTCGCTTGACGTTGGACGCCAAAGCGGTCTTTCGAGCCGGTAGAACGGTAGGCCGAGGCGCGGAGCCAGCGCGACAGTTCGCGCCTGCATTAGCGCAGCGTGTGGGTGGAGCGCGTTGATCCAAAGCGTTACGGCCCGCGTCTCTATGAAATCGGCAAGGCCGCTTTCGCCACCAAAAGAACCTGTATGAAGGCTGCAGCCTGCGGGCGTTGCGACAGCTCCTGTTGGCGCATGCAGTGCATAGGTCACTCTCAGGCCGGCCGTGGCTAGGGCTTCTGCGAGCTGCCGGGCGTCGCGGGTACCACCGAGGATCAGGGCATGGTGGCTGGGTTTAGTCGGCACGTCCCACCAGCCTACCACTGCGGTCAAAGACGAGGATATCAACGCGGGACTCGGCGCTGAGCACCATCTGTGCTGTTTGCTGGGCTTTAGCGGCGACGAGATCACCCAGAGGCAAGCCAGCCGTGTCACAGGCCAACAACGCCTGAGCAGCCGTGTCGATCTCGGACCAATCGACGGGAACGCCGGGGTGATGGGCGTCGATCAGCTCAGTGAGATAACCTATATCGACCTGCGACCGGCCAGAATGCAGGTCGAGCGCACCTTGGGCGAGTTTGGTTAGTTTGCCGATACCACCAGCGATGGTCACGCGCGGAACAGGATGGCGCGCGAGATATTTAAGCATGCCACCAGCAAAGTCACCCATGTCTAGAAGGCTTTCGTCCGAGGCCTTGAATAGCTGGCGGGCGGCCTGCTCTGACCTGTCGCCGGTAGAGCCGATCACGTGCGTGAGACCGAGCGCGCGGGCGACATCTATGCCGCGATGGATGGAGTGAATCCACGAGCTACAGGAATAGGGGATCACAATTCCGGTGGTACCCAGAATCGACAATCCACCGAGAACGCCCAGCCGAGGATTGAGCGTCTGCTGGGCCATAACCTCACCCCCAGGGATCGAGAGAGTAATGATCATATCAGGCACCTGACCGCCGTTGCGCGCTTGCAGAGCAGCGGCGATCTGCTCTCGTGGACCAGGAGTGATGGAAGGTTCGCCAACAGGGATGGGGAGACCTGGTTTGGTGACGGTGCCAACGCCTTCGCCGGCTTCAAAATGCAGGCCACTTCCAGCCACACCGGGACGAAGGCGGGCGGTGACCAAGGCTCCATGAGTAACATCCGGGTCGTCGCCTGCATCTTTGATGATCCCAGCCTCGGCCCAGGGCTGTGAAAGGTCTGGCGAGCGGGCCTCGTGGGCAAGCACAAAAGCCGGAGTCTGACCACCGGGGAGGCTGAGCGTGACCGGGTCTTCAAAGCCGCGACCGGATAGCGCCTCAAAGGCTGAAGCCGATGCAGCAGCAGCGCAGGCACCCGTGGTCCATCCCCGGCGCAGGGCAGTGGTTTCCTCGGGTCGCTTGGGGGTCGGTACAGTCGAAACGCTCATATGGGAACAAAAGCCTGTTTAGAGGGTTCTTGCCAAGCCTCTGCGTGCGAATAACTGGCGCTAATCCACACGAATTGATCTTGAGCGCCAAGGGCTTGAGCGTTCTTGGGCCGCAGGTTGAGGCAACGCGTGCGAACACCCAAGGCCGCGAAGCGGTCGAGGACTGAGCGCGTCACCCGCTCGGCACGGCTACGAACAAAACAGGTCTGCTCGCAGCTCCTTCGGAAGATCTTGAATTATTTTCGTTTTGCCAAAACGCGTTAGATATTTAACGGGCTGATATGCTTCGATAAAGGGCTCAAACTTGTCCGTTTCGGAGCGTAGTAAGCGAGAAGAAGAGGTTGCGGGCTCGATTTGACGCCGCTTCGCGGCTTACAAATCTCCCCCGCGCAGTCAAACAGGCACGCCGGACGGTGTCCGGCGTGGGGGTCTTTGACCTCGGGTTGCGCGACGCTTGACCCCGCCGCGCGAAGCGCGGTCGGGGGCAAGTCGGCGCAACCCGGTAAGCGTAAAAATCCGTACCTTTTCAGACTCGGACTTCCCTAATGGGCACGGCAGCATGCAGACGGCTCCCGCCCGAAAGGTTAAAAACCGTCCCAAGCCTTCAATGACCTTGCAGAATTCGACCACCCACCCATTGAGTTGCGCGGGTGAGGGCCGATGGCCGCAAAGCGGCCGCGGCCCNAGCGCGCAACAATCTCGCCCGTGCCATGCATCCTTTCCCTCTAGGCGGCTCGGCATGATCTGTGCTGATTTGCCACCATGATTCGAGACTATACCTTTCCACCGATCTTACCGGGCTGGGTCTGGCTTGTCGGCGCTGGCCCGGGTGACCCCGGCCTGATCTCGCTCCTCGGCGCCGAAGCACTACGACAAGCCGACGCTGTCGTTTACGACGCACTTGTCGACGAGCGCCTGCTCTCCCTCGCGCCTGAGGGGGCAGAAATCGTATTCGCTGGCAAGCGCGGCGGACGACCATCACCAAAGCAGGCAGACATCACCCAGCGCCTTATAGAGATTGCACGGGGTGATGGCAGCAGTGGTGGCCGCGGAAAGCGTGTCGTCCGGCTAAAGGGCGGCGATCCCTTCGTCTTCGGCCGCGGAGGAGAAGAGTGTCTGACCCTGCGGGAAGCCGGCATTCCCTTCCGCGTCGTACCCGGAATTTCCGCCGGCATCGGTGGTCTAGCCTATGCCGGGATCCCAGTCACACACCGCGACGTGAACGCAGCCGTTTCCTTCGTCACCGGCCACTCCATGACTGGCGATATGCCTGATGAACGCCTCGACTGGGAGGCATTGGCCAAAGGCTCACCAGTCCTTGTCATCTTCATGGGCATCCGCCATGTCGAGCANATCACCCGCCGCCTGATGGCTGCAGGACGGTCGAGCGATCAGCCGGTCGCCGTCGTCTGCAAGGCCACTTATGAAGACCAGGCCGTGCTGATGACCACACTCGGCGCCTGCGCAAAGGACGTGTCGGCTGCTGGGCTGCATCCTCCGTCGCTGATCGTTGTCGGCGACGTGGTTCCACTGTCGGATCACTTGCACTGGAACGAGGCAGCCGGCAAGGGCAGCGGGTGACATGGCCAGAGGTCTCATCCTCGCCGCCCCGTCCTCCGGCTCCGGGAAAACCAGCCTGACCTTCGGTCTGCTTGCAGCGCTGCGAGCGGCTGGGGTGGCAGTCCAAGCCTTCAAGACCGGCCCCGACTACATCGATCCAGTGTTTCACGGTATCGCCACCGACAGGCTCTGCCCCAACCTCGACCCCTGGGCAATGCGGCCAGAGACACTCCATGGCATCATTGATCAATGGAGTGCAGACGCTGATCTGTGCCTGATAGAAGGGGTCATGGGTCTGTTCGATGGTGTTGGGACAGGTGCAGGTGCACCCGGGTCAAACCAGGTATCGTCAAGGCGCGGCAATGGCTCCACCGCAGCGCTGGCGCAGCAGCTTGACCTGCCGGTGGTGTTGATCGTCGACGCCAAGGGTCAGTCGCAATCCGTCGCTGCGCTGGTCCAGGGCTTTGCCGGCTTCGATCCAGAAATCCGGATCGCGGGGGTCATCCTTAACCGCGTCGGCTCTGACCGGCATAGCACTCTTCTTTCGCAAGCCCTCTCAACCCACATACCAGAGATCCCAGTGCTCGGCGCTGTGCCCCGTCTGTCTTGGCTCGAATGGCCAGCCCGCCACCTCGGTTTGACCCTGCCACGAGATTTACCAGACATGGCAGCGCAGGCTGAACGCCTTGCCCAACTCGTCCCAAGCTTCATCGACCTCAGCACCCTGCAGCACGTGGCAGGCCCGCTACCGGGCAGCATAAAAGCCGCCAAATCCAGCGCGCAAACGGGGTTCCCCGCTGGCGGGCGCGTAGCCGTCGCCCGTGACGACGCCTTCTCCTTTGTCTACCCACACTGGTCCAGTACCGGTGACAAAGGTGCCCCTGCCATTTCACAGCAACTGCGCGATGACAAAGGGCCTATCCGCACCTTCTCTCCGCTGGCCAATGAGGCCATCCCAGACGACACCGATTTCATCTTCCTCCCCGGGGGCTACCCGGAGCTACACGCCACACAGCTTGCGGCCGCGGATGTCTTCCTCGCCTCCCTGCGCGCTCACCACGCGCGCGGAACCCCGATCTATGGCGAGTGTGGAGGCTACATGGTGCTGGGGCAGGCCATGACCGTGAACGGCGTCCGTCACGCCATGGCCGGGCTACTGCCTGTAGTCACCCACTATCAGAACGGGGCTATCCGAAGGCTTGGCTATCGATCCATCGCAGCGCCGGAAGACTTCTGGCTGGGTGCCCGGCTAAGAGGGCACGAGTTCCACGCATCTACCGCTGAAGAGCTTGAGCCAGCGAACCTGTTCACCGCGTGGGACAGCAGAGACAAAAATCTGGGGCGACAGGGGCACCAGAAGGGTAATACTCTGGGCTCATACCTCCACATCATCGACCAAGCCTGAGGGGCACCTGGGGCAGACCATCGCTCCTCCCCCCCCCGGGGAGGAGGCCAATCTGCACAATGACCCGCAACATCAGATGGAAAAGGCCAGCAGCAGGAAACGACCATGAGTACCCAAGAGCACTACGATCTGGCGGTCATCGGCGGTGGCGTGAACGGCACCGGCATCGCCCGGGATGCACAGGGTCGCGGGCTGAAGACTCTGCTCATCGAAGCTAAGGACTTCGCAAGCGGCACGTCGTCGGCGTCGACCAAGCTGATCCACGGCGGCCTGCGCTATCTGGAGAACTACGAGTTCAAAATGGTGGGCGAGGCACTGGCTGAGCGGGAAGTAATCATGCGCGCGGCGCCACACATCGTCTGGCCCTTGCGCTTCTGCCTGCCGCACTCCCCGGAACAGCGTCCGTTCATGATGATCCGAGCGGGGCTGTTCCTCTACGACCGCCTGGGNAAGCGCGAACTTCTGCCTGGTTCGTGCGGGCTGTCCCTGCGCTCCGGTGTAGAAGGCGCTCCATTGCAGGACTGGGTAAAGCGCGGCTTCCTCTATTCCGACTGTTGGGTGCAGGACGCGCGGCTTGTGGTGCTCAACGCGATGGACGCAGAAGCGCGCGGCGCAACCGTGCGCACACGTACCGCCGTCACCAAAGCCCGCCGCAGCGAAGATGGCAGCCAATGGATCCTGACGCTGAAGGCCGAAGACGGCGGCCAGATGCAGATTAGGTCGCAGGCGCTGGTCAACGCTGCTGGACCTTGGGCAGCGCAGGTCGACGCACAGGTAATGGGCGCGAACAAGCCTGCACAACTGCGACTTGTCCGTGGCTCACACATCGTGGTGCGCAAAGCCTTTGAAGGCGATCATGCCTATATCTTCCAGAACACTGACGGCCGAATTCTGTTCGCCATCCCCTATGAGCAGGATTTCACCCTGATCGGCACCACTGACGTCGAGCACACCGATGACCCCCGCGCCGTCCATTGCACGGCCGACGAGCAAACCTACATGCTCGATGCTGTTAACCGCTACTTCCGTAAGACGCTCAGTGATGCTGACGTGGTCTGGACCTATGCCGGTGTCCGCCCGCTGTTGTTCGAGGAAGGCAAAGCCGCCGCCAAAGTCAGCCGCGACTACTCCTTCCGCCTGGAGAGCAAACCGGGGTCGCAACGTGGTGGCGGTGAAGGCGGACAAGCGCCTCTGCTGACCATCTTTGGGGGTAAACTCACCGCCTACCGCGAACTGTCCGAAGAGGCCGTCGACCACTTCAAGCCGTTCTTTGATCTCGCGCCATCGTGGACCAAGGGTGCACTGCTCCCTGGGGGAGACATCGGGCTTGATTTTGCGGCGGCACTGTCCGACTTCCGGCGTGAATTCCCCGACCTTGACCCCCGGGTCAGCTGGCGGCTGTTGCGCAATTATGGTTCGTTCGCCAGAGATATCGCAACCAACCGGGGCGAGGACCTCGGCAACGGGGTCTGGCGGGGAGAAATCGATCACCTGCGATCGCGCGAATACGCTCGGACTGCTGAAGATGTGCTCTGGCGACGGTCCAAACTTGGGTTAAGCGTCAGTGATGCCACCGTCGAGCGAATCCAGACCGTAGTCACTGGCTAGACGGAAAGCTGAAGCTGGAGCTGGAGCTGAAGCTGAAGAAAGAGCCAGAGCCGAAGTCAAAGCATAACCCCAACCCCAGGCAACAGGACCCAACTCGACCATGGCCCGCTTTCTGACCCTGAACGATATTACTGTAGCCGGAAAAACTATACTTGTCCGCGCCGACCTCAACGTGCCCTCCGACGGTACGCAGATCACAGACACGACCCGGCTCGACCGACTGCGGCCGACCCTCCAGCACCTGACCGATGCCGGGGCAAAGGTTGCCGTGCTCAGTCACTTTGGCCGGCCGAAGGGGAAGATTGTACCCGAGATGTCTCTGCGCCCGGTGGCCGAGGCGCTGGGTGGCCTGCTCGGGCGAGAGGTTTCCTTCGCCGGGGATTGCATCGGAACCCAGGCGCGCACCGGGATAGACTTCCTGCATGCTGGGGGTGTTATCGTGCTGGAAAACACCCGGTTTCACCCCGGTGAAGAAGCCAACGACCCCGGACTTAGCGCAGAAATGGCCGCGCTTGGTGATCTCTACGTGAACGACGCCTTCTCAGCCGCGCACCGGGCGCATGCTTCAACCGAAGGCATCACCCACCATCTGCCCGCCGTCGCTGGTTTGGCCATGGAAGCGGAGCTGTCCAACCTCAGTGCCGCCCTGGATAACCCACGACGGCCACTGGCCGCCATCGTTGGTGGGTCAAAGGTCTCCACCAAAATCGACGCGCTTCGGCATCTTGTGACCCGGGTTGACTTGTTGGTGATCGGCGGTGGCATGGCNAACACCTTCCTGCTCGCCGCCGGTTACAACCTTGGTCGCAGTCTGGTCGAAGCCGACCTCTTAGACACCGCGCGGGAGATTATTGCCGCTGCCAAGACCTCTGGCTGCCAGCTGTTTCTGCCCGAAGACGCCGCCGTCGCCGAGTCTATCGATGGCGGCGATCAGTCTTTTATCACCACCGTAGACGACGTGCTCGAAACACACATGATTCTCGACTACGGCCCCTTCGCTACCCAGAGCCTGATCGACCGTCTCGGCGAGGTTGCGACCGTCATCTGGAACGGACCGCTGGGCGCCTTCGAGTTCGACCCCTTCGGTACTGCCACTTTCACGGTGGCAGATGAAATCGCCCGTGCCACGCTTGAACGCGGTTTGGTGTCAGTCGCCGGGGGCGGTGATACCGTCGCTGCATTGGCTGCCGCTGGTGTCGAGGCCGACCTGACCTATGTCAGTACTGCGGGGGGTGCGTTCCTTGAATGGATGGAGGGCAGGACCCTGCCCGGCGTTGCCGCGCTCGAACGCGCCGCTGGGCCTGCAACTGCGACCACGAAATAAACCGGACAAGGAGCCGCCCGTGAACGATCAAGCAGCGACAGATCAGCGGCTGGACCCGAGCTTTCACCGCACCGTGCCTGAGGGTGATCACATTGAACGTGCCATCTGCGACCACTGCGGNTTCATCGACTACCATAACCCGCGCGTCGTCGTTGGTGCCCTGCCGATCTTCGAAAACCGTATCCTGTTGGCACGACGGGCGATCGAGCCACGCCGAGGGTACTGGACCGTGCCAGGCGGCTTCATGGAAAAGGGCGAATCACTGCAGCAGGGTGCAGCCCGCGAAACGTGGGAGGAGTGTCTCGCGCGGATCGAGGTTGGCCCCCTGCTGGGCATGTTCACCGTACCCCATATCGTGCAGGTGCAGGTTTTCTTTTACGCCGATGTTCCCGATGGTAAGGCAAAAGCTGGACCAGAATCACTTGAAGTTCGCTGGTTCGCGTTCGACGAAATCCCATGGGAGGATTATTCCTTCCCCGCCAGCAAAAAGACCATCAGCCATTACCTGAAGATCAAGGATAGCCCGCAGGCGAGCTGGGTTCCGCGTCTGGAAACCCTCGCACCAGTCTCCTCCGGAGAGGCGCTTTAACAACATCATTTTCGATTGATCAGCACAATCCCAAGGCTGACACAAAGCAGCGCGGCGATCACGCGTCCGTTAAGCGCCTCACCGAGCAGGAACACCCCCAGCCCAGCCCCAAACACAGGCGTTAGAAAGATGAATGACGCCATTTTCGTCGCTGGATAGTGCCGCACGATCCACAACCAGGCGGTAAAGCCAAAACAGACCACCACGATGACCTGAAACGCGACCACACCCCCCATGATGGGGGTGAACTCCCGCACCAGCGGCCCGAACAAAAGGCTGATGGGCAACAGGATCACTGCAGAAACCGCAAGCTGGCATACCAGCTGGGTCTGGTTATTAGCCTCGCCAAATGGGGTGATGCGAATGGTTAGCGCGAGGAGCGCCCAGCCAAAGGCCCCGAGCAGGCACAGCACGTCTCCCAACCATCCCAAACCGGTTTCAGCAGTTTCAGTGAACAATCGCTCGCCGATCACAATCACCACNCCAGCAACCGCGACTCCCAGACCCAGCCAACGGATAGGCGACAGGCTTTCCCCCGGGATAAAGAAATGCGCCAGCACCGCCATCCAAATCGGCATGGTGTAAAACAGCAGCGTTGTCCGGCTGACCGTGGTCAAATCCAGTGAGATGTAGAGAAACAGAAACTCAATTGCGAACAGGAAACCGACAAATAGCGCAGGCAAAATTGCGGCTCGAGGCAAGTTGAAGCGCCGCCCAGNGATGAGCACAAAGGCCGTGATCAGAATGGCCGCAAAAAATGATCGCAGTCCGGCCTGAAATACCGGCTGTAGACCGTCGTTAACGAACTTGATCGACACCTGATTAATGGCCATGAGCAGGGTGAAGCCCACCATGGCACCAATGCCAATAGCGTCAAAGTTGGATTTCCGCTGTTCAGTCACAATGAAGAAGGGCCTCCCACCACACATCGTAGGAGACCCTGACACAGTATAGCGCCCGGACCCAAGCCCAAGTCGTACAGGGCGATAGGATTAGAAGGACAAAAGGTCTGCGATCTGGCCTGCCTGCTGGCCGCCATAGACCGCAACTTCAACACCGCCGTTGAAGAAAATCAGCGTGGTACGGGCTGCGCTTCCGCTTATACGGTGACTACCAACCTGCTGCGGGCGGGGGCGGTCATCGATGTTGATGGCAAATACCTTCACGTCAGCGTAGGCATCCGGATTCTGCTGCAGTACGGCATGAAGCGTTTTTCGCTGCGCGCGACAGGATGGACACCACTCTGCCCAGACGTTGACGACAACCTGCTCACCGTTAACGATCGCGGCTTGAACTGCAGCGGCATCCCAGCTCATGAATCCGTAGATTTCATCCGAACGAGCCTGTGCGTTGGTGCTCAGGCCGACCGTGGCCAGAATGAAGACAAAAATGGCAGTAAAGCGCTTAAGCACGATGGGTCTCCTTGAACAGACGACATANAATAATTGCCCGCCTACAGACGTATCGCCCGAAGTCGGATAGGCTTGGGTTTGAGCCTAAACAGCCGATAACAGTCCAGTCAGAACCACGTGATCCAGTTGCCGTAAATCAGGACACTTGGTTCAGGCTTCAACACCGGTCAACGCCTGAGCAAATTCCTCGGCGTCAAAGGGCTGCAGATCGGCCGCCGACTCTCCTACACCAATCGCATGAACAGGCAGTTCGAACCTGTCCGCCAGTGCAACCATGACCCCACCCTTAGCTGTGCCGTCGAGCTTGGTGACAATCAAACCGGTGATATCCGCCGTCTTGCGGAAGATCTCGACCTGCGACAGCGCATTTTGTCCCGTTGTTGCATCCAGTATCAACAGGGTGTCGTGCGGCGCATCAGGTTGAACCTTGCGGATCACGCGGACAACCTTGGCTAGTTCGTCCATCAAATCTGCCTTGTTGTGCAGCCGCCCCGCGGTGTCGATCAGGACGATGTCCGTCCCCTGTTGCTTGGCCATCTCGATCGCTTCAAATGCGAGTGCAGCAGCATCGGACCCCTGCTCCTTCGCTACCAGTGTTGCACCCGTTCGCTCGGACCAGATTTTCAGCTGCTCAATCGCTGCTGCGCGGAAGGTATCGCCCGCTGCCAACAGCACGCTGTGCCCGGCATCGGTGAAGTGCTGACTGAGCTTGCCGATGGTCGTCGTCTTGCCTGANCCATTGACGCCGACAACCAGAATGACATGAGGCGCGTNACTGGTATCGATTTCCAGCGGCACTTCGACCGGTTGCAGCATCCGCGTGATTTGCTCAGCCAACGCCTCGCGAATTTCCGCGTCGGTGACTTCCTTGTTAAAACGGGTCTTGGCGAAATCAGCNACAATCTTGGCGGCCGGTGCAGCACCGAGGTCAGCCATGATTAGCGCGTCCTCAAGCTCTTCGAGGGCATCGTCATCAAGCTTACGGCGGTTCAAGGCGCCGACAATACCGTCGGTCAGACGAGCGGAGGACTTAGCCAGCCCACCGGTCAAGCGCGCGAGCCACGACTCTCGCTCTGGTGCCGGTGTTGGCTCCGGCGCGGGCTCCAGCTTGGGTTCAGGTTCTCGCACCGTTTCCGGCACCGTTTCCGGCACCGCTGCAGCCTCAAGCTCATCTTCTGGTACGGTCGCCCGCACCAGTGCTGCGATATCGTCTTCCCCTTCCTCTTCCCCTGCTACCGGGGCCTCAACCACCTGTTCCTGCGCAGGCTTGAGGTCTTTCTTACGTTGCCAAGGCCAGCGCATCAGAGCGGCACTCCCATCAGTATCCCGTCATTGAGATCGACCATGCGTAGCGTCTCCATCGTCCCGGAAACAGGCCNATGACCATCCAACCGGCGAACACCAGCAAAGTTTGGCGCTCGGCCTAGGCCATCTTTTTCGAATAAAACCGTCGCCGTCCGCCCGAGTTGCGCCGTCAGGAATGCACTGCGGGCCAGATCTCCGCGTGCGCGCAGACGGGCCGCGCGCTCCTTGCGCACCTTTTTGTCCACGGCGGGCATTTTCGCGGCGGGCGTGCCTTCACGCTCAGAATAAGGAAAAACATGCAAGNAGGTCAGCCCGCAGTCTTCGATCAGCGCCAGTGAGCGTTCGAACATAGCCTCGGTCTCGGTTGGAAAGCCTGTAATGATGTCAGCGCCGAGCGCACAATCTGGGCGGCGACGGCGGAGCTCGGCGGCCAGTTCCACCGCATGATGGCGAAGGTGCCGCCGCTTCATTCTCTTGAGCACCAAATCGTCCCCGGCCTGCAGGCTCAGGTGAAAGTGCGGCATCAGCCGTGGCTCTTCAGCAACGAGCCGGAGAAGGTCATCATCCATCTCCACAGCGTCCAGCGAAGACAACCGTAGCCGTGATAGTGAAGGCACGGCCTGCAGCACGCGGCGGATCAGCTGCCCGAGCGTCGGTGTCCCGGGCAGATCGGCACCATANGACGTGACATCGACCCCCGTGACCACCACTTCGCGCGCGCCGGAGGCCACCAGCCGCCGAACCTGCTCGATTACGTCTGTCACCGGCACAGACCGGCTGTTNCCGCGGCCGTAAGGAATGATGCAAAAGGTACAGCGATGATCGCAGCCTGTCTGCACCTGAACAAAGGCGCGGGTGTGCTCGACATAGCCATCAAGCAGGTGAGGGACTGTCTCTCGCACGGCCATAATATCCTGCACCAGCACACGCTCCGCCGCCTTATCTGCCGCTTTCGGTGTTTGCCAGGTCTCGGCGCGAAGCTTTTCCTCATTGCCGACAACGCGGGCAACCTCGGGCATGTCGGCAAAGGCCTTTGGGTTCACTTGCGCGGCGCAGCCTGTCACAACGATTTCGGCGTCGGGGTTCTGCCGGTGCGCGCGACGGATAGCCTGCCGGGCCTGCCGCTCAGCTTCGGCCGTCACGGCGCAGGTGTTGACCACCAGCGTGTCTGACCCATCAGGCAAATGGCGCTTGATAACTTCCGACTCGTAGATGTTGAGCCGACACCCAAATGAAAGCACCCGACGATCTTCAGTCATGGAGCAAACCCGCAGAGAGCTGACCGGAAAAGGCGTGGCTTGCGCCACCTGTCATGGTGATCTGATTAGCGCGCTGGTCCCAGTCGATCTCAAGCACGCCTCCGTCGAGCTGCACCTGCACCGGCCCAGTAACCAATCCACGTCGGATAGCCGCGATGGCCCCGGCGCAGGCACCCGACCCGGATGCGCCAGTGGTACCGACCCCACGTTCCCACACCCGCTGGCGAATGCTGCTGGGGCCCGTTGGGGTCAAAAACTGCACGTTGGTGCGGTTTGGGAACAGATCGTGGACCTCGATCTTGGCCCCGATGGGGGCAAAATCCAGCGTCTCGGCATCGTCGACAAAGAACACGCAATGCGGGTTGCCGACCGACACGGCTGCTGCCTGCCCCAAGCCGGGAACCAGCTCGGGTAAATGGGCTGTATCGACTGCCTGCGCCAGCGGAATAGCCTGCCAGTCCAAATACGCCGGACCCATGCCCACACTGAAACGACCATCACTCAATCGCCGCGTCGGCAGCACACCAGCAACCGTCTCAACAGCCGGGCTGTGGCCCGTTTCTTCAAAGCCCAGGCGCGC
Organism: Kiloniella sp.; assembly: GCA_002690455.1. GTDB lineage: Bacteria > Pseudomonadota > Alphaproteobacteria > UBA7985 > UBA7985 > UBA7985. The sequence continues at coordinate 41,339 of NZET01000005.1, forward strand.
AACGCAGCGGGTGGCATTGCCACAGGCCTCGGCCTCGCTGCCGTCCGCATTGAAAATGCGCATGAAGACCTGCGCCGCTTGATGCCGAGGTGGTTCGAGCACGATTAATTGATCACAGCCGATGCCAAAATGCCGGTCCGCGATTCGTTGCGCCTGTGCGGGTGTCGGGGCAAAAGGCACACTGCGGGCGTCAACGATGACGAAATCGTTGCCCAAGCCATGCATCTTTATGAAAGGTCTAGTGTCCATAGAGGAGAAAATAGGTCTTTTCTCCGGCGCCCGCTAGCGCTTACGAAGGAGAGCCGCCCCCCAGAGAATTGGAGCCTTGCCGCTCGTGCTGTCCTATCAACATGGGTTTCACGCCGGAAACCCGGCCGATGTCCACAAACATACCTTCGTGCTTGCCCTGCTGAGCCTTCTGACCAAGAAAGCTCGCCCCTTAACCTATGTCGAAAGCCATGCCGGGCGCGGGCTCTACGATCTCACGGGCGCACAGGCCAGCAAAACAGGGGAATGGCATAGTGGCATTGGGGCTCTTTACGATCGGTCCGGGCTACCAACGCCCTTGGCCCGTTACCGGGAGGTGATTGCTCGCTGGAATCGAGGCGAGGCAATCGAACAATATCCGGGGAGCCCATGCATTGCCGCGGGTGCGTTGCGTCGNCGCGATCGACTGCAACTGTTCGAGACTCACGGGCAAGAGTTCGAGGCGCTAGAAAGTGCCATGACGCCCTTTCGTCAGGCCAGCACACGGCGGCATGACGGTTACGAGGGCATGCTTGAAGCCTTCAGCACTCCTGCGCCACACCATCGGTTGGTCGGCCTGATAGATCCATCATACGAACTGAAAGATGACTTTCATCGCGCGCCGACCTTTGCCCGGCGGCTCGTCGAAATGGTCCCGGACGCACTGATTATGGTCTGGTATCCGTTGCTGAAGAGCAGCGTGAGCGACTTCGACCCCACTGGCGAAAGTTGGCNCAGCGTGGTGCGGTTTGACGCGCACGGAGACAGCCACCGGATGGTTGGATCTGGTGTCGCACTGTTCGGAAATGTTGAAGACATGCAGAGACCGATAAAGGTGCTCAATCGCGGCCTGCAGGCGTACTTTTCAGAGACAGCGTCAGGCGACTAGTTGTCGATAACCAGTGTCTGCTCAACTGCTGTGCCGCTCTGAAATTCAGATCCAGTGGAGAGGGCAGCCACAGCGCCGGTCAGGCTGACTACTGCAAAAAGGCCAAGAAACAAGCCAATAATTCGCATTGAAAACTCCAATACCCCTCAGCAGACCACCAAATGCGAACTCGTGTGGTTGCTGCGACGCATGACGCGTCCTTTGGTTTGCCCTAGCGGGCAGAGATGTATCTCAAGTTTTTCACAAACACCATTAAAACTGGCCGTGTCGACCCTGAAAAAATGAACTATGGGCGGATCGGCGTTTGACAGTCGTTTCATCGCGCTANGGCGGTCTTTGTTTTTAAACCTGAGTCGTATGAAATTACTTNGACATAAAGTACGGCAGTCATAGCACAGCTTCTGGGCAAAATCCCGCTAAAAGTGAAAGACGACAGCAAAGTNTCGCCCCAATTGTGAATCGATCCNATTGTACGACTTTCACTAGAATAATTGCACGTTTACAGGTTGTTATAGAAATTAGATGAAATGCCGAAATATGAGCGCTGCAGGAGTCACAATGTGGCTAGACTACGCTGTTACCCTGCGGAGTAGTTGCCTTGAGTGGCGTCTGAGGCAGGCGCAGAGAGGCAGCCCAGGCCAGGGCACAAAACAAGGCTGCCACGAGCAGGCACGCCAATAGGCCGTTTTTGCCGGCAACGCCACCGAAGGACTGGAAAATCACGCCGGAAAGCAGCGCCCCCATCAGTCGGCCACCGGCATTGCTCATGTAGTAGAAGCCAACATCCAACGCGACATCCTCAGCCTTTGCGTAGGCCAAGACCAGAAACGAGTGTAAGGTAGAATTGAGCGCGAAAATGGCGCCAAACAGGAAGAGCGCCCCCGCCACAATCCACGTCAAACCATCAAGGGGCAACAGCTGCACAGCCACCGACAGTGCCAGCAGAATGATCACCAGCACCGCCCCCCACAGCCGGAGCGCCCGCACCGATTGCCCCAGCGCACTCCGGCGGTTACCGAGTAGGTTGGGTGTCGCTCCCTGAACTGCACCATAGCCAATCACCCACGCTGCCATAAAGGTGCCGACAGCGGCGAATGTCCAGCCTTGGGCGTAGAAGAACAGCGGCACGCCGACGACGAACCAGACATCACGAGCCCCGAACAGAAACACCCGCGCTAGCGATAGCTGATTGAGGGCGGACGAAGTTGAGAAGATCGCAGAAAACGGCAGTTGGGCGCGTTTTCGGTTCGAAAGGGTTGCAGGCAAAAAGGCCAGCACCCCGAACAAAATTAGCACCAGCCCGCCCACGAGAACCCACAGACCGGCACTGAAGCCAATTGTCTGCAAAAGCCCGGCACCGACGAAAAAACCCAGACCCTTTATCGCGTTCTTGGAGCCCGTGAGCCGCGCCACCCAGCGCAACAATCGGCTCTCCCCCGCCTCGCCTTCTGGCACCAATGCCTTGACCGCACTTTTTGCCGACATTTTTGTCAGGTCTTTGGCAACCCCAGCGAGACCCTGCAGCCCCATAACCACAAGAATCGATGCAAGCCCGGCCGTGGTGGGGTTCGCCCAGCTGAGAAGGCCAAGCGTTGCGATTTGCAGCGCCAGACCCGCGTACAGGGTCAGATTGAGCCCAAAGCGCGTGGCGATCCAGCCCGCGCCCAAATTCGTGACCATGCCCATGAACTCATACAGCAGGAACAGGAAAGCGAGTGAGATGGGATCGAAGCCGTTGGTGTGGAAATACAACAGGACCAGCATACGCAATGCGCCATCGGTGAGCATAAATGCCCAGTAAGCTGCTGTGACCACTGCGTAACCGATCAGGCTCTGTCGCGGGTCATGGTCTCCTTGATCATCGCGGCTTTGGCTTTGGTCTGTCAGGGTCTGGCGGCTTTCATCCGTCACGGCCTTGTGCACTCTTCTCTATTCAACTTCATTCCACCAGCGGTTCACAAACGAACCTTGCTTCAGCCCTTTGATCGCGGCTCAAGGCCAGCCAGGACCAACCGGGTCACGTCAGCAAGCCGCCACGCATAGCCCATTTCGTTATCGTACCAAGCATAGACCTTTAGCTGAGTCTCGTTAATCACCATGGTCGAAAGAGCGTCGATGATGCTCGAACGGGTGTCGTTGGTATAGTCGGCAGAAACCAGAGGTCGATCCTCATAACCCAGAATGCCTGCCAGCTCCCCCTCAGCGGCAGCCTTGAATGCGGCATTGGCCGCTTCGACGGTTGCGGGCCGTTCCAGCTCAAAAACGCAGTCCGTTAAAGACGCGTTTAGCAAGGGCACGCGAACAGCATGCCCATTCAGGCAGCCCTTGAGTTGCGGATAAATCATGGTGATCGCCGTTGCTGAGCCCGTGGTGGTTGGGATCAGCGAATTGAGTGCTGAACGCGCGCGGCGAAGATCCTTATGGGGTCGGTCAACGATCGTCTGAGTGTTAGTGACATCGTGGATCGTGGTCATGGATCCGTGACGAATGCCAAAGGTCTCCAGCACCACTTTAACAACTGGCGCGAGACAATTGGTGGTGCAGGACGCAGCGGTCACAACGTGTTGAGTGGTGGGATCGTAGTCCTGCTGGTGATTGACACCATAGACAAGGTTGGCTGCGCCTTCCTTGACCGGCGCCGACACCACCACCTTGAGCACCCCGGCATCGAAATAGGGCTGGAGTTGCTCGGGCGTCTTGAACGCACCGGTGCAGTCCACGACAAGATCGACGCCCAGATCAGCGAGTGGAAGCCCCGTCAACTCTGCTTGCTGGGTAAACTGGATTCGGCGTTCGCCGATAGCAATGGTGTCGGTGTCAGGCGCACTCAAGCCCGCATTCCAACGACCATGTACGGTGTCAAACTCCAGCAGGTGGGCATGCATGGCCGCATCGCCGCCCGTATCGTTGAGCAGCACGATATCAGCGTCGAGTCCTTCATCGACAAATGCACGAATAACGAGCTTTCCGATCCGGCCTAGGCCGTTGATGGCGATTCGCATGGTCTCGCCTCCCTTGATGCTGCTGAGGTCGATCGCTGAAGATAGAANGNTCAGTCGTCGACTGGCTATGTGACAGTTTCATGAATGGCGGGGCTTTGACGCAACGCAACACCAAACAAACTAGAATTCAGGCATTGCCATCGCTGAGCAAAGACCAGATCGAAGCGGCGCCGTGGATGGGGTGCCCCGTCTGAGCGTGGGTCCGACTGCACTGGCTCTGAAAGGCCCAGAAGTAGCCGATCCATCCCGCCTCTGGCGCTTGGACAAAGAGTGCGCCGTCCTGAAACCTGCCGTTCGTGCTTTGGTATCGACCTGTTGAACCCTGATTCATATGGACGTTGTGCAGCCCGCGCCGGGCGCGATCGTTGAAGGGTTCACCGAAGGCAACGGCGACCCAGCCCTCGGCTCGGGCTTGCGCCAAATCATGATAGAGAATGTCGATCAAGTCGTTGTTCCNGCCCGGACGATGGTGAGGCAGCGCGACCATTTGACNAAGGCGAAAGAAGTTATCGTGCAGGTAGTCCAGACCACTGCTGCGCCGCTCGCCACGCCGATTCAGAGCGGTCAATCCTTCAGGCAGTGTGGCCAGCCGTCGGGTCAGCCCGTGGGTAAAAGGCGACAGCCGCATAAAAGCAACTTCGCTGGGCCAGCGGCGGGACTTGACGTTGATCGCCACCCGCCATTCACGCTGTCCGCCCTTGAGCGTGACGTAGAAGTGCGGGGACTTTTCATCCCGGCGCTCACCGAAAATGTCGATGACGCGACCCTTGACCGCGCCGTATTTCTTTAGGGACATGCTCCGGCCTGCAACTGCCTACTTTGTTGGGCCAGTGGAACCGACCTGTGCGCAGTGGTCGCTTCCCTTGGCGTTAAAATCAAGCCATAGCTCAGCATCATGGCTTTTCCTGACCCGCTGCAGATTGAACCCGCCCGGCTGATCCTCGACGGAGACAGGATCGTGGATGCTGACCATGGCGACTGGTACTTCCAGTACGACGGCATCGATGAAAGCCATTACGTCTATCTCGAGGGCTCTGGCCTGCTCGATCGTCTGCAGTCGCACGACGATTTGGTCGTTGGCGAGGTCGGCTTTGGCACGGGGCTGAATTTTCAACTGGTCTGTGCGGCCATGGCGAAAGTCGGCTATCGCGGTCGGCTGTCATACGTTGGTGTCGAAGGTCGACCATTGACAGCCGCGCAGGCCGAGGTCGCCAACAGCCTGCGCCCACCTGCCCTGCGCTGGACCCCGCCAGGCGACCAACCGCGCGCCGGATTTGTGCCCGTGCCTATGCCCGCGACCACGTGCTTACCCGCCGCTTCAGCCCCAGTGGGAGTACCAGTGGTAGCNCCAGCCGCACCAAACACAACGCCGGACCTGTTGCTTCTGCACGGCGAGGCCAGCGACGCGCTNGCCCGGTTGGTAGCGCAGGTTGATCTGTGGTTCTTTGATGGCTTCTCGCCCGCGAAAAACCCAGACGCCTGGACCCCTGCTTTGTTCGAGGAGGTTGCGCGTCTNTCCCGTCCGGGGGCTCGGTTTTCGACCTTCACAGCCGCAAGTGAGATTCGCCACCGGCTGGAAGCTGCAGGGTTCAGGGTGGCTAAGCGCCCGGGATGGGGGAAAAAGCGGGAGCACTTGGTCGGAGTCTTCAAGGGCGAGTGGACACCTCGCCTTGCTGCTGGGGGCCGGTCGCTGAACATCATCGGGGCGGGCATTGCCGGGCAGAGCCTCGCGCTCGCCGCCTGTGCCGCGGGTTTGCCTGTAAACCTGCACGGTACAGCGATGACGCNGGAGGGGTCGGCTGTGCCGTTGGCGCTCGTCAATTTTCGCCCCAGCGGCGACCCCGGCCCTCTGGGGCATCTGCGCAAAGCCGCCTTCTTCGCAGCGCAACAGAGCTACGGCACTTTTGCCCGCGGCATTTCTGAAAGTGAGNCAGGTACGAGCGCGGGACCAGGCACCGACACAGGCACGGGCGCAGGCACGGGCGCGATAAATCCCAAAGCCTCNGGTGTGGACCTGGGCCACAGCAGAGATCAGCGCCAGAACCGCCCTCTGGTACGATTTGGAGCTGAATCGATCGTAAACGACGATCGCCTGCGCGCCCGATGGGATCGGGAACGCGATGTCACCCATCGGTGGATCAGCGAGGACAGAGTTTTGGTTCCGGGCGCGCTCTGCCTCGACACAGCAGCTTTCCGGCAAGCGGTCTTCGCNTCTGTCGCCTGCACCCCCGCCGCGTTAGACGGCCCCGATGCCCTGGCAAATATTTTATCCAGCGCCGAACCTGGTGCCCTGACGATTATTGCTGCAGGGATGGGGTCTCTGACCTTGCTAGATGCCAACAGTGAGCCAGANGCTGGGTTGCCGTCGCTGGTAGAAACCTTGCGCCCCAATCGTGGGCAGCAGGACGAGATTCAACTCGATACTGACGAAAACTGCACGCTACGCCGGCCACTGAATTTCGGTCGCCTCTTGCTGCCGCAGACGGGGCGTGACCGCGCCTGGCTTGGGGCCAGTTTCGACCGCGATCCGCCAACGGACTGGTCGGCACCGCGCGATGCGGACACTACAGACAACCTCCAGCGGCTGGCGCGCGCGCTGCCTGCCATGCCAGCGCAGTCGACCGGGCGAACTTGGGTGGGACTGCGGGCAACTACCCCAGACCATCTGCCGCTCGCTGGACTGATCGGGCACAGTCTTGGTCTACTGGTCGGGCTGGGCTCGAAAGGGTTTTTGTACGCGCCAATCTTGAGTCAGTGTCTGATAGCAGAGGTGCTGGGCCGCCCACTGCCGCTCGAAGGCTGGGTCTGGCGCGCTCTGAACCCTGGTCGGTTCGAGGATACACCCCCGCCCTCTGCAGCCGGGGCGAGCAGGGTCAACACTTTTAACTCTGATGCCCCCGCTAATACGGCTTGAACTGCAAAAACNGCTTGAAACGCTCCAATAACGGCCCTGCCGTCAACCCAAGGATAAGCCATGCCGCCGGTCACTAAAGTCTCAATGGGAAACTGGCCCCGGGCGCAGGATGGCAGCAGCCAGCCCAAGCTCCGGGATCTCTTTGGTCTGGTGCGGGAAATTGTCTGGTCCAAAGTGCCAGAGGAGCGGCGCCCCGGCTTGCTGATCCTGATCGGGTTACTGCTGGTCGCGGACAAAGTATTCGTGATCGGCCTGCCCTTTGTTTATGGCGCCCTCATCGACAGTCTTGGAATCGGGCTCGAGCTTGCACTGCCACTGGGACTGGTGCTGGCTTACGGGCTGTTCCGGATCGCGGACACCGTGCTCGACAACGTTATGGACATGCTCATGGACCGGGTTAGCCTGCGTGCCATTCGACGAGTGACGACAGATGTCTATGGGCACATCCTGCGTCTCCCACTGTCCTACCATCTCGACAACCGAAAGGGTGGCTTGGCACAGTCCGTCGAGCGCGGAACACGGGCGCTGGAAGACCTGGCCAACGTGACCCTGCTCGGGTTCCTGCCGATTATTATCGAGCTGGTGATCGCCTATATTCTGCTCATTGCCCGCTACGACCTGCTCTCGGCGATGATCCTTGCGGGCACCATGGTACTTTATCTGCTGGCTGTAGTGATTTTTGATCGTATTCGTTCGCGTCTGGTCGGGCGAGTCAACGAGGCGGAGGATCGGGTCTCCGACCTGATTGTTGAGGGGCTGAGCTACGCCGAGACCGTCAAAACCTTTGCCGCCGAGACGCGGCAGGCAAGAGCCGTGGATTCCGCCATGGAGGACTACCGCGGCCGCGCCATGAAGGTTTCTGTTTACTTCATGTTCCGGCAGGTCACCATCGCGCTGATCCTCAGTGGCTCGCTTGTCATCTTGCTGGCGCTGACAGTCCCGAAGGTCTCGACCGGGGCGCTGACTGTAGGTGGTTTTGTGGCGCTTGCAGCTTTGATCCTGAGGTTGTTCCAGCCCTTGCGCGGCCTGGGGATCGTCAATCGGCGGATCCTTGACAGCCTGCGGCATACCGAGCGGATGATGTCATTGTTCGAAGTGCCGAACACGATCACTGACCGGCCTGGCGCACCGAATCTGGCACCCGGACCAGGGACGCTTCAGTTTGAGCAGGTGAGTTTTGATTATCCGTCCAAAGGGCAGGTGCTGAAAAGGCTGGATTTTACCGCCGAGGGTGGACGGACGACCGCTCTGGTGGGACCAACGGGAGCCGGAAAGTCAACGATCCAGAAGCTGCTTCTGAGGCTATACGATCCCGTNGAAGGCGCGGTGAAAATCGATGGTCAGGACCTGCGTGACGTGCGGCTGGACAGCGCGCGAGATGCCCTCGGCGTGGTGCCCCAGGACTGCGTGCTGTTCCACGACACCATCGACGCCAACATTCGCTACGCACGACCAGATGCCACCGATGCCGAGGTGCATGAGGCCGCCCGCATGGCGGCGTTCTCCGATTTTGTGGATAGCCTGCCACTGAAATATCAGACAATCGTGGGCGATCGAGGATTGAAGCTTTCGGGTGGTGAACGGCAGCGGTTGGCCATTGCAAGGGCCTACCTGAAGGAGCCACTGATCTTCATCCTCGACGAAGCGACCTCTTCGCTCGACAGTGCAACTGAGGCAGAGATTGTCCGAAACTTTACCATGGCGGGCGAGGGCAGAACCCAGCTGATCATCGCCCATCGGTTGTCGACCGTGATGCACGCCGATCTGATTCTGGTACTGGACGGTGGCCGCTTGGTTGAACAGGGAAACCACGAGAAACTCCTGGCCCAGAAAGGGCTTTACGCTGATCTGTGGGAACGGCAGACGGAAGCGAAGCCGAGCGCAGAGACCTGAGGCCTCACCGCGTACATGGTGATGTGCCGTGCTGCCCCGAAAACGAGCCCGCATCTGGGTTGCGCGTGGGAGGGCCGAAGGCCGCGAAGCGGCCGAGGACCGAGCGCGCCATATCGCCTGGTCAACAAACCCGTAGCGTAGCAACTTAGCCCCGGTCAAAAAGATGCGCACTCGATTTGACGCCGCTTCGCGGCTTACAAATCTCCCACGCGCACTTAAACNGACAGCCCGCGCGTCACGCGGGCTGACATTTTGATCCCTGCTGCGGAACAAGTAATGGTTAGCGTTTCATCCCCAGCGACTGTCGCTACAGCCACCGCCGCGGACGCGGACGAAGAGGGTCGTACCGGTCTCTCTCGATCTCATCACATTAAAGCACCGCTACGCGCAAAATGTTGGTTGATCCCGACGCCCCGAGCGGCATCCCGGCGGTAATGGCAATGACATCACCATCGTCGCCCAATTGCTGCTCACGAGCCGCTCGGACAGCGACCTCGACGATCTCTTTCCACGAGCTTAGGGATGGCATCAGCAGCGGATGTACACCGCAGACAACGGTCATTGCCCGCCGCGTCTCAGCAGAGTCGGTCAAGCACAAGATCGGTCGACCCGGTCGCAGGCGCGCTACGCGGCGCGCCGTCGATCCACTCGACGTATGAACCACGATAGCACTGGCCTCAAGCTCCCGCGCCACACCTACAGCCGCCCGCGCAATTGCACCGCCAATGGTTTCTATGCGTGCTTCAGTGGCGTCCTCTTCACTAAAGGCCGCCAAGGTTCCAGGGTCGGGGTCATCAGCCTCCGCCGCGACGATCAGTCGATCCATCATAGCCACCGCATCCGTGGGGTACTGCCCCACAGCCGTCTCAGCCGACAGTGTCACGGCGTCAGCGCCGTCGTAGACGGCCTGACAGACATCAGACGCCTCCGCCCGCGTGGGTGTAGGATCATTGACCATGGATTCCAGCATCTGGGCGGCAACAACAACCGGCTTGCCTGCTCGACGCGCCGCGATAACCGTATCCTTCTGCGCATTAGGGATCCGCTCCACCGGGATGCTGGAACCCAGATCTCCACGCGCCAGAAACAGGCCATCTGCCAACTCCAGCACAGCGTCGAGTTGATCCAGCAGGGACTGACTGTCGATCTTGATCATCAGCTTCGCCCGGTCACCGATCCGTCGCCGGAAATCTCGCACCACGTCAAGCGATCCGTTCGCGNTGGCAGCGACCCAGTCAACCCTGGCATCCAGTGCCACCTTCAGGCTTTCTGCATCACGGGCAGAGACAGCCGCCGTCGGCACCGGCACATTCGGAAACAAGATCGCCTTGTTCGCGCTCAGNACGCCGCCAGCCACAACCTCCGTCGTCAGTCGGTAAAGCGTCACTTCCGTCACCCGCAGGGTCAGACGACCGTCGTCCAGTCGGAGTAAATCGCCAACCCGCGAGTGAGCGAAGGCTTCAGGAAATGGCAAGTTTACGCGAGAGCCATCGCCCGGATCGGGGGACTGGTCGAGGGTAAAGATCTGACCAGGCTCCAGTTCGACCGCGCCATCGGTAAAGCCACCGATCCGCATCTTCAGCCCCGGCAAATCCCAAAGCGTGCCGACCGGCTCAGAAGCATCGGTAATTGTCGCTTGTACCCGACTGACCATCGAAGCATTCGTGACGTCGTCGCCGTAAGCCGCGTTGATCCGGAACACGTCAGCCCCAGCCTCGTAGAGCGAGCGCATCGCCTCTGCGCTCCCTGTTTCCGGTCCCAGGGTTGCAACAATCTTGGCCAGTCGGTTGCGCAGCATGCCTTAAACCTTCCCACGAGCACCCGGGCAGGGCCCGGCGGTCNATGTAACAATCACAGGGTCCAACCCATTCGTTACAAATCATGTAACAAATGTTTCCCCCTGCCGTCTTGCGCCGTTTCAGCAAGGGTGGTGGAACTGCTCCGCCTCTGACGCAAGACTGCGCTTCGTTGACTCCACAGCCAACTGGCGGTTAAAACCCGCGCAATTCTGAAAAACCTCTAACTGAGTCGGCTACCCGGCCACGGAGAGAGCCATGAAGGTTTGTAACTCACTGAAGACCGCCAAGCTGCGCGAAAAAGGCTGTAAAATTGTGCGCCGTCGCGGTCGCGTCTATGTCATTAATAAGCGGAACCCACGCTTTAAGGCCCGCCAGGGCTAGNGCGGCAGGGCCGCAAATCCGGGACCGAGGCTGCATTCGCGCCCGCTCCCGCTGAAGTGATGAAAGAGGTCGGCGGACATCGCCGGCCCTTTTTTTATACCCACGCACCCTGTGACAAATCATCCCTTGATGGGCCGGTAAACAAAAACACCTTTATCGGTATGAAAACGCTCGTAAAAAATCTGTCCGCCAGCGTCGTCCTCGCCCTTGTTGCGGGAGGAAGCGCCGTCTTCGCACCCTCGGCCAGCGCCGACCAATTCGATCCAATGCTCGATGGTTACTTCGCCGCATTGGCAGAAGCCAATAACATGACCGAAATTAAGGTCATCGAACAACAGATTTGGGACACTTGGCGCCAAACNGACCAGAATGCCGCCGGCGATATATTCCGCGATGGCATGGAGGCGATGCAGGCCGCCGACTTCGCTGAAGCGATCACCCTTTTCACGGACGCCATTGCTTTAGATTCGGACTTTGCCGAAGCCTATAATATGCGGGCAACCACGTATTTCCTGATGGGCCGGTATTTTGAAAGCCTTACGGACGTCCAAGTCACCATAGACCTCGAACCCCGGCATTTCGGCGCGCTCATGGGCGGCGCCCAGATCGCTATCCGCTCAGGTCAGGCCGAGTTGGCGCTCGAATTCGTCGAAGCCGCCTTAAAAGTCAGTCCCAACAACCCCGAATGGCAGGCGATTGCAAACCACTTGCGCGATGTCACAGGGGCCATCGACCTCTAAACCTTTCGGAGNTTTCGGGGGCTTCGGGGCTTTCCAGAACACGACAATCGCCTCGACCCCATCAACGGTGGCTGACCGACCTGCCGGTGCGTCATTGAGAAATTTACTCGGCTGCTTGGCTGCTCGCCGCGCGGCGCTCGTCCACTGGCACAGCGCGCGTGATTAGCAAGCGGCGCTGTGCAGCATGCTGTACCGCCAGATCAGCAGCACGGTCCTCGTCCCGATGAGCCAACGCCTCCACCAGCGACCGATTCAAACCGAGCAAAGTCTGTGCGTCTTCCCGCGAAGGCTGATTGCGATTGGCCTGCAACGTCAGAGCAGCACCCAGCGTATCCTGAAGCACCGCCATCAGGTGCATGAAGGCCCCACTCTGTGACGCGCGCGCCAAAAGCGCATGAAACTTGACGTCATCGGTCGCCTGCAGTCCTGGAGAACGCCCCGACAGGGCCATCGTACCAAGGACGGCTTTCATATCTTCCAGATCAGCCTCGTCAACCAATCGCGCCGCGCGTCGGGCGCCAAAGGCTGCAACTTGGCCAATCATTTCAGCAAGGTCATGCAGCGCATTTGGGTCGGCATCTATCAGGTGGAGCAAGGGGCGGTCCATCGACGGATCCAGCGCAACCACATGAGTGCCGCCACCCTGTACGGAACTGAGCAAGCCCTGCGCTTTGAGGTTCTGCAGCGCCGAACGCACTGACACACGGCTGACCCGAAGCGTTTCTGACAGCTGACGCTCGCTGGGCAATCGGTCCCCGGGCGCCAAATCGCCTGAAGCGATATAACGCTTGAGTTCTTCAACGACCCACTGGGCAACGGATTGCCCAGGGTCTCGCTGGTCACTTGGGTTTTCGAGTTTGAGCATCAGACGACACGCACCGTTTTGCAGACCGGAAATGAAGCACTCATTAAGATTACCTTACATTCAAAGAGATGCATAGGTTGAAAGCGTCGCGCCCCCTGAACCGATATCGTTCAGTTCCCGCGATCGTCAAACCCTGCCCGGGCCTGATGCGCCAACTCCCACAGGCACTGGGTGCGGTCTGGCTCAAAATTACGATCCACCCACCAGGCCTCGATACGCTTGATCAGTTGGCCAACCTTGGGCCCGGGACGAACCCCGAGATCGACGGCATCCTGCCCCGAAACCGGGAGTGGCCGCGGTTCAAAATCACGGACAACACGGACATGTTCGGCGCTGACAGGCCGGTTAAGGGCGGCAGCGTCCAGCAACAGCCGATCAAGGGTCACGTCGGGTCCATCGAGATAAAGCATCCAATTCATGGCGCGCGATGGACGGTTTCCTGCCAATTGAGTCAGCCGCTCGCGGTCCTGATTGGACAAGCGATACCGGTCGGCGAGCACACGCATACCAGCTTCATCGCGTCCGAGTAGGGCGGCAAAACGGCGCCAGAGACTGGGTTGATCGTGGACCTCTTCCAGCACCATTAACCTCTCCAAAAGAGCGAAATCGACCCGAGCCGCCAGCGTCAGGTGCGATGCGGCGCGCACCACGGATGTGGAGGTGGAGGCGGAGGTAGATGAAGGCTTGGGGGTCAGCGCCTGCTCCAACACCCCACACGCCGTCATGGTCTGCAAAGTGGGCAAAACCTTTGGCCCGACCATCAATCGTGCCATTTCCTGGCGGATGCGCTCCCCGGAAAGCGCCGCAAGCCCGTGCGCCTGATCTTTCAGCGCCTGCAGCGTCTCTGCCTCCAAGTCACGCAAACCATATCGGGCGTGAAACCGAAAGGCCCGCAAGATCCGAAGCCTGTCCTCGCGGATGCGGGCGGCAGCCTCCCCAACGAAGCGCGTATAACCACCCTCCAGATCTTCGAGACCCCCGAAGAAGTCGTAAAGATACCCGGTGCGGTCCAGCGACATGGCGTTATAAGTGAAGTCCCTGCGGGCCGCGTCCTCGCACCAATCGTCTGTGAAGGCGACAGTGGCGTGACGGCCATCCGTTTCAACGTCGCGGCGCAGTGTCGTGACCTCAAAAGTGCCCCGCTTCTCCGGCGCAACGGCCAGAATAGTGCCGTGCTCAATACCGACTGGAACCGTCTTCCAACCGGCTTCGGACAGGCGCTTTACCACAGCCGAGGGCTCCAGCGGCGTGGCGATATCGATATCATCACTGGGGCGACCAAGCACCAGATCCCGCACGCAACCGCCCACAAACCGCGCTTCGCCGTCGAGAATATCGATCAGTTGCCCGGCCGTCCCGTCGTAGGCACTGAGCAGCAGCGACACGTCAACGATTGCCGCTGGCTCAGTCACGTCAGTCGCGGCGGCGGCGGCGGCAAGCGTGTCAGGCGTGTCAGGCGTGTCAGGCGTGTCAGGCGTGGNCTGATCTGCGCTCATTTCGACGACCTAGCCGCTGGAACGCTGGCGGGTGTCGAGGCATCTAGCTGATCCGGCGGAAACGGGCGATCGAGCGCTGCGCTGAGGTCTCGGGCAAAATCGTGCAGCATGGCTGCCGTTGCACCCCAGAGATAGCGCTCCCCCAAATCCATAGCCCACCAGTGTCGCAAGTTTTGGCCGTTGAACATGGCTCCATCTCGCCGCCAGCGCTCGGGATGGAGAAAGGTCTCCAAAGGTTCTTCGAACACTGCCGAAACCTCGCTGGCTTGGGTGTGCCAGGCAGTCGGCGGAGGCACCAGTGCCACGAAAGGTGCGATATCAAAGCCAGTCCTCGTCGCATAGCGCGGCAAGGCTGCGATCACGTCGCTTCGTTCCAGCGCTAGGCCAACCTCCTCGGCCGTTTCCCGCCGCGCCGTTTCCAGCAAGTCGGCATCCAAAGGCTCAGCCCGCCCACCGGGAAAGGATATCTGGCCGGGATGTTTGGGCAGGTGCGGCGCGCGCTGCGTCAGGAGGAGTCGCACCCCAGTGGGATGTTCGAGCAGCACGAGCATAACCGCACTGGCTTGTCGTTTTGCAACAGGACCGTCAGCGACCAAATCGTCACCCCGCCGCGGAAGCTGGTCTGCCTCATCAAAGCCCCAGGCTGCAATCGCAGTGCGTAGAACGGCAGGGTCTAGAACGGGGGTCACTGGCGCGTGCCCCTCAAGGCCGGTTAGCAGGCTGAAGCGCCGCCATCGAGAACGCTATGCCACTGGACCAAACCTCTAGCGGTCCCTCTTCAGACCGAGCAACGGCGAGATCCACGAGTTGGTAAAATACCGCTCGGTTCAGCCGCGCCGTTAGCCCCCGATCAAGTGCGAGCAACGGGAGTGGCTCCCCGCTGTCCAGATCAAGGCTGAAACTGAGCGGGTAGTCTGGACCAGCGGTAAAGCGCTCCCCAACGTTGGTCTCAAAGGTTAGCTTCTGCGCATGGCCTTCGCCCTCCGCGTCCATCAACACCGCCATGAACGGTGCCTTCTCCACCAGCACTTCCCCGCGCTCAACCGGCGTTTGCAGGAAGTAACGCCCATCCTCTTCACGCCGCAGGATGGTGGAAAACAGTCGCACGAGATTTTTGCGCTCGATCCGTGACCCGCGATAGAACCAGTCGCCATTCGCCGCGATGCGCATATCAAGGTCTTTGATTTCGTGAAAGCTCAGGGGATGTTCCGCCATGGTAGGCTCGTCGTCCGTGTTCTTTTCATAAGTTTAGGCCAACAGCCTGCCCAGCAAAAGGCCCGAAGGCGCGACCAAAACAGCGCCCAGCAGCCGTTCCACAAACGGGATCAGAAAACTGACCCAAGAACAGGCCGGAACCCAAGACCGAAATGGATCAAAAAAACCATCGCCCGGCGACACACGCAACCCGGTGAATCCGCAATCAATCGTGAGTGGAAAAATCTATGGCTGGGGCACCAGGATTCGAACCTGGGATCACCGGACCAAAACCGGATGCCTTACCGCTTGGCCATGCCCCAACCGTAGGATTGGTTACATATTCGACCGCCCCGACGAGCGCAAGGCTCTTGCCGCGCATCGGACCAGCGAAAACCGGCCATCCACCCAAAACGCATAAAGCTTGCATTTGAGGCCGATCTTTGGCATAAACACGCCTGATTTCAGGGTTTTAGCCCAATTTGTTCGACCGCCATTATAAATTTGGTCGGAATTCAATTTTAGTTTCGGACACGTAAGTGTCTCAGGCCAAAGGATTTTGAGGCCAATGGATCGCTCAGACGACGCGACGCGCAGCCGTCGCTTTACTGCCCAGAGCCTGGGCAGTCAGCAAAACCGTCCCCGCATCGTGACA
>NZET01000006.1 GCA_002690455.1 Kiloniella sp.
GCACCAGCACCAGCATCTGCGCCGACTGGTGGTGGACCCGCGCCCTTCGATCTCAGCGCTGCGACGCCTGCAACCAACTTTGCAATGCCTGCTCAAGTTCAAACCGCACCCATAGGGTTGCAACAGGGCTTTACCACGCCGTCAGGCTTTGGTGGTCAAGCCACCAGCATCGGCACGCAACTACCGAGCATCACGCCAAATGCGCCGACTATGCCGCTCGCGCCCGCGACGTCAACGCCTGTAACCCAGAGGGTGATACCGACGACCGGTGGCGGGATTTACGGCGCCCAGCCCAATCCTTACGCCCCGCGCATCCCCGCTGCGACCACTGTGACGCGCGCGACTTATCAGCCTAGCCTGAGTCCCACCATGAGCCAGCCGGGCCTGACAGTAACTGCGCCGAACCCCTATCAGCCGCAAGGCGCAAGCAGCGCTATCACTCAGCCAGCGCCACTAGGCGCGACCACGGGACAGGCGTTCGTGGCTTCATCTTCTTCGTCGAACCGGTCGATAAACCCGGAAAATCTCAGCAAATCGACGATTTCCGCCATTCAGGCCGCGCTCAAGACGCGTGGTCTGTACTCCGACACCGTCGATGGTGTCTGGGGCTCAAACTCTCAGGCTGCGATGGCAAGATTTCTTGCCTCGCGCAGCGAAGCCAGCGTGACGCTGGATACGCTGTTTAGCCTCGGAGTTTCACTCTGACGTTCCGCACAGCGTCAAACTTTCATTTTCCATGAAAGTGTCTCCAAAATGACTTACCCGTCAGGCTTCGTGCCTGACGGGTCTTTTTTTGTTCAGACGCGGGAAGACTCAGACCTGGGTTAGGGGGGCCTGCGATCAGCGTGGGGCAGCCGTCGGTGACAGGGACTGTGATTTCAGGTCGAGGGAGCGAGGGCCGTGAATTCTTCTGGCGTGTTGACGTTGTAAAACGGATCTTTGGGGTCCGTCGCCCAGTCGACGGCCGTCCAGCCAATCTGTTCTGCAAGTCTGTCGATCTTACGCTCACCACGGTGAAAGGCGTCGAGCAGAACTTCCAGACCGCTGGCCGGCCAACTGCCGACCACCGGGTGATGTCGACCGCTGCTGCTGGCAAACACCACTTCCCTGGTCTGCAGGGTCAACTTGCGCACCAAGTCGAAAGGAATATGGGGGCAGTCGATCGGCACTGTGACCAAACGGGCACCTAGCCCTCCCGAGGCTCGCGCCCAAGCCAGTCCTGCGAGGATGCCACAAACCGGCCCCTCTGAAGGTTCCAGGTCAAAAACGCGGGGGAGTTCGATCTCTGACAGGCGCTCTTTGTTTGGCCCAGTGCTCAGGCCGAGCACGTCAACCTGCGGTTCCATACGACTGATGGCCCGGCGAATCAGGGTTTCGCCCTCGAATTCGAGGTAGGCCTTGTCGCGGCCCATCCGGCGGGATTGTCCGCCAGCCAACACTAGTCCGAAAATCACCCACCCGTTTCCTCTGTTGTATCAAAGACAAGTCGCTGTTCACCGGCCAGGACGGTCATCCGGCGCCCTTTAGCGCGCGCGATGAGGGTCAGATTGGCCTCGCGCGCCAGCTCGACCCCCCAGGCTGAAAAGCCACTTCGCGAAACAAGCACGGGCACGCCCATGGTCAAAGTCTTGATCACCATTTCCGAAGTCAGGCGTCCGGTGGTGTAGAAAATCTTACCATCGGGTACGATGCCGCGCTCAGCCATAACGCCCGCGATCTTATCGACGGCGTTGTGGCGGCCAACGTCCTCCATGTAGATCAGTGGGCGGTCTGCTTCGGCGAGGGCGCAACCATGGATGCCACCAGCTTCGAGGTAGAGGCTGGGAACCGATGCCAGACGACGCAGCAGCCGGGCCAAAGTTGACAGCGGCAATGGCGGACCTTGGTCATCAGGGAGGCGCACGCCTTCCAGCTGCTCCATGAGGTCGCCGAACACAGTGCCCTGTGCGCAGCCACTGGTCAGGGTCTTCTTTTTCAGGCGCTCTTCAAAGTTGGTTTGCTCCGGCGTGCGCACGACAGCTACGCCCAGATCAGCATCGTAGTCGATGCTGTCTAGCTTTGGTTCCCGGGGGAGCATTCCTTGGTTGATCAGGTAGCCCAACGCCAGCATCTCTGGATGGTCACCTACCGTCATTGCAGTCACGATTTCCTGGTCGTTGAGGAAGATCGTCAAGGGGCGCTCACGAACTGCTCGCACCCGTTCAGTCTCTCCGCGTTCATTGGTTACGTTGAGTGTGCGAGCGAGGTCGGCGTCGGTTGGATCTGGCGCGAGGATCAAGCTGTCAAGCGCGCCGGGTTCGATCGGTGGCGGCTTCGCGCGCTTGCGCAGTGGCGTATCTGCCGTCGATGCTTTGGGGTTCTGGCCGGCTGTCAGGTTGCCTGCCCCTTTCCCCTGATCGTCTCCGGTCCCCGCATTCCTGGTCATTAGGCGGCGATTCCCCAGTCTGGGGTTTCGCCAACGTCGAGCGCAGCGACGTATTTCTCCACTTCCAATGCGGCCATGCAGCCCATGCCAGCGGCTGTCACCGCTTGCCGGTAAATGTGATCGGTGACGTCACCGGCGGCGAACACGCCCGGGATATTGGTCTTGGTGCTGTCTGGCGCGGTCACGAGATAGCCGCCATCCATCTCCAGCCCTGTGCTGTTGAAGATACCGGTGGCTGGTGCGTGGCCGATGGCAACGAACAGGCCGTCGATCTTCAGCTCGCTGACAGCGTCAGTTTTGCGGTTGCGCAGGGTTAGGCCCGTGACTTCCTTGGGGAAGCCGCTGGTGCCGTTGATGCTCTGCACCTCGCTGTCCCAAATGGTCTCGATCTTGGGGTTCTGCAGCAGGCGGTCTTCGAGGATCTTCTCGCAGCGCAGGCTGTCTCGCCGGTGAATCAGTGTGACCTTGGAGGCGTGGTTGGTCAGGTACAGCGCTTCCTCGACCGCTGTGTTGCCCCCGCCGACTACGGCGACCTCGCGCTCACGGAAGAAGAAGCCGTCGCAGGTTGCGCAGGCGGAAACGCCGAAGCCGCGGAACTCGTCCTCGCTGTCCAGCCCCAGCCACTTGGCCTGCGCCCCCGTGCAGATTACTAGCGCGTCACAGGTCCAGATTTCCCCAGACTCACAGGCCAGGCTGAAGGGTCGGTTTTCCAGATCTACCGAAGCGACGGTGTCAAAAACCATCTCGGTGCCGACGTTCTCGGCTTGAGCCTTCATCTGCTCCATAAGCCAGGGGCCTTGGATGGCTTCGGCGAAGCCGGGGTAGTTCTCCACGTCGGTGGTGATCGACAGTTGGCCACCGGGCTGCAGCCCCTGCAGGAGCATCGGCTTAAGTGCCGCGCGGGCGGCGTAGACGGCAGCCGTATAGCCTGCGGGGCCCGAGCCGAGGATGATCATGCGGCGGTGGTTCGACTTTGACATGGGGCAGGGGTCCTTTTGCTGCAGTGATTAATTTTGCCGGACAGGGTTCGGCCGGATCGGCAGGAGTGAGTTCAAGAGAGACAGGAGAAGACCAGAGAAGGCGAGAAGACCGACAAAACATCGGCCAAGACGCTATCGCAAGAGGCCTTCAAAAACAAAATCCACATTATAGGTATTTTGGTAGAAAATTTCTTTATGGAGCAATTTTCTTTCTGGTATTTGGGCTAGGTATGATGAAAATTTCGGCGGCCCGCTATGCCACGCGCTTCTCTTGATAAAGTCGACCTCAAGATCCTGAGAATTCTTCGCGATGAGGGACGGATCACCAACGTGGCTTTGGCTGAGCGGGTGGGGATCTCGCCCCCACCCTGTCTCCGACGTGTGCGTGCGCTTGAAGAAGCAGGCTATATTCACGGTTATCATGCGGAACTTGATCCAGATCTGATTGGCTACGAAGTCACGGCCTTTTGTCATGTTGGCCTGATCAGCCAGGCTGAGAGCGACTTAAGGGCCTTTGAGGCGCTAGTCCGGTCGTGGGCTAACGTGCGTGAATGTCATATGCTGATGGGGGAGGATGACTTCATCCTCAAGGTGATGGCGCCTTCTGTGGATGAGCTCAATGCATTCATCATTAGTCATCTAACCTCAGCGCCAAATGTAAAGAACGTTAAGACAGCAATCTGCATACGGCGGTCTGACAGAAAGCCGTCAGTGCCGGTACCAGCGGTTTGATGACAGGCGGCAAATGCTGAAGGTTCGGCTGCTTAGCGGCATTCTGCATTAAGATTTTTCTGGACTGAAATGTTTGGTGGCGCGCTCGGGCCTTGTCCGCTTCGCGGCCTTCGGCCCTCCCCCGCGCACCTGCTGTGGTCACGCTCAAGGCGCTTGGCTTTGAGCGGGGCTTTCCCACCGAGAGGGTTGCGCCGACTTGCCCCCGACCGCGCTTCGCGCGGCGGGGTCAAGCGTCGCGCAATCCGAAGCTAAAGATCGTCACGGCGGACATCGTCCGCCGTGTCCGTTTGACTGCGCGGGAGAGATTTGTAAGCCGCGAAGCGGCGTCAAATCGAGCACGCAACCCCTAATGGTCGAGAAATGACCGAAGTTTGCGAGATCGTGACGGATGCTTGAGCTTCCGAAGCGCCTTGGCTTCAATTTGTCGGATCCGCTCACGCGTGACGGAGAATTGCTGGCCCACTTCCTCGAGCGTATGGTCGGTGTTCATACCAATGCCAAAGCGCATTCGGAGCACTCGCTCCTCCCTCGGTGTCAATGAGGACAGAACCCGCGTAGTTGACTCTCGCAAATTATTGTTGATGGCGGCTTCGACTGGAATGATAGCATTCTCGTCCTTGATGAAATCACCCAAGTGGGAGTCTTCCTCGTCACCAATGGGAGTTTCAAGTGAAATTGGCTCTTTGGCGATCTTCATCACCTTGCGCACCTTCTCCAGTGGCATACCGAGCCGCGTGGCGAGTTCTTCTGGGGTTGCTTCGCGCCCAATTTCATGAAGCATCTGACGCCCGGTCCGGACCAGCTTATTGATCGTCTCGATCATGTGCACTGGGATCCGGATCGTCCGCGCCTGATCGGCGATCGAGCGCGTAATAGCCTGTCGAATCCACCATGTCGCGTAGGTAGAGAATTTATAGCCGCGTCGATACTCGAACTTATCGACAGCTTTCATCAGGCCAATGTTGCCTTCTTGAATCAGGTCTAGGAACTGAAGGCCTCGGTTGGTGTATTTCTTTGCAATGGAAATAACCAAACGCAGGTTTGCCTCAATCATCTCGGCCTTGGCGCGGTTAGAGTCTCGCTCGCCCTTCTGCACCTTTTCGACGATCCGGCGAAACTCCGTAACCGGAAGATCGACCTGGTGAATGATATCGGCAATGTCTTCGCGGATTTCACGCGCCATGGAGCCGTAGCGGTCGGACAGCATCTTCCAGGAAGGGTCGACTTCCGCCATCCGCTCCAGCCACGTGGGATCAATCTCGTTCTCGTAGTACTCCTCGATGAACTCGTCCCGTGGAATTTTACAGCGATCTGAAAGCTTCATGAGCTTGATCTCATGGCTAATGATCGCTTTGTTGATAGACTTCATCTGATCAACCAGCTGGTCGATTAGGTTGTTGTTCAACCGCACCAACTTCATCGCGCGAATGACCGTCTCGCGCCCATCTTCGTATGACGCTTCGAGATCCTCGGGGACCTCGTCGCCATTCTGAAGGATGGTCATTCGGTCCTGCTGCACTTTATGCAAGCTCGCATAGGCTTCTGCGATAACGTCCAGCGCCTCCATCACGTCTTCACGCAGGATACCCTCCATGGCGGACAGTGATACGCTGTTGTCATCATCGTCATCGTCATCCGAGCCAGCGGCTTCTGCGGAAGCGCCGTCGCCTTGACCGGGCTCACCGTCTTCAGCCGCGTCTTCATCATCGTCCTCGTCGGCATCACCGGCAACGCTAAGGTCTTTAACAGCAGCTACGTCGAGCGAGGGGTCGTCCTCATCCTCATCTCCGGCAAGCGCGCGCACGTGCGCAGCGTAGGTCGAGTCCAAGTCGATCACATCCCGCAGCAGNACCACACCCTCCTGCAGCGACTGCCGCCAGGACATGAGTGCTGAAAAGGTCAGGGGCGACTCGCAGATCCCGGAGATGAGATCTTCGCGGCCGGCTTCAATCCGTTTTGCGATGGCGATTTCACCCTCGCGAGAGAGCAGTTCTACCGACCCCATCTCACGCAGGTACATGCGCACGGGATCGTCGGTGCGGCCAACATCCTCGTCTTTAATATTGCCGGTCGGGTTGGCAACATCCGTCGATTCTTCGTTTTCTTCCTCATCAGAGTCGCCTTCGGCGTTGTCAGCCTCAGCTACCGTTACCCCGGCCTCTGAGAGCTGCGCCATCACGTCTTCGATCTGGTCACTGCTGACCTGATCTTCCGGGAGGAATTCATTGATGTCATCATAGGTCACCGAGCCGTTAGCCTTGGCCCTCTCGGTCAGTTTACGGACGGCATTNAGGACAGTATCCTCGCCGGCACCGGCACTGGCAGCCTCCTTGACCGCTTCTGCGTCGGGGGCTTTGGCAGCTGCGCGCGCTTTATTGCTCATTCAGACCTCGGTATCCGAGACGGTACTGCCTCTCATTCATCAATGAAGATCTGACCCGTCGGCCAGGAGAAAGGCGGCAGTGCGTCGTGTTCGCTTGTAAAATCGGCATCCCGGAGCCGGGAAACCCATCAGGAAGAAGGCTTGGTGTCGGTATAGGCCTTGGCGCGCAGGTGAAGAGCATGCAACTCCTCATCCGTAACGGCATACGCAGGCAACGCCGTCTTCGAGATCTCCAGCTCNTGCTGCATGTCCCGGTGCGTGAAACCTGCGAACAAGGTCTNCAGACCTTCGATCACCTCATCTTTCAGGGCATCTGGCTTTGCAAAGCCTGCGTGGAGCTGGATCTCAGAACCCGTTAAACGCTCGACCACACTGTCTAACCCTCGGACCGACAGATGATCCCGGAGATGGACAGTGTCAAGGGTTACATCGCCAAACAGCGCCTGGATCAACGCATCGCGGAATTGCGCGAGCTCAACGTCGTGCATGGTCAGGGTGGCGAGGCTCTCGCCGTAAAGCTCCAGCAGATCCGGATGATTGAGCAGGGCGGCAAACAAAATCTCGTAAGGCCGACGTGCCAGAGAGCGGGTATCGAGCGCCGAGACGCGGTCATTCCCACCGGAGAAAGAGCCCCCGCTCAAGCCGCCAAAACCGCTGGATTTTGCAAAGGGGCGAGCGCCGCCCCAGGTCATCGGGCCGCGATTCTGACCCGAATACTGCCGTGCGCGATCCCATTGTCGGCCAGCCGACTTGCGATAGGGGTGATGCCCGAAAGATGCCTCGAACCGCTGCACCAGTTCGGCTTCCATGGCCGCGCTCAGGCTTGAGTCTGCGACAATCTTGAGCCTCGTGTTGATCCGAGACCACAGCGCCGCTCGCTGTTCCGCCCCATTGCCAGCCATCAATTGCCGTTCCCAGCGCCAAAGTGACGCGGTCAGACCTTCAGCTTGCGCCAGCACAGTCTGAAGGCCACGCAGTCCGCCATGCCGGATAAGGTCGTCTGGATCCTGACCCTCTGGCAGGGTCGCAAATCGAACCGTCTTCCCTGCTGTCAGCAGCGGCAGGGCCCGCTCAGCCGTTCGCCGTGCTGCCCGCTGCCCAGCGCTATCGCCGTCCAGACAAATGATCGGGGCAGGCACCATTTTCCAGAGCAGGCGCAGGTGATCTTCAGTCAGAGCTGTGCCCAACGGCGCAACGGCATTCGGCACGCTGGCCTGCGCGAGCGCAATGGCGTCCATATAACCTTCGACCACAAGGATCTCGCCACGATCATGGGCGACCTTCCGGGCCAGATGGTGAGCGAAGAGCAACTGGCCTTTATGAAAAATCGGGGTATCGGGTGAGTTCAGATACTTCGGCTCCCCTTCGCTAAGGATCCGCCCACCGAAAGCAACCGGGTTCCCCTGCCGGTCCCAGATCGGAAACATCAGTCGACCCCGGAACATGTCGAAGGGCGCTCGACCGTCGTCCGGTGCCTTGGCCAACGCGGCCTCGATGAGAACACGGGCGTCAAAACCCTGCGCCATCAGCTTGCGGAACAGCCAGTCGCGTTGGTCCGGCGCAAAACCCAACTGGAACCGGCTGACTGTCTCCGGTGTCAGTCCTCGCTTCTCAATATAGGCGCGGGCCTCAGCCCCCTCCGGCGCAAACAATAATTCCTGATAGGCGCGTACCGCAGCTTCCATTGCTTCCTTCAGACCCTTGGCACGTTCCGCCTTACGGGCGGCATCAGGGTCAGCCTTGGGCATGTCTAAACCCGCCTGCGTCGCGAGGCTCTCAACAGCTTCAAGAAAAGATTGGCCATCATGGTTCATAACGAAGCCGATATGATCCCCGTGCTCGCCACAGCCAAAGCAGTGGTAGAAGCCCTTTTCATTGTTGACGTAAAAGGACGGTGTCTTCTCATTGTGGAAAGGGCAGCAGGCAGTCCACTCGCGCCCCTTGCGCTGGAGTTTGACCCGCGTGCCAACGACATCTGACAGGTCAAGCCGGTTTCTGATCTCATCCAAAAAGGCTGGGGGGATGGTCGCCACAGTGCAGGTCTCTGTCCTTAGAGGTTTCACGGCCGGGGTTTCTGGCCAGCGTTAGAGCGCCCGGGTTTCGGGCTAGTTTCCGCGCCGATCATCAAAGCCTGCGGCTTACTGCAAGAGCGGTGGTTTTACCGGCTCCTGCCTCAAGTCAAGCGCTGCAGCCCTGCAGACTCACCGTTGGCTCTTTCTGCGGCGCGAACCCTAGTCTCGGACGTGTCTTGGACGGGGGTTGTTCACCGTGAATTTAACCCCGAGTGGCCCAGCATTATACGGCGTTTCGGGCTAGTTGGCACGATTTCTTTGAGTAAGCCTCTGGGTAAGGATGGGATAAGTCTGGTGAGCACCATCAATGAAGGCGCCGTTCTGGCCCTCGCCATTTCAGTTTTGTGGGCCCTGACCTCGCTGCTGGCGGCCGGTCCAGCGCGCGCGTTGGGCGGAATCCGCTTCAATCGTCTGCGGCTGTCGATGGTGGCGTTGGGGCTGATCGCACTGGCGGTTTGGATTATGATCCAGAACGGTGGCTTACGCATCGATATCTTCAGCTTCGGCGTGCTGAGCCTCTCCGGGCTGATCGGGATCTTCCTCGGCGATACGCTGCTCTACAGTACGCTGGCCCGAGTTGGCCCACGCCGGACCACTATTCTGTTCTCGACCCACGCACCCATGACCGCGCTGCTCGGACTGCTCATTGGCGATAGCATGCTAATCGAAGACTGGCTCGGGATCTCTCTTGTCTTCTTCGGGGTGGTCATCGCCATCGTTTATGGGAAGCGGCGGGATCAACTCCACGTCTGGGAGGCAGTGCGCGGTCCACTATCGCTGGGCGTTTTGCTCGGGCTTGGGGCTGCACTATCGCAGGCCGTGGGCACCATTATCGCGGCCCCGGTGCTCGACCCTGGTAGCCTACAGGGGACGGTTATCGAGGGTTTGGGCGAGGTGTTTTCCGGTGCACAAAGCCTTTCGGCGGTGGATCTTGACTCCTCCGAGCGCCCTGATCCGGTCGTAGCTTCTGCGATCCGCGTATCGGTTTCTGCCATCGCGCTGTGGGTCGTGCTGCTCGTCCCTGGTCCATGGTCACCCGCCCTCGGGGATCCTGCTGCCACTGCGAAAATCACCCCGCGCCTGCTCGGCATCATCACTCTCAACGGTGTGTTGGGGATCGGGCTGGGCATGACCCTGTTTCTCATCGCGCTGACGATGACCGATGCCGCGGTGGTTGCCACCCTTTCATCGATGACGCCGGTCGCACTTTTGCCACTAATCTGGATGGTTACCCGCCAACGCCCGGCGCTGCTGGCATGGGTCGGTGCTGGCCTGGCCGGACTGGGGACCGCACTTCTGCTTTACCAATGAAATGAGCGACCCGCCCGTTAACCGGGTTCCACAATCAAATTCATGAGCACACAACCGCACCTGACCAACAAAGAAAGGCCGGGTCAAACCCGGCCCTGTTACTTCGTCCTAGGGGGCTATTGAATTCGGGCGAACTCCCGGACAGACCCTCAGGCCGCTTTGGCAAGCGCACACAGACGCTGCTTCACGATCGGTGAGACTGAGCCGAAGTCGATCTGACCGGCGTACTTCTGCTTCAGCGCCGCCATTACCGGGCCCATGTCCTTGATGGAACCAGCGCCCGTCTCCGCGATGACCTCTTCAAGCGCGGCTTCGACTTCGGCCTCTGACATCATCTGTGGAAGGAACCGCTCGATCACTTCGATCTCGGCTGCTTCTTGAGCGGCGGCGTCAGCGCGACCACCCTCTTCGTACATTCGGATGCTTTCCCGGCGCTGCTTAATCATCTTCTGCAGCAGCGACAGGATTTCGCTATCGGCGATGCCGTCTTCATTGCCCGAAGCCCGAACGTCAATGTCTTGCTGCTTGATCGCAGCGTTGACAAGCCGCAGCGTCGACAGCGTGATCTGATCTTTGGCCTTCATCGCGTCCTTCATGGACCCGGTCAATGCGTCGCGTAACATGGACGACCTACGTGCTATTTGAAGAATGCGCGGAAGCTAATGATGTGGCCGAACTTTGGCAATCACCCCCCAAGCCATCCGCTGACTTGCGCCTGACGCATGAAACATTACGACGCCTGTTGTCGCACTGCTGGCATTCCTTGACGATTCCGGGTCAGCACAGTACTCGACTTGCTTCCAGAGCGTGCGCTCAGCCCCCGCAGACAAGCACCGATTGGAGCCCCTCCCTGATGACTGCCACGAACACGGTTTCGGCCGCACAAAAAACGCGTTTTGACAATGCCTTAGCCGCACGACCTGCTCAGGCAACAGGCGCGTTGGTGCTGAGCAGTGGCGCGGTGCTGTGGGGCCTTGGGCTGGGGGCTGAAGGGCAGTCGCTGGGCGAGGTCTGCTTCAACACCTCGATGAGCGGGTATCAGGAAATCCTGATGGACCCTTCTTACGCAGGGCAGATCATCACATTCACATTTCCACACATCGGCAATGTCGGCACAAACGATGAAGACGTTGAAGCCCATCAGGTGTTCGCGCGCGGCTGTGTCCTGCGTTGCGATATCACCCAGCCGTCAAATTTCCGCGCAGCACA
Organism: Kiloniella sp.; assembly: GCA_002690455.1. Classification (GTDB taxonomy): domain Bacteria; phylum Pseudomonadota; class Alphaproteobacteria; order UBA7985; family UBA7985; genus UBA7985. The sequence continues at coordinate 11,113 of NZET01000006.1, forward strand.
GCATCTCTCCGACTGGCTACGCGCCAAAGGTATGACCGGCATAGCTGGAGTCGACACTCGCTCGCTAATCCGGCTCATCCGCGATGATGGCGCCCCGTCCGGCGTCGTCGTCAACGGTGATCTGAGCGATGGTGCTCTGACTNTTGCCTTTGAGCAGGCGTCGTCGTGGTCTGGACTGAGCGGGCTGGATCTCGCCAAAGAAGTCACCACCGGGCAGGCATACAAGTGGTCGCAGACGACATGGAGCCTCAAGGACGGCTTTGGCGAAATGACCTCCCCGACCCGGCGCGTGGTAGCAGTCGATTTCGGTGCCAAGCTTAACATCCTGCGCAGTTTGGCCGTCCGAGGCTGTGACGTCACCGTAGTTCCAGCGAGTGCCAGTGCTGAGGAAATTCTGAGCCATCGGCCGGATGGCGTGTTTTTGTCCNACGGGCCGGGCGATCCCGCGGCAACCGGGGTCTACGCGGCCCAAGCCGTGCGCGGCGTGCTCGATACCGGCACCCCGGTTTTCGGTATCTGTTTGGGGCATCAGATTCTGGCACAAGCGCTGGGCGCGCGCACATCGAAGCTGCATCAGGGGCACCGTGGGGGCAACCACCCGGTCAAGGACCTGAGTACGGGCAAGGTGGAAATCACTTCCCAGAACCATGGTTTTGCCGTCGATCCCGAAACCCTGCCCGATGATGTAGAAGCCACACACGTCTCATTGTTTGACGGCACTAACGAAGGCATTCGCTCGACGCGTTTTCCGGCCTTTTCTGTGCAATATCACCCGGAGGCAAGTCCTGGCCCGCACGATTCTCACTACCTCTTCGACCGGTTCATGGAGCTGATGGATGCCTAAACGTACNGATATCAACTCNATNATGATCATCGGCGCNGGNCCNATTGTGATCGGGCAGGCCTGNGAGTTNGACTATTCNGGNGCNCAGGCCTGCAAGGCGCTGCGCGANGAAGGNTANCGGGTGATNCTGGTNAACTCGAANCCGGCNACNATCATGACCGACCCNGANCTNGCNGANGCNACNTANGTCGAGCCNATNACNCCGGAGNTNGTCNCNAANATNATNGAGAAGGAGCGCCCNGANGCNCTGCTGCCGACCATGGGNGGNCAGACCGGNCTNAACACCGGNCTGGCGCTGCANGANNACGGNACNCTGGANCGCTNCGGTGTNGANCTNATCGGNGCNCGGGCNGAGTCNATNGAAAAGGCTGANGATCGNCAGAANTTCCGTGANGCCATGGANAAGATNGGNCTGGAAAGCCCNCGNTCNATGCTGGTNACNNCNNTNGATCAGGCNGAAGANGCGNTNGCNAAGACNGGNCTTCCNGCGATCCTGCGNCCGTCCTTTACCCTNGGGGGCGAGGGCGGCGGNATCTGCTATAACCGAGAAGAATTCATCGAAATGCTGACCAGTGGCCTGCGGCTATCGCCTGTGACCGAGGTCCTGGTTGAGGAATCGATCCTTGGCTGGAAAGAATTCGAGATGGAAGTGGTCCGTGACAGCGCGGATAACTGCATTATTGTCTGTTCGATTGAAAACCTCGACCCAATGGGTGTGCATACGGGTGACTCGATTACCGTAGCACCAAGCCTGACCCTGACCGACAAGGAACTGCAGATCATGCGGGATGCATCGATTGCGGTGCTACGCGAGATCGGGGTCGACACCGGTGGATCGAACGTGCAGTTCGCCGTCAATCCGGAAAACGGCCGCTTAATCGTGATTGAGATGAATCCGCGGGTGTCGCGCTCTTCTGCTTTGGCATCCAAGGCCACCGGCTTTCCCATTGCTAAAATTGCCGCAAAGCTGGCCGTTGGGTACACGCTGGATGAACTGCAAAACGACATGACCCGCGTAACCCCGGCCTCGTTCGAGCCGAGCATCGACTACGTGGTGACAAAGATCCCCCGCTTTGCCTTTGAGAAATTTCCCGGTGCGCAGCCAAACCTGACCACTGCCATGAAGTCGGTCGGTGAGGTAATGGCGCTGGGCGGTGACTTCAAGGAGAGTTTCCACAAGGCCTTGGTTGGGCTGGAAACAGGCCTCTCTGGGGCTGATGATATTCCCGTACCGGGGATTGAGGACGGCGCCATCATCGATCCGATTGCTGTGGCAGCCCACTTACGCGCACCGACGCCGAGCCGGATTCTGGCCGTTTGCACGGCCTTGCGCGCCGGCATGAGCATCGAGGATGTACACGGTGCGTCGCGCATCGATCCGTGGTTCCTGCGTGAGATTCAGGATCTGGTGCTGGATGGCCCAGCCACTGGCTCGCGGGTTTATAAGCGCATTGACACCTGCGCCGCCGAGTTTCCTTCGGACACCAACTATTTCTATTCTACCGTGGTCGACGACCGCTTTAATGCGCCGGTTTGCGAAGCTGAGCCATCGGAGCGGGAGAAGGTAATGATTCTCGGTGGCGGGCCAAATCGCATCGGCCAGGGGATCGAATTCGATTATTGCTGCGTGCACGCGTGCTACGCACTCAAGGAAGCGGGCTACGAGACCATCATGGTCAACTGTAACCCAGAGACGGTATCAACGGACTACGATACGGCCGACCGGCTGTACTTCGAGCCGCTGACAGAAGAACACGTGCTGTCTATCGCCCGCAAAGAGCAGGAACGCGGCACACTGAAAGGGGTCATCGTCCAGTTTGGCGGGCAGACGCCACTGAAGATCGCGGCGGCGCTGGAGAAGGCTGGCGTGCCGATCCTCGGCACTTCGCCCGATGCCATCGACCTCGCCGAAGACCGTGAGCGCTTCCAGCGACTTCTCAACGAGATTGGCCTGAAGCAACCCGCCAATGGCCTCGGTCGAACGCCTGCAGGCGTTGAAGATGTTGCGGAGAGCATTGGCTATCCTGTGCTCCTGCGCCCGTCCTACGTTCTCGGAGGCCGGGGTATGGAGATCGTTAACGATACTGCCAGTCTGCGCCGATACGTCGCTGAGGCTGTCAAGGTCTCGGGCGATAATCCAGTATTGATCGACAGTTACCTGCGCGACGCAATCGAGGTGGACGTCGATGCGATCTGTGATGGCGAAGCGGTCTATATCGCTGGGATCATGGAGCATATCGAGGAGGCTGGGATCCACTCCGGTGACAGCGCTTGCTCGTTGCCGCCTTATTCTCTGCCAACGGCGATTGTCGACGCGCTGCGGGAGCAAACAGAGAAGCTGGCGCGCGCGCTGCATGTTCGTGGACTGATGAACGTGCAGTTTGCCGTGCAAGGCGACCAAATCTTTGTTCTCGAAGTGAATCCGCGTGCCAGCCGGACCGTTCCTTTTGTCGCCAAAGCAACGGGCGTGCCGGTGGCGAAGATCGCCGCTCGGATCATGGCAGGCGAAACCCTTGCCCAGCTCCCGCCTGCGCCGCATAACGCCGGCCAGATGGCAGTCAAGGAAGCTGTGTTCCCCTTTGATCGCTTCCCTGGAGTAGACGTGCTCCTCGGCCCGGAAATGCGCTCGACTGGAGAGGTAATGGGCCTCGATGAAGACTTCGGCCACGCGTTCCTGAAATCTCAGTTGGCCGCCAACGTGAAGCTACCGACCAATGGCGGTACGGTGTTCTTGTCGGTGCGTGATCATGACAAGGCGCGGCTTGCGGATCTCGGGCAGATTTTTGTTGATTGTGGTTTTAAGCTGCTGGCAACGGCAGGGACGCGCGATACGCTGATGGCTGCTGGCCTCGAATGCGCGCCTATCAATAAGGTCCATGAAGGCCAACCACATGCGGTGGATGCAATGATCAATGGTGATGTTCAGATCGTCGTCAACACGGTAGAGGGTCAGCATGCGATCAGCGATTCTAAGAGCCTTCGCCGAACGGCCCTTACCCGCAAAATACCGTATTCGACCACTATGGCCGGTGCATTTGCTGTTGCACAGGCCCTGAAAGCGTCGCAGACAGGCGCGCTGAAGGTCGCATCGCTTCAATCATACGCGGCCTGAGAGCTGACATTGTTTAACCCTGACCCCCACGGTGGCGGTCTCTGACCCTCGGAGAACGGCGGATATGGAAAAGTTCCCTCTGACCAAGGAAGGTTTCGAACGCCTTGAGGCACGGCTGAAGCATCTGAAGTCGGTCGAACGACCTGCCATTATTCAGCAAATCGCAGAAGCCCGTGAGCACGGCGATTTGTCTGAGAACGCCGAGTATCACTCGGCGCGGGAGAAACAGGGTTTTATCGAGGGTGAAATCGCCAATCTGGAGGGTACGATTTCACGGGCTGAAATTTTTGATGTCTCAACCCTATCGGGCTCGTCGGTGGTCTTCGGTGCCACCGTCGGCCTTGTTGACGAAGAAACCGACGAAGAAGTTACCTATCAGATTGTTGGCGACCTTGAGGCGGATTTGAAGGCCGGAAAAATATCCATTTCCTCTCCGCTGGCCCGTGCCCTGATCGGCAAGGAAGCCGGTGCTTCTGCTGAAGTGAACACGCCTAAGGGCACCCGCTATTTCGAGATAGAAAAAATCTCTTTCATCTAGGAGCAGCGCACGGGTTGCGCGCTCGATTTATCGCCGTTTCGCGGCTTACAAATCTCCCCCGCGCACGAGTTTGCGTCACTTTGGTCAGCGCATTTTATTGATGTCTGAGGAACCCCAGGCAGAAATAAAGGCCGAAAGCACTGCACCCAAGCCGAAGACAGCGATGGGGAGCAATGTCCATTTCATGGCAAAAAGCATGAACAGAACGACCGCAATCACCACGACCCAAAGCAGGGCAGTGATGGTATCCTTCATGGAAATTTCGAGTGGGTTTTTTGCAGCCATCTGTGCATTCCTTATCGGCGGGGTCAAATCTATAAGCCGAGGTTTAGCGCTTCACGTTGCGCGGGGCAATCGGTCCCTGTCATGCTTTGCGCTCAGGTCAGTCACGGGGCCTTTGGGTACAATCTGAGTCGGATTGATGCTGGTGTGCGAGACGTAGTAGTGGCGCTTGACATGGTCGAGGTTGAAAGTGTCCGCCAGACCATGAGTTTGCACTAGATCCAGCATGTAGTTGTGAATGTTGGTGTAGTCGTAGATGCGCCTCAGGTTGCACTTGAAATGCCCAACGTAGACAGGATCAAACCGAAGGAGGGTTGGCAAGAAGCGCCAGTCCACTTCAGTCACGCGATCGCCCGTGAGATAACGCCTGACCGCCAGCCGCTCTTCCATCTCGTCAAGAACGTCAAAGACACGCGCAAATTCCTCACTGTACGCCGCCTGAGATGTCGCGAACCCCGCCTTGTAAACGCCGTTGTTGAAGCCGGTATAGATGCGATCGTTGAGCGCGTCGATCTCATTGACGAGGTCTGCCGGTCGGTAAGTGGGTGCATGGCCGCTGATGCCAGAGAATTCTTCATCAAACATGCGGATGATTTCTGAACTCTCATTGCTGACGATGGTATTCCGAAGGCGATCCCAGAGCACAGGAACAGTGACCCGTCCACTATAGTTTGGTTGGGCCGCGGTATAGACTTGATGCAGAAAATCGGCGCCATGGATTGGGTCCGACGTGACGGCTTCCGCTGCCTCGAAAGTCCAGCCATTTTCGAGCATGATCGGATTGACAACAGAAACGGTGATATGGTCCTCCAGCCGTTTCAGTCGCCGGTAGATTAACGTTCGATGCGCCCAAGGACAGGCAAAGGACACGTAAAGGTGGTATCGGCCACTTTCGGGCAAGAATGGCGTCGAACCGTCTGCGCGAACCCAGTCACGAAAGGCGGAGGCCTTTCGCTTGAACCGGCCACCTGCCGCTTTGGTATCGTACCATTGATCCACCCATTTTCCATCTACGAGGAGTCCCATATCGCGCGTCCTTTGCCTTACGATCGCTATTGCCGTACCTGCGGAAATGGGGATTCATAGACGTCCTGGTTAGATGCATAGCCGCACATGCAGTCTCTCGTTTTACACGTGCGTGCTCGATTTGACGCCGCTTCGCGGCTTACAAATCTCTCCCGCGCAGTCAAACGGACACGGCGGACGATGTCCGCCGTGACGATCTTTAGCTTCGGATTGCGCGACGCTTGACCCCGCCGCGCGAAGCGCGGTCGGGGGCAAGTCGGCGCAACCCTCTCGGTGGGAAGGTCCAGCGCTCAAAGCGAAGCGTGTTGAGCGCAAAGGGAAAGCCCCGCTCAAAGCGAAGCGTTTTGAGCGCAAGGGTAAAGCCCCGCTCAAAGCCAAGCGCCTTGAGCGTGACCACAGCAGGTGCGCGGGGGAGGGCCGAAGGCCGCGAAGCGGACAAGGCCCGAGCGCGCCACCAAACATTTCAGTCCAGAAAAATCTTAATGCAGAATGGTATGCCCGGGCAGCGCGTTCAGACTTAGGAGACATCGTCGAGGCAAGGGGTTCAGTACCCTTGCTCAAGATCCACTTGATTGCTCAACGGTTGCCCGTGGCGAAGCTCGTCGATCGCATCCGCCACTGAAAAGATCGCCGTCTCTGGTGTTGTCACTGCCGCAATGTGTGGGGTGACAAACACATTCGGATGCTCCCATAGGGGGTTATCCGGTGGGAGCGGTTCCTCTTGAAACACGTCCAGAACTGCAACTTCAACCCGGCCACGTTCCAGAGCTGCCAGTAAGTCCTCTTCCACCAGATGGGCACCACGACCGGCATTGATCACCGCCGCCCCCTGGGGCAGACGGTTGAAGGTGCCACGCCCGAGGATACCTTCCGTCTCCGGCGTAAGCGGTAGCAGGCACACCAGCACCTCTGCGCGGTTGAGGAACATCTCAAGGCCATTGATCCCGTGGTAAGTCTCAACTCCGTCTAACTGCTTGGGCGAACGCGACCAGCCCATGACGTTGTAACCCATGCCCAAAAGGGCACTGGCGCAAGCCTCGCCCAGTACACCGATTCCCATGATGCCAACCTTACAATCTGTCGCCAGCGGGACCTCTTCTTCTTGCCAGACTTTGTTGGCGTGATTGGCAAAAGTACGGTGCATCCGCCGGGTACAAAGCAGCGTTGCCATGACCACGTATTCGACCATGCCCTGGGTCAAACCAGGGTCGACCATGCGTACCAACGGGACATGACGGGGATAGCTTGGGTCCCGCAAAATGTGATCCACCCCAGCGCCGGTTGAGATCACCAGTCTTAGGTTCTCCATTGATGCGAGCAAGCCTTGTGGCGGCTCCCAGACCAGTGCGACATCGACTTCCGCCGGATCACCGACGAAAGGAAAGGTTGATACTTCCAGCCCGGGCACGCGATTGTGTAAGGCGTTACACCAACGCTCGATCAGGTGGCGTTCATTTTTGAGTAGCAGTTTCATCGTGGCGCATCTCCCTGTCTTCCGCTCTCGCCTCAGTCTCGTCATCCAGACCGCGCGTGCCTGACCCAGCCCTAGTCGGGCTTGGCCCTGCACGTCCATCAAGGCCCAGCGCGACCAGGTCCGGCCTCGCTCGGACCGGCCAAGACCGGGCAGGGAAACCGGAACCTCACACGTCTCCGGTCACCCTGCAAGGGTGGCTTTAAAGACGCAGTGACTGTGAGCGTAGAGCCGTTGTTGAAAGTGACTGACAGAAGATTGCACCTCGCGCGGCGGGTTCTTGGTCAGGCAATCAACGTAAAACGCAGCAAGGCTATTGGCGAACCGCGGCAGCTTCGTCTACGGCCAATTCGGTCGCGGCGCGCAGAAGGGCTCGGGTGTAGGGTTCCCGGGGATCTGCGAACAAATTGTCTGTCTCGCCACTCTCCACGACTTTGCCATTGCGCATCACTAGAATCCGGTGTGACATAGCCCGCACAACCTTGAGGTCGTGGGAAATGAACAGGTAGGCCAGACCCAGTCGCGCCTGCAGCCCGCGCAACAAGTCCACCAACTGCGCCTGAACGGTCATATCGAGCGCGGAGGTGGGTTCATCAAGAATAATCAGCTTCGGTTCAAGGATTAGCGCCCGTGCCACTGCAATCCGTTGGCGCTGCCCCCCACTGAATTCATGAGGAAATCGGTGCCGTGCCGCCGGGTCGAGGCCCACCATCTCCAATGCCCCGATCACCCTTGTTTCTACTGTGGTGGCGTCCAAACCTCGGGCGTGGACGCTCAAGCCTTCGCCTACGATTTCACCGACGGTCATGCGCGGTGACAGCGACGAAAACGGATCCTGAAACACCACCTGCATTTCCCGCCGAAGGGGAACCATAGCAGCAGGGCTTGCGCCATCGATGGACTGGCCGAGGTATGAGATCGGTCCCTCCGCTGAGAGCAAGCGTAGCAGCGCCAACCCCAGCGTCGACTTGCCAGATCCCGACTCCCCCACGATGCCTAGAGTTTCCCCCTCACGGATCTGCAGGTTAACGCCGTCCACTGCTTTCACGCTGCCGATCTGTGTCTTGAGTACACCAGCGAAAATGGGGAAGTGAACCCGCAGTTCACGGGTCTCGATAACCGGCTTTGCCTCCGCTGAAACAGGCGCTGGGTTGCCGCTGGGCTGGCTGTCGATCAGCATGCGGGTATACGGGTGACGGGGTGCGCTGAGGATGTTTTGTGCCGTACCGGTTTCAACCACACGGCCTTTTTCCATTACCACGATGTCGTCGGCCATTGCGCCCACGACATCGAGATCGTGGGTAATGAGCAGCATCGCCATATTCCGCTCGCGCTGTTTCTCGCGCAGCAGTTCGAGAATCTGCGCCTGAATCGTAACGTCGAGGGCGGTGGTTGGTTCATCGGCGATCAGCAAGTCAGGGTCATTGGCCAACGCCATGGCGATCATCACTCGCTGGCGCTGGCCGCCGCTGAGCTGGTGCGGGTAGGCCCGCGCCTGCCGGTCTGGGTCGGTAAGCCCGACGTCGACGAGCAGATCGGGCACCTGCTCCCGAGCGCTGCGCCAGTCGATCCCCTGGTGGGTGACCAGAATTTCTGCCACCTGTCGGTCGATGCGCTGGACCGGGTTGAGGGAGATCTGTGGTTCTTGAAAAATCATCGAAATTTCGTTGCCGCGAATGCTGCGCAGCGCCTTGGCCGGCGCCTTGAGCAGGTCCTGCCCTTTCCAGAAGATTTCGCTGTCCGGGCTGTGGCCAGCCACGGGATAGGGCAGCAACTGCAGCACCGACATGGCCGAAACCGTCTTGCCCGAGCCGGATTCACCGACCAGCGCCGTGGTCCGCCCTGGCTCGACCGAGAACGCGATATCCTGAGCGCCGACGAGACGACCATCAGGGGTATCGAAGAAGACGTCGAGGCGCCGCACTTGCAGCAGGCTCATGGCTTCGTCTCCACCGCTGCGGATGGATCGGCCGCCGCCTCACCAGCCGCGTCACCGGCTGCGTCACCGGGCTGGACCGCGCCGACGTGCTTCTTGGGCAGGCGGATGCGGATCGCCTTGCGCGGATCCATGGCGTTACGGACGCCCTCGCCGATGAAGACCATCAGCATGGTGATCCCGCCCAGCCCGAAGAAAATCGGGTACACCAGCCACCACTTGCGGATGTTCGCCAGCCCCTGACGGGTCATCTCACCCAGCGACGGCGAGCCCGGCGGCAGGCCGAAGCCGAGGAAGTCGAGCCCGGAGAGCACCGTCACAGATCCGGCGAGCGCAAAAGGCATAAAGGTGATGGTGCCGACCATGGCGTTGGGGAAGACGTGCCGCCACATGACCGTGGCGTTGCTCACACCCAGCGCGCGGGCGGCGGTAATGTAATGGTAGTTGCGGGCCTTGAGGAACTCGGCGCGGATGGTGCCCACGTACCCGGTCCAGCCGAAGATCGACAGTAACCCGAGCAGCAGCCAGAAATTCGGCTGCACCAGCCCGGCGATCGCGATGATGATGAACAGCGTCGGTAGGGAGCCATAGATTTCAAGAATCCGCTGAAACAGCAGGTCGACCCAACCCCCAAAGTAACCCATGACCGCCCCAGCCGCGATTCCAACCACGGCGGTGATGGCAACGTACATGAAGCCGAACAGAAAGCTGACCCGGATACCGTAAATCAGGCGCGAAACCACATCGCGGCCCTTGTCGTCCGTTCCCAGCCAGTGGTTCGCGTCGGGCGCGCTGGGGAACTCGGCGCCCGCGTCCTTGACCACACGCCGGTAGTGATAGGGCACGACCGGCCAGACCATGTAGCCGTTATCGTTGATCTCTTCGGCGATGAAGGGGTCGTAGTAGTTGGTCGGCCCGGCGAAGCCGTCGAATTCGCTTTCGGGATATTCGACCAGAAACGGGAAGTAGTTCTGGCCCTTGTAGGAAACATAGAGCGGTCGGTCGGTTGCGATGACATTGGCAAACAGGCTGGTGCCAAAAATCAGCCCGACCAGAATCATGGACACCAGCGCCCGCCGGTCGGCGAGGAACCGCAGCCAGCGGCGGAAGGTGATCTCGGTAACCGGCAGCAGGCCGAGGATCTTGTAGGGCTTGAGTTTCATGCTTCTGACCCCTTCCTCAGACCTTGCGCGCTTCGAAACTGATGCGGGGATCAATCAGCGTGTAGGAAATGTCAGAGACCAGATGCAGGGTCAGGCCCAACAGCCCGCCGATCCAGATGTTGGCATAGAGCACGGGGTAGTCGCGGTTGGACAGGCTCTCCAGCCCCAGCAGCCCGAGGCCGTTGAGGTTGAAGATACGCTCGATCAGCACCGAACCGGTGAACAGCAGTCCGACGAACAGCCCGGGCAGCCCCGAGAGCACGAGGATCATGGCGTTGCGGAAGACGTGGCCGTACATGATCCGGCTTTCGCTCAGCCCCTTGGACCGGGCGGTGGTGACATACTGCTGGCCAAGGTGGTCCATGAAGCTGTTTTTAGTCAACATCATCAGGCCGGCGTAGCCACCGACCAAGATCACGACGGAAGGCAGCGCCATGTGCCAGAAATAGTCGCCAATCTTCTGAAGCCAATTCATCTCGCGCCAGTTATCGCTGACCAGCCCCTCCAGCGGGAACCACTGCAGTTGCACAGCGAAAATCGCGATCAGCATGATGGCCAGCACGAAGTTGGGGATGGCGTCGATTCCGACCACGCCCGTGGTCGTCGCCCAGTCGAAGCGACTGCCGTCGCGGCGGGCCTTGGCAATTCCCAGCGGAATACAGATCAGGTAGGTGAACAGGGCCCCAATGATCCCCAGCCCCATGGTCACGGGCATGCGCTCGACGATGACGTCGAGCACTGGCCGGCCGTAGCGCAGCGACTCCTTGAAATCGAAGCGCAGGAAGCTGACGAAGTAGTCGCCCAGCCGCACGTACCAGGGCCGGTCGAGGCCGAACATCACCGCGTAGCGCTCAAAGGTCACGGGATCCATGCCCTCGCGCCCGCGGTAGCCCTCGATCTGGTTGAGGTCGCGGCCAACCTCGATCTCGCCGCCTTCTTCGGTGGCTTCGCCCACGTCACCTGCCGCCCCAATCATCCGATCGCCCAGGTCCGTTGAAATGCCCTGCATCTCAGCGATCAGGGCTTCCAGCGGTCCCCCGGGGGAGAAATTGATGATCAGGAAGCTGGTCAGGAAGATCCCCGTCAGTGTGACGGGGATCAGCAACAAGCGTCGGATGAT
>NZET01000007.1 GCA_002690455.1 Kiloniella sp.
TGCAGCGTTAGCAATTTCAGAGCACGCGAATGCTGGCCTTAACAATCAGTCCCAAGACATGTGAATGAACGCGCTCGATCGCCGCGTCAACAATCGAAATCGGTGGCGCGTCTCTGGTCAACCGCCGCTGCCTGCCGCCGCACTGGCAGCGCCGGCACCCTCCTCATCATCCGGGGTGAGCCAGACATAATCGCCCACCAGCGCTTTTGGCGGCCCGAGGTCAATTTCGGCAAAGCCATAGGCCTCAGTCTCATCAGGCTCGAAGCTGATCGGCAAGGTCATAGCGCCAACAGCCCGATTGAAGGTCAGAGTCAGTTCAAAGGGCTCACGCTGCAGGGTGGCCTCGGTCAGGCCGGTGATCACAAGCAGAAAATCTGGCGGTTCCAGCGATACCCCCTGCCCGCTGCGCAGGGCGAAGGTGCGCCGCTCAATCAGGTTGTCCTGTCCGTAAACGGTCTTGGTTGCATAAAGCTTCGTCTGCGCCCCTGCCGTTGAAGTCAGGCCGCGCAAGGTCAGGCGATTGCGCAAACCATTGTCCAGAACGGCACCAATGACCAGCGCCTCTTCTCCAAGCACTTCGGCAAACGCCACCCCTGTCGCGACAAACATCACGCGGTTGTTCAGTTCGGCCGGGTGGGCCTGGGCAGGAAGCCCAGCGGTGAGCACCAGCCCGAGAACGAACCCCACAAAAGGCACCGACAGAAGCCCCTCTGTCCTAGCCCGTGTCATGGCCCGTGTCATGGTCCCTGTCATGGCCCGCGCCCACGCCGGCACCCATTCCCGTACCCGATCTTTCGCCGACTCTCTCGCCAGAGGGCCGGACCACAAGGCACCCATTCGGGGGTTGTCCCCATGGGCATTGAGGTCAGAAACTGAGGGCATGTGCAGCATCTCCCAAAGAGTGGCCCTAGCGTCCCTGCTTGCGCAGTTCCATTTTTGCGATCGACTCAAGATGCACCTCATCCGGGCCATCTGCCAGACGTAAGGTCCGAAGTTGCGCGTAGCTCTCGGCGAGGTGGAAATCCTGGCTGACACCGCCGCCACCGTGCACCTGAATGGCAAAATCCATCACGCGCTGAGCCATGCGGGGCGCGGCAACCTTAATCATGGCGATTTCCTTGCGCGCCGCCTTGTTGCCAACGGCATCCATCTTTGCTGCCGCATAGAGGGTCAACAGCCGAGACTGGTCAATATCGATGCGCATCTCCGCCAGTTTCTCCCGGAACGACCCCTTGTCCGCAATAGGTGAACCGAAGTTCACCCGCTGCTTGGCGCGGGCAACTGTGTCTTCAAAGGCGCGCTCAGACCGACCGATGGTGCGCATGCAGTGATGGATCCGGCCAGGACCTAGGCGTCCTTGCGCAATCTCGAAACCGCGTCCCTCGCCCAACAGGATGTTTGAAGCCGGCACGCGAACGTCTTCGAACAGCACCTCGGCGTGGCCATGGGGGGCGTCATCGTAACCGAAGACGTGCAGCGCGCGCTTGACGGTAACGCCGGGAGCATCGCGGGGCACCAGAATCATAGACTGTTGCTGGTGGCGCTCAGCGGAAACGTCGGTTTTGCCCATGAAAATGAAAACCTTGCACCGGGGGTCTGGCGCTCCGGAGGTCCACCACTTACGACCGTTGATGACGTACTCGTCGCCGTCACGGCGGATATCGGACTGGATGTTGGTGGCGTCGGCCGACGCTACATCCGGCTCCGTCATTGCAAACGCCGACCGAATTTCGCCAGCCAGCAGCGGGGTGAGCCACTGATCCTGCTGTGCGGTGGTACCATAGCGCACCAGGACTTCCATGTTGCCGGTATCCGGCGCGGAGCAATTGCAGGCCTCGGGCGCAAGGTTGGAACGGCCCATTTCTTCGCACAAGTGGGCGTACTCAAAATTGCTTAATCCTGCGCCGAACTTACTCTCCGGCAGCCACAGGTTCCACAGCCCGCGCTCGCGGGCCTTGGCCTTGAGTTCTTCCATCACCGAAGGCGTTTCCCAGCGTTCGCTCTGGGCCGCGTGCTGCTCGCGGAAAACCACCTCCGCAGGATAGATCACCTCGTCCACAAAGGTTTGCAGGCGATCCTGTAAATCTTTGGCTCGGTCCGAAAGCTCCAAGAGCATGGACATGTCCTCCTCGGGGTCTGGAGATGGCTAGGCCGGGTGATGATAGCAAAGCCTTACACTGGCAAAGCCAACACACGCTGGCAATGGTTATGGTCAAGCAGTTGACCATCAGCAGCGCCGCGAATGGCTGCTCTTTGGCTTACAGCTCGCCCTTGAGCGCCAGCATAGGCACAGAAAAATCCCGCTGGTCGTGGCCAGCGGTGGCAAGCGCGGCGTAAGCCTGTTCCGCTGCGCGACCAAAGTCTACGTCTGCACCATGAGCCGACGCTGCCGAAGTGGCCAGTTGTAGGTCTTTGAGCATCATGGCCACAGAGAACCCAGGCTGGTAGTCGCGGTTCGATGGCGCGGTAGGCACCGGCCCTGGCGCGGGACAATACGTGGTCATCGACCAGCATTGGCCCGAAGCCTTGCTGGAGATATCGAAGAAGGTCTGGGCATCCAGACCGAGGGCTTCGGCAAGATGGAAAGCCTCACATGTAGCGATCATGGACACGCCGAGAAGCATATTGTTGGCAATCTTCGCCGCCTGCCCATTTCCCGCTTCACCGGCGTGGAAAACATTTGCAGCCATGGCTTCAAAAACCGGCTGGGCGCGTTGAAATCCGTCCGACGCACCGCCAACCATAAACGTCAGGCTTCCCGCTCCCGCAGCGGCCACCCCACCAGAAACGGGAGCATCGAGCATCGTCAGGCCGATAGCCGATGCGCGCTCGAAGGCCTCTCGTGCTTGTGCAACAGCAATGGTGGAACAATCAATCAGCAGTGGTGCAGGTCGACCAGCGTCATCAACAGACTGTGCCACAGCCTCCGCGACGCGTCCGGCACCGAAATACAGATCGAGCACGTGATCGCCTGCGGGCAACATGGAAATGACAACATCCGCACCGGTAGCCGCCTCCGCTGCTGACCGGGCTGCATGCGCGCCGTCTGAGACCGCGCGTTCGATAGCCTGGGGCACCAAATCGAAGGCCTGAACCGTAAATCCGGCGCGGCACAGATTGGCGCACATGCCCGAGCCCATATTGCCCAAGCCGATGAAGGCGATGCGTGTCATGGGAGGGTCTCCTTCAAACTCTTGTTGTCGTGCTTGTTCTGTTGGTTGGGGAAAGGGCACCGCCACGCAAGCTCGCGCAGCGCCACAAAAGGTCAGGCATCGTAGGGTCTTGGCCCGTCATTCGTCGGCCCGATCGTCAGCCGCTCAGCCTGCGTGATGCTCGTGTCTGTGTATGGGTGAACAAAAATGCCTCTGCCTTCAGAAAGTGGCGGCGAGACAAGGCCGGCAGCATTGATGCCCTCGATCGAATTCAGTGGCGAACTTCAAGCGCGCGGGCAATGATCATCCGCATGATTTCGTTGGTACCCTCAAGGATCTGATGCACGCGCAAGTCGCGTACGATGCGTTCGATTTCATAGTCGGCAAGATAGCCATAACCGCCGTGGATCTGCAGGGCCTGATTGGCAACTTCGAAACCGGCATCGGTAACAAAGCGCTTTGCCTTAGCCGCCCTTGCGATCAGTGTAGCGTCCGCGCCACCACCCTCTTCCCCCGCATTGTCAAAGGCTCTGGCGGCGGCGGACAGCATCAGCCGCGAGGCATCGAGTTGGGTGTCCATATCGGCAAGTTTAAAGGCCAAATTCTGGAAAGTGCCGATGGCCTGACCGAACTGTTGGCGCTCCTGACTATAGCGCAAGGCTCGCTCGAAAGCCTCCTGCGCGCCGCCGAGCGAGCAGGCCGCAATGTTCAGACGACCACCATTGAGCCCTTCCATGGCAAAGCGAAAGCCTTGTCCGGTCGGGCCAATACGGTTTTCAGCCGGGATCCGGCAACCCTCAAACCGCACCATGGCCGTAGGCTGCGCATTCCAGCCCATTTTGTGTTCGTTGGGACCGAAGCTGAGGCCCGGTGTTCCGGCCTCAACCACAAATGCGGAAATCCCGGCAGCACCGCTTACCTGAACAGCTTCAGAGACCTCAGAGCGCGCCATAACAAGATAAAGATCGGAGAACCCCGCTCCAGAGATGAAGACCTTGGTCCCGTCGAGCACGTATTCGTCGCCCTCTGGACGGGCTCGGGTGGTCAGGTTGGCTGCGTCGGAACCATGATCGGGTTCGGTCAAACAATAGGAGGCGATGCGCCGTCCCGCGCATAGATCAGCGACGTAGCGCGCGCGCTGTTCGTCATCACCGAAGCGATCGATCATCCAGGCGACCATGTTGTGGATGGACAGAAAGGCCGCGTGGGAGACACAGCCTCTGGCAAGCTGTTCAAAGATCAGCACGGCCTCCACCCGTCCCATACCCGAACCGCCAAACGCCGGACGGGTGTAGATACCCCCAAAACCCAGCCCGCACAGGGTTTCTAAGACGGCACGATCGAGCCGACCCTCGCGGTCCCACGTCCGGGCATGTGGGCGTAGGCGCTTGTCCGTGATGCCGGCGGCGGTGTCGACCACAAGCCGCTGTTCTTCGTTCAGTGGGAACAATGCCCCGGCTGCTTCACCGCCTGTTGGGGCATGTTTGGATACCATGCCGTATGCCTCGTCTGCCTCGGTTGCCTTGGTTGCCTCGTCTGCTCGGTTCGTAATGTTCGCCCTTTTGGCCCAATAGGCCTTCGCAGTTCCGCGAAGGGTTAGCTCATGGTCGGGATGATGAACGCCTGATCGCCAACGTTTTCAGTGCCTGGCCAGCGCTGCGTCACCGTCTTGACCTGGCTCCAGAAGCGAATGCCCTCCATCCCGTACTGGTTATGGTCGCCGAAAGCAGACCGCTTCCATCCACCAAAGGAGTGGTAGGACACCGGGACCGGAATTGGCACGTTGATGCCGACCATGCCAACGTTGACCTGGCTGGCAAACTCGCGTGCGGCCTTTCCGTCCTGGGTAAAGATCGCTACACCATTGCCGTACTGGTGCTCGCTGGGCAGCTTCACGGCTTCTTCGAGCGTCCCGGCGCGCATGACCTGCAGGACAGGTCCAAAAATTTCCTCGTGATAGGATTGCATCCCCGGCTTGACGTTGTCGAACAAGCTCGGGCCGATGAAATAACCGCCCTCATTGCCCTGTAGCTTGAGACCTCGGCCGTCGAGCTTAAGGTCAGCACCTTCGTCCACGCCCATCTGGATCATGCTTTCGACTTTGTTCTTGTGAACCTCGGAGACCACCGGGCCGTAGTGAGCTTCCGGATCCGTGGAAACCCCGACTTTCAGACCGCGAGCGGCATCGATCATGCGTTCGACGAATTCGTCACCGGTACGATCGCCGACAGTGACAGCCACTGGCAGCGCCATGCACCGCTCACCAGCCGAGCCATAAGCCGCGCCGACGATGTCCTTGACCGCCTGATCCATATTGGCGTCAGGCATAATAATTCCGTGGTTCTTTGCGCCGCCCATGCACTGCATGCGCTTACCGTTGGCCGTGCCGTTCATATACACGTAGTGCGCGATATCCGAGGAGCCGACGAATGAGATCGCACGCACGTCCGGGGCATGCAGCAGACCGTCAACCGCTTCTTTATCGCCGTGGACAACGTTGAGCACCCCTTCCGGTCCGCCTGCTTCCATGAAAAGCTCTGCCAGCCGAACGGGCACAGACGGATCCTTCTCCGATGGTTTAAGGATGAAGGTATTGCCCATGGCAATGGACAAGGAGAACATCCACATCGGGATCATGGCTGGGAAATTGAAGGGGGTAATGCCGGCGGTCACGCCGAGTGCCTGCCGCATAGAGTAGACATCGATACCCGGGCCTGCGGCGTTTGTATACTCGCCTTTGGACATTTGCGGGATGCCGCAGGCAAGTTCAACGACTTCAAGCCCGCGCTGGATGTCACCATGGGCATCAGCAATAACCTTACCGTGTTCGGAAGAGAGCAATTCGGCCAACTCATCGGCATTTGCTTCGACCAGCTCCTTAAGCTTGAACATCACCCGCGCCCGACGCTGGGGATTTACGGCTGCCCAGTCGGGCTGAGCGGCGGCGGCGGCGGCAATCGCCTGTTGGAGGATGCTGGCATCAGCGAGGTCGACCTGCGCCTGTATCTCACCGGTATTGGGGTTGTAGATGTCACCCTTGCGCTTACCGGAACCGGCGACATGGGTGCCGTTGATAAAATGCTGGACTTGACGCATGACCGTCTCTCCCTTGGGTCTGGACTGGTTGGTGAGACCAATCGTTGGAAACTACACGGACTTTGCCGGGGTTCGTCGCCCGAGGGAACCCCTGAAACGCACTCTGGTCTCGGAAACGCGGTCTGTTGCCGGAAACGCGACATTTGGCCTGCGGCCGCTTTAGTACCGCCTCGGCGTACGGATCGAGGGGACAACAGGCTGGCTAGTGGGATGGCTGGTGGGATGGCTGGTGAGATGGCTGTTGGGATGGCTGGTGAGATGGCTGTTGGGATGGCTGGTGGGATGCCTGGCGGAGTCACTGACCCGTTACCATGCGCCGGGAAGACAGCAACGCTGGCCCCGGGGCTACTCTTGGCCCAGATCTGCCCTTTACCCGCACTCGAGAGGCAGCGCCTTGCGCCTACCCCGCCGCTTGCGTGGTTTTGGGGTCGGCCGTGCCGCGTCGGCTCTCCCGCCATACAATGAACAGCCCGGAGGCGATAATGATGCCAATACCAACCCACTTCAGAGCATTGGGGACATAGGACCAGATCATCCAACCAAGAAGAACACCCGTGACAATTTCAAGATACTGGATGGGTGCAAGCACTGACGCAGGCGCACGGCGGAACGCCTGCACGAGCAGCAAATGGTTAAGAGTAGCAATCAGACCCATGCCAGTGAGCAGCATCAGCGCCTGCGGTCCGGGCAGCGTCAGGGCAAAAGTATCCCAGCCCAGTGGGCCAAAGACGGCGAGAATTACGCCAAGGAAAACCATACCAGTGACGCCGGTATAGGCCTGCATCGCAACAGGCTCCTCATGCTGAGCCAACTGACGGGTCAAAATCAGATAGATCGAGAAGAGCAAAGCAACCCCCAACGGCAGCAGGGCCACCCAGCCAAGTTCTTCAAAACTAGGCTGAATGACCAGCAGCGCCCCGGCAAAGCCGATGGCGCAGGCCACATACCGCCGCCAGCCCACCTGCTCGCGAAGGATCAGCCCGCCCAACAGNGTCACAATCATGGGCTCGACAAANAAGATGGCGATGGCGTCAGCGACATACATGCTCTCCAGCGCGACCGTAAACATGACGGTCAGCGTCGCCATCAAGACCCCGCGCAAGGCATGGAGGTGAGGGGCACGTTGGGGCCAAAGCCGCGATACCCCCCAACGAAAGGTTACCAGTGGCACGAGGATCAGCGCTTGAAAAAAGAACCGGGAAAAGGCGATGACACCGCTGGAAACGTAATCGGTGGCAAGCTTGACCAGCGTGTCTTGGACTGGGGCAAGCAGGCTGAAAATCACCATCAACCCAGCACCCCAAAGGATGTCACCACGCAGCACGGACTGGGTTGGGTTGAGTTTCATGATGGAGGGCATGGATCAAGGTCTCTTTGCCGTCGCGTCTGAAACCGGCGCGCTAAGCGTCGCCTTTGGCAGATTGGCAGGGGAAAGCTGTTGATGGCGCGTGGTGGCGGAGGGTGGCGGAGGGTGGCAGAGGGTGGCAGAGGGTGGCTGGCTCGATTTGACGCCGCTTCGCGGCTTACAAATCTCCCCCGCGCATTCAAAAGGACAGGCCGCGCAAGCCGCGGCCTGACGTCTTTACAGGAAAGAAACCANGAGTGCGCGACGCTTGGCCCNGCCGCGCGAAGCGCGGTCAGGGTCAAGTCGGCGCAACCCGATCGTCTCGGTCAAAACCCGAACTGGAATAACAGACCTGACTGACCACTGCCGCCCTGGCTGACATAACCCGTCGTCCCTTCACCGAATTGGAACAAACCAAAGGCATTCTGATTACCCGATTGGTCCAAGCTGGCCGTATGCCCATCACCTTTCTGTTCTACGATACCAAAGTTGCCGAACCCACCCTGAGTCATACTCGCGGTGTTTCCATTGCCCAATTGCTGCAGCACAGCCGTATCGCCACTGAGGCCCTGGAAGAGAGCATACAAGAACAACCCATTGGCGATGGCCGCGTTTTCGTCAGGGTTAGAGCCCTGAATGCCAATGGAAAGTTGCCCCGATAGCTGAGCATCGGCGTAAGCGACGCCATTCATTCCCGCCGCCGAAAAGGAAGCGATGGCTGCTACAGCAACGACTTTAAGAGGCTTGAGTGAAACAAACATAGCGGGTCTCCTTGACCAAATCAAAAGGCGGAAATGTGTGATAATCGCGTTGGGGATAGCGCTCCCGGGGGCGTTTAACCCAGGGGCGCCAAACTTCAGTACTGAACGATGACGGCAGCGTTGCCGGTACCGACCTGATTGGCCGTGGTGGACTGGCCCGAACCAAACTGCAGGACCGCAACAGCATTGCAATCACCGCTCTGATTGGTCTCGGCATAATGGTTCGTGCCAAACTGGCCGACACCAGCGATATGGCAGTCCCCGAATTGATCGCCGTATGCTTGGTTGTTGAAGCCGGACTGACCGATGGCAGCCACATTGCCGGCGCCGTCCTGAGCCGTGACAGCCGTATTCCAAGTGCCATCCTGCCAAAACTCAAGGTGATTGAAGACGCCAGTCTGAGACCCGGCAACCGCGTTTTCGAAGCCAAACTGGTTGATGTTCACGGTGTTGAACCAAAAGGCTTGGGCACTCGTCGCCATGGTGGTCGAAGCGACCAGGACGGCGGTAGAGGAGACAACGATTTTGAGAGCGGACTTGATAAGCATGATACAGGTTCCCTGAGGTTGGTTGGGTGTCTTGAGAAAGACAGAAGCAAAAGAACAGAGGTTAATAAAAATGAGGCCGTGTCGTGCCTGACGAGGGTGCTTTTCGCAGCCCTGCGTAACGTCCGCTTGTCGGTGTCACAAACTAACGAAACGGCTGTTTTCTCTGTGTTTCCCGCATTTCATCGCTGCAACATTCTGGATATCAGCGGTATTGACAGAGGTTTCGACTTCGCTCTTTCGGAAAGAAAGGCCAGCTCAGGCGCACCTTGTCGCTGCANCGGCACACTCGCTTGACGCCTTGGATCGGTTTCAGCACAGTTGCCGCATGACCGGTCCTTCGCCTTCGTCCCAACACCACAGGGACATGACACAAACACCGCCTGGGCGGGAAACACGCTTGCCGCGCGCCTTCCGCGCACGCTGGCTGGTGGGCTTTGTCACCGCGCTCATCACACCGGCCGTGCTGGCGCTCATCTGGATNTTTGACCTGCCGTTGCTCGCACTGAGCCTGCCACTGATCCTCTACGGCCTGATCCCACTTCTCGATCTGGCCTGCGGGCGAGACAGCCTTAACCTGACGACAGAGCAAGAATACCAGGCCGAGCGTGATCCGTTTTTCAAGGCGCTGTTATATCTAACAGTCCCGGTTTACGCCGGCAGCATCTATGCGGTTCTGATCACCGCCGGCCTGTGGCTCGACACGGGCAGCAGTGCCAACGACCTAACGGCCCAGCATGAAGGTGTGTCAGCAGCGGGTGCCATCATCAGCGGACCTGTCGCCACCGTCATGGTGACATTAGCGCTGGTCGCTGGTGCTGCACTGTTTCATGGCACACTGATTAATGTGGGGCACGAGCTGGGGCATTCAGGCCGGAAGCTTGACCGCCGCACCGCCAAAATCGCCAATGCTCTGGTTGGTTACGGTCATTTTACTCTTGAGCATAACTCGGGCCATCACAGCCGCGTCGCCACGCCCGAAGATTGCGCCAGTGCCCGATTTGGCGAAAGCATTTACGCTTTTGCATGCCGCGAGATCCCTGGAGTCATTATCGGCGCAATTGGTATCGAAACCCGTCGATTACAGGCCAAAGGGCGACGGTTCTGGCACCCGAGCAACCAATTGCTACAAATCTGGGGACTGAGCGCAGCGCTCGCCGCTCCACTGATCCTGGTATTCGGCTGGATCATGCTACCGCTGCTGGTCCTCCATCACCTTATCTGTTGGCTGATGCTGACCCAAGCGAACTACGTTGAACATTATGGCCTGGGCCGGGCGTTTACCGACAAGGGACGCTATGAGCCAGTCCGCCCGATCCACTCCTGGAACGCCGATCAGTGGCTTTCCAACGCTTTGCTGTTTAATCTGCAACGCCACAGCGACCACCACGCCTACGCGTGGCGCGATTATCAGGTTCTCCGCACGTATGAAGACGTACCGCGCCTGCCCACGGGCTACCCGGGCACATTCCTCATGGCGCTGATCCCGCCCCTATGGTTTTGGGTGCTGAACCCACGCGTGGAAGCCTGGGCCGAGAAACACGACGCTACCGTTAATCGTGGATGAGCGACAAGCCCGGCTACGCCTCAGCGCGTCCGGTTGTGATTTAGGAATATCAAGCTGGATCGTTACAATCGATCAGCAGGGCCATCCCAACAGATATCCAGGGTCGAGGCTTTCTCCAGAGAACATCGCTGGGCAAGGGCTCTGCGAAAAAGTTCGGAGAAAGCCCGTGCCTGATTGATCGCAGAGATGCCATCCCCAGGCCATTGGCTGAGCGCCTGTAGGCGGCGATACGGTCCGGGCTTTGTCCGCAGGAGTCCGAGGCAAAGAGCCAACCCCGGCCAACCCCCAAAAAGCAACGACGGAAGAGCTTCACCCAAAACTTCGCGCTCGGGTCTTTTGAGCGGGATAGTGACAGCACGCCCTTCGTCTACGGCTTCGACCAGTCCATCATCGGGACCAAAGAAAACAAACCCGCTGGTGGCGCGGGGATTGCACTCCAGGGTTTTCCATTGCCCCTCTGCATCCCGGCGGAGATCAAAGGACACCTGCCCCGTCAGGCCCAATGCGCCCGCCACAGCATCAACTAAAGGGCGCAACTGCGCTGTGACTTCATCCCCACTGGCGGCAAAGGCTATTCCCGCCCCGAGCCCTCCACGCAACCGGACCAAAGGTTTGTAGGCTTGTAACGCCAAAACCTGCCCCTGAGAAACAACGGCAGACACGCAAACCTCCTCTCCGGGCAAGTAAGCCTGCGCCAGCCAGGGCTGCTCAGGCGTGATAGGCAACCTCAGCGCCCCAGCCGGAACCACCGCACCAGCCCGGACGGGCGCAATGCCTACCTCTGTCGCAAAACGCGAGAACCTTGGCTTGAACACCCAGCGGCCGTCGCCCAGAGCAGTCACATCCCTCAGCCGATCAAGCGCATGAAACCTTGGCGCAAAATCTGGTGCAACTCGAGCAACCAAGGCATTGAAAGCGGCTTTATCATGCAGCTTGATGAGGTCTTCAANGGGGGGAGCGTAGAGCCTTTGTGCCCAGTTCGCAGCATCCGGTTGAACCGCAGCACGCGCGAGGTGAAAGACCTCCTCGCACGTCGGTAGTATCAGCCTTGGATCGGTCTCCGCCACGATACTGCCGATCGCCTTAGCGAAGGCTTCAGGTTCNGCNCGGGGTGAAGGTAGCTGAAAGTAGCGCTTAACAGTTCCTGAAAATCGGCCAACCGGGTGACACAGACTGTCCGCGCCATACACCCGCCAGCCTGCTGCTGCGAACAGCCGACAAAAGTGCAAGGCCACCGGAGCACGCAGCCCCGTAATGAGGATGGTCTTTGTCATGACCTCAACCGCTCAACCCGTCGAAGCTTGCGTGATAAGGACTGGGTTAAGCTTACATTCCAATCAGCCAATCTCACCCTTAACGGTTCTGCTTCTTGACGCTTGGTGCTCTTCGCTTTGCTGTCAATCGACAGCGCTGTGCACAGTGCGTGACGTAAAGCAGCCAGTGCTTCTTCCTGCACGGCGTGTCCAACAGTGTCGGGCAAGCGCAGGTCCACCGATCCGTCGAGATGCTGTTGAATGCGGAAATCCGTAATCGCTGGACTGCAAGCCAAAACCGCATTCCGCAACACATCTGGCGTTATCATCTGCGCGCCAAACCAGAACACGTCATCGTGGCGACCCACGACATCGTCAACGACCTGCAGAGGGGAACCGCAGGGACAACCATGATCCCCCAGACGCAAAAGATCATTCATGCGGTACCGGCTGGNGAGTTGATAGCGTCTGGAAAAGTCAGTGACGATGGGTGTGACGAGCTGATCACCGACGGCCTCAAACTCAAACTGTACAAAGTCTTCTGTCAGATGCAGTTGACCTTCGCGGCAACTGACGGCAAAGAGGCCCTCAGTCGCCATATAGATCTGACCAAGACCTTGAGAAAAGGCCGCTTCAATCACGCGGCGGTCCGGTGGGTCCAAAGTCTCAGCGCCTGCGAACAGACGCTCCGGGCGCAGGCGTTCAAGGTCAGCATTCTCTGCCAGCCAGCGCAGAATTTTGGGCGGCGCAATGAGGACAGTTGGGTCGAAATCCACCAGCGCTCTGCCCCATGAATTCGGTCCTTGGCGCAGGTCGAAAAAGGCCAGCTTTAACCAGCGGGACTGATTGCCAGCGCGGTAGAGCGCACTGCTCTGCGGTAGAACCACAGCCAGCCGGTGTCGCCGCTGCCATGCGTCTGGCAACCCTTTGGCCAGAATGGTACCCAACCATCGATAACGCTCGGCTTCGGTAATGATGTAAAGGCCCCGATTGCCCGAAGTTCCTGTCGAAACACCACAGGATAACCCTGACCCCAATGCGCCCTCACGCCCACCACCATCCTGATCGAGTGCAGCGCGCACGGCTTCTGCGCTGATGCCACCGCGGTTATAGGCAGCAAAGTCTGCCATGAGCTTGGCCTTGTCCATTTCAAGGTTGGTTGCATCAAGGTGCGGAAAGTGGGTTGCAAGCGCTGCCCTCCAGGCCGCCATCTCTGTGCGCTGATGTTTCTGCACATCCGCGCGCGTGCGCAGCGTCGCCGCCAACCAGCGCGCCCGCATATACGCCGCGAGGACGACCATGCCCGCCTTAACCGACATCGAAGGGATCATTTCCTGGATCATGGCAGAGCCCGACCCGTCCTCCGGCCTGCTGAAAGGCGGATAGCCGCTCAAGGGTCACTTCCGCCGCACCAATGTCATCGGCAATGCGCCGCGGCAGACCGGCCAAGACGACCTTCGATCCTGACTTGCCCGGTTTCGCCCCTTGGGTTTGGCCATTCAGGGCGCTCAGCATAAAGTGGGCATCGACCGCGTAAAGATAGCGCTCAGAGTGCAAATAAATCCCGATCTGACCCGCGGCATGACCGTCCAAAGGAACCAACGACACCAGATTGGGCAACAGCGACCAGCCGACGCCCAATCCATCAGGAAGCACGATCGCCGGCAATGACTCCGCCGCTTCCAGTCGATCATCCAGATCAGCCGGCAGAAGCTCGGTAAAGGTTCCATGGGTCAATGGTCCCCGCCAGCCGGCATGGCGAGTGGCATTCAGGCCGCGTTGGCTAGTCAGAATCCGTGCACGGGAAAAGCGACGCAGTTCACTGATATGATCAACATGCAGATGGGTGACGATCACCCGTTGAATGTCCTCGGCCACCAAGCCCTTGTTTGCCAGTACGGTATCAATCTGTCCCTGAGGTCGAAGCCGAGCACGGAACAAATTGGCGTACACACGAAGCGCAAGGCTACGAGCAGGAACGCCGCCACCATTCTCCACCGAGTAAGCTGCCAGTGCGGATGGATAAGTCGTCGGGCCGTAGCCGGTGTCGACCACGGTCGGGCCGAGCGCGCCGTGATCGAGAAAAGCCCAGCGCACCTTTAAGGAAACGGGCGACCAGCCACGCCCCGCACCAATCAAGGCACGGGGGGCGCTGATTGTTGCACTGTTGTACAGCTCAAACTTCATGAATTTTGCTCTCTGCCGCATCCAAAGCTACACAGGGAGGCAAAGCGCTCGGTTGAGCGCCAAAGACCGACTCAAAGCCTTCAGCGATCGACGTTCTGGGTCGCCACCCCAAAAGCTCTTCAGCGCGCCGGGTGTCCAGCGTCAAACTATAGGCGAAAATCCCGAGCGCGTAGCGTGTAATCTTCGGCTCTTGGGGCAACTGTAATCCGGCAAAGATCGCCTCTGCACCGCGCGCGGCGCCCATCGTCAAAGCCAAGGGTACAGGCTGCCAGCGGAAGGATCGGCCGCGCGCGCGGGCGATTTCGTCGACCAGCCAGGTCAGTGGGATGGCCTCACGTCCTGCGATATTGAACACCCCTTGGGCCGAGCTCTCCAATGCTGCGAGGATGGCACTGCATACATCATCCACGTAAGTCAGGTTGGTCACCGCCTGCCCCCCGCGGAGAAGCGGCAGCCAACCGTGCCCAAGCGCAGCCTCAAGCCGCGGCAAAAGCGCCGTGTCTCCAGGGCCATAAATGGCCCTTGGTCGGAGGATGGCAGTGCTGAGCCGTGACTGGCTGACGAGGGCCTCAGCCTGCGCCTTGGTCCGGGCATAGTGATTGATCGGCCTGTGGGCCAGGACGCCGCTCTCTTCCACCTCGAAGCGATCAAAGGGAGCAAAATACAGCGCTGGAGTCGAGATATGGACCAGACGCCTCACGCCTGTCCGCTCTGCCCAATGGACCAGATTGCGCGTCGCCACGCTGTTCGCCTGCTCAAAATCTTTTAATCGGCCCCAGGGTGACGACAAGGCTGCTGTGTGCACCACGGCGTCAACGGTTGGAAGTTGGGCGAAAACTGCCGGATCGCTCAAATCAGCAGCAATGAAATCATAGCCGTCCGGCGCCCTTGCGCGTTGGCGTCCGGTCGCCAGCACACCATGACGACCGGTCTGTGCCAAGGCGTGCAGGAAGCGTCCGCCCAGAAAGCCCGTTGCACCGGTGACGAGGACCCTCATCAGGCGATCAACGCCGCAACGCCGAACTGAACCCCCGCCGATGTCCCCAACATCAAGACGCGGGATCCATCCCTGATCTGGTGGCGCGCGCGCGCCTCTGCAAACGCAATAGGCAGTGAAGCGGCGACCTGGTTGCCGTGACTTCGAGTGATATCGATGTAGCGCTCCCGGCGCACCCGAAATGCGCGCGCCATGTGCATCAGGCTCAGCGGGCTGGCCTGATGCGGAATAAAGAAGTCAATATCGTCGAGGGACCAGTTAATCTGCTCCAGAAATGCAACCAAAAATGACTCGAATTCTGACCGCACGAGCCTGAACAGTGCTTCGCCGTCCATCTCGAAAAACGCATGCTCGACAAAGAAATCAAGATCTTCGTGGGGCGTGTTGGCCGTTCCCCCGACCGGGATCTGGCATGCTTCGTAGGCCGAAGGAAAGCTGGCAAAGGAAAAGCCCAGAAAACCCTGCTGATCTGTCCCCTCTACAAGCCAGGCCCCGGCTCCGTCACCGAATAGGGCGGCAACCTCCGGCGCTGTTTTCCAGGGCAAGGCCGAACTTGCTATCTCACTGCTGATGATCAGGACGCGGCTGGCCCGACCTGCCCGAATGAAACTGTCAGCCAGTTCGAGCGCCGACAAGGCACTGAGGCAAGTGGTGTTCACATCAATGGTACGGCAACTGCCGTCGGGCAAATCAAGCCCACGCTGGTAAAGCGCGGCAGTACCTGGGATCAACTGCTGGGGTACAGCCGCAGCTGCCACGATCAGATCGACAGTAGCCGCTGGGATGTTGGCCGACGTCAAGGCCGCCTGCCCCGCACGAAGTCCGAGAGCAACCTGCGTTTCGTCACCACTTCGTGTTGCACGATACCGGGCTTCGACACCTGTGGCAGCCTTCAGCGAGCCGGTGGGCAGCCCATGCTGCTTTTCCAGATCACCAGATGCTACCTTCTCTTTTGGCAAGGCTTGGCCCCAACCACAAATTCTCGTTCCAGAGCCCATTGGCCACCCCTCCGTGCACGCTCGAATTTACGCGCTAGCTTGCATTCAACTTTAACGAAGCATCGGCGGTCTTGCCAAGAACACCTTTCAAATGTCAGTTCGAAGAGACACGGAACAAAAAAGGGCTTCAGGTGGTAAACACGACGGCACACCGATTTGTTTCATTGGTTCAGACGGCTGGATCGAGCGCGCTCGTCACCAATCTTGAGACAAACATAAAGATCGCCCGGGTCGGGAAGTTCGACGTTCCTATGACGATCAACGATGGTCTGCGCTCCACCTGCTACCTCTGCTGTCCTTCTACCGCTTACCTCGATTATGGTGCATTCGAGCTCAAGCAAGTGACCCGGAACCCGTTCCTACGCGCTTGTGGTTTCGGGGCTCTCCGCATGGCAAGCCCTGTTGTACGGGCCATGAAAATTGACCGCCAGGTGCAGCTCAACAACTGGCTTCTCTCAACCAACATCTTGCCACCTGTGGGACCGGACGCGTGGCTCGATGCATTTGACAGCTTAGCCAAGAGTTATCCGGGCTATGTCCCGGTGCTCCGCTCCGTGAACCAAGCAGCACACAGCGCATTGATCGGGGCCTTTCACCGCGAAGGATTGACTTTGCTTCCTGTTCGCAAAATTTTTACCCGCGCCTATCCGGAAGAGCGGAACCGAACCCGGGATGATCTCCGCGATATGGCACTGCGAGCTTCAGGCCGATTTATCGAGCGCGATGGCTCTTCGTTCAATGATGATGACTTTGATCGAGCCGCCATGCTCTATGAGAAGCTTTATATCGAGAAATACAGCGCCCTGAACCCGCAATATACTGGTCGCTTTTTGGCGGAAGCACAGCGCCATTGCGGCTTCGAGTTGACGGGTCTGTTCGACCCTGAAAATCGGGGAAGAATGGTCGGCATTCTGGGGCAGTTGGACCAACATGGCACGATCGTGAGTTCAGTGGTTGGCTACGATACCGCCCTCCCACAAAGGCTCGGGCTCTATCGCTGGCTGTTTAGCCTGAGTGATGAAACTGCCCGGTCGCGGCAACGCTTTGCCAACCAGAGCGCTGGTGCAGAGCAGTTCAAGAGGAACAGAGGCGCGCAACCGGCCATCGAATATCTGGTTGTCGACCTGCGTCGCGCGAGCCGCGCCCAACGCCTCGCCGGTGCCTTCCTCTCCGGCCTACTCCAGCCCGCGGCAAGCCTCGCCATTCGGTTGTGAGCCACGTCCTGTGAGGCTGCTGAAGCCACAGGAAGTTAGGGGAAGCGTTGCGAAAAGACGGGATACGGGGTCCTGGCCCATCTTTACGCCACTGCCAAGTGAAGACCCGTCTTGGATTCATCGATAACCAGTGTCAGCCTTGGTTGTCTCATCTCTGCCTTGATCAAGGCGCGCGGGGCTGTCTGATGGAACGCCATCCTCAGCCCGGATAGAACAGGCGGACCAGCGAAAGTGTGATAAAGGGGAAAGCCACCAAAAGTGCGACGCGAATGATATCAGAAACAACGAACGGCAAGGCGCCGCGATAGGTCTCCGCAATTGAAACGTCCCGCGACATGGCGTTGATGACGAACAAATTGAGCCCGACCGGTGGGGTGATGAGTCCGATTTCAGCGGACATCAGCACGAGAATCCCGAACCAGATACCGACCTCGGCCGCGCTGAGCCCTAAATCCAGTTGGGCGACGATGGGGATGAAAATCGGCACAGTCAAAAAAATCATGGCCAACGAGTCCATTACCGTACCCAGCACGATATACAACGCCAGCATCCCGATCAGGATCAGCCAAGGGTTCAGCCCGCTTTGGCTGAAGAACCCTGCCAGCGTCTGCGGCACCAGTGCCGAAGAGAGAAACGAGTTGTAGACCCCGGCCGCAAGGATGATGAAAAAGATCATGCCAGAGGTCTTGGCTGTTGCCAGTAAAGACTCGCGCAAGCTCTGCAGGCTCACACCCCCCTTGAAGAAGGCAAGCATCGCCGTGCCCCCNGCCCCTACCGCTGCTGCGGCAGTAGGCGAAAACAGGCCGGTATAGATCCCGCCAATCACAAGCGCAAAAATCAGCATTACCGGCCAAACCGACCCCAGCGCCCGGATACGATCCGCGTATGGCATCCGCGGCAAGGTCCGCTCGGCGCCCGGGTTGAGCCGGACATATATGCCGACAGTAATCATGTAGCCAAGCATCGCCAGCGCCCCAGGGATAAACGCAGCGGTAAACAGCTTGGCGATGTTTTCTTCGGCCAAGATGGCATAAATCACCAAAACGACCGAAGGTGGGATCAGAATGCCCAGCGTACCGCCCGCGGCCAGCGTCCCGGTAGCCAGCGCACCGGAATAGCCCGCCCTTCGTAGCTCTGGCAGTGCCGCCTTACCCATGCTGGACGCGGTGGCCAGCGAAGAACCACAGACAGCACCAAAGCCCGCCGACGCTCCAATCGCCGCCATGGCTACCCCACCGCGTCGATGCCCCAACCAGGCCTCCGCAGCTTTGAACAACGCGCGCGACATACCGGCCCGGGTCGCGAACTCACTCATCAACAAGAACAGAGGGATGATCGAAAAGGAGTAGTTGGTGAGGGTTCCAAAGGCAAAGGTCTTGAGCTGGTTATTCATCATCCGCATATCGCCGGCCAGCAACCACGTGCCCAGTAGCCCGACAAGAAATAGGCTCGCGGCCAGTGGAATACGCAGAAAGATCAGCGCGACCAGCAGCGGAAAGGATAAGAGCCCGATCTGAAAATCAGTCAGCATCCCGGTGAACAGTTCAGGCACGCCGGCCCTCCCCGGTTTTAGTGGTGCGGTCCAGCCCAAGCTCTCCGGTCGGCCGTATCAGGGCCCGTGCGCTGCGAACACAGCAAAAGGCGGCGGTGATGAAAAACAGGATCACACATACCTCGGCCACGACATGCATAGGCCAAAGCTTGAGGCCGAGAATCTGGCTCTCATCGCGTACACGCACCCGGCCTAACGCCTGCGCCCAATCCCCGGCAAAGAGCAGATCAAGCAGCGGTTCCTGCGAGCGGCGCGCTTTCTTAATGATCAGGTACCACTGCTGTGTCATGATAAGATAAGCGATCAGCAACAGCGCCAGATCACCGGCCACATCCAACCAACGGTTCAGGCGTCCACCGAAATACGGTTCGAGCAGGTCGATCCGGATGTGCCCCTTCTTCAGCATCACCCACGGCAGGGCGGAAAACAGCGCAAAACCGACGGCATAGGACACCAGTTCCTCTTCCCCCAAAACCGGGCGGATCCCCCCCCAGGGCATGGTCTCAAAAAAACCACCAAAGAAGCTAT
Organism: Kiloniella sp.; assembly: GCA_002690455.1. Lineage (GTDB taxonomy): Bacteria > Pseudomonadota > Alphaproteobacteria > UBA7985 > UBA7985 > UBA7985. Next base: position 19,196 of record NZET01000007.1, read on the forward strand.
CGAGGCTGCGCCGGAGAGCCTTGAGCACCACGCTCANGCAGGTAACTGCCACAGCGAAAATCAGGCCCAGCCCACCGACCAGCGCAACCCCTGCGGCCACGCGCTCTATCCAGCGATCAACTGCTGCAAACACCTGAAAGATCCCTGCCTCTCAACCACGCTCGGCCCAAAAAAAACGCTGGCGCAGTGTAACCTGAGCCAGCGTCATTGCCACGGCCAGCGCGGGATTACAGGTTTGCGTCGATCAGAGCGCGGGCCTGTGCGATTGCAGCTTCACCATCGAAGCCCATTTCCCCAGCACGCGTGATCCAGCGAGCGACCACGGGCTGCGCTGCGGTCTTCCAGCGCTCAACCTCGCCTTCATCAAGCGTGATGAAGTTATTGGCAGACGCAACGTTTCGACCGCCTGCATCGGCATCAACCATGACCTGTGCGGTCTGGGCAGCGAGACCCTTTCCCGTATGATCATCAAGGATCTGGCGCAGATCATCAGGCAGGCCCTCGTAGGAATCCCAGTTCATCGCCATGATGAACACCGCCGTGTACAGCGAGGTATCGCCAGCCAGCTCGGTGTGGTTACTCACCAACTCGGCCAGTCGGATCGACGGTGTTACCTCCCACGGCAGTACCGTTCCCGAGATCACACCTTTGGAGAGATTTTCAGGGATCAGCGGCAGTGGCATGCCCACCGGCGTCGCCCCCAGCTCNCCCAGCAGGTCAGTCACCACGCGGGTCGGGCCGCGCACTTCCTGACCCACCATATCTTCGAGGCGACTGATTGGCTCCTTGGAGTGCAGTACACCTGGCCCATGAACCCAAGAGGTCAGAATCTTGGTTTCCTCAAATTCGCCGTCCTGAAGTTCTTCGGAGATCAGGTCGTAGTAGGCTTCAGCGGTCGCAACCGGATCCTTCATCATGAAGGGCAGCTCGAAAACTTCGGAGCGATTGAAGCGACCGGCGGTGTAACCGGGTAACGTCACGATGATATCTACCGCACCATCGGCCGCCTGATCATAAAGATCGCCCGGACGGCCACCCAGCGACATGCCCGCGAAGACTTCAATCTTCATCCGCCCTTCAGAAGCTTCCTCAAGCGCGGCTGCCAGTGGCAACATCATCTTGCCGTGCAAGGGTGCCTTTTCACCCATGAAGTGATGCAGGCGCAGCGTGACTTCCTGAGCGCCCGCCACCGTCGTCGTCAACAGCAGCCCAGCAGCCGCAACAATAAACCTTTTCATGGTATCCTCCTCCTATCCAAGCCACCACGTCGGCACAGATAATTTACAAGGCCAACAGCATCCGGGCTGACACGCGACTTGTCTAGACAGAAACCGGCCACAAACACAAGGGATTGCGACCTCTGCCGCTAGCAGGTAACGCTGCCGGGTATAAACCGGAAGGCCAACACCATGTCAGAACATCGCAGCCAGCCCGAACAAACCTCAAAAGGCGGAACCCCCGAAGACACACTCATCCGGGCTGTTCTCGAAACCTGTCGGCACGTTGCCCTCGTCGGTGCCAGTGCCAAGCCCGAGCGGGACTCCTACAAGGTCATGGCCTACCTGCTCGAACAAGGCTACGCCGTTCACCCGGTTAACCCCGGACTGGCCGGACAAACCATCCTTAACCAACCGGTGTTCGGGAACCTCGCAGAGGTGCCTGCACCGGTCGAGATGGTCGACATCTTCCGCAATGCTGAAGCGGCAGGCGAAGTCGTCGACGAGGCGCTGGAACAGAGCCAGCGTTTGGGGTTGCAAGCCATCTGGATGCAGGAAAACGTGGTCAACGAACCCGCTGCCGCGCGGGCGCGCGCCACCGGGCTCCGGGTGGTTATGGACCGATGTCCAAAGGTGGAACTGCCTCGTCTTGGCCTCGCGCCACAACCGGAAACAGAAACAGAAACAGAAACAGAAGCAGATTCAGAAACAGCACCTGAAACAGAATAGAAGCAGGTGCCGGTGGCCTAGACCGACCGGGTTAGCCCACCATCTACCCGGAGATTCTGCCCGGTGATATAGCTCGAGGCATCAGTCGCGAGGAAGGCGATGCTCTCCGACAACTCGCGCACTCGGGCATATCGGCCTGCGGGAATGCGCGCCACCCGGTCTGGCTTCTCTGGCAAGCTGTCGATAAAACCCGGTAGCACGTTATTCATCCGGACGCCGTTCCCCGCATGCTTGTCGGCGAACAACTTGGTAAAGCCCGCCAGCCCCGCGCGAAAAACCGCCGAAGTGGGAAAATCGGGATCCGGTTCAAAGACAGCAAAGGTTGACACGTTAACGATTGCCCCACCGCCCTGCGCGACCATAATCGGCGTCACCAGCCGGGTCGCTCGGATGACATTGAGCAGGTAGTAATCCAGCCCCAGATGCCAGTCCTCGTCGCTGATTTCCAGCACTGGTCCCTTAGGACCATGACCCGCGCAATTGATAAGCGCATCAATCCGGCCAAAACGCGCCATCACACCTTCAACAAAGGCATTCAGATCAGTGGGCTCAAGGTTGGACCCGGTGAACCCGAAGCCTCCAAGCGACTTCGCCAGTTTCTCGCCCTTACCGCTGGATGAGAGGATCGCGATGTCGTGGCCCAGCTCGTGCATTTTCTCTGCAGCATCAGCACCGATACCGCTGCCTCCGCCGATGATCATGGCGACGGGCTTTTCGGAGGAAGAGGTCATCAGATTACTGCCTTTTCAAGGAATGGACGACCGGCTTCGATCCGGTCAAAGCCAAAGGGACTGAGATCTAGCTCTCGGTATTCCCCATAGATCAGCCACTCTGACAGACCACGCCCGAGCGCCGGTGACTGCTGCAAACCGTGGCCAGAGAAACCATTAGAAAACAGGAAATTTCTGACCCTGCTGTGCGGGCCGATGATGGCATTCTGATCGAGGGTATTATAGGCATAGTGTCCGACCCACGAGTTGATCAGCTTGATCTGCTCGAACTGGGGTACGCGGCTGGCCAGCACCGGCCAGACCTTGTTCTCCCATAGCCCATGATCGGCCGCGAAGTCGTCGTAGGCTACCTCCGGGTCGTCGCCTTCTTCAGGTGGACTGCCGGCNAGGTAGTAGCGCCCGTCGGTGCGCATGTGCACCCCGCTGGGATCAATGGTCAGCGGCAGATCCTGATCCAGCGGCTTGGCCGCATCAAAGATAAACGTGTACCGCTTGCGCGGCTCCACTGGCAGTTCCGCACCGATCATGCGCGCAGTTTCCACAGCCCGGGGCCCGCTGGCGTTGACTACCTGCCCGCAAGCGATGGTCTCACCCGTGGCCAGCCGCACAGTGTCGACAGCTGACCCTGCNGGGTTGAGGTCCATGCCAATGACTTCGTTGGTGCAGTATTCAGCCCTGCGCTCGCGCGCCGACCGCCGCCACCAGTCAAAGATGGTCGCACCGTCGAAATAGCCCTCGTCGATCGGGTTGTGGCTGCCGGCGATGATGTCGTCGAGCTGATAGAAGGGGAATTGCGCCCCGATCTGCTCACGGCTGAGAATGCGCGTGCCCGCGCCGAGGTCCGACTGGATCTGCTGGTTATGGGTCAGCAGGTCAGCAAAACCCTGGTTGTCGGCTAGATACAGATAGCCAAAGCTCTGCAGCACGATTTCCGGCACCCGCTCATCTCCGCCCATGAAGTCACGGAAGTTGCGGACGAAGTGTGCACCAAACTGTGAGATGCGCACGTTGATCTCGTTGCTGAACTGCTGACGGATGCATGAATTGGTGTGGCTGGTCGAGGCAAAGGCGTAGCTGGGGTCTCGTTCAACCACCAGAATTGAACCGTCAAAGTCTGGGTTGCTTGCCGTCCACCAGGCAATCGATGAGCCATACATTGCCCCACCAACGATCACCACGTCGTAGCGCCGTTCCCGTGGTGGCTGAAAATTCTGAATACGGCTCAAGCGCTACTGTTCCTTCGAAACTCAAAGTCAGATTAAGTGAAGGCCAGAGCCTGAATCAAGCTTTGATCGTGCCGAATCAGGCCTTGATCAGCTCATTGACGCGCCCGATTAAAGGGTCCTTGTCATATAAGTCGTAGTACAGCGAATGCATGAGCGCAGGCGGGCCAAAGAAGAACCGCTCGTATAGNGCCTGACGGCTGCCAAAACCACTTACGCAGACATCATGAGCCAACCGGAACAGCGCCACGCGATCGCGTGATTCGAGGTTGGCAAGTTGAAAGTAGCGCGCCACGTCCTCGGCGATATCGTTGGAGAAGTCCGCCTCCGCCGGCGTCGCCATCAGCGAGCTGGAACCCAGCAGCTGAAGGATCTCGACCATCCGCGGATACATCTTTGGAAACAGGTTGCGAGAGGTATCCAGTGGACCACGCAGCGGGATCCAGTTTCCCCACTCGTCTTCGTCCGCCTGCTCCTCCGCCGAGAACAGCAGCGCGCGGACAGTTTCACACATCATCATCACTTCCGCGATCATGCCCTTGACGTGCAGGTCTTTGTCCCGCGCCGAAGACTGCGCAATGGCCGTCATCAGACCGACCATAAACTCGGCCTTGGCCAGCTTGCCACAAGCAACCTGGTGCATCATGTGCACCACCGCATTTGTTTTGGCAAAGGCCTGATTGCACAAGCCCGGCTCGCGGTACATGAACAGCCTCTCCCACGGCACAAGCACATCGTCAAAGATCACCACGGCGTCCATTTCCTCGAACCGAGAAGACAGCGGCGCGTCGAAGTGGCTCTTTCCCAAGTCGTAAGTATCACGCGCCAATAGCTTCAGCCCTGGAGTGGCGATCGGAATGGCGAAGGCAAAGGCAAAGGGGATGTTCTCTTCTGAACCCTTGAGCACGGTCGAGGGGAACACTTCAATCTCATCCGCGGTGGGACCAAGAGTCGCGAGCAAGCGCGCGCCTTTGACGATTATGCCAGCATCAGTCTCACGCACGACGTGCAGTGCAACTTCGTCGTCGAACCGACCCTGCCCCGCCACCGCATGAGACTTGTGCGGGTTGAGTAGCGTGTGGGTCAGGACGAGATCATTCTTCCGCGCATAGGTGTAGTAGTCGATCATGTTCTGAGTGAAGTCGGGCTGCCCTAACCCGCGCTCAGTCCCCAGATCGAGCCACTGCGCTGCCCCGGCAAAAGCCATTAGCGATGCGTTCTTGTAGTCCGGCGTCCGACCAAACATCCCATGCGACCAGGTTGCCCATTCGTAGTAGGCCTTACCACGTCGCTTTACGTCTTCCTTGGACTTGGGCAGCATGAAAGACATGGCGCAGCGGTCGCCGTCTTCGTCCTCGTAGGTCAGTGTCTCAATCAATCCGGGGTCGGACTGGCGTTCGAGGAAGCCAGCCAGCGTCGCCGCGCCACGGCGGGTTGCAGGGTGGGTGGTGACGTCGTTGACCCGTTCGCCGCCGGTCCAGACTTCGCGGTCATCTTGTAGCCCGGCGAGATACTCAGCTGCAGTGCGCACGCCCTTACCGGCGCCTGTAGGATTACTCTTAAGCACGATGTCTGTCCTCCTCCTGCGAAGCGACGGAACGGGGCCCGGCTTCAAATTCCTTCAGGATCTCCGTGAGTTTTTGCCATTCCGCGGGGCTTACGCAGGCCCGTACCGAAGCCTGAATAGTCTCCAGCCGGGGTGAAATCTGCTGCTCCAGCGACCGGCCTTCTGCGCTCAGCTTCGCAATCATGACCCGCCGATCAGCGACCGAGCGTATACGGGCAATCAGGCCCTTACGCTCCAGCCGGTCCAGCACGCCAACCAGGCTTGCTGCCGGGATCAGCGTTCGCGCCGCCAGTTCAGTGCTCGACAGGCTTTCGCTATCCCAAAGCGTGCGCAGTACCCGCCATTGCTGTTCGGTCAGACCATACTCNGCGAACAATGCACGATAGGCGGGCATGATCGCATCAAGCACACGGTAGAGCATCATCGGCAGGCTGGCTTCAAAGGGCGTGAGCCCTGAGCTATCGGTACTATTCATGTCGAAATTATTCATATATGAACTATCATGGAAAACGTGAGCACAATCAACTGTTTTCTGAAATAAATCAGGGGATAAGCCGGTTAGATGAAGCGGCAGGACACCTGCCCAAAATCGCCAAAATCAGCCTCAATCAGCGACCCTGCGGGCGCTTGAACGGGTCGAATAAACGACCCGCTCAGCACGACATCTCCGGCACGGATTCGGTCGCCATACTGTGCCAGCCTGTTGGCCAGCCAGACGATACCTTCAACGGGGTCGTTCAGTACGCCTGCACCCAATCCGGTCTCTTCAACCTCGCCATCACGGCTTACAATCGCACCGACCCAGCGCAGATCAAAGGCATCGATGGCGTGGCGCTCGTCACCCAGGACGATTCCCGCATTTGCTGCGTTGTCACTAATGGTATCAGTAACCTTTCGAATAGCGCCGGTCGTCGGATCCTTGGGAATGATACGGGTATCGAGGATTTCCAGTGACGGACAAACGCTCTCTGTCGCTGCGATCACGTCGGNGGCTGTCACGTCAGGGCCCTCTAGATCACCCTTCATGATAAAGCAGATTTCAGCTTCGATCCGGGTGGCGATGAAGCGTGCGGTCGGCACCGCGGCACCGTTTTCGAAGAACATGTCGTCGAACAGCACGCCACTGTCCGGAATGTCTATATTGAGGGCGTACTGCATCGCCTTTGACGTCAGGCCAATCTTCCAGCCGCGGATCACCCGTCCAGCGTTGACGAAGCGTTTAACAAGCGCCGACTGAATGGCATAGGCGTCTTCCAGATCCAACCCAGGGTGTTGCTGGCTTATCAGCGGGATCTGGCTCTGGCTACGGTCGGCGTCAAAAAGGGTCTTGGCAAAGGCGTCGCGCTGGGCGTCGGTCAGGCTCATGGTGTTTCGTCCTCTATACCGTTGCGCAGGATGCCAATGGTCGGCACTTCAACTTCGACCACGTCCCCCGGGCGCAGCCATTTGGGCGGGTCAAAACGTGCGCCAGCACCGGTTGGCGTCCCGGTGACGATCATATCGCCGGGGTGCAGGGTGGTGAAGGTCGAGATATAGTTGATGATCTTCGGAAAGCTGAAGACCATATTTGCCGTATTATCATGCTGTCGCACTTCGCCGTTGACCCGGGTTTCGAGCGTCACACCGTGGATCATGTCTGNTCCGGTAAACGGCATGAGCCAAGGCCCCATAGCGGCCGATCGATCCCAGTTCTTTCCCTGCGTGACGTTGAATTTGGCGTGCCTGACCCAGTCTCGGATCGTACCTTCGTTGCACAGCGTCACGGCAGCGATGTGGTCGTAGGCCTCNGCCTCCGGAATGCGGCGCCCGCCCTGCCCGACGACAATGACGATCTCGCCTTCGTAATCCAGTTGCTCACTCTCGGGGGGACGGACCAGGTTCTCGCCCTGCCCGTTAAAACCACCGATAAAGCGCGGGAACAGTGACATATATTGTGGCGCGCCAGAGCCATCTTTGTACTCCGCATTGCGATCAGGGAAGTTTACCCCGACGCATAGGATCTTGCCCGGCCGGGTCAGGGGCGGCAGCATGCGAACGTCAGCGACGGCAAAGTCGCGGCGCTTGGGATCAACGCTCGTCGCCAGCGCGTCCCAGGCGCAGTCTTCAGCCACATCGCTGAGGTCGAGCCAGTCACCATCGCTCAGGTCACAGATGTGGTCATCGCCGACCATGGCTCCGAATTTTGGCAAGCCTCGGGCGGTTTCGAAGGAGACGTAACGCATGGTCAAACCTTTCGCGATTGCTGGAATGAGACGACCATCAGCTGGATTTATCAGGGGGCGATGATCGGGCTGGCGGTCAAGTCCGACTCCCGCACCGTCTGTCCCTCGAAAGGTATGCCGTGCTCAAACCAGGACCGAGGCGCTGCAGCACCCCACAGTGTCTGGCGCTGCTTGTCCTTGAGGTCCCAGCGGATGGGTTCATGGTCAGGATCCAGCGTTTGGTAGTCTGAACAGTAAATCTCTGTTCGATGCCCATCAGGGTCTAGGACATAAAGGAAGAAGGCATTGGAAATCCCATGCCGTCCCGGGCCGCGTTCGATGTTATCGACATAACCAGTGGTCGCCATCAGGTCGAGCAGATCAATAATTGCCATCGGCGTCGGCACCCAAAAAGCAGTATGGTGCATGCGCGGCCCCTTTCCGTTGGTAAAGGCCACGTCGTGGACGCCCCCCTTGCGGTGCAGCCAGGCAGCCCACAGCGCGCCGGTGTCCTCGTCCTCAGTATACTCGGTCGTGCGAAAGCCAAAGTCGTTGTAGAACGCCACACTCTCATCGACGTTGGGCGAGAATACGTTGAAATGGTCAATGCGCAGCGGCCGAACACCGCGATAGAGTGCGTATTTCTGTGTGATGTTGGGCAGCCGTTCCATGTCGCGGTAGAACTCGATCGGCACCCCGTGGTTATCCCGCAACCGCAGTGTTCGCCCCTGAAAAGGACGCTCGACCCAACGCGTGTCGATGCCCTTAGCTTCGAAGTAATCCTGCGCCCGGTCGAGGTCAGCGTCGTCCCAGACCTTATAGGCCGTGTAGCGCACACAAGGGGTCTCGCCGCGGGTGAGAATCACGCTGTGGTGCCCGCGCTCTTCCAAAGCGCGCAGAAAGACCTGGCCCGAATCTTCGTGAGTGACCTGCAGGCCGAGGGTGTCAACATAGAAGTGTCGGCTGGCAGCCACATCCGTAACCACCAGCTCGATGTGACTGAGTCGGATGGTGTTGAAGGCGGGGTCGAGATTGAATGCAGGCAAGGGCATTTCGGTCAGCCTCCCAGCTTCGGAATACGGTGTTGGGACGTGGCAAAAGCGATGTTCTTGGTTTCCATGTAGAAGTCAAAGGACCAGTCACCGCCATCCCGACCGATGCCCGACGCTTTGTTACCGCCAAATGGCGTGGGAAGGTGGCGCAGGTTCTCAGAGTTGACCCAGATCATGCCTGCATCGAGCCTGTCGGTGAATCGCAACGCGCGGGTGACATCGGCTGTCCAAAGATAGCCGGTCANGCCGTACGGCGTGTCATTCGCCAGCGCCAACGCCTCTTCTTCTGTATCAAAGCCGATGGCCGTTAGCACAGGACCGAAGATTTCTTCCTGCGCGATGCGCATATCATTGGTTGCGTTGGTGAACAGTGTGGGGCCGACAAAACAGCCTTCGTCGCCGATTTTTTCACCGCCCAGTGCGACCGTCGCACCTTCGCTACGGGCAATCTCGAAGTACTCCAAAACCTTCTTCTCGTGGACTGGATGAATCAACGGTCCAATGGTGGTCTTGGGGTCGAGCGGGTGACCGACCTGAATCCCCTTAGCGCGCTCGACAACCATTTCGATAAACTGATCGTGGATATTGTTCTGAACTAACAGGCGGCTGGACGAGGTGCAGCGCTCTCCGTTCAGCGAGTAGATCATNAACACGGCCGCATCCGCCGCGCGCTCAAGGTCTGCGTCTTCAAAGACGATCACGGGGTTCTTCCCGCCGAGTTCAAAATGCACCCGTTTGAGNGTATCTGCGGCCTGCTTCATGATCATCGTGCCCGTCCTGCTTTCTCCCACAAAGCCGATGGCGCGGATGGCCGGGTGCTCGGTCAGCGCTCTACCTGCAACCTCACCCATACCGTTGACGGTGTTCCATACTCCAGGAGGAAGACCCGCTTCNTCAGCGATTTCCACCAGCAAGCGCGCCGTCAGCGGCGAGAACTCTGCCGGCTTGTGAACTACCGTGCAGCCGCAGGCCAGTGCTGGCGCAATCTTCCATGTCGAAAGCATAAACGGTGTGTTCCACGGCGTGATCACCCCCACCGGACCCAGCGGCACTCGATTGGTCATGTTAATTTGATTATTGCCATAGAGTGACTGGCCATCACGTGCACTGGGCGCACGGTCGGCAAAGAAGCGGAAGTTGTCCGCCGCCCGAAGAGCCGCCTTGGACATAAATCGGAGGCTCTGCCCCGTATCCAAGCATTCGAGAAATGCAATCTCTTCCTTGCGGGCAACGATACCGTCAGCGATGGCATGGAGGATCGCACGTCGTTCGTTACCAGCGGTTGCCGCCCAAGCGGGGAAGGCCCCCTTGGCCGAGTGGCAGGCTGCATCAATATCCTCAGCCGTCCCCTGTGCCACCGAAGCCAGCACCGACAAATCTACGGGCGACAGGCTTTCAAACGTCTGCCCGTCACTGGCCGCGACATCCTGACCGCCTATACGGTGCAGGATCGTCTGGTCCTTGAATTGTTGCAGATAGCCTTGTGCGCGGGCGAGATTGTCTTCGAGGGTCATGGCTGAGGGGGCGCTTTCTTTTTTGATATCAAGGGATGAAAGTCCGGCATGAGGTTCAGTCAAACCCCGTCTGAGCTCCGGCTTCGGCCTTGAGTCGCGGCAGGATGGTATTGCGTTTCCAGCTCAGTGCTGGGTCGTTTTCAAATATCTCGAAGGACAGCAGGAAATGCCCACCCGCCAGACGATCGGCGAAGAAACTCTCCGCCACCGCATAAATTTGGTTGCCCGCGCGCTGCTTGTCTTCAAGGGTTCGGCCCGCACCCACATAAGCCTGCATGGCGACGAAGGCGTTTTCCGGGTGGCGGTCGGCCACGGTCTCATACCGGGCGGGAAAGGCACGAACCCGGACACCCGCGCGGGGGAAAATCCCGGTTTCTGTCATGACCTTCCCAAGCTGGTCGCACAGGGCCTGCATGTCATAGCTTTGGTCAAGCTGGCCGGAATACTGGATGGACAAATGCGGCATAAGGTTTCCCTATTTCCTTAACATGTTAAGCATCTCTCGTAGGCGCAGTCAACTGGAAGTGTCTGAGGGGCAGGCGCGGTTCTGCGTTACCGACGAAATGGGTTATCTTGTTCTCAGGTCAGATCAATGTGGAGAAGCCTGTGCCCCGTTCTATCAATGCCAAGACCAACGCCCAGACCAAGCCCCCGATCACGGCACTGAAGTCCAACCACCCGCCTGCTCAAACAGTGACCTCACGACGCACGCATCTGCGCCTGCTTGGGGGTGGTGGCATCGCCGGCGTCGGTCTGACAGCTACAGGGCTTACCACTGGGGGGCTGACCGCAGTGCCCGACCTGGCACGCGCCATCCCGGCTGCCGCGCGTTCAGCCCGTCTGGAAGGCATGATTTTCACGCGATGGCGGGCGGATCCGTGGTCTCAGGGTGCCTATTCCTATCTGCCCAAGGGTGTCTCTGCCCGCGACAGGGTCGCGCTCGGGACGCCCGTCGGTCGACGCCTGTACTTCGCCGGTGAAGCCACCGATCGCGACTGTCCTGCGACGGTCCATGGCGCGCTACAATCTGGCTGGGACGCCGCTGAAGCCCTTTCTGCCGATGGNCCACAGCGCGGGCGGATCGCTGTGATCGGCGCAGGCTTCTCCGGTCTCGGCGCAGCGCAAATGCTGAGCAAAGCCGGTTACCAGGTGACGGTGATCGAGGCACGCGACCGGGTTGGCGGCCGCGTACACACAGACCGCAGTTTGGGCCTACCACTGGATTTGGGGGCCTCGTGGATCCACGGCACCCGCGGTAATCCCCTAAGCCAGCTGGCGCGTCGTCTTGGAGTGCAGTGGGTCAACTCTGATTATGACAGCGGTGTACTTCGCGACCGACAGGGACGGCGGCGGCGGATGTACAGCGGACCGGACTGGCTTTACCAGATTGCTGAGGTCCAGCACGCCTTTGGTGCCGATCCGGCACAACTCGGCCGCGAAGCCTATACCGAAGGCGACTGGTACGGCGGCCCGGATGCTGTCATTCCGGTTGGATACGACCAGTTGATCGCCGGGNTAAAAGGTANTTACCGTCTTTTGACTGGTACGCCAGTGACACGGATCGAATATGGCCCAGATCAAGCCGTGCTCACCACCGCTGATGGTACCACCACCGGCTTTGAAGCCGTGATTGTGACCGTTCCGTTGGGTGTGCTGAAATCCGGCAGCCTGACCTTTGCTCCCGCCCTGCCTGACTGGAAACAAGGGGCCATCGATCGCCTTGGTATGGGCTTACTGTCCAAAGTCTGCCTGCGCTTTGACCAGCCATTCTGGGATCCCACAGCCTTCCGCCTGCTCCATGATGCTGTACCAGGGCGGTTCAACCAATTCGTGAACCTGATGCCAAGCACGGGGTTCCCGGTTCTCGTCGCCTTTCATGGTGGATCAGATGCCGATGCGCTGGAACGATTGAGCGATGGAGAAATACAAGCAGAGGCTCTGGCTGCTCTGGATCGAATGTATCCGGCTTCGCTGACGTCTTAGTGATCTTTCGAACCCGTATCCTCGGGCGTGTCTGTTAGTTCTTCGAGCAAATNAAGGATGGTCTCAATCTTCTCCGCGCCCAATCGTGATTCCAATTGCATCAGTATCCGCGCTGAACGCGCCGCATACTGGTTCAGGATGTCCCGGCCAGCGGCAGTAATCGCGATAACGGTCTTGCGCCGGTCCAGTTCGTCCTCCCGCCGCAGGACCAGACCGTCCTGCTCCATGGACTTCAGAATTCGGGACAGGCTGGGCAGATGCAGGCAGGCCTCCCGCGCAATTACGGTCGGTTCATTTTCCCCGGCTTCTTCGAGCACGCGCAGAACGCGCCACTTCTGCTCCGTCACGCCGCTGTCAGCGAGCATGGCGCGGATCGGCTCCATCACGTGCTCACGCGCCCGCAAAAGAGCAATGGGCAAAGATCGCCGGGTTTTGCGAAAACCACCGCCTGTCATACGACAGTCCTTAAAGGATGTTGGAGGTCGTGACAAAGTAAATGGAATCGCCGGTCCCTGACGGGCTAAAAAAGTGCGGCCTTCATTGATGCGTTAAATTCAGGTATTGAGCTGTNACAGTTTGACTGCGTCCAAGAGCTGCGCGATAAAATTTCTGATCTTTTGGCGATCATCCTTTAAATTCGTCTGAACGTGAGTTTTGCGAGGAAACCTGATGCTGATGTTCTTCCGGACCATCGCTGTCGTGAATTCAAGTCTGCTTTGGGTTGGTCGTCAATTGGCGTGGGTTGCGCTCGCCCTGATGGTAACCGTCATCTTGGCACAGGTCTTTTTCCGTTACGTCCTCAACAATGCCCTGCCATGGCCGGATGAAGCGGCCCGCTTCCTGATGCTGTGGATGACAGCGCTGATCGCGCCCGCGGCTTTCCGGACGGGTGGTTTTGTTTCGATCACTATGCTCGCCGATCTCATTGGACAGCGCCTTGCACAGGTGTTGAGCTGCATACTCCTCGCAATGTCGCTCGCGGTTCTGGTGGTTGCGATTGAGCATGGCCAAAACCACACCTTCGGCTTTGGCGGCAAGTTCGACAGCTCCTCACTGCGGATCCCGCTGAACTGGGTTGGCGGCGAGGTTGTGAAAGTCAAACTTCGGTACATGTACGGATCGCTGCTGGTCTGTGTNATCCTGATGNTCCTGGTGAACACCGAGCTGTTGCTGCGCTCGCTCGCATCTCTGGTGCGGCCCGGTCTGCGGCTGCCCGAGATCAATGCCTTCGATTCCAAAGTGGAGGCAAGCTAAGTGCTCGTCTTTTTCCTTCCTGTTTTCCTGCTGCTACTGCTGGTCGGTCTTCCGGTATTTTTTGCCTTGCTGCTCGCGCCGGGTTTCCTGCTCGCCCTCAATGGTCAGGAGCGCGACCTCGCCCTGCTATACCGCAACGTCTACAACGGCATGGACAGCTTTCCGTTGATGGCCCTTCCCTTCTTCGTGCTCGCCGGCGAGCTGATGAACCGGGGCGGGATTACCATCCGCCTTGTCGAGTTCAGCCAGGCGCTGATGGGGCATCTGCGCGGGGGCCTCGCCCACGTCAACATCCTGAGTTCGATCCTGTTCGCAGGGCTTTCCGGCTCGGCTGTGGCAGACACCTCGGCGCTGGGATCGACGCTGATACCCGCGATGGAAAAGAACGGTTACCCCCGCCGCTTTGCCGCTGCGATCACGGCTGCGAGCTCGGTTATTGGGCCGATCATTCCGCCCTCAGGCATTATGATCATCTACGCTTACGTCATGGGTGAAAGCGTTGCAGCGCTGTTCCTCGCCGGTATCGTTCCGGGGATCCTCGTGGGGCTTGGCCTGATGGTCGTGGTTCGGCTGATGGCGGATGTCTACGACCTGCCCAAAGCCCAGCGGATCGTCACCCCGAACCAGACTATTTCGCCGGTTGAACACTGGGTTTCCTTCATTCTGCTCCGGCTCAACCTCGCTGCCCTGCTGCTCGCGCTGTTCAACCTGGTCAACAGCCTGCAGGCCGGGGCCACGGGCGCCAAACTGGTGGTCAACGGCTGGGTCGTGTTCGGGATCGGCGTGTTGCTCGCTCACGGCACCCTGCTGCTGATGCGCAGAACGGTCGGCAACGATTTCAGGATGATCTGCAAGAAGGCCGTCGCGCCCCTGCAAACGCCGATCATCATCCTCGGCGGCATCCTGCTGGGCGTGTTCACCCCGACTGAGGCCTCGGCGATTGCGGTCGCCTACGCGCTTTTCATCTCGCTGATCGTGCTGCGAAGCCTGCGACTGGCCGATTTGCCGCGCATTCTTGCGCGCGCGGCCTTCGCCTCGGCGTCGGTCTTGCTGCTCGTGGGTGCAGCGGTTGCCTTTAAGACCGTGGTCAGCCTGAGCCGGGCGCCCGAGCAGATGACAATCTTCATGCTCAGCCTGACTGAAAATCCGCTTATCCTGCTGTTCCTTATCAACGTCCTGCTGTTCTTTGTCGGGATGTTTCTTGATGCCGGACCGGCGATCATCATTCTGGGGCCTATTCTGGGCCCGGTTTTCATCGATCTCGGCGTGGATCCTATACATTTTGCAATAATAATGTCCGTGAACCTTACAGTAGGTCTCGCCACGCCGCCCATGGGTCTGGTACTATTTGTCGCGTCATCTGTTTCGGGAGAGAAGATTGAAACGATTTCAAGAGCCATCCTGCCTTTCCTGGCAGTAGAGGTTGTCGTGATCTTTCTGATCACTTTCATCCCGGCTCTCTCAATGACGATCCCGCGCCTTACCGGGTTCGCCTAGAGGACGTAAGCTAAACATCACAATCAGGAGGAAATGATGTTGAAAATGACTATCAAAGCCATGATGGCTGCAGCGGCCCTGATGGGCGTTGCGCTCGCGGCAAATGCGCAGGATTACACCATCCGCGCCACTGCGAACTCCAACGAGAACGATGAAGACTATGACGGTCTGATCGTCTTTAAGAACTTCGTTGAAAGCGCGTCCAACGGCGCCATTGAAGTTGAATTGTTCATCGGCACCCAGCTTTGCTCCAACGGTGCAGAGTGTCTGCAGGGCGTCGCTGACGGCTCAATCGACGTGTATATTTCGACCTCCGGCGGTGCTGCAGGTATTTTCCCGTACGTTCAGGTTTTGGATCTTCCCTACCTGATGTCCGGTGACCGTGTAGCCGAAGCCGTTCTGGCTGGTGATTTCACCCGTAAGATGCGCGACATGGCGCTGGCAGATTCCGATGGTGCCATCCGTCTGATGACCATCGGTAACACCGGTGGCTGGCGTAACTTTGCCAACACCAAGCGTGTTGTGCAGAGCCCTTCCGATCTCGCTGGCCTGAAGATCCGTACCGTTGTTGCTGACCTTCCGCAGGAACTGGTCCGTGCCCTCGGTGCTTCCCCGACGCCAATTCCATGGCCTGAGTTGTTCACGTCCTTCCAGACCGGTGTTGTCGAAGGTTCCAAGAACGGCATCACCGACATCATGGGCATGAAGTTCCCTGATGCTGGCCTGCAGTACGTGACCCTCGACGGCCACGCGTACATGGGTGCTCTGTGGTGGATGAACAACGAGAAGTTTATGTCTATGCCTGAAGATCTACGTCGTGTCGTTGTCGATGGCTTTGCTGACCTACAGCAAGCAACCTTTGCTTCGCCAAAGCGCAAGTCCATCCAGGCATACGCTGACTTCGTTGCTGGCGGTGGCTCGCTCTACGTGCCAACCCCGGCGGAGAAGGCTGAATTCCGTGAAGCCGCTGCACCGGTCTACGACTGGTTCAGGGCCAACGTCCAGGGTGGTGGTGAAATCTTCGACGCTATGGTTTCTGCCGTAGCCGAAGCTGAAGCTGACATTGCCTCTGGCATGGCGTCCGACCTGAACTAATGTCTGGCTCATGTCAGAATTAACGGGTCGGGTTCAGTCAAATCTGAGTCGGCCTGTTATAAAAAAAAAGNGGGGGTTCGTTCGCGAACCCCCTTTTTCGTTGGTGCACTCTGAAGAGTCGCGTGCTGGCTTTCAGATCAGCGGAACGGGTAGAGCCAGCCTCGATAATCGTCGATCAATATGTGGGCATATTCGATTTCTTCTCGGGTCATCTTCTTGACGACTTCTTCCTGCGAGATTGCCGCATCGGGGTCTCCACCAATTGCAGAAAGAACGTACCAAGTGTAAGCTCGAACCAAATCGGGGGCGGGTAAGCCACGCCCGACTTCGTAGTACCAACCGATCCCGGATTGGGCGCCAGCATGTCCTTTGAGCGAAGCTCGCAAATACCATTCGAACGCGCGGACATCGTCCCGCTCGACGCCCAGTCCAAGCGCGTACATGACTCCGATCAGCTCCTCCGCTTCGGCATTTCCCGACCGAGCAGCCGGAAGCAGTTCGGTCATAGCCGCCTCATAGGCCTTTGCGTCCATCAGATCGCGCGCCTTTTCCAGTTCGGCGACAGCCAAACCAGCAGTAAACGGCAGGAACATCACAGTAGTCAGAAACAGGCGAAGGGAGTTCATGGTCTGGGGGGCCTTTGGCTCGTTGTCGTCAGTTTAGCCATGGGGCTGGCGGGCGTTACGCAGACAGCGTCGGCCCAGTCCGACGGACTGGATCTGCCCCCTGCCCTGACGGCAGATAGCTTTCATCCGGTTGACCCGGCTCGCGTTCGGATCGGCCAACTTCTGTTCTTCGACCCGATCTTATCGGGAAATCGTAACATTTCCTGTGCGACATGTCATAACCCGAACCACGGTACGACAGATGGGTTGAGCCTCGGCATCGGAGAAGGCGGAAAGGGCGTTAGCATAAACCGCACACCGGGCACCGGCGCGGATCGTATCAAGAAGCGTATTCCTCGCAATGCACCTGCACTCTGGAACCTTGGTGCCTTGGAAATCCGTCAGATGTTTCACGATGGACGCGTCACCCATTCATCTGACTATGACAATGACTTCGCCACACCGGCTCAGGAGTGGTTGCCAGAGGGACTTTCCGGTTTGCTCGCGGTACAGGCCTTGTTTCCGATGACCGCTCAATTTGAGATGGCTGGCGATCCGGCGGAAAACCAAGTAGCGGGCGCAGCCTATTCCAGAATTGACGAAGTGTGGCCCATCATCGCAAAGCGCATCCGTGTCATTCCGGCATACTCGGACCTGTTCATACAGGCGTACGACGACGTGGATGACCCGCTCGACATTACCATCACGCACGTGGCCAATGCTTTGGCCGACTTCCAGAATTTTGAGTTTCAGAGCTATGACAGCCGGTTTGATGGCTATCTCGGTGGCGATCTCAACGCACTGAATGATTCAGAAAAAGAAGGTATGGCCCTCTTCTTCGGCAAGGCCGGATGCGCCGGTTGTCACTCGGGCCCGCTGCTGACCGATCATGACTTCCACGCGCTGATGTTGCCTCACTTCGGACCAGGACGAACGCGCATTTGGGATACGATCGTTCGCGATGTTGGCCGGATGAGCTTTACCGACAGGCTGGAAGATGCCTATCGCTTCCGCACACCCTCTTTGCGCAATGTCGCGCTGACAGGCCCCTACGGACACAACGGTGCTTATGCCTCGTTGGAAGCCATGGTGCGTCACCATCTCAACCCGCGAGAGAGTTTTGAGACCTGGACCCCTGATAACCTTATTCTTCCCGAAGTCCCCTGGCTCGCCCATGCTGACTTTCTGGCCTTTGAAGATCGGCTGGAACGCGCCCGATTGAGCGCGCAACTCGATATCGAGCCAAAGAACCTGAGCGACGAAGAAATCGATCAACTCGTCAGCTTCCTCGGAGCACTGACCGGCGAAGCGTCAACGCAAGGAAGACTGGGTCGCCCCTCGGCTGTCCCCAGTGGTCTGCCCATCGACTAAGCAATTCGCAAAAAACCCTGCCGGCAACCAGGAGCGTGCTGCCCCTCGGCCTGGGTTGACCACCTCAAACATTCGCATAAGCTCCCGGNATGAACCTCGAGTCTGCCCCCCCATTCGTCCATCTGCGGGTCAAATCCGCCTACTCGCTTGCCGATGGCGCGATACCGGTGAAGGATCTGGTCAAACTGGCCGCGGGGCTGGACATGCCTGCAGTGGCGCTGACCGATCGTGGCAACCTGTTCGGCGCGCTTGAGTTTGCGGTCACCGCCGCCGACGCCGGGTTGCAGCCTGTCATCGGAACCGTACTCGGTATCAACCGCGCCAGTGACGAGCGCGGCGCTGGCACCGCTGACCCCGATCGCTTGCTACTGCTTGCACAGAATGAGACGGGCTACGAAAATCTGATGGCGCTTGTCTCGCGCGGATATTTGGAGGGCGAAGGCCTAGAACCTGCGGTCGACTTCGGCGATCTTCGCAACCACACCGACGGCTTGATTGCGCTCGATGGCGTCAAAGGATCCCCGCTCGGACGACACCTCATGGATGGCTCATCGCGAGCTGTGACGCACCTGCAGGCCATGCAGACACTTTTCGATGGTCGGCTGTATCTCGAAATTCAGCGCCACGGGGAACCCCACGAACGAGCGCTGGAAGCCCGCTTGCTCGCCCTGGCCGCAGACCAGAATTTGCCAATCGTCGCCACCAATGACATTCATTTCGCCGGTAAAGACCAGTTTGACGCCCACGAAGTCCTCACCTGCATCGCGCAAGGAGTAACCCTCGCCCACCGCGACCGCCGCCGGCTGACACCCGAACACTTCTTCAAAACCGGTCACGATATGGCTCAGTTGTTCGCCGACCTGCCCGAAGCTGTTGAGAACAGCTGGAAAATCGCGCGACGCTGTGCAGTGATGCCGCGCCTGCACCCACCGATCCTCCCAGCCTTTGATGACGGCTCGGGCCAGAAAGAATCCGAAGTCCTCAAGCGCATGGCGCGCGAAGGGCTGGACGTCCGGCTCGCCGCCCTCGAACCAACCCCCAATGCTGAGTTGGAGCAGAACTACCGTGATCGCCTGGCGTTCGAATTGAGCGTAATCGAGCAGATGGGCTTTCCCGGCTACTTTCTGATCGTCGCAGACTTCATTCAGTGGGCCAAAGGTCAGGGCATTCCAGTCGGACCAGGCCGGGGCTCCGGCGCGGGGTCGCTGGTCGCTTACAGTCTGACCATCACCGATATTGATCCCCTGCCCTTTAACCTGCTGTTCGAGCGCTTCCTGAACCCCGAACGTGTATCGATGCCGGACTTCGATATCGACTTTTGTCAGGAACGCCGCGACGAGGTTATCGCCTATGTCCGCGAAAAGTACGGCTCGGATCGGGTCGCGCAGATCATTACCTTTGGCAAGCTGCAGGCGCGCGCGGTGGTCCGCGATGTCGGTCGCGTGCTCGGCATGCCCTATGGCCAGACGGACCGCATTGCAAAACTCATTCCCAACAATCCGGCCGCGCCAACCACGCTAGCCGATGCCATCGCCGGGGAAGAGCAGCTGCAGAAAATGGGCCGAGCCGAGGAAATCGTCGCCAAGCTTTTCGATATCGGCCAGCGGCTCGAAGGCCTTTTCCGGAATGCCTCAACCCACGCTGCTGGGGTGGTCATCGGCGACCGCGACCTAACCAAGCTGGTTCCGCTTTACAAAGACCCGCGCTCGGATATGCCAGCGACGCAGTTCAACATGAAATGGGTTGAGCCGGCGGGGCTTGTCAAATTCGACTTCCTCGGCCTCAAAACCCTGACCGTAATCGCCGAGACCGAGCGCCTGATCAGGCGCTTCCAGNCTGACTTTGATATCAACCGCATTCCGCTGGATGATCCCCGGGTTTTCGAAATGCTGTCACGGGCGGAATCCGTGGGCGTCTTCCAACTGGAATCCACAGGTATGCGCGATGTCCTTCGCAAGCTGCGCCCCGACCGCTTCGAAGACATCATCGCTGTCGTGGCCCTCTACCGACCCGGACCAATGGAGAATATCCCCACATATATCAGCCGCAAGCACGGTGATGAAACAGTCCATTACCTCCACCCTCTGCTGGAACCCATCGTCTCCGAAACCTACGGCATCATGATCTATCAGGAGCAAGTGATGCAGGCGGCACAGGCGCTGGCCGGTTACTCGCTGGGTGGCGCCGACCTGCTGCGCCGCGCCATGGGCAAAAANCTGAAGTCCGAGATGGACAAACAAAAAGCCTCCTTCGTCGCGGGGGCGGCCGGCAATGGCATCAAGCAGGCCAAGGCGCTGGAAATCTTCGCGCAGATCGAGGCGTTTGCCGGTTACGGCTTCAATAAGTCCCACGCCGCCGCCTACGCGCTGGTGTCCTACCAGACGGCTTATCTGAAGGCGCATTTCGCCGAAGAATTCTTGTGCGCCTCGATGATCCTCGATGCTGGCAACACGGACAAACTGGCAGTTTTTAAGGGCGATTTGGAACGCCTGAAAATCCCGCTTCTCCCCCCGGATATCAATACCTCCAAGCCCGTTTTCGACGTTGAAATCGACNCTGAGACCGGCCGCAAGGCTGTGCGATATGCCCTCAACGCCATCAAGAATGTCGGCGGCACGGCGATGGAATCCCTGGTCGCAGAGCGAGAGCAGNGCGGCGCCTTTTCCAGCCTCGAAAACTTNGCAGCGCGTGTCGATACCCGAGCCGCAGGAAAGCGGGTGCTGGAGAACCTGATTGCGGCTGGTTCCTTTGACCGCATTGATGAGAACCGAGCACGCCTGTTCATCAACGTGGACCGGCTGACCCGCTTTGGTATTGCACTAACCGAGGAACGCAATTCCGCGCAGGCATCGCTGTTTGGTTCGCCGAGTAACGGCGCCGATGACGAGCACGGAAGCGGGGACGAACCTTCGGGCGTCGGTGCCGCAACCTTGCAGATGCTCGAAGCGGAAGACTGGCCGGTTCAAGAACGGCTCAAGCGCGAATTCGACGCTATTGGCTTTTACCTTACTGCGCACCCTCTGGATGCCTACGCGGACGCGCTGGAAAAGAACCGGGTACAGCCAATCGGCGAACTGCTGACCACCGGCCCAAAGAGCAACCGGGTACGGATCGCCGGGGTGGTCGGCGCACGCAATGAGCGCCGCTCGGCCAATGGCAACCGCTTTGCCTGGATCACCATTTCAGACACTACAGGGTCGATCGAGTTCGTCTGCTTTTCGGAAATCCTGATGGCNAACCGCGACCATCTCGAAGTTGGCACACCGATTTATGTCGAAGCAGACCGGGGCAAGGGTGCGAGCGACGGCGACCTCCGGCTTGCAGCGTCTAAAATTGAGCAGCTGGACTCGTTGGTGGCAAAAGGGTCGGTCGGCCTTCGGCTGTTCATCTCGCAACCGGAAAGCATTCAGCCGGTATGGTCACTGATCGAGGGCTGTTCGGGCGGCAGCGACCGCGTGCACTTGGTTATCGAGATCGACGAAGACCGAGAGACCGAGGTCGTGCTTGACCGCCGGTATCGGCTGAGCGGCCCGGTACGTGCAGCGATAAAGTCCGTCCCCGGCGTGGAAGCGATCGATTTCTAAACGGTTCCTGTCCTGAGCCAGGCTACCTTGGTCTTCTTTCCTCTAGCCGAGGAGTACCCCCACGCCAAAGGCGATACTAGCAGCGATAACACCGACGCCAAGGACTTCCAGCATGGCCCGCCAGTGGTTTTCCCGAGTCACGATTGAGCGCGCCAGCCCCAGCGCCAGCAGCGCTATGACCGTAGCTGACGAGGCCAAAGCGAACAGCGCATCAGAACTGATGTCGCGTCCCCAGAAGGCCAGATAGGGCAGCAATGGAATGACCCCAAACACCAGAAAGCTGGTGAAGGTGACAAAACCGTCTTTGGCCGGGGTTGCTGTGCTCATGTCCTCCATCTGCAGTTCATGCTCCATCATCCAGTCGGCCCATAGGCCCGGATAACGGCGGTAAACATCCGCGACGGTGCGCGCGTCATCAGCACTCAACCCCTGCTCTTCGAGCAGGTGCACAGTCTCCTCGTATTCCTGATCTGGGTTGTGAGCAATTTCGTGAATCTCAACAGCCCGCTCTCTGTTCCATCGTGCCTGTTCTGAGCGGGTCGATAGAAAGTCACCCAGCCCCATGGAAACCCCGTCGGCCAATAGGTTGGCGAGACCAAAGAGAAGCACCAGCGTAATGGCATAGGCTTCGCCGTTCCCGCCCGCCCCCAACAGCGCCGCACCGGAAAAGCCGGAGACAACAGCGAATGTGGTGATAATGCCGTCCAGACCGCCGTATACGATCTCTTTGAGATTGTCAGAAAACGGGCTTCGGCCGTGCTCGTGCGCGATATGACGCGCCATGGCCTCCGTCGTCATGCCCTGGTTGTGACCAGCGTCTGACGTCAGACCAGAGCCTGAACCGCCAACTAGTGGCGGGGTTCGAGCCGTTCGCTTGTCCGTCATCAGTCCTAGCCTCCTGCACGTTGCGCGGTGCCTTGGTTTATTCAGCGAACTATGAAGAAGAGGACCGGTGCGCTACCACGCCGGACTTCGGAGAAATCAGAAATGAGCGAAGCAAACCAGCGCCATACATCGATCGATGACACGTGGATCAAAAGGATATTAATTCGGCTTCAGTGTTCTGTGAAGGGGATAAGTATCTGTCAACACAGCAAAAACCCCGAGGGAAAACCCCCAGGGCTTGAGCAAGTTTTTGAACACTGCAACCAACACAGCATACGATATCCGAGGTTAGATTATGTCGGCTAGGTTCCCATCGTCGAGCACGAAGTTCCAAGTGTCGCCCAAGACCGAGGTGAAGGAGACACCGTTCGCAGTAGACGCAATGTTGTTGGTATCGACGGCAGCAGTCAGATCGACCAATGTGTCACCATCGGAGAGCACACCATCACCGTCTGCATCGTAAATGAAACCCTGTTGCGTCGAACCAACAGCCGACCCAAACACGATCAAGCCCTGATGACTGGCGGCCGCCTGCTCATTGACGGAGTTTGCATCGGTGGCAGTTGAACTGATGATCTGCTGAATGTCATCGGCAAAGTCGAAGATTACACCTTCAGCGGCCGTGGTCCCAGGTGCACCAGCTAAGTCTTCCAGCGCGGTAAATGTAACAGTGTCAAACTCGTCCGAACTAGCACGCTCAAATGAGATGGTTACATTTTCCTGCTGGGCCGAACCAAGCACCAAATCGACGCTGTCGTCGCCGCCACCCAGCTCGATATTTACCTCTTGCGAGCCGCGGGCATCACCATCAGTTACACCTCGAACACCGGTGATCATAAGATCGCCATCTGCCATGGAAGCTGCAGTGACCGCAGGACCCGTAAGCAAGGACTGAATTGTGGCATTTTGGGTCACACCGCCATCATCAAGGAAGGCATAAGCTTGCGTATTTCCAACCCCGAAATCTGAAGCAGTAAGAGCATTACCTGCGTTGTCAGTTATGGTTGTGCCGTTAACTTCAGCCACAAATGCTGCGCTGTCGGCACCGTCATCAATGATTAGGTCGAGCTGCGTTTCACCAAGCATTAAGTTAACGGTGTCGTCTGCCGATGTCATTTTGATCTCAAGATCATCATCCGCCACAAAACCCTCAATCAGCAGCTCAAACCGAGCGATGGCCGCCGTGTTACCAGCATTAGAATTGTCGATAAATTCAGCGGCATCGATTGGATCAATGAGCTCATCAACATAAGCGGTACCTAAAGATGCATCGATACCAAAGGCTGCTGTCTCATCACCCAGGGTGGATAAAGACGCATCAGCGGTAGCAGCGTCAAAACTGATGCTAACATTGTTTACTGCAGCGGCACGGAAACCGTCTTCATCGCTCAGGTCACCTTGAAGGCTTATCGTAGAATCATCACGAACGTCGGAAATATCGATCACCTCGATTTGCGAAAATGCCTGCGAGTTACCGTTGAACTGCAAGTGCGCCTCACCATCGCCATCTGGCGCATCGACATCTACGTATTCCACGTTATTGATCGAGCGACCAAAGTTTAGAGTGTCAATTTCGTCGCCGTTTAGGTTGATATTCAGCGAGTCTTCGCCATCCAAGCCACCATCGAAGCTGAATTCGCCGTCTTCGATATCGCTGTCGAGTATCACGTCGACGTCATCATCATTTTCGCCGCCCAGAATCGTCAGTTCATCATCGTAGGTCACAAAGATGTTGCTGTCCCCATCCAGACCACCGGTCGTGCTGCCGTCCCCAGCAAGGTCGATCAGGCTGATGTTAGAGTTCTCCCGCGCGTCAATCATGACGTCGCCTTCGATTTCGTTGGCGGCGTCGGCGTAGATTTCTCGCACGTCTTCGTCGTTCACACCGTCAAGCGTCAGAACATAGCTGTAGTTACCGCCATCCAAACCGATACGGGAAACGCCGTCGGTCGTAATCAGCCCGTCTGCAAAGTCGTAAGAGAACTGGCCAGAGAACACGAGCATGGACAGATTTTCACCGATGATTGAGTCGATCTGGCTAAGATCAGAATGATCGAGTGTCAGGTCGTAGCCATTGAGGTCAATACTCGCAACGTTTGTTACCGAGACATCCAATCCCATATCGGCATCAGCATTCACCAGCGTAATGACGTTGTCACCTGAGCCCTGAATGTGTTCGATATCGCCTGTGTCCTCACTGTCCAGAACGCCACCGTTGATCTCCAGATCTACGTCTGCCAGCAGTGACAGCGTTTCAAAGCCTGATACGTCTTCAAAGGCGTTCTCATCAATGGGATCGAGGTGGTAAGTCGCTCCCGCTTCGGAGAAGTACACCGTGTCATCACCAGCCAGGCCGTCGAGAACGAAAGAATTGGCGAGGTGTGAGGCGGCCACCACCTCAAATTCGTTGTCACCGCTGTCTGCGGTGTCTCCGTCGGTGGTATTGACCCCGGTGAGCGTGTTGAAGCCAGCACTGGCTGAGTCAAAGTCAGCGTTGACGGTATTCCCTACACTGCTGGACCCACCTGAGCCTTCAGTTACAGTAATGTTATAGGTTTCAGTGTCGGTTTCGACCGAGCCGTCAGCGCCTGTTGACGACGCCTTCACCGTTATCGTGTAGCTGCCAGTCGCCACAGAGCTGGCCACCACCACCAGACCAGTGTTGCTATCGATGCCAATTCCACTGGGGTTATTGGAGATCTCATAGCTAATGGTGTCACCATCGGGGTCGGTTGCTTTAAACAGCTTCGAGCCGCCCTGCGCAATCTCGTGGGTACTACCATCGGCCTGATCCAACTCCAGCGCGTCGCTGCCCCCGTCGGTGTCCGTGTCCGATTCCGAGATATTGAGCGAGAAGTTCACCAATTCATCGTTGCCTGCAGCATCCTTAAAGCTGACGGCTGGTCCAGGGAAGACTCCTAGGTTGAGCCCCTCGGCAACACCACCGGTAACGTTGACGCTCAGCGTCGCATAGGTGTCTTCGGTACCGTCGACCAGATTGTCGTCTATACCTGTGACCGTCACTTCGGCCCCGCCGGGGAAGATGGATGCGACAGTCGACGCGCCGCCAACGGCATTCTCGACCGCAACCTGAAGCGCGCTCCTGTCTAGACCGTCTGCGTCAGCGATGGTGTACGAAATCGATCCGTTGGTCTCGCCGCGAACAATAGCATCGTCGACCACGGTCAGGCCGGCGGCGCTATTTGAACCGCTGTTCTCCTCAAGCCGCGCACGCACCGCGTTGACCCCGAGGAGCAGAGCGCCGGTGCCGAGACCGACCGCCGCGATCGTACCCAACGTCCCCAAGCCAAAGAGGCCCGGGCCACCGGTCACAGCGGACACCATCCCACCCGAATTGGCAGCCACGGCGGTATCATCAAACAGAACGCCCGTCGAAGATGGCGGCGCCTGCACGCTTGCTGGGGGCAGTCCGCCGAGCAGGGGCGCAGGTGCACCAGCCATCGCGGCACCAGCACCTCCTCCAATGTTCCCCCCCACACTTGGACTGAGGTACAGGACGCCTGCGCTGTCTATGACGTAGTTGTTTGAAGTCACCAGCAATGACTGATTGTTGGCCAGCTGCACCAACACGGACCCGTTGGAAAGCTGGACATAAGACACAACCTCCGCCGGTGCAGGGGCGTAACCCGCCGGCACCTGAGCAGCTGCCTCACCGGCAAAAATGGCAAACCCAACGCCCACCAGCGCGGTCGAGGTCAGCAAACCGCCGCTCCGGCTCCGAAGGCTCCTTCTCGCTTTTGTAGCAGCTCCTTCGATTGGCCCTAAGGTCGAACCACCGCTGATGGGATCCGCGTCGCGATGAATGTCGAACGTCATACTGGTCATCTCCGATTATTGGCAGTCAGCCCGGTTGCGGGGTGCCGCCTTGCCTCGCTCCACTGTGCTCGGACCCCGGCCGTCTGGAATGCTGGCAAAGAAGCCAAGTTCCGGAGCGTGACCGAAGCCTGTCTGCGCTGGAAACGCATAATATCGACCTTCTTTTAACGCATAATGAGAAATTTCTAAAGGGTGCTAGCACTAGGAAAGTGCGTTCCTCAAGGATTTAAGTGGCTTTTGACGCGCAATTTTCTGCGTTAGCCGCCTAAATGAGTAGGTAACGACTGATTACAGCCGGCCACGGCGCATCACTTAGCGGATTTGGGCCAACGCTGGTCCCAAGCATAGAGACGCCGCCTAGCGCAAAGAGAAAAGCCCCGGCGCGTCAGCGCCGAGGCTCTTTGAAATCGGGGTGGTTCCCAATTCGGAACCGCCGACACACCCTTGATCGAACTAAATGGTCAGATCGCCCTGATCGAGGGTAAAGTTGAACACGTCGCCACCTTCTGCGGCTGCAAGCGTCAGCGTAAAGCCAGTCGAAGAGATAGCCGTAAAGGCGTTGGCGTTTGCACCTGCGTTGGTGAGATCGACAAGGGTATCACCATCGGAAAGCTGGCCGTCACCATCATGGTCGTAAATGAAGCCATGTTCGGACGCGGTTTCGAACAGGATGAGTGCGCCTTGCTGCGAGCCAGACACGTTCACACCAGCTGCAGCAGAAGAAACCCCGCCAATGCCATCCAGCCCATCCGCTGCAATTATCGTCGAAATGTCATCGGCAAAATCAAGAGTCAGACCGTCGGTTGCGGTTGTCTCAGACAGGTCGTTCAATTCTGCGAACGTCACCGTGTCGTGGTCATCATGATTGGCACGGGAGAAGTGAAGCGTAACTTCGTCGCTCTGAACCGAGCCCAGCACCAAGCTGACCGTATCGTCGCCACCGCCGAGGTGAACGTCTACAGACTGCGATCCCCGTGCGTTGGTAGGCGACGCTGTTTCTAGGGCGGTCGACTGGAGGATGGCTATGCCGCTGTTCTCTCCCCCCGCTGCTACCTCAGATTCGCCAATGACCATATCGATGACATCATCCTGTGCTGTCATATGGACGATCACGTCTTCGTCGGCGACAAAGCCATCGATCACATCACCATCGGCCATCGCCACCCCGTCATGATCGTTGATGTTTTCAGCCGAGGCGTCTAGCGCGCTGCGGTCACCGTCGAGGATGAGGGTCGCGTCGTCTTTGACGTCTGATACGTCCACCCGAATGATGTCCGACATATCGGCGCCATGGCCGTCGAACTGCAGGTGCGCTTCGCCGTCACCGTCTGGCGCATCGATATCAACGTATTCGACGTGATCGATCGAACGACCAAAGCCACGGGTATCAATCTCATCGCCGTTCAGGTTGACATTGAGTGAGTCTTCATTGTCACCACCGCCATCGAACTGGAATTCTCCGTCTTCAATGTCGCTGTCGAGGACGACGTCGAGGTCATCATCGTTGTCGCCGCCAAAGACCTGTAATGCATCGTCATAGGTCACGAAGATGTTGCTATCACCGTCGATCCCACCGGTGGTGAAGTCGTCACCGGCAAGGTCAATCAGGCCAATGTTCGAGTTCTCCCGCGCATCGATCATGATGTCGCCTTCAACCTCGTTCGCGCCGTAGGCGTAAATTTCGCGCACGTCCTCGTCATGAACACCGTCGAGCGTCAGCGAGTAGTCATAGTTGCCCGCGTCAAAGCCCAGCCGGGTGACATCGTTGGTCTGGATCAGACCTTCAGCAAAGTCGTAGGTAAACTGCCCGGTGAACACCAGTGTGGACTGGGTATCGCCTTCAACGGTGTTGATCTGGCTCAGATCAGAGACGTCGAGCGTCACGTCGTAGTTGTTCATGTCGATGACATCGAGGTTCGAGAGCGTCACGTCGAGGCCAAAGTCAGCGTTATTGTTGACGACTGTGACGCGGTTGTCACCCGAGCCCTTGAGGTGTTCGATATCGCCCGTGGACTCACTGTCGAGAACCCCGCCGTTGATCTCCAGATGAACACCGGAGAGCAACTCCAGCGTTTCAAAACCGGATACGTCTTCAAATCCATTCACCCACGTTGGATCGAGGTGGTAAGTCGCTCCAGCCTCGGAGAAGTAGACCGTATCGTCACCAGCCAGACCGTCCATGATGTAGGAGTTGGCCAGATGGGCCGCCGCCACGACTTCGAACTCGTTGTCGTTGCTGTCCGCTGTGTCACCGTTCGTGAGGTTGACGCCGGAAAGGGTGTTAAAGCCCGCACTGGTGGTATCGAAGTCGGCATTGACAGTATTGCCAGTGCTGCCTGTCCCGCCTGCGCCTTCNGTCACGGTGATGTTGTAGGTCTCGGTGTCGGTTTCTACGGTCCCGTCTGCGCCGGTTGACATGGCTTTGACCGTGATGGTGTAGGTGCCGGTCGCGACGGAGCTGGCGACAACCACCAGACCCGTGTTGCTGTCGATACCGATCCCGGTTGGGTTGTTGGAAATTTCATAGCTGATGGTGTCGCCATCTGGATCGGTCGCCTTGAAGAGCTTCGAGCCGCCTTGCGCAATCTCATGCGTGCTGCCTTCGGCCTGATCAAGCTCCAGCGTGCCACTGTCCGAACCACCATCGCCGGAACCGGCATCGCCATCGGTGATTTCGAGGGCAAAGTTGACCGATTCTTCGTTACCCTTTGCGTCGGTGAAGTTGACCGCCGGCCCCGGGAAGGAACCAACATTTAACGCTTCCGCAATGGCGCCCGTCAGCGTCACGTTGATTGAAGCGTAAGTGTCTTCTGTTCCTTCGATCAGGCCCGAACCTGTGCGCTCGGTAGAGATTTCAGCGCCACTGGGGAAGATCGACGCCACCGTAGAGGCGCCGTCTAGCCCCGCCTGCACCGCTAGAACCAATTCACTTTCATCAATGCCGTCGACGTCTGAAATCGAATACGTGACGGTTCCAGTCGTCGCACCACGCTCGATGCTGCTATCGATCGCTGACACCGTTGCTGCAGCGTTATCTTCAGCGGGGGTTTCGATACGGGAACGAATGGCGTTGACTGCAAACAGCAAAGCGCCACCGCCAAGGCCTACCGCTGCCAGCGTTCCCAGCGTGCCAAGCCCGAACAGACCTGGCCCCCCCGTGATTGTGCCAAGCAACCCGCCGGACGAGGCCGCGGTTTCTGTGTCTTCGAACAGCACGCCGGAAGCGGAGCCGTCGCCAGCGAGACTGGCTGGATCAACCGGAGCCAGCGGAAGCGTCGCCGCCGGCAGTGGCGCCAAGGGCGCAGGCAAAGGTTCAGGCGCCAAAGCCGCCCCTGAAGGCGCACCGCCACCCGCGATACCGTTGGTTACAGCTGGGCTGAGGAATAGCACGCCAGTGCCGTCGATAAAGAAGTTGTTGGAGGTGACGAGCAGGGATTGCTGGTTGGCCAATTGCACCAGCACAGATCCGTTTGAAAGCTGCACGTAGGATACGACATCCGCAGGGGCTGGCGCAAAACCAGCCGGCACTTGCGCAGTCGCCTCACCGGTCATCATCGCGGTTGCCGCTGCGACCAGGCTCGTTGACACCAGCAGCATTCCGGCGCGACTACGCAAAGACTTCTTCGCGCCCGAAGCCGCGGATCGCGCCATGGGCTCATAGGAAGAATGCGCGTCGGCATGGACGCCTGCATTGTGACTGTCGAACATCATAGTCGTCATCTCCGTATAAATGTGCCGTCCGCCCTTAGGGCGACGGAGTACCGGGCGCCATCCGAGCGCAAACGGTTTTGAATTAACCAAACACTCAAGAGCTTAGTGCTTTTGAAATCTGGCCAAACCTAGTTCCATAGCGGAATTACACAAGTGTGCTGCACTTAAATTCGCGTAATACCAAGATTCTCAATGCGACTAGCACTAAGATTCGTACGCACTCAAGCGTGGAACCTATGATTATATGGTGGCACAGGCGAACCTGCCCCCGAATCGGTGTGCGCATGTGGGCAATATGCCACTAATTCGATGTCATAATGGTTATTGCGCCGTCCAGCCGCCGTCGATGACTACACTTGTACCTGTGACAAGAGCCGATAAGGTCGAATCGGCGAGATACAACAATGCCCCGTCCAGATCAGACAAAGTGCCAATGGGGCGGTTCTCAGACGACAGCGGCATGCGCGCCGCTNCAAACTGTCGAAATTCAGGCTCACGGAGCAAGGCTTCTGTCAGCGGGGTCTCGATATATGTCGGCCCCAAAGCATTCACCCGGATACCCAGCGGGGCAAGATCGAGGGCCATGGCCTTGGTCAGCCCTTCCAACGCATGTTTGGTTGCCGCGTAGACCGATCGACCCGGCAGAGCCACGTGCCCCAGCATCGAACTGAGGTGNAGGACACTACGGGCGTTTTCCGGGATCGCCGGCTCAGGCGGCGGCGCTGCGAGCATGGCGCGAACGGCAGCCTGACTGGCAAAAAATCCTGCACGCAGGTTCAGGCCCATGACCCGGTCAAAATCTTCGACCGACACCGCCTCAAATGGCGCCGGGCGTGTCGCTCCGGCGTTGTTAATGAAAACATCGGGCACGAAGTTAGCGAACAGGTCGTCCAGACGCGGAATAGCGTCGTCCGCCAGCAGATCGATTTTGGCGAAGCGGAAGGACAGGCCCTCAGCCTGCAAGCTGGTATGGAGGCTGGTGAGGTCATCGATGCTGCGTGCGAGCCCCATAACCTGGGCCCCGGCACGGGCAAAAACGCCACAGGCGTGCGCACCAATCCCCCTACTGGCACCGGTGACACAGACCCGCTTGCCCGCTAGTCCGCGCACCATGGCTTGCTGCTTAGTAGACGGAGGCGTTGAGCGACGCCGCAGCATCGCTGACGCGGCGCACAGTAGACAGAGGNATCGAAGCTGCCCCCGTCGTGGCTTCCGTGGAGGTGGACGGGATCGCGGTCCTGGTCAGTTGGGTCAGGCTGACACCAGTTTGGATCACTTCGGTCCGGATTGCGCTGTTGTTGATCCAGTCATGGATAAAGTCGGCGTCGACACCATCGGGGATAAGGATGTGTCGAGCCGTCGCTACCGCGCGCATCTTAGGCGATGGTGGGAACAGAGCTCGGCCACCCAGCATTTCTTCGACATATTGCGCTTCGCCAACCACCATGGCCGTTGTGGTCTCGCCGTCCTGGCCGAAAACAGCGACGGGTGCGAGTATATCGATACCGGCTGGTGTCGGTGCATCAGGGGATGCAGCATCGCCGGTACCGCCTGCACTGATACCCGCTATGGCTTCACCCCTCTCATCACGCGTTTCGAGCGCGCGCAGCCGGTCGAAGTCGGCATCGCTAGCCAGCCCCTGTTCCAGTCCGGCGGATTGCTGTGCCAGCCGCATGGCGCGGATCATGGCCGCACCTACATCCAGCGCGCGCGATGCGCTGGTCACGCCAAGCATCAGCCGCGCCACAGGCTGGTCCGTCTGTTGGGCCAGCATTTCGAGGCCACACCGGTCAGCGTCGCTGAGCAGGTTCACCTGAGTTAGCGCCGTGGGAAGATTGTTAACCAGTGCGCCCTGAACAATCGCTCGGGTTTCCGATGACCGGCGGGTGGCCGCAGTTACCATCAGGTCGAGAAAGGCATCCGGCGCGAGCGNACTGGTAACGGGCTGGAACACCTCCCGCGCGGAGCCGCCGGATTGCATGTCTAACCGTCGGCTGCCGTCGCTGAAGTTATCGAGCACGGCGAGCCCGGATGCCCCTGAACGCAGGGAGACAACCGCGACATCGACAGCGACAACGTAATCGTGCAGGGCATAAGCAAGCTGCAACTCCGCCGCCGTCCAGCCACAGTCCGCGGTCGAATAAGGTGATACTGTCATCAACTCGATGCTGGCACCGGTCAGCGTGGTCCGGCTCTGCTCATCGGCTTCGAAGACCACCAGGCGACCACCGTGATTGGCCAGCAGGCGGATGGCGGTATCGTAAGCAAGATCATCCCCGTCCTGCAGCACCATCAAGGTCGGTCCGGATTGCAGTGCTTCAAGGCTGTAGAAGCGGTAAGGTAAATCGCCCGCACCTTCAAAAACCCGCAGACAAACCAGAGCTGGCAACCGGTCGAGGTTACGGATCAGATCAGTATCCTTTACCGANTTGGGGTCATGGCAAACACTCGGCCGAACAAAGCTCGAAACCTTTTCGTCGTCGAGCGGATCGGCAAGGACAATGTAAGTTTCGGTCTCCACCACGGCCGTTGAGGTCACAACCGTTGTCTGGCCGCCAGCAGAACCACTGTCACCGGTGGCAGTGACCGCCTGCATGTTGCCCCCACCGGTGCCCACAATCACGCGAACACGGTTCACGTCCGCATCCTCATCACCGGTTTCGAGCACGACGACGCGATCACTGGCCATAGTGGGTGTAACGGGGGTCGAGGTCGCTGAAGTGGTTGTTGTAGTCGTGACGGTTGGAGGCGTACTCGCGCTCAACCGGCTGCCCGTGACAACAATTGAGCGATCGGTCGAGAGGGCGACTTCGCTTCCCGGCGTGGCCGATACCGTGAGGTCGTTACCGCCAACAGCTGTTCCTACTCCGGCGGCTGTAGCGGCGTCATCAGTTGCGGCGGTGGGAGAGATGACGATGCCGGGAGCACCCGCATCAGCCTGTGTCGCGGCACCGGTAAACGGGTCCTCACTGCTACCGCTCAGGCTAGCCGGGACTTCCGGGCGCGGTGCGGGAACTTGCATCATGGAGAGATCATTCGCACCAGCATCAGCAAGCGCTTCTGCCGGAGCCGTATCAGGCAGCTCAGAACTTGCCGGCGCGGGGGTTGCGTCGGCAGCGGTCGGCGGCGGGTCGGCAAAAATCAAGTCGAGTGCATCACTAGCGAGCCGCGCCACAGTCTCGGGGTTAAGCAAACCGCTCGCGTCCAGCCCACTCGTCTGCTGAAATTGCGCCAGCGCATCGCGCACCTGCTTGTCGTAACGACCGTCCACCGTGCGCGAACCCGGCAAATCACCCGTTGTCGCCAGCAAAGCTTGCACGGTACAAATTTGCTGAACACCGCTGAAGGTTGGCAGCGCAGCCGCCGCCGCCGCCCGATCAACAGGGTCGGACAAGCCAACTGCCTGACACGCACCGGAAACAGCCAAGTCCGCACGCGCAGCGCCAGGCAGCACCAGCGCCATCACAGCACCGATCAACATCGCCTGAACAAGTCTATCTTTTACAAGAGGTTGCATAACCTCCCCCAGCGCACGCATAGCCCAAAACACCCTCTATGGGCCGCTCATATAATGTCAACAATGAACCACCTTAAGCGCCAAAGCGAAAGTCGCACATTGCGAGACCTGTGAGTAATTTGAAAATTGCCTTGGGCAGAAATGTGGCCACAGCGCCGACCGACGGTTGATTCTGCCCAGAACGCCATGCAAAAAACGATTATGCGTCAAGGCCTTTGCGATTTATCCGGAATTTGCACCNAATTTGGCGTCAAAGCCGCATGGCGTTTCACATCGGTCCAAAATACCGGGGCAAAATCCCGTTTTGCTACAGGTCTTCTCTGCCCGGAGGTCCAGAATGGGCAACACTGACGGCACGGTGAGAAAGAATCGACCCAAATTGATCGCCCTCGTCGCCAAGTCTATCGGCGCACTGACGGTCGCGCTTGCTTGTCTTCCAACAAGCGCCGAGACGACTCTGCCCGCACAATCCGTGGCAGCGACGCTGGCGCCGGTATCGGATGAGACCTTTGCCGCTTGGTTTGGCGCATCAAATGCGCAGTCCAATGACGCAGGTTCCCGGGTCGACCCGGGCGCAACTGGCAAATCTCCATCCAATCCGCAGGCCTTGAGTTCTGATTTTTCGGATCGCAGTCGCGTCATCGGGCCACCTTCCGGTCGGCCGTTACGTTCGCTCGCCCTTAGCGCAATTACGGGAGACTTTCATTTCAGTTTCGATCGCGTTCTGTTTGCCTATAGTGTACCGCCTGCCCGCTATGGCACCTCAGCCAGCCTGGCCACAGGACCGGTTCAGGAGCCCCAGATCGTGCTCGCCGGTTATGAGGGGCAGCCCGGGGTGAGCAATATGGGATGCGCCGAGCGCTCTTCGGACGATCACAACCTTGCTTTCCGATGCAACGCGCCCGTGGCGATGAACGTCCCTGGCGGTCAGTCGTCCATGCGGTTTCTTGAAGAAATGGAAGCCGAAACCGGCATGCGACTTGGCCGCGATTTCTGGGCCGGTGACCCGGATGCCGGAACCGGCGCCCGCTTACTCACCGCCCGGGATGCCGTGACGGGCATGCGCTTTACCCTGCGGTACATCGATGAACGCGGCTTCACCCGAAACACCCGGTCCTGCGACGACAAGAGCCGGTGGCGCTGGTCCTACATCTGCATTACCGACGACGAGTGGGCCGCGAAGACCAAAAGCGAACAGTGCGGCTTTGTTGTTGATGAGATGCTGAGCGTCGAGGGAGGGCAAGTGCGTCGTTGGACTTTCGCCCCCCTACCCGCGCCGGGCACGGTCAAAGGCACACCAATCGCCATTGGCTTCACCCGCGACCCCCATGATATTCCCGACAAAGCAGCGCTGTGCCGCGAAGTGGTCGTGCAGGAGCAGATCTCAAAGGCTCTCTATGCCTTCCAAAGTCAGGCCTATGAGCGTGGACTGACCCTGTCACTACTGCCGCTCAGCGACCAGGAAACACCATCGTTGGGACTGACGCTGATGATTGACGATGATACCTTTCTGGTGGCGCGTCTGCGGCGCAGCCCGGGCGTCGCGGTATCAACAGACATATGGAGAACCATCGCTAACCTGTGGCGGTCAACGGGCGGCGGCGGTCTGTGCCAGGGTGTACCCTGTGTTCCCATCTCCCTTGATCGACGCTGAGCAATGCATCACAGGCACATGGCGCTCCAGCAGCCATGGCAACTGATTGACTTAAGTCTTGCCAGAGGGCACGCGGGCTGGAACAACGGCGTTTGGACTGTACTGGTCCATGCGTCCCTATCGTCCATCCCCAGAGGAAGTCCATGCTACCGGCCTTTCAGGAAAATGGGCTCCTGCCCCCAGGGGTTCATCATTGCGACATCGGGGCGTTTGAAGCGACCTTCGCCTTCAATGCGCACCGTAGACGAATCCTTGACCAGATGCAGCAGGGCCTGGGTATCCTCTATGACGCCGGCTATCGGCTATTGGTCGTCGGTGGCGAGCTCATTTCCAGTGATGAACTGCCAAAGGATTTCAAGCTGCTTTTTGACTGTGACCCGGTCCCGATTGAGTCTCTAGACGCCAGACTCAGCAATTTTGACAAAAATTCGCGATTATTGACAAAAAAAGTGTGGGGAGGGCATTTTTTTCCTGCGTCATTTAGAGCAAAAGGAACGGGGCCAACCTGGCTTCGCTACCTGGCCAATGACGCGCCAGTTGGACCAAGAGGGCTGGTCGGCCTCAGCCTTGACTAGTCACAAGCCGCGCATCGCTGCAGTTACAGAAGGCCTTTCGCATGATTTATCCTGTTGAGCAGCTCTCTCGACTGGTGGAACAAATCACCACTTTGGAAAACGGCCTTGTGCAATTCCGTAAACAGAACAGCCCCATGGATCCGAATTTCCAGAAGGAGAGCGAAGCTTTGATCGCCGAAGTCATCCGGCTGGAAGATCTGCTTTGTGACTGTGTAGAAGCCCACGGCGGCCCGAGGTCGGGTAACTGGGCCGCCGATGTTATGTTGATCTATAAGCGGCGGACTGGCTGGACTGGTTGAGGTGCCACAGGNTCAAGGAGAGCTGGCTGCTGTTTCGGGTGGCCAGACACCGGTTTCATCCCAGAATATCCCGGCAACGAGACAGCGCCTGCCGCGTGACATCTTCGGGGTAGACCAGCGCGAAACGCACAAATCCCTGCCCTGGCTTGCTGCCGTCCGGCATGGGACGGGAGAGAATCGACCCCGGAAGCGTTCTCACCGACTGCTCTTGCCAGAGCCGCCGTGCGACTGCGTCGCCATCCCCGTTCGAGACCGGAAGCCATAGAACAAACCCCGCTTGGGGTGCGCGAAAGCCCGGCAAGTCCCCCAGCACCTCGACCGCAACCTGATTGATCGCCGCATAGCGGGCGCGGAAGGAAGCGACGTGGGTCTCGTCCTGCCACAGCGCAATCGCCGCATCCTGCAACCCTTGAGGGGTTTGTGCGCCGCCATAAGCGCGCAGGTAGTACAGGTCTTCCAAGCGGTCAGCATCCCCCGCAACAAAGCCCGAGCGGATCCCCGGTAAGCCCGATCGCTTGGAGAGCGAATTGACGATCCAGACGTTCTCCAGTCCGCCACCTAGATCGCGGCAGACCTCGAACGCGCTGACTGGCTTGGTGTCGAAATACAGCTCGCTGTAACACTCATCGGAAAGAAAGGTGAAATCGTGGCGCCGCGCCCGCTCGACGCAGGCACGCAGGTAGGCCGCCGGCAATAGCGTCCCGGTTGGATTGCCGGGATTGGTGGCGATGACCAAAGCAACCCGATCCCAGTCTTCTTCGGACACCACTGCAAGATCAGGGGCAAAGTCGGTGGCGGGCGTACAAGGTGCGTAGCAGATGTCTGCCCCAGAGGTCAGCGCTGCGCCGACGTAGACATGATAAAGCGGGTTGGGCAGCACAATCAGTGGCCGCAGATGGCCCTTGCCTGCTTTGGCCAGCCGGTCCTCCTTGCGCAGAACTGCCGCCAGAATAGCCGAAAACAGCCCTTCTTTCGTGCCAAAAACCGGGTGCACGTGGGCGTGGGTGTTGAGCATGTCCGATGGTAGTTCATAACGCTGCCGAATCCAGCCGGCGACCGCCTCCCGCAGGCCGGGGCCAGCATTCACCGGTGGGTATTTACCCCAGCCCGCCGGGTCGGTCGCGGCCAGTGCTTTTCCTACCGTCTCGTAGGCACCGAATTTGGGTTCGCCTACGGACAGGTTGATAGGCTCCAAATCATTGTGACGTTCGCCCAGAACCCCTGCGACCTTGCGATACGTGTAGTCATGGAGCTGCTCAAGGCGGCTGGCAGAGTGGGGTTTGTCCGTTGTCACGCCAGCGGCTCCGTCATGATTCTCAGGTGGTCGAAATCGGCTGGGTCATCGAGATGGGGCCCGATTTCCGTCCTGATGCGCGCGTGGTACGCGTCGACCTGGGCAATCTCTTTGGGTGTCAGCAGGCTGAGGTCGATCAGCGCCGGGTCATAGGGAACAAGCGTTAGTGTCTCGAACGCAAGAAAGCCATCGGCGCGTGAAATCACTAGCTCGACATTCTCAATCCGCACTCCGCTCTCGCCCTCCCGGTAAAGGCCCGGCTCATTGCTGAGCAGCATCCCGGCCTGAAGGGCTGCTGAACCGGGTTTCTTGCTAATCCGGTGCGGGCCTTCGTGCACGCCGAGGTAAGAGCCGATACCGTGACCGGTGCCGTGTTGGAAATCCAGCCCCTCGCTCCACAGAAACTGCCGGGCGAGCGCATCGAGGTGGTGGCCGACTGTGCCGGGAGGAAAGGCCTGTCGTGCCAGCGCGAGATGCCCCTTAAGCGTCAAAGTGTAGTCGCGCCGCTGGCGATCGGTGGCCTGCCCACCCAGCGCCCAGACGCGCGTGATATCGGTGGTGCCATTTTTGTACTGGCCGCCACTGTCAACCAGCAGCATCTGACCAAGGGCCAGCGGCGTGTTGCTCTGCTCATCGACCGAATAGTGCGCCAGCGCCGCGTTCGCCCCAACCGCCGCGATTGTCGAAAAGCTGACCCCGTTCATCGGCACGGGGTCCGGGTTTTGCTCCCGGAAGGCGCGCAGCCGGTCAACAACGGATAGCTCACTTTCACGACTGAGGTGGGGGTGTTCGGCCAGCCAGCGCGAAAAGCGAATCATGGCGCGCGCGTCTCGACGCTGCGCATTGCGGGCACCCTGTTGCTCTGTCTCATTCTTGATCGCCCGCGGCAGGACCACCGGATCGGTGTTCGCCACCACCTCGGCACCCGCCGAACGCAGAGCTTCGGCAATGGATGAATTGCAAGTGGCGCGGTCTAGGCCTACTCGACCGCCCAGCGCCGCCAGATGAGNCAGAAACGTCTCGGGCGGTTGCACCCGCACGCCGTCGTCCAACGCCTGCGCCATGTCGTCGGAAATGCGCTCGGGTGCGATGAACCAATCCACCGAACCGTCAGCATGTAGCGT
Source organism: Kiloniella sp. (assembly GCA_002690455.1). GTDB lineage: Bacteria > Pseudomonadota > Alphaproteobacteria > UBA7985 > UBA7985 > UBA7985. The sequence continues at coordinate 57,715 of NZET01000007.1, forward strand.
GGCCACGGAGCGCGCCACCGGCAGCCCAGCGATATCATCCGCGCGCGCATTAAGCAGCCAGGCGACGGACTCGGACTGGTTGAGTACCTGCGCGCTCAACCCAGAGGACGACAGACCAGCAGCCAGCGACCTGCGCTTGCCATCGCTCGCCTGTCCACTGAATTCTATCCCGTGGGGCACCACAGAAGTAGCGGGGGGCGCGGGCCGATCCCGCCACACCGCGTCGACAGGATTACGGGCAACAGGTAACAGGCGCGCACCGATCTTCTCGACGGCCTGTATCCAGGCATCGACACCGGCGATGGTGTGCAATTGCGGGTCATAGCCCAGCACGTCCTCTGCCCTCAGATAGGCGGCGACGCTTGCAAGCGGACCGGATGTCTCAATATCCGCAATGGNCCAAAGAGCCTCATCAACCTCCCGTCTGATGGCAATCGAATAGCGTGAATCGGTCCAGATCAGTGCTCTATCCAGCGTCACCAGCGCAAATCCAGCCGACCCTCGAAATCCGCTAAGGGCCGTTATTCGCCGCTCGCTGCCGGGCGAGTACTCGCCCATATGCGCATCGTCCATGGGGACGAGGAAGGCGTTCAGTCCCTGCGCACGCAACTCAGCCCGGAACAGGTCCAAATCCACGGCAGCTGTCATCGTCCTACCGGATCAGCGCAGTTCACGACGCAGGATTTTACCCACGGCAGACTTTGGCAGCTCATCGATGAACTCCACGATCTTCGGCACTTTGTAGGCGGCGAGGTTTTCCCGGGCGAAGGCTAAAACTTCTTCGGACGAGACGGTGTTCGCAGATTGTAGATCGCGAACAACGCAGACCTTTACGTGCTCGATATCATTTTCGCCNATGACACCCACAACCCCGCATTCAAGGACGCCGTCGAGCCCAGCAAGAATATCCTCGATTTCCGCCGGGAAGACGTTGAAGCCTGAGACGTTAATCAGGTCTTTAATGCGGTCAACGATACGATAGTAGCCGTCGTCCTGGATCACCGCGACGTCACCGGTCTTGAAAAATCCATCTTCGGTCATCACCTCGGCCGTCGCATCCGGTNGGTTCCAGTAGCCACGCATGACTTGCGGACCCCGCGCCTGCAGCTCACCCGGTTCTTCAACCCCGGCTTCCTTGCCCTCGTCAGTGATAATCCGGATTTCAGTCAGCGGCAGCTTTGTGCCTACTGTACCCAGTTGAATGGCCTCAAGCGGGTTCGCCGTCAGCACCGGCGAGGTCTCAGAAAGCCCATAGCCTTCGGTCACAGGTGCACCGGTGACCTCCTGCCAGCGCTCAGCCGTCGCCTTGGGTAGCGCCATACCGCCAGAGGTCGAGAACTTCAGGTTGGAGAAGTCCAACGAACGGAAGGCCTCATCACCGAGTAGGTTGTTGAACAGCGTGTGGATGCCCACAAAGATGGTGAAAGGCGTCGACTTCAATGCAGCAACAAAGGTCGCATTGTTGCGCGGATCAGCGATTAATAGCGTGTGCGCGCCGATAGCAAAGGGCAGCAGAATGTGCGCGTATAACGGCATGATGTGGTACATTGGCAGGCAGCCTACGAGTGTCTCGGCCCCGTTCTCAAACGAGTGCGGTGCATGCGCGATGTTCTGCAGCGCATTCGAAATGATATTGGCTTGGGTCAGCATCACGCCTTTGGGCGTGCCGGTGGTCCCGCCGGTATATTGCAGCAACGCAAGTTGATCGGCGGCACGCTCTGTCGATGGTACAGGCAGACTGCGACCGCGCTTCATCGCTTCACGAAAGCCGACCGCACCAGTGGGTAGATCGCCCAGCGGCGGGGTCTTCCGCAGTTGCAAAGCCAGGTCGACGATCCATTTTTTCGGCGCTGGGTGGCAGTCGGTGCGGGCCACGGCAACCCGGTGGATGATGCCAGTACCCGCGAGGGTCTCATCTGTGAAGGTCGCGGAGCGGAATGCAACGATTGCCTTGGCACCACTGTCTTCGATCACGTTGCGGATTTCGCGCGCGGTATAAAGCGGGTTGGCTGGCACGGGCACAAACCCGGCCTTCCAGATCGCCAAAAAGGTCACGGGCGCGGCCATCAGGTTGGGCATCTGCACCATGATCCGGTCGCCCGGTTCAAGACCGTCGAGGCTGGCCAGATACGAAGAGAAGTCCTCCACCATCTGCCCGAACTGGCTGTAGGTGAAGGTCTGCAGGATGGACGTATAGGCCGGCTTATCCCCGTAGGTGTTCACGGCGTCATCGAGCATATCAAGGATATGGTCATAGCCCTTGGGGTTGAGTTCGGCAGGAATCGTGTTTGACATGCTGTGTCCTCCTCTCCTTCTGGATCTGCCGGGCTCAGTCTGTAGCTTTTGCGCTCCCGGCGCGACGAGACCCTAGGCCGAGCCGCGGGCGGGCGCAATGCGCGGGTGCCCTCAGTCGGCGCAATCGGATCGGAAAAACACCGCCCGAACCGTTTGTCATCCAGACATAACGAGGTGCAGTAGAATATCTGCAATCGAACTTGCATCAATAACGGCCTGATTTTGCCCAATCATGCCGTTAAGGTGCCTCATTCTGTGATCAGTATTATCCGACAAACCGAAATTCAACCGACCCACTTTCCCGGACAGCTTTTCAACACCCATTGTCATGGCGAACGTCGATCTTGAGTTGTCATGGCGCAAGGAGAACCAACCCTTGTTTGCTATTTCATGCCCCAAGGCGTCTTCATTCCCTTGTCCCACCACGCCAGCGGTTGGCGATCTCGTCCCCGCTTTGCCTCGCCCTTCGCTTTCGCGAACCCCCGATGAGGCAGGCCGGTTATCGGCCGTCACCTCACGCGTGCTGAGGGTACTACTTCTGGTCTTTGTCCTGCTGCTCTCCCTGCCTGGCGCTGCGCACGCCCAATCGTTGCGCAAAAACGACAGTCTGGAGGAGATGCGAGAGGCCGCTGTCGAGCGGTTCAGCTTTGCTGAGCTGGTTCAGGCAGGCGACAAGCTGGCTGAGAACTCCTATTGGCTGCTGATCAACGATCCGATCAGCACAGAAGACTGGGATTTGCTGGAACAGGGCTATCGTATTCTGCTGGCACTGACCCGCGATGACAGCCACGATGGCCGAGCAGCGCTGCTCGCCGCGGGGATCGCGTTGAATGCTGTAAGGCCGAAGCACAGCCTGGCGCTCGCCACTGAGGCGCTGGATCTNCTCCAAAGCCAACGCCATCGCGATCTGGCCATGGAGATTATCCGGCGCGCTGGCATGCGTCCTTCTAAGGAAATCAGCTACGAAATGGAAGGGGATCTTCGGGCGATCATGGAGGAGGTCGCCCTGTTCGGTCCAACGCAGTCATGGGCTACCCAACAAGGTGATTTCGCCCAGCTTTGCCTGACCTTTTCCCGCCCTTTACAGGCGAGCCACCGCGTGGATTACCGCGATTTGATAACCGTAACCCCGGCGCTTCCGGTGGAGCGTTACGTCGTGAGGCGCGACCGACGTGAACTGTGTGTCGTTGGAGCGGCCTTTGATCAGCTATACGAGCTTACCCTAACCACAGGCCTGAAGAGCGCGGCCAATGATCGCCTGCGCGAAACCATGCAAATAACGCTGCAAACGCCCGCTCGGACGCCGGAGCTGGCACTGCCCGGTCAGGGCTATATGCTACCTGCCAGCGGCTTGCAGTTGGTCCCGCTGGAAACAGTCAATCACAGCCAGATTGAGGTCGGTCTCTACCACCTCGATGAGCGCAACATTAATCAGGTACTACGCAACGGCTTGCTGGTTCAAAGCACGGGTCAGATCGAGCCCCGGCGCATCGACGACTACGACGGCGGCGGCGATGCCTTCAGGCGCAACGTACTGCCGGTCTTCGAAGGACGTCTGCGGGTCGAACGGCTAGAACACGAGCGCCGCCGTGACGGCATCGCGCTTGCCCAGATGCTGGGCGCACCAGNCGAGCGAGGGCTCTACATGCTCAGGGTTCGTCCAGCCGATAACACTGGTGCAGCATCGGGCGAAGACATCAAATGGCTCATGATTTCGGACCTCGGCCTGACGGCGGTAAAGACACCAGCAGGGCTCCATGTCACCGCGGTGGATACCCGCACAGGCACGCCGGTCGCCGAGAATGTTCGCGTAGACATGATTACGACGGGCAACCGCGTGCTGACCCCAGCCATTCCGGCCTACAACGAGGCCGATGGGCATGCAGCAGCCAATGCCGTTAGAGGAACCACCACCTTCTTCAGCACACCTCAGCTGCGCGGGCGTGACGGCAACCGGCCCCTTTATCTTTATGCCAGCCACCCAGAACTTGGTGATGCCTTCCTTGCACTCGACCGCACGCCGATCGAAATCGATACACCCGGTGGCCTTGGCCCGCTGAACAGCGGGCCGCTCGACCTATGGCTCAAGGCAGACCGCGGGGCCTATCGCGAGGGTGAAACNGCGCGCGTCGCCGGGCTTCTGCAGGCGCGTGCAACCAATGACGAACAGCCGCTGGTGGTTCCAGACAGCCTGCTGGCGACGCTGCGCAACCCGTTTGGCGAAGTCAGTGACAACTTTGAGATCGACCTGTCGGCGGGTCAGGGCTTCGAGGTCGAAGTCCCCCTGCCGCTGGGTGCCCGTCAGGGTCGCTGGACACTGGAAGTGGCGCTTGACCAGGATCTGCCACCCCTGCGCAGTCTGATCCTGCCAGTCTCGGAATTCGTGCCGCCATCTGTGGAAATTACCCTCGTCGACCCACAGCCCCTTCGGCTCGATGGCAGCGACCGCATAGAGGTGCAGGTTGACTATCTCTTTGGTGCGCCGGCGCAAGATCTNTCGGTCAACCTCGTCGCTTCTCTGATTCCGCAGCGAATGATCGGCGACTTCTTCGTCGGTCTTGAACAGGAGGAATTCGTTTTCGCCGCCCCCTTCGACCTTGTTGCCGACACCGATGAACAAGGTCTGGTCAGCTTCGAAATTCCGGTATTTAANCTCCCCGATCAGACTGGTATGGCACAGGTCAGTCTGCGCGCTGTCGTCACCGATGCTGCTGGCCGGCAGGAAAGAACCAGCGCACAGGTGGACCTCGCCGATGACCGCATCCTGCTGGGATTGCGACCAGCCTTTGACCTTGATCAGCCAGTCGAAGAAGGCGCTAACCTGCGTATTGACCTGACCGCTCTGACGGCTGATGGACGATCTGCTGAGGCCCGCACAACCTGGACCCTCTATCAAGAGCTTTATGACTACCGCTGGTACTTCGACGGTGGGCGCTGGAACTACGAGAGCAGTTATGTCGATGTTCCGGTTGCCAGTGGCACCCGCGATCTGACCGGAGAGCCTACCCCCTTGGACCTACGGGTCGACTGGGGAGCCTACCGTCTAGAGGTCGCAGACAGTGTTGAGGGGGCCGCGACTTCGCTGCGCTTCAATGCCGGCTGGCGGGCGCTGCCACAGGTTGACCGCGCGCCGGGTCGGCTTGGGCTTGCGTTTGAGGGGCAGCCCCCGCGACCCGGCGACAGTCTGAGCTTTAGTTTAGACAGCCCACACGCCGGAACGGGTCAGCTCTATCTGGTCGGCTCTGACACGCAAGTGGTCGAACTGGGCGCGATTGCTGCAGGCAGCAATACGTTGCAACTCACCGTCCCGACGGACTGGCCGGATCAGGAAGGCTTCTGGCTGCTGCCGGTTGTGTACAGTCAGGGCGCAGTCGGCATCGACGCCCTGCCTGCACGAGCGGTCGGTGCGGCTTTCCTCAGCCTCGATCACAGCACGCAGCAGCTCACGCTCGGCGTCAGCCTTCGTGATGGCGCAGTTGCTTTGCCTCGCCAACCGCTTGATATCGACCTCGNCCTCGGCCCGCTTAATCCGGGGGAACGGGCCTATGCCCTGGGCTGGATCATCGACGACGGCGTGCTGCGCATGACCGGTTACGACGACCCGGACCCGCAGGGTCACTTCTTCGATCCCTTNGATCTGCCCGTCGCCTTGCGTGATACCTTTGCTGCGCTGATCAGCTCCTCCGGCCTCGAAGCCGCTGCGCTGGAGCAGGGCTACGACGGCTCGATGTTCGCCATGCGCGCGATGGCCGCCGCGATGCCGGAGATGTCACTGGCCGTGGGCCTGACCACGCGGATCAAGGAAACCATGGCTTTAAGCTCAGGCGTGCAAACCTTCGGGACCGATGGCAGTGGGACGCTGTCCTTTGACCTGCCCGACTTCGCCGGGCGCGGGCGGCTGCTTATGTTGGCCTGGACCGATCAGGGCCGGATAGGCGCTGGTTCACAGTCGCTGCTGATCCGCGACCCTGTGGTTGCCGATCTGTTCCTGCCTCGCTTCCTCGCCCCGGGGGATGAAGTCGACGTCCGCCTGTTGGTCAGTAACACCCGCGATGACGCCACCCGCGCCTTGCTGAGCCTGCGCCTGGACGACGGCCTGAGCCTGATCGCCGGGACCGAGATGATGACCCTCGACCTTGAGGCGCATGCCCAGCAACCCATCCCGCTGCGTCTTGGAGCCACAGACGCCATCGGCGCAACCGGTATCACCATCGAGGTACAAGTGGGCGAGACCACTATTTCCCGCCGCTTCCCGATCGAAGTTCGCCCCGCAGCACCCCGTAAGCTGATCCGAACCAGTATCCTGCTCGGACCAGGGAACACAGCCACCATCAGTGCTGACAGCCTTGCTCGACTGGACAACGCCAGTCTGCTGCTGAGTGTCTCTGGACTGGGTTTGGACCCCATGCCACTGGCACAGGCGCTCGCGGACTATCCATTCCGCTGCACGGAGCAGACGACCTCTCGCGCCATCGGCTTGCTGCTGGGCGGGGAACACGTTTTGGGTCGCGACGCACTGGAACGGGGGCTGCGTGAAGCCCTGGTCACGCTCCAGAACCGGCAGGGTCTTAACGGCATTGTCAGCCTATGGCCGGGCAGCGGAAACAGCGACCTGTTCCTGCAGGCCTATGCCAGTGATTTCCTCCGCCTCGCTGCCGAGAAAGGCATTGAAGGCGCGGCCGCGCTACGCACCACCTTTGTCGCGCGACTGGCAGAGGAGATGGCGCGCGCAAAGGATCCGTACTACGGCGTCGAGTTGAGCCTGCGCACGCGCGCTTATGGGCTGGCCGTCTTGGCCCTCGCTGATAAGCCAGATGTCGCCGCACAGCGCCTGCTGTTCGATGACCTGAATGCAACATCCGGGGAAGACTTCGCAAAGGTCGCCCTCGCCCTTGCCGCGCATGCCGTTGGCGATACCGCTGACCGGGATGCCCTGCTCACCAGCCTTTCGGAACAGCCCGACCAGCCGATAGATGCGCGCAGTCAACCCATCGTCAACTATGGCGGTATCCTGCGCGACCAACTCGCGGCGCTGACGCTGCTGAAAGAAGGCGAACTGGGCGATCTGCCTCAGGGTGCCGCCTACCTGGCCGAAACCCTGCCCGGCGTGATGCGCGCGGTTCAGGATAATTATCTGAGTACGCAGGAGCAGGCTTGGGCCTTGCGCCTGGGACATAGTCTTTCGGGCACAGCTGACAGGAATGGTGTCGGGAAAGCGACGGTTGTGCTGGAAGGCAAAGGCCACCTGATCGCAGGCGACCTGCTGCCGCTACGACCCGAAGATTTAATCGGAGGGCTTAATCTCAACAATCCAAGCCCTGCTCAGGCTGGCAACGCGGAAGCAACAGACGCAGAGGCAGACACCGCAATCGGTCAGTCGGCACTGGTCACGATTTGGCAGTCAGGGACCGACAGCGCCATCGACGAGCCGCGCGCAGCCGGCATGGACATCCAGCGGACCATGTTCGATCTCAATAGCTTGCAACCAGTGACCAANCCGGCCCCGGGCCAGCGCGTGTTAGTAAGCCTGTTCGGCACGGTTTATCAGGCGCAATCTTTGGACTATGTCGCCGCCGACCTTCTGCCCGCAGGCTTTGAAGTCGAGCAGGTGGGCCTGCCTGATACTGTAATGCGAGAATGGAGCCAGCCCGGTGACTGCCCGGTCGATGAAAGCAACGTCGATGAAACGGTCGATGCTGGTGAACTGATCCCGACCACTGAATGGATGCCGGGTGTGTGCATGATCGATGGCACGCTGGCTTTCCAAGCGACCACGGTCGACTTCGGCGAGTCACGGGCCGATCGGGTTCTCTACGGGTTTAACCTCGAAACCGGCAGCTTCGCCCTTTACTACGTAATGCGCCGGGCACAGGGCGGCGACGTGATCCACCCCGGCGCTTACGTTGAAGCCATGGTGCGACCGTCGATCCATGCCCGCAGTGCAGCGCGGCAACTGAACTGATCAGCGCGCGATCCAAAAGCGGGTTGATGGCAAGCCCGTCGCGCCGATCATCGGCGGCCTCATGGCGCCGAGGACAACGGGCACGGGTGTTCGCACGCGACTGGATTTCCGTGTTACTGGGTGGCGCGTTTCTGCTGGTGCTGGGGCTGGCAGACCGTGCTCTGCCCCCGCCGCTGGACCGGGCGCGCGATCTCAGCCCGACTCTGCTGGATACCGACGGTCGCCTGTTGCGTGCCGGTCTCTCCCCGGAAGGCTATTGGCGGCTGCCAACCGACATCGATCAGGTGGACCCGCGCTACCTGACGGCGCTGCACGCCTTTGAAGACCAGCGCTTCTACCGCCACGGCGGGGTTGAATACCGCAGCCTCGCCCGCGCAGCTCTTACCTCCCTGCTCGCAGGCCGGATCGTCTCAGGCGGTTCAACCCTGAGCATGCAGACCGCTCGCCTGCTCGAACCCCGTGATAAGAGCACCCTAGGCCAGAGGCTTCAGGCCAAAGTGCTGGACGTTTTGCGCGCTTGGCAGCTTGAACGGCGCCTGANCAAGCACGAAATACTGGATCTCTACCTGCTCACGGCACCCTTCGGCGGCAATATCGAAGGCGTGGGCGCGGCGGCACGACTTTACTTCGGCAAGGCGCCGAGNGACCTGACCTGGGCTGAAAGCGCCCTGCTGGTCGCCCTGCCACAAAACCCGGCCGGACGCCGCCCCGACCGCTTCCCGGTGCAGGCCGAAGCTGCCCGCAATCGGGTGCTGGACGTGCTGGTGAGCCGCCAGATCCTGACCCCGACCCAGGCCGCCCATGCCAAGCGAGAGCCGGTGCCGACGCGACGGTTTTCCATGCCTTTCCATGCGCCGACACTGGCCGATCGGCTTTGGCAGCCGGGGGGGCGTTCTGCGGTCCACACCACGCTGCATACGGACAAGCAGGTCGCGCTAGAAGCCCTGCTTGCTGCTGCGCTCGACCGCTATACCAGCACCATCAATGCCGCCGTNCTGGTTGTCGAGGCGGACACCGGCGCCGTGCGGGCGCGGGTCGGTTCCTCTGGCTATTTCAAGGATCGGCAGGGCGCGCGCCTGGACTTGACCCAAGCGCTGCGTTCCCCTGGGTCAGCCCTTAAACCAGCGGTCTATGCATTGGCCTTCGACGCGGGGCTGGCACACCCTGGCACCTGGCTGCCAGACGACCGGCGCAATTTCGATGGCTATCAGCCTGAAAATTTCTCGCGCTCACGTCAGGGGCGGGTTCGTGCTTACAAGGCGCTGAGTCAATCACTCAACCCGCCGGCAGTGGCCTTGCTGCAGGCGCTTGGCCCTGAGCGCGGGCTTGAGGCCCTCAACGGCATTGGCATCCGGCCCGCGAATCAGGGAGACCCGGGCAGTATCGGCCTATCGCTGGCGCTGGGCGGGATCAGCCTGAGCATGGAAGATCTGGTAACCCTGTTCACTGCTTTTGCAACAGACGGTGCGGTGCGACCCTTGTGTGAAACACCGGTTGCCTGCGCCAACACCACACCACTGAACTTTGTCAGCCCCCGCAGCGCGGAGCAAATAACNGCCATCCTCAGCGAAAGTCTGCGCCCACCTTTGCACGACGAAGCCGCGCTTCCACGCATTGCCTTCAAAACTGGAACCTCCGCACGCCACCGTGACGCCTGGGCTATCGGCTATGACGGTCAGTACGTGATCGCAGTCTGGCTGGGACGCCCGGACAACCAGCCTACAGGCGGGCTTGTTGGTGTCAGTGATGCAGTACCGATTCTGCTGCGCGCTTTCGATGCGCTGGACCAGAGCCGCCCGCTGCAACAGCCCGCCGGCCACCTGCGAATGCTCCTCACCGGCACGCCGAACGCGCTGAGTCATCTTGCCGGGCTCGCAGCCCATGATCCCGATCCCTTCAGCCTGTTATTTCCAACCGATCAGGCCGCCATCCCGCTGCCCGCTGGTCAGGCGTTGGCCCTCCGCCTCAGTGGAGGGCAACGACCATTCTATCTGTTTGTTGATGGCGCGCCGCGCGCCACGGGCATCAGCCGTCAGCTTGCATGGTCCCCCCCGGGACCGGGGTTCTATAGCCTGCGGGTGGTAGATGCTGCCGGAAAGTCAGCCAGTGTAGAGGTGGAAATTATGGACACCTTTGCCAATCTTGCCTCGCTTCGTTAAGCAGTCAGCTATGACCTTGCCCCCTGCCCTTGTGCTGCAGACCCCGCGCCTGCGCTTGCGGGCGCTGCGGACCACCGACCTCGATACGGTCCTCGCGCTGCGCACCAACCCCACCGCCATGGAGCGCATGCTCGAGGGCGTGCAGGACCGTGCCGGCGCGCTGGAAACCCTGCGCACGTTCGAAGGGCTTTGGGAAGCGCAGGGGGTGGGAATGTTCGGCCTGTATGAGCGCAGCAGTAACGCCTTCATCGGTGAGGCTGGCCTCATGCTTCGCCCGGATGGTCTGGGGATGGCAGTGCGTTACAGTCTGCTGCCCGCTGCCCGTGGTCGAGGCTTCGCACGCGAGGCAATGACAGAAATTGTCGGATTTGCGCTTAGTGAACATGGGCTCGACCATTTGGTGGCGGTGCTCAGTGATGACAACAAGGCCAGTCAGGGGCTTGTCGAGGATCTGGGCTTTAACCTCGAACAAAGTTTTTACCGCGGGCGGCAGAAAATGCTGGTCTACGGGCTGTCAGGCGCATTCTGGCAGGCGCGGCAGCGGCTGGCTGACTTTCTGGTACAGGCGAAGGCCGGGCTCTAGCGCGAGNACGTTTCAGGCCTCGCTACCGACCCCNACCATGGCAAGAAAGGCGCGGATGCCCCGCTCCTCGGCCTGACGCAACGCATCTCGCAAATCCTCTTCGCTGCCGGATAAAGGCACCGGCACCTCGATTTTCAGGCTCTCGCTGCCATCGGGCTTGAGAACGTCGATAATTGTGCTGATCTGCTGACGATTGAGCCGCGCCCAGACCGCTGCCGGGCTGTGACAGCCAAAGTTCAGCTCGCGGGCGAAGAACCGTTCAACCACCGCCAGCCGCCGATCAATGGCACTGGAAAGCGGTGTATCTTCCAGGGGCAGACTCTCGTCGGCGCGGCACTCAATGGCCAGCTGCCCCTGCCCTGTCGCGGGGGTAAAATCCATCGGGTCGAGGTCAAAATCCCGGTTGGGATCGTGCAGGCCTGCGCGCTTGAGCCCAGCCTTGGCCAACACAATAGCGTCAAAATCCCCCGCGCGCAGGCGCGAAAGCCGGGTGGTGATGTTGCCTCGAATCGGCTGAACATCGAGGTCTGGCCGGCGGCGGCGCAGTTGTGCAACGCGGCGGAGGCTGCCGGTACCGACCCTAGCGCCCTGCGGCAAGTCATGCAGAGGCCCGCCAACGAGGACGTCGCACACCTCTTCCCGCTGGGGAAAATACTGGCGCAAGCCGAGGGTCGGCCGGCTGGCCATGTCCTTGAATGAATGAACTGCAGCATTGACTTTGTGGTCGAGAATAGCCGCTTGCAGCGCGGCAACGAAGACCCCGACCCCGCCGAAGCTTGCGAGGCTGGAGGTTTGATCCCGGTCGCCGTCTGTCTCAATAATTACCCGGTCGAAATCCTGCCCTGGAATTGCGCGACGCATCTCGCCCAGAACCCAATCGGTCTGCGCAAGTGCAAGTACCGAACCGCGCGTGCCGATTTGAAGCGATGCATTCATGGGCTAAGCCGCCATTGTAATTAAATATTCCCGAACAATTTTATGCTTATTGAACGTTGAGGCAGACCGCAAGACCCGCTGCACCACAGGGTGACAGGAGGGGGTTGCCCGTTGGCATGCTTCAGGGCCATCTTGTCGGCCAGAAAATGAACAACGAAAGACGACTGCCATGAAATTGTTGCGCTATGGCGAACCCGGGGCGGAACGGCCGGGTCTGATGGACCATGACGGACACGTTCGCGACTTAAGTAGCGTGGTGGACGATATCTCGGGTGAGGCACTGTCCCCGGCCGGACTGGCACGGCTTGCGGCGATTGACCCGGCCACCCTACCGCGCGCCAGCGATTCCACTCGTTTGGGGCCGCCGATCCCACGCCCCGGCAAATTTATCGGCATCGGCCTGAACTACGCCGACCACGCCGAAGAAGCGGGCATGCCGATCCCGGAACTGCCGATTGTCTTTTATAAGGCGTCATCGTGCCTGTCGGGCCCGAACGACGACATTCTGGTGCCGCGCGGTTCTGACAAACTAGACTATGAGGTCGAGTTCGGCTTCGTCATCGGTACGGGTGGGCGCTACATCACGCGGGAAGCGGCCATGGACCACGTGGCTGGCTTCACGCTGGTCAACGACGTATCTGAACGGACGTTTCAAATCGACCGTGGCGGACTGTGGAGCAAAGGTAAGTCCTTCGACACCTTCGGCCCGGTCGGTCCGTTTCTGGTCACCAGAGATGAGATTACCGATGTCGCCAACCACCCGTTGAAGGCCAGCGTCAATGGCGAAATCAGGCAGGACGGCACCACGGCAACCATGATTTTCGACATCCCGGCCATCATTGAGCACCTATCGCAGTACCAGACACTTGAGCCTGGGGATCTGGTCTGTACCGGCACGCCGCCGGGGGTTGGAATGGGCTTTAAGCCGCCGCGTTTCCTCAACGCCGGGGACCGAGTTGAACTTTCCAGCCCCGTGCTGGGTAAACAGTCAATGCGGGTGGTTGCTGACCCGCTTGCCTGAGGTATAGCCCTAACGCCTTCGGCCGACCCGGTTGCCTGCGCTCCTCCATAAAACGGCTCTCACAACAGGGAGAGTTGATCGCCTGGTCGCTCGGGTCGAACGAAGCGGTCGGTGCGCAGCGGCGGCAGGTGCGCGGGTAGCGCCAAGCGCTTGCAGGCGACTTCGAACCGGCGGCGCAGGATATGGGCCAGTGGTCCCTGCCCGCGCATTCGGTCGCCAAAGCTGGCGTCATAGACCTTACCCCCGTGCATCGATACGACCTGCTTCATCACCCGTTCGGCACGGTCAGGAAAGTTCGATCGCAGCCAGTCACCAAAAACTTCCCGCACCTCAAGGGGCAGCCTCAGCGGGATCATCGATGCTGCCCGCGCACCGGCTTCCCGGCACCGGTCGAGGATTACCTCCAACTCGCTATCATTCAGACCGGGGATCATAGGCGAAGCCATCACCCGGACCGGAATGCCAGCCTCAGACAGACGGGCGATAGCCTCCAGCCGCCGTGCCGGTGAGGAACAGCGCGGCTCCATCAATCTTGAGAGCGTGCTGTCCAGTGTGGTTACAGAAATACCGACCTGCACAAGCCCTCGTTCCGCCATGCTACGCAGGCGGTCGAGGTCCCGCAGGATGCCGGCTGATTTGGTCACAATGGTGGTGGGATGGTTACAGGAATCGAGCACGTCGATCACGGCTGCCGTCAGCTTCAACTCGCGCTCGATCGGCTGATAGGGGTCCGTGTTGGTGCCCAGTGCGATTGGTGCCACGCGATAGTTCGACTTACGCAGCGCGTCTTCCAGCAGCCGGGCCACGTCATATTTAGCAAACAGGCGGGTTTCAAAATCCAGCCCCGCAGACAATCCCATGAATGCATGGCTTGGTCGGGCGAAACAGTAGGTGCATCCGTGCTCGCAGCCCCGATAAGGATTTACCGAGCGGTCAAACCCCAGATCAGGTGACTGATTGAAGGTTAGGACCGACTTGGCGCGATCTTCGGACACCGTCGTGGTGCGATTGACCAAATCTTCGAACCTGACCTGCCCACTTGACCAGCCATCGTCGAATGCGACGTGCTCATGCACCTCAAACCTGCCCGCAGACCCCTCATTGCTGCCCCGGCCCTTTCGATAAGCTCGGGCCTTAGCGACCTCAGCCTGTGCCCGGTCCAACCGATGCCGATAGCGCCCTGCCGTCGAGGGTGCGACAGCGGCGCAAGTCGGCGTCGCCGCCGGTCCCCCGCTCCTTCGATTACGGAGCGCTCGGGCGGCAGCCTTTCCGTTAGCAGAGCCAGAACCGGCCGCAGAGGTCTGTTTCGGCGGCGATGGAGAAGCTTGATCTGTCATGGTAATTCCGCACGTGATCTTGTTTTGTTCTTGCCGATTTATGACAAGAACAAAAGTGAACATCAAGCGGAAACCGCANTTTTATCAGTGTCTTGATACCATCACCGGCATCNCTGCCCCTTTGAGTGACCAGGTGACTAGCCGGGGCGCTTGAGCTCAAACGTATCCTCGACCACCGTATAATCGAAGTAACCCAGCCGCGCTGTGGTCCGCGCGTGCGCCGCGTCAAAGCGCCCGCTGAGGATCGCTGCATCGTCGATAAAGACGTGGCGCACAGACGCAATGACGAGCGAATTGCAACGCCCGGCGTCGTCGGACTTCAGCGGAACGATTTGATCCAATTGACACTCCAGTGCGGCCAGCGCCTGTGCCACGCGAGGGGGCCTGACCTTGTGGCTCGGCGCCTTTTCCAGCCCAGCGATGGCAAACTCGTCAACCGTGGGGCCGTAATGTCCTGCACTGGCATTCATTTCATGGACGAGGTTTTCTGTCACGAGGTTCCAGACAAACTCTCCCGTAGCACGGACATTATTGAAACTGTCCTTGTGACCCGAGCTCGCAAACATAACCATATACGGGGCATCGCAGATCAGATTGAAAAAGCTATAGGGGGCCAGATTGGCCGTACCGCCGGGCGAAAGACTGGAAATCCAGCCAATAGGACGCGGCGCGACCAATGCCTTGATTGGATTGTGCTTTAGGGCCTGATCGATCGCGTCGGGGTCAAAGTGCATATATCGCATCTCCTCTGATCACTGCAGGAGAGCACGAAAGGCAGAACGGGTACAGCGCCCCTTCCCGTCAGCGTACCGCCCTTTCCAGAATGCGAATCGAACCCTTCTCCACGGACACCTTCGGATAGATTTTCCGGTCTTATATATATTGTTTATGCATAGGTTTCGGTAAAAAAAACTGCCAAATTGTCACCCTTTGCCGCGTTGAGAGATTTTTGTCTGGATATTCTCAAGAACAGCTGCAGAAGANTTGTCAGCAGGATCTTTCGAATTTGCGTCTGTNCGCGGATGTCGACCAATGGTTTCATGCAACAGAACCAGTAGAAAAAATAAACAGTAATTGTTGGTCTTTAACCTAGAGCAAATTTGGAGTGCCGTCAGTGAAATCTGTCGGTCTGAACACGATGTATCAGGAACTCGTCAGTCTCGCGCCCACTCAGCATGCGCCATCAAACCGCCGATCTAGAACCCGGAAAGACATACTGCGGGCGGCTCTTGTGCTCATCGAAATGGAAAAATCGCTGACGGTGCAGGCCATCGCCAATCAGTCGGGCGTCTCGAAACCGACAATCTATCGCTACTACAATTCGCCAGATGAAATTGAGCGCGATGCCTTTCTTAGCGAGGTCGCCGCGGAGCGGGCTGTGACAATTTTCAATAGTGCCTCGCAAGCGCTTAAGGACGTCCCAGACATCCGTGAACGGGTTCACAGTCTTGCCGAGGCCATGCCACAGTTGATCGAAAGCAACGGCGCCTTCCTTCGGTCATTGATGGTTCAACACTACAGGCAATCAAGTCAGCGACCGGAGTGGCTCGCCTCCCTAATCCAGCAAGTAACGGATCGCGTGCTCGAACCGGTCCGTCGACAGCTTACAGTCCAGGATTACCGCCAACTCAGCGCCCTGCTTGCCACGTATGTGACACCGGACGGTCATCTGGTGATGGGCGATCGGGCGAAGAGCTATGGGGTCAATGCAAACGAGAGCGTCCGGCTTGCCATCGATCTGCTGCTTGATCGGTTTCTAGGGCCCGATCCACGGAGAGACGCCTTGCCGCTGAAGGCTAGCGCATCTCCTATGCAGAGCTAAAGGTCAAAATCGTGAGGCAGTGTCGTGGCCACAGCGGTCACTGACGCCCCTGTCTTACGCCCCTCCCCCNAAAAAAAACCGGACTGCAGCAGCAGTCCGGTATTTGAGTTTTCCTAAGCAAATCGGTCTGAACGAACTTAACATTCGGAACCGAGAGCGAGCATCAGGTCACTCTGGTCAAATTCCAAGCAGTTATTGTTCTATTTTTATGCTTATTTTTACAATAGCGAAAGAAAATTTGTCCCGTATAAATAATATAACAGAGTATTTTTTCCTAATTTTTCCATAGTTATAGAAATTGTTTCTATCATTTATTAAATCTATCGGCATTTTTATTTTATAGAGGCCATTTCTCTTTTGTGCTTTTTTTAAGGACTGCAAAAGTTTTATCTTTTGTAAAAATTTAAAATGTAAAATATCATTTCGTCAGAAACACTTGCACTAAGATGTCTATTTATGACGATACGACAAATCTATGATTGTCAATTTGTGAACCTGCTAAGCCTGACAGTCGATGAAAAAACCGTGGAAAAATGCTCCTGAGTCTCATTGAAAGCATTTTCCATTCGCGCCGTTTTGGGCAAACCAGCAATGTTATGCCCCTTTCTGCCTTAGTCTGAGCACCAAGTGATGGCATACGACACCCTAAACCTATGGATCACCCGTGTGAGCATTATGAAGACGCCGTTCTTAGCTGGCCTGTTTGTGGCCTTATCCTTCTTGTTAGCCCTACCCGCTCAAGCGCAGTTCGGGCTGTTCAAAAGCGCCCTGGTGAAAGGCGATGAAGCCTATGAGCGGGAAGACTTTGACGCGGCCTTTAGTCACTATACGCGGGCCGCGAAAAAAGATGATGCCGAAGCACACTTCAAACTAGGCCGTATGTATGAACGCGGTGAAGGGACGGAGGCCAATCCAGCGAGCGCGTTGACCTGGTACACCAAGGCCGCAGAAGCGGGTATGGCTATGGCGCAGACAAACCTCGGCGTCCTCTACGATACGGGTCGCGGCACGGAGGAGAATAACGTCGCCGCAGCTCGGTGGTTCCGCGAAGCGGCACGGCAAGGCAACTCTGTAGCCCAGTATAACCTCGCGCTGATGCTCCATCACGGTGATGGGATCCCCCAAAACAAGGCACAGGCTGCTGCCCTCTATGGCAGAGCAGCTGACCAGGGATTGCCTCTGGCATTCCTACCCCGTGCTGATCTGCTCAGCGAGCTTGGTCGCTACGATCAGGCCTTCACGTCTTACCTACGGGCTGAAAATGCGGGCTCCGTGGAAGCAGCATTCAGGCGTGGTGTGCTGCTGCGCAAAGGGTTGGGAGTCGACGCGGACCCAGCTGCTGCGTTGGCGCAATACCGAAAAGCTGCCGATGCAGGTTTTCCACTCGCCCAGCAGCAACTGGGTGTGATGACCACGTTGGGAGAGCCGACACTCGGCCTCGTCTCCGATCCGGAAACGGGAATCGCTTTGCTGGAACGCGCAGGTGAACAGGGCTTTGCCCCCGCGCTGATGGAACTGGCCTACCTCTACGACAGTGAAATTTCCATAAACGATCAAATCGTTGTGGAACGCGATCTGGAGCTAGCCCTCAGCTATCTGGTCAAGGCCGCGCAAGTGGGGAATGCCCTGGCCCAGAACGCGGCAGGCGAGCGTATCCTGATGGGTGTGGGCGTCACGGCGGATCCCATCGGCGCGCTCGACTTCTTCATCGCTGCTGCACGGCAGAACTACCCCAATGCATTCTTCAATTTGGGCCAGATGCACCAAACTGGCATCGGGCTTGAAAAGAATCTCGAAGAAGCCGCAAAGCTCTATGCCAAGGCACTTGAGCTGGGTGTTGAGGATGCGCGGCAGCCACTCGTAGACGTATGTGCGGACAATGCGTTTCCGGCCTGCTTCCTGCGCTAGGACAGTCCGGCTTTCGCGCTTGCCCTCTACGGCGCTACACGCATTTTGTTGGCCCAGTATAGCCATGAAAGCTTTGCCCTGAAGTGACCTCGGGCCGAACTGCGTCGTTAGGCAAAACGCTGTATCATCCATTCAGGCGATTGAGATTTTTGGTGATTACTCGCTTGTTGCGGGCCGCATGATCCGTGTCGGGTCAGGTCGTAATCGCAGATGATTTGTCTTTAATAGAATTGTTCCCCGACATCCACAGCAGCACATAATGTATTGGTAACGAAAAAGCCGTATCGTGTCGCATAATAGGTGGGGAAAGTGCGCTGTCAGAACGAAGGCGTGCTGTTGGTTTTGAACCGTGTCCGTTTCCAGCTCTCCGCGAATAACGATGTGTGCCTGCCCCTAGGGTGTCGAAGTTCGCCTTCAAACCCGGGTACGGGCGAAAACAAACGAAGAAGTAGAGATCAAAATGCAATCCTTGATGAAATCCTGGCTGTCCTTGCTGGCCCTGTTGTTGGGCAGCGCAAACGCGTTGGCCGACACCCCCGTGACACAGCAGCCCGCCCGCCTCGCCATCATCGTCGATACCTCGCGCTCCATGGTTGGGCCAACGTCGCATTCCGCACGCTCGACCTCGGCGCAGATCCGAGCGGGCCTGGCATCGTCTCTCGAGGCCCAGACATACCCGATCGAAGTTGACCTGTGGCAGTTCAATGGTCGGAACAATGCGCTCTGTACGCCCGCGCTCGTCCATGATGGCAGCCACCAACTCGACGGCTCGCTGGTAAGTAGCATCCATGATCTTCAGATGCTGCAAGCCAGCAACGGTTTGGCGATGGACCAGCAGCGCAACCCGATCTCCGCCTCGCTCGACTTTGCCAGTAGCACGTCACCGGCGGGCATCCTGCTGATCACTGATCGCGTTAACGACTGTCACCGGACCGCCGATCGGGTCTGCGCTTTAGCTGGGGAACTGGCCATGCCGGTCCACGTTATGTCTTTCGCGGACAGTAACCGCGCGCGCGACGAATTGGCCTGCATCGCCGAAGCCTCCCATGGGACATTCATCCACGTCGCAGACGGTCGTGAGACCTTGCCGCTGATCCATGCCATGGTCACGCTGACCGTGAATCGTGCGCAGATATCTGTCGCAGAGCAGCTGAACCTCGAACTGAGCCACCACATCGAGAGCCTCGTGCACAACAACGAGCAGCAGATCAAAAATAATGAGGCGCTAATTGCAGAAAACACCAACCTCACGGATCGCAATCGCGCTCTCGAACAGGAAAATGGCCTGCTCAAGGAGAAAAATGAAGCCCTGGAGTTGCGCATCGTAGAGCTGACAGATGAAAGGAATGCCCTGCGAGAAGACATCATTGAGCTAGAGAAAGAGGTCGCCCGTCTGAAACAAGCGCTGGCCGATGAAACAGAGAAAGTCGCTGTGCTTGATGAACACGTTGCTCGGCTTGTCGTCGAACGCGATGCGCTTCGCGGTGAAGTAAGCGCATTGAAAAGTGAGGTCGAGGGGCTGAAGATCGACTTGAAAGCCTGCACGATCCAGAAAATTGACCTCGAAAAGCAGCTCAGTGAGCGCCATAAGGAGATCCTCGACCTCAGGCAAACGGTCATCTTAGCAACCAATAACTGCGAAGCCCGCATCGACATGGAACAGGCGCAGTGTCGCGTTAAGCTCGAAGACTATACCGCTTCCTGTGATAACCAGATCGCCTTGCTCAACAAGATAATCGAAGACCAAAAGAAGCAGATCGGTACAAAGGACGTTTCGATCACGGCCCTGCACAAAGCCATAGCCGAACGAGACGCCATCATCGAAGGTTTGCGCACGGAACTCGCGGCGGCGGCTGAAGTCATCGCTGCACAAAAGGTCCAAATTGAACACCTGCTCGAGGTTGTGGCAGGGCTGGAAGCCGCGATTGGGGAAATATCTATCGATCTGCTCAACTGCCAGAATAATCGTGATATGGCGCGAGCAGAAACCGACAGCGCGCTGATAGAACTGAAGCAGTGCGAGGCAGAAAATCAGGAGTTGAAAGGCTATCTGGACCATTCGAATGCGCTGCTGATGTCCTGTCAGGGTGATCTGGGCGAGGCCCGGATCCATCTGAAGCATCTGTCTGAGATCAAGGCGGAAAACGAGCTTCTGCACAAGAAAGTCTCGTTCCTGTCCGATCAGTACACTGCCTGTCTGGCTGACAAGGCCAGCTTCTTGAGCGGTCTGACCCCATTGGTCGACAGCCACCTCGACGGAGAGGGTGTTGGTTCGGTGGAGAAGACCCAACACTAAAGGGTCAAACGGGCTCGCATCGCACCGAGCCCGTTTCCCCCCGGATCGCTTAAGCCGGGATGGAAGCAACGACACCAAAAAGAGTCCGCGCAACTAGCGACTACGACTCTGGGAACCTGTTGCCGCCATTGCAGCACACGTGATGAAGCTGAGAACTGGTCCAAAAATTAACTGAATAATGAGCCAGTTGCGCACTTTAGTGCATCCGTCAAAAATGTTTGTTTTTCATTAATTGAGGTATGGAGGTACCGACCGGATTCGAACCGGTGTACACGGATTTGCAATCCGGTGCGTAGCCTCTCCGCCACGGTACCTTCTGATGAGTTCAATGACTTACGGGCTGTTGCGAGAACGCGTCGAAACACCGTTTACCACTTTGGCTTAGCATGTACCACTTTGCCCAAATCCGGGCAACCGGAGAAGGGAAAAATCGGTTTCCTTGATCCCTTTAGAGACAAGCAAAAATCGCAAAAACAGACAGCTGCATAAGCGCGTGACGACCCAGAATTTCGGCGGTGGATAGTCGGTACATGGCGGTACGAACCTGAGCACTGGTCGCAGGGACATTGCCGCGTTAAGACCTTCACCACAAAGCCAGAGGTAAAAGCAACCGTGATCGACCCACTCGACCTAATCCGGGATCGCGCCCGAGACACCCGACCCAGCCGCCATATTGTACTGGCCGAGGGCGAAGACCCGCGCGTGGTCGAAGGCGGCTTGCTGGCTGTCCGGGACAAGCTGGCGAAGATCACGCTGCTCGGCGATGAAGCCGCGGTCGGGGAGCAACTGAGGGCACAGATTGGCGACGCGCCAACACCGGAAGGGCTTGCCGTGATCAATCCTCGCACGTCCGAGCACAAAGGCGCGCTGGCCGATGCCCTGTTCGAGCGCCGCAAACACAAGGGCGTGGACCGCGCGAGGGCGGCACGCGACATCCTCGAACCGCTTAACTTTGCCGCTCTGATGGTTCGGACAGGCCTGGCAGACGGCACCGTCGCAGGCGCCGTTGCCACCACCGCCGAAACCGTCCGCGCCGCGCTGCAAATGATCGGAAAACACACGGAAGCTGGTGCTGTCTCGTCCTTCTTCCTCATGGTGCTGGACCCCTTGCGACATGGTCACAAAGCTGGTGCCTACATCTTTTCCGACGCTGGGCTGACAATCGAACCATCGATCGAAGAGCTGTCGGGTATCGTTCAGGCGTCAGCGGATAGCTTTTCACTGCTGGTCGGTGAAGTACCCCGGGTTGCCATGCTGTCGTTCTCGACATTGGGCAGCGCCAATCACCCAAGCATCGACAAAATCGTTGCTGCACGCGACCTGGCACGGTCCGCGCGCCCGGATCTGACGATTGAGGGCGAACTACAATTCGACGCCGCCTTTGTCCCGACAGTCGCGGCGAGCAAGGCACCGGGCTCCGCCATACAAGGTGATGCTAACGTCTTTGTCTTCCCCTCCCTGGAAGCAGCGAACATTGCCTATAAAATTGCTCAGCGAATTGGAGCCGCAACGGCTATCGGCCCGATCCTGCAAGGCCTCGATCGGCCCGCAAACGACCTCTCACGCGGATGCACCGCCGAGGATGTACGCGACCTGATCGCGGTGACAGTGGTTCAGGCGGGCTGAAGCTCACCCTATCGCCCCTCCCCGGTTTAAAGGCCCTCTGGCTGGGCCTTGATGAAGGTACCGTTCTGCAGGTCGCGGATTGCCTCGCGCAGCTCTTCACCCGTATTCATGACAATCGGCCCATGCCAGGCCACCGGCTCCTTGAGCGGTTTACCGGACACCAGCAGGAAACGGATGCCGGTTTCACCAGCCTGTACCGTCACCTCATCTCCGCGGTCAAACTGAACCAACGTACGGTTGCCGGAGAGGTCGCGCAGGTGAAGCTCTTCGCCGTTGATCTCTTTCTCCACCCGAACGCCAAAGGGCGACGAGGCATCACGGAAACGCCCTGAGCCTTCGAAGATATAGGCGAAAGCGTGGCGCTCAGTCTCGACCTTAAAGGTCTTTCGGACCCCGGCGGGCACAAAGATATCAAGGTACTGCGGATCGGCTGCAATCCCGTCAACGGGCCCACGTCGTCCCCAAAATTCACCCACGATCACTTTTACCCGGCTACCATCATCGTCGATGACCTCTGGAATTTCCGTTGATGGCACGTCCTGATAGCGCGGCGCCGTCATCTTGAGCGAAGAGGGCAGATTCGCCCACAACTGAAAACCATGCATCTGACCGGTGTGGCTGGGTTTGGGCATTTCCTGGTGCATGATGCCACTGCCAGCTGTCATCCATTGGATGTCACCGGCGCCAAGGCTACCTTCGTTACCAAGCGAGTCGGCATGATCGACGGTCCCCGATAGGACGTAAGTAATGGTTTCAATGCCCCGGTGCGGGTGCCAGGGAAAACCGGCCTCGAACTTTTCGGGGTCTTCATTGCGGAAGTCGTCAAACAACAAAAACGGGTCAAAGGCGCTGGGGTTATGAAAACCAAAAGCGCGGTGCAGGTGCACGCCTGCGCCTTCCAGGGTTGGCTGGGCGAGGGTCTCGGATTTTACTGGGCGAAAGGACATGGGTCTTGGCTCCTTGGTGTCGTTTTGACATGTGGCGATACCCGCAGTCCGACAAGGTTTCTTTTTTCGATGACCTCCGTGCGCAGATGCAACAAAGACCTGCTTTGAATGCCTCAAAGTGGCGCAGAACCCCGCAAGCATGCACTGTCTGTCGCAGCCCGGAAACTGCGGCGCAGTCAGGCAAGCCGAAGCCCCCAGCCCGCCACACATATCGCGAAGACGTGAGGCGTTGGCCCACCCGCTACAGCCAGACAGGGGCGAACGTGCTGCACAATCCCGATCAGATGGTCTTAAACGACACCTGGAGCGATCTGCGCCAATTTCGGGATATGCCGGAGGTCGACTTTGACCGGCTGTTTGCCTACCGCGAAGGTCGGCTGAGGGAGCAGATGCGCGCCCATGGGGTCGGACTGCTGATGCTGGTGAACCCGATATCACTGCGCTATGCAGCAGAATACCGGACCTATGGCCTGTTCCAGTCCCATATTCCGACGACCTACCTGTTGATGCCCGCAGACGGTCCGGCTTCGCTGTTCTCTGCCTACAGTCAGACCAGTTCGGTGCGCGACTTCCGTCCGGGGCGTCCCATACACCATTTCGATGGAGGCGACGGGCTCGCTGATTTCGCCGCCCTACTTGCGCAAGACATCCGTGACTTCCTCAGTGAGCACGGCGATACCACAAATCGGGTTGGGCTGGAGTACGTCAACCCGAGCCTGACGCAGGCGCTCGAACGTCTGGGAATCGAAGTCGTGGATGGTGTACCGTTGAGCGAGGCTGCGCGGGTGATCAAAAGCGCCGATGAAGTTGCCTGTATCCGCTGGGCCTGTGCTGTCGCGCAGCTTGGCATCTCCAAGCTCGAAGAGGCATTGCGCCCCGGTGTAAGCGAGACCCAATTGTGGGCACTGCTCAACTACACCAACCTAGCCAATGACGGTGACTGGCATGATGGCCGTATGCTGGCGAGTGGAGAGCGTATCAATCCCTGGCTGCAGGAAGCCAATCAACGCGTAATTGAGGATGGTGATCTGGTCGGGTTTGACACCGACATGGTTGGTCCTCTCGGCTATTTTGCTGACATCTCAAGAACCCTGCACTGCGGCCCCTCGCGACCGACCAGGGTGCAGAAAGCGCTGTACCGAGAAGCGGTGGCTGAGGTCGAGCACAATATGTCGCTTATCCGGCCGGGTGTGACGCTCAACCAATTCCGCGAGCGTGCCAAACCCATGGACGAGCGATTTCACGCGCAGGCTTATACCTGCATGCTGCACGCCGTCGGCATGTGTGATGAATATCCGCAGATCAAGCATCCTTGGCAAGAACAGCCTTACGACTGTGAATTTCAGGCTGGCATGGTTCTGTGTGTCGAGAGCTACTGCGGCGAGGTCGGCGCCCGCGATGGAGTGAAGTTGGAGCAGCAGGTGCTGGTCACAGACACGGGCATCGAGTTGCTATCCGACTACCCGTGGGACGAGCGGTTGATGGACTAACACGGCCGACGCGCTACACTACCGGGGTCTCATGAGTTCAAGGAATGACCCATCATGCCCCTCTGGCTGTTCACCGCCCGCGATAAGCCGGGCGTGCTCGAAATTCGCAAGGCTACGCGACCGAGCCACCGAGACTATATCGTCCGCAAGGACCTGCCCGCCGAGATGGTTTTCGGCGCGCCGCTGCTGGACGATAACGGGGATATGAATGGCACCTGGTTACTGCTGCTCGCCGATCACAAGGCCGATGTTGAAGCCTTCTGCGCAGGCGATCCCTACAGGGCGGCTGACCTGTTCGAAACTACCGAAATCAGACAATTAGCGCCGGGCTTTGACTGGACGCCCAAGGTCGAAAATCTCAAACACCGGGTGGACTGATCAGGCGCGCTCCAGCGCCACTGCGATCCCCTGCCCCACGCCCACGCACATCGTGCAGAGCGCCCGGTCCTTCCCGGTTTCCTGTAGCTCAAGGCTCGTCGTCAGCGCCATGCGTGCGCCCGAGGCGCCCAGCGGATGGCCGAGTGCAATTGCGCCGCCATTGGGATTGACGCCCTTGGCACGCTCATCGATTCCTAACTCCCGCAGCACTGCCAGCCCCTGTGCGGCGAAGGCTTCATTCAATTCGACAATATCCAGATCCGCAACCTGCCAGCCAATCCGTGCCAGCAGCTTGCGGGTCGCAGGAACCGGGCCAATACCCATGATCCGCGGCGCAACACCAGCCGTCGCCGCGCCGACCACGCGAGCTAGCGGCTTCAGACCAAATTCTGTGATGAAGGCACCAGAGACCACCAGCAGCGCTGCGGCCCCATCGTTTACGCCGGACGCATTGCCAGCCGTGACGCTGCCACCTTCACGGAAAGGCGTGGGCAGTTTGACCAGCTTATCCAGCGAGGTTTCACGTGGATGCTCATCATGCTCGATCACCAGATCATCGCCGCGTCGCTGGGGCAGCACAACCGGTGTAATCTCTCGGGCCAACCGACCGCGGGACTGGGCCGCCGCCGCTCGCTGCTGAGAGCGCAAAGCCATGGCGTCCTGATCCTCGCGCGTGATGCCATAGTCCGCGGCGACGTTCTCCCCGGTTTCTGGCATGGAATCCGTACCGTAGAGGAGGTTCATCTTCGGATTGACAAAGCGCCAGCCGATGGTTGTGTCATATATTTCGGCCTGGCTCCGGCTGAAAGGTGTGGTTGCCTTAGGCATGACGAAGGGCGCGCGCGACATGCCCTCAACCCCGCCAACGACGAAGAAGTCGCCTTCGCCCGCGCGGATGCTGCGCGCGGCGTAGGCCAAGGCCTCTAGCCCCGAACCGCACAAGCGGTTGACCGTTACCCCCGGCACCTCCACCGGCAAGCCCGCCAACAAGCTCGCCATACGCGCCACGTTGCGATTGTCTTCACCGGCCTGATTGGCATTTCCAAGCACCACGTCTTCAACGGTAGCCCATGGCAGATCAGGGTGACGCTCAAATAGGGCACGGATCGGGTGGGCCGCCAGATCGTCTGTCCGCATGGCACTCAAGGCCCCGGCAAAGCGGCCAAAGGGTGTCCGGGTGCCGTCGACAATGAAGGCATCGGTGGAGTTCATGGTACGGGCTCCTGTAGGTTTGGTTCAGTCCGTGAGCAGGCCCAGCGCCTGCAGCATCTCTTCAGCCAGTGCTCGCTCGTCGCGGTGTAGGCGGTTGAGGAAGGTATAGCCAACCGAGGGTACCAGCCCGTCAAAGATCGCTGCCCCCTGCGCCCAATGCAGCAGGCCGCGCGGCGACATCAGGATGGACAGATCGCCGGCACGGAAGCTGTCTCGGGTCATGGCGGCGAAGCGGACCATCAGGGCGGCATCTTCGGCGCTTAAGCCTTCTGTTTTATCGAGAACAAGCTGTATTTCGCTGGCCTCGTCCATGAAATCAAGCCGACAAACAGAGGTCCAACGGTCGAGCTGTGCCTGATTCAGCACTTGCGTACCGGCGTAGAGCCCCGTCTCATCTCCAAGCCCCAGGGTGTTGCACGTAGCGAACAGCCGGAATTGCGGGTGGGGTTCGATCACCCGGTTCTGGTCCGACAGCGTCAGCCGTCCGTCAGCCTCAAGCAAGCGCTGAATCACGAACAGCACGTCGGGTCGCCCGGCATCATATTCATCGAGAAGCAGCGCCATCGGCTGCTGCATAGCCCAGGGCAGGATGCCTTCCTGAAAGGCCGTTACCTGCTGCCCGTCCTGAACAACGATCGCATCTTTTCCGATCAGATCCAGCCGCGATACGTGGCTGTCGAGGTTGACGCGCATGAGCGGCCAGCCTAACCGGGCTGCGACCTGTTCGACATGGCTGGACTTACCCGAACCGTGCAGGCCTTGGATCAGCACCCGGTGATTGAAACGAAACCCAGCGAGAATGGCACGGGTGGTTTCCGGCTCGAAGCGGAAGGCCAGATCGAGCGCCGGTATATGCGGGCTGTCGACCTTGAGCGGCTGGGGCATCCAGTCCAGGTCGAGACCAAAATCAGTGCTGCTCATGCCTGTGCAATCCTCAAGCAACCATCAACAACTTCCACCGGTACGGGGTCGAGCCAGCAGTTCTCCGCCGCGCCACTCACCCCATAGCCGTCCTCGATTCGAAACTCGGCAAAATGCGCCGAACACCGGATCCGGCTACCTGCAGGGTTGAGAAATTCGCCGTCCCGGACGTTCAGCATCGACGAATAGTGCGGGCATAGGTTGAGATAAGCATAGTATTCACCGTCCTTGTTGACCACGAACATTGAAAACTTCGCCTTGCCGCCACCAAAGGTAAACTCTTGGGCGGTGCCGGGTTCGATTTCGACCGCTGGGCCAAGAACGGTTCCCGGTTGTGGCGCGCGTGGCCGCCGCCGCCAGGCTTTCGGATCGCCCGCCATTGCCCAGCCCCGCCCTGCTCTCAGCCCGCTTTGGTTAGCACGAAGTCGAAGGCAACCTGAACGTGCTCAGCGGGCAAGTTCCGTGAAGAGGCTGACGCAGGATCGGCCGATGCAAACTGCACAATCAGTGAATCTCGTACGCCAAAGACCGCGTCGCTATCGAGGTAGGGATCACCATCGACGAACAGGTGCGTGGTCAGCCCGTCGTAACCCGGGGCCGAAATCATGAAATGCATGTGCGCTGGGCGCATCGCGTGCCGCCCCATACTGTTGAGCAATTCGCCCACTGGGCCATCGGTCGGAACCGCGTAACTCACAGGCAGCGTTGCTGCAAAATAGTAACGCCCTTGATCATCGGTGCGGAAAATCGCTCGTTGGTTTCCTTCGGGTTGATCGTGAGAGGAAACTTGATAATCCCCCTCGGCATTGGTTTGCCAGATATCCAGCTTCGCACCGGGGATAGGGTTCCCATCGACGTCAGTGACCCGGCCTTCGACCCAGCAGGGTTCGCCAACTCCATCATCGCACATGTTCTCACCTAGAGCCCTCTCCGGTGAACCTTCCGCATGCCAGGGGCCTTGCACCGTGGCTTCGGTCGCTCCCGTCGGCTTGCGGTTATTAATGGACTCGCAGAGCATGGACACGCCGAGAATATCACTGAGGAGTATATATTCCTGACGGACATCATCGCACTTCTGTCCAGTCCGGGTCAGGAAATCGATACCGCGAAACCATTCATCCATTGTTGGCTCAACGTCTTTGATGAATCCATGAAGGTGACTCACGAGCGCGGTTATCACCTCTTTGACGCGAGGATCCTCGCATTGACCGAGGCGGTCCAACACGGCCTGAACTGAATTTTCTTCGCTGAACAGCGTTTTCATTAGCCGATTCCTTGTTTGTTGCCGGGGTGGGTGTTCCTGTCCAAACCATCACCAAATCGAGGTTCAAGTACAATTGAGATTTTGCAAGCTTGCATAGTCTGGCGCTATTTCTGACGAAAAGAATAGGTGATCGGCTATCTCTTGCCTTCGTGTGCAGCCTTGGTCCGCGCGTGAAGATCACGCAGGATTTCCAGCTCCTGTACCGTCGGTGGCGGGGTTTCATCAACCTGATCGGCATAGAGAATCTCCCAGCCAACCGAAGCGGCCATTGCCTCTCTCGTGACACCGGGATGCAGGCTGACAACCTGCAACTCTTTGGTCTCCGGTTCCGGCGCCCAGACCGCGAGATCGGTCATCAGTCGGGTTGGTCCTCGGGTAATGATGCCGCGATCCGTCCGATCGCTCCCACCCGTACCGAAACCAAAGGACGTAAAGAAGTCGATCTTTGGTACGAAACCACGTGGGCTCTGCTTCATGGTGATGAAGATCCGCTGGGCGTGGACGGCGATTTCCGGCGCGCCGCCCCCGCCGGGCAAGCGTACCTTGGGCTTGCGATAATCACCCACGATGGTGGTGTTGAGGTTACCAAAACGGTCCATTTGAGCCCCGCCCAGAAAACCGATGGTAATGCGCCCGCCTTGTAGCCAGTAGCGGAACATCTCCGGCACCGAAACCGTTGTGAGCGCAGTCTCACACAACTCGCCGTCACCGATTGACAGCGGCAGGACGGTTGGTTCAGTGCCGATGGTGCCACTCTCGTAAATAAGAGTTACACCGGGTGCATGAGTCAGCCGCGCGAGGTTACAGGCCGCCGACGGCGCACCGATGCCGACGAAACAAACATCATCGGAGGTTAGTGCCCGGGCGGCTGCAACGGTCATCATTTCAGTGGCGCTATAGTCCATTACACCAACCCCCTGATCCTGTCCGCAAAGACGCTGTCATCGACGTCGAGCACGTTCGCCTGCATCCATGCCATAAACCGCTCCCGGTCCGAGGCAATCTCATCCCACTCGACATAGGCGCTGTTATCCCTGGGGTAGACCCCATGGACGTACGAAGGATGCGCGCCCCCCGGCACCGCGCAGATGGCGTCGATAGTCCAGCCCGGCAGGACGCAGGCATTAGGATGAGCCTGCAAGTCGTCGACAATCTCCTCGACCGTGACAATCGCAGCCTTCGCAGCGAGCACGGTTTCCTTCTGCACGCCCAGAATGCCCTCGAT
>NZET01000008.1 GCA_002690455.1 Kiloniella sp.
GTGCGGCCGCAACGCCGTTACCGTAGTTATCCGCAGATACGGAGGCTACGTAGTCCTGACCGGCGACAAAGTTGGCAGGAACGTTGTCCATGAACACCANCTGCACGCCAGCCTCAGNCGCGGCNCGGAATGCACCGGCCGTTGCAACCGGATCGGTCGGGATAGANACGATGATGTCNGGCTNCTGNGCCAAGACNGTTTCAATGTCGGATACCTGCTTCTCNGGCTTGAAGCCCGCGTCCGTAACNGCGATGACNTCGATGCCCATGGCNGCAAACTGGGTCTCAAGGCCGTTAATCTGTGCCTGGCTCCAGTCGTTACCGCCATAGTGCATGACAATCGCNGCNGTGGCGTTCATGCCCTTGATNTTGGCCAGTTCGGCGTCGGANAGGNTGATGTCAGCCGCCGCAGCCGGGTCTTCACCATTNGGCCCTTTGGAGAGCACAGCNGACTGNAGGCTGGCGAGTTTAGCGGCNGGGTCGGCCTGNGCAATTGCGCCNATNGCAAAGGTTGAGAAAACGGCACCNAGCAGTGCCAGTGTAGACGTCGATTTCATGATTTCCTCCCAAGGAAAGTTNTGGGCTNAAGCGCCCGATGATCGGAACTCANTGGTTCCGCAAATAACTCATGCTGAGCCGAGCNCCTTCTGCCGGGTCATCCCAGGCATCCAACTCGGTACAGACCCAGCCTGAGAACTGGACCTCACGCATTGCGGTGAGAATTTCGTCGGTCGGNACGTCACCCCGATCCANGGGCGTGAAGGTGAAAGGTTCGCGCTGCAGCCCTTTGAGGTGGACGTAGGTGATCCTGCTGGCGTGCTCCCGGATCAGATCGCTCGGGGAACCGCCAGCCGCAGCCAGGTGCGCGGTATCGGGGCAGAAGTTGATCGAGGTCAGCCTGAAGATCCGGCTGACGTCTTCCGGCCCTTCGACAATGGTCGANAGGTGCGGGTGATAATGGGCCTGGAGACCACGGCTCTTGCCGATGTCGTTGACCCGGTCGAGCGCTGCACCAAGGCGGTAGTAGTCAGTGTCGACGGTGCCGTTGTAGCGCTTGGCGCCACCGCCAACCACGAGGTGCTCGCCCCCCAGTTCCGCGAGACGGTCCGCGGACTGCACAATGCGCTGCAGTTCTTCGGGCAGCACGTCGTCGAAGATAAAATTGGCGCCTGCGTAGGCTGCAACCAGGCTCAGACCGTTGTCGGCCAGCAACTTCCGCATCTCAGCGGCCGAATATTCGAGAAAGTTGCCGTCGAAGAGTTCGACCCCTTCGTAACCGGCAGCCGCAATCTCTGCGAAGGCACGGTCCATGTCTCCAAAGGTCCGGTAATAGAGCTTCGTGATCGACGTCACGCCCTCTGCGTTACCCCCCAGGTCGCCCCAGCAATTCGCCTGATACGCAAATTTCCAGCTCATCTTGATCCTCCCGTTTCGTCGTTGGCGCGGTTCGAACGGATCCAGCCTCTCTCTCCTGAGTGGTTGGCCGTCCTGCCTTCTTTTGAGCCTTTAGACCAAAGATTTGCACTAAATCAAGCCACTTTTGTTCTGAAACACNANTATATTTGCATTTTTTCTGCAAAATAATCGGCTTGAAAAGCTGAATTTGTGTGGATAGATCAGTTCAGCCCGAACCTTCGGGACGGGATTCGGCGGCAAAACACGAGAGAATCGGTGCAGACAAACAAACGTCAGAGAGCGCGGTCTAAAGAAGCCGTTGTCGCCAGTCTGGCCGAAATTCTGACGCTGATCCGGCTCGGCCGAGCGAACACGCGGCTCGGTATCGAAGAGTCCAGCGAATATGGCCGGGCGATCGTCGCCGACCGGTTGGCGACCTTGACCGACCTTGGTCTTGTCCATGAAAACGCCGCAGGTGAGTCGACGCGCGGGCGGACGCCGCGGCTGGTCCAGTTCTGCGCTGACAGGGCACGAATCTTCGTTGCGACCCTTGGCTCGAACTCCATCGGTGCAGGGCTGGTTGATCTCGACGGTAATCTGGTCACCGAGCACCATGAGACGGCTGATCTGGCTGAGCGGCCGGATGAGATTGTTGATCGGGTACTGCGCCTGATCGACTGGACCATGAGCCGCCAGCCGGAGGGACAGGAAGTCTGGGGCATCTCCATCGCCCTGCCCGGCCCGGTGATCGGCCTGTCATCCTCGCCTTTCGAAGGGCAGAACCAGATCGTTGAACCGACACTGGTCAATGCAGATGTGCTGCAAAGACTGTTTCAGGCNCATCGGGTGCCNGTTTGGCTGCGCTCCAGNGTCGAGACAATGACCATGGGNGAGTACACCCGGGGNATAGAAGGCGANGTCAGCAATATGCTGTTCGTCAANCTNGGACGGCAGATTGGTGCAGGGCTGGTCTCAAACGGCCAGCTNTACNGAGGGGCNATNGGTGCCGTGGGCCTNATCGGCCANCTGCCCGTNGCNGGCGAGCCGGTNGGCACGCTCGACGGNCTGGCNGGCACCGACATGGTNCTNNGAGAAGGGCAAAANGCAGCCGAANCNGGCTCCAGCCCCCGGCTGANCGAAATTCTCGACCGCACGGGTTTCATCACGGTCAACGATGTCTGNCAGTCNGCGCAGATGGGNGACACACCNAGCATCGATATNATCAGTAAGAGCGGACATCGCATCGGNGCNACNGTTGCGACNCTNGCCAATATGCTGAACCCGGANCTNGTGGTCCTNTCNGGCGATCTGGCGCAGTCNAACGACATCCTGCTNGCANCNGTCCGCGAGAGCNTGTACCGCGCAGCGCACCCNTTGGCGACGCGCGATCTGCGCATCACCCGATCGCAAATGGGGAGCTCGGCCTCNCTGATCGGTGCNGGGCATATTGCNGTCGAAGCGCTGTTTGAAATGCGCACCATGCGGCAGTGGGTCGACCTCGGTTCACCACTTCTGCATCCGAGTTTCACCGAGAAGGCTGACAACACCCCTGCGGAAGCACACGCAGGTCGAGACGAAGAGGAGCGATGAAAATGACTATTTCAGGTCTTGGACCTCATGGCGAATCCCCTTCGCCGCCAGAGCGCGTCGTCCTGCTCCCCGAAGACATCCGCCGCGCGAAGGATCGCGACTTCCGGGTTGGCATCGCCATGCATACCCTCGACGGTGACTGGTCACGGCTCCTGCTCAACGGCATGATCGGCACATTTGGTGAAAGCGGCGTGGTCGTTACCGAAGTCATCGACTGCAAGTTTTCACCCGACCNNCAGATCGAGGCGCTCGAACGCCTGAGCGCGCAGGACCTGTCGGTGCTGATCTCCCTGCCCGTTGCTAACGCCTCCGTGGCGCAGGCGCACAAGGACATCAGCNACAAGGGCGTGGGCCTGATGTTGCTCGAGAATGCCCCGACAGCCNTGATTCCNGGCAAGGACTATGGCGGTCTGNTTTCCGCTGACAACTTTGGCNTGGGGCAAATGGCNGCCAAGGCCCTGAGCGATTTCATCGCNCCAAAGACCAAGGTCGGCGTGCTGGGCTTCCANGCGGATTTCTTTGCAACCAACCAGCGCGAGCTGGCNTTTGCGCGCTGGATGGAGCGCAATCGCCCNGACATCGAGCTGGTTTCAACACGCTTTGACACGGTCGAAGANGCNGGGGCTGNCGGACGCCGNATGCTNCAGGAACACCCNGACATGGCCGGCCTGTTCGTCGTTTGGGATACGCCGGCCGAAAGTGTTCTCAGTGAGCTGTCCGAGCTGAAAATTCCAATGACAACCGTCGATCTAGGTAAGTTCTCAGCCACATCGCTGGCCAGCGGCGGGTCGATCGTCGGAATCGCGGGACAGCACCCGTTCAAACAGGGTGTCGCCGCGGCCCGAACCACCATCAGCCAGCTNCTGGGCTATAAGATTCCAGAGTGGATCGCGATCCCCGGCGTACCGATCAGCCGCGCAACCGTGCTNGAACAGTATCAGTCGATATGGCGGACGATTGCGCCGCAGGAAATCCGCGATGCCTTCTTTGCCAACCAGTCAGACCCATAGCCGCTCGGCGCCAATCGGACTGAACGAGGCCGGTCCACGCGGCGCAGATAGAGTCGTGGACGCCATGGACTCCTCTATGCACGCCGATTTTTGAGAACAGGTTCTACAGAAACACTGTTACCGCCGAAATTGACAATGGAAATGAGCGTCCAACGCGTCCAAGGGACTGATTACCGTATCGATCTCACGATCTTTGGCGGCCAACTGGCCCATCGACTAGGAGAGGATGCTGTCCAGCCAAATCACGAAAATGCCGAAGGCCACGATCGGCACGAATGGTCCCAGCAGAAACCCTAGTCGCCACGGTGAACTGGGAACCCGGAAGCCAATAACCATTATGATGACGAGCGAAACAAGCGGAACCGCAACCCATTTGGCCGAAACCCATTCATCGGTAAATCTGAACTGATTGATGATTTCAGCCAGTACAAGCGTCACTACGACCATCAGACAGCCGCCAATCAGTAGTGCTGCGATGAATTTGATCGCTGTCACGGCTCGTTAGCCCGGCACCCGTCGTCACGCAAAAACATCGGGGGCAGCCGCTATTTCCGAGGCCCGAGGACGCGCCGCCCGTCGATGTAAGTACAGCCGAGATTTCCATCGGCATCCAACCACAGGAAGTTCGCCCGTGCGCCCGGCGTCAGGACGCCGAATTCGCCCTCCCGGCCGATCACCTGTGAGGGATAAAGCGACGCCATTCTGAATGCTTCTTCTCGCGTCAGTCCTACCCTTTGGTGAATGAATTGAACCGCGCTGAGCAAATCAAGGTCCGCCCCTGCGAGCGTCCCGTCCTCCAGTGTCAGTCGCCCATCCCGGCGGAGAATTCTGCGCCCGTTAAGCGTGAAATCAGTCAATGACGTACCGGCTACCGCCATTGCGTCACTGATCAGGAAAATTCTGCCAGGTCCAACCTTGCTCCGTAAGGCAATGTTTATTGTCTCGATCGAGACATGATGCCCATCTGCGATTAATCCGGCCGCCAATTCGGGGCTTTCTAATGCCACGCCGACAAGACCTGGTTCACGGCTGGAAATCTGGCTCATGGCATTGAACAGATGGGTGACACAGCGGGCGCCGCTGCAAACAAGTCGGCGAGCACCAGCGTAAGATGTATCGCTGTGACCCAATGAAATCGTTAGCCCGGCCGCTATCAANCGCGCGACCTGATCTTCCGTTACCGACTCTGGGGCCAGCGTGATCATAAGACTGGGCAATTCACCGACAGTCTGTTCAAGAAATATCAGGTCATCCTCGTCCATTGGCCGAATCAGATCAGCCATATGCGCGCCCTTACGTGAGGCAGCAAGGTGCGGACCTTCGAGGTGCAGCCCGATCATGCCCGGGACCGCTTGCCGAGTGGCTTCGATGGCCGCATCAACGGCTCGACGCATTACCTCGCGAGTGTCAGTGATCAGCGTAGGGAGCAGAGCGCTGGTCCCACAGGCAGCGTGAGCAGCGCATAGCGTTTTGATGGCCTCAACGTCAGGACGGCTGTTCAGCATGATACCGCCGCCGCCGTTAACCTGAAGATCTACTAGTCCGGGTGAGATTATACCGCCGTCCATGACAACATGCGCATATCCTGCAGGTATGTCATCGCGTTCGACAACGTCCGTTACTTGGTCACTCTCAATGAGCAGTGCCGCTTTGCCTCTGGTGGTATGACCGTCAAAAATTTCAGCACCGGTGAAGGCGATTCTCTCGCTCATAGCGTCTCGGTGACCTTCATAAGATTTTGCGGCTGGTCCGGATTTTTGCCAAGCTCACGGGCAAGGATCTCTACGCTCTTATAAAATGATACGATCATCGAAATTGGATCCGTCAATACATGCCCCGTCGCAGTAACATCGAGCATTTCGGCATGCTTTGATCGCGAGCTGGTCGAAACCACCCTTGCCCCCATCCCCGCCAGTTGATCACAGACCGCCGTAAACCCGGGATTGGTGGCATCATCCGTTACCATCGCCAGAACCGGAAATCCTCGGCCCACAACAGAAACCGGTCCATGCAGGACTTCAGCCGCTGAATAGGCTTCTGCATGCACCTGGCAGGTTTCTTTCAACTTGAGCGCAGCCTCCTGTGCAATGCCTAGCGAAATGCCGCGCCCAAGAACATAGGCAGACGACGCATGGATCAAAGCCGAGCGCAGCGCCGCCCAATCGCACTCGAGGGCCCGATCCAAAGCGTCCGGCAGTCCGTCGATCGCCCTGAGCAGGTCGTTATCACCACGCCAATGGGCAAGCACCGCTAACCCGGCCACGAGGGAGGCAACATAGGTCTTCGTTGCGGGGACACTGTGCTCGGGTCCTGCCAGCAATGGGACAAGCTCACCCGCCGCTGTCGAGAGAGGGCTATCGCTCTGGTTCGTCAGAGCAATGGTGAGAGCACCCTGTTTTTTGGCAGCAGCAGCGGCCCTGACAATATCAGGGCTTTGCCCAGACTGAGAGATTGCTAAACAGGCGGAATGTCGGAGTTTTAGGTCGTTCTCGTAAACGGAAGCCAGCGAAGGGCCAACAGAGGCGACCGGAATGGAATGCAGGAGTTCGCAGGCGTATTTCAGATAAGTTGCTGCGTGATCTGAAGAACCCCGGGCAAAAGTGACCAATTGCACGGGTTCGGCTGCCTGCAACAAACCTGCGGCTTCCCGGATAGCATCACGACCTTCATCGAGAAGCCGGTGCACCACCGAAGGGATCTCCCTGGCCTCAATGTACATCCGCGAAGGCTGGCTCATTCAGGACGTTCCCGAGGCAGCAAGTTGGAGCTCGGCTACAAAATCGTAAGCATCGCCTCGATAGACTGAGCGTGTAAACTCGGCAATCTGGCCGTTCGATAGGTAAGAAATTCTTGAGATCTGCAAAGCCGCCGCGCCCTCTTCGACCTGCAGCAGCTCGGCATCCTGTTTATTGAGATTTGCTGCGGTGATGTTCTGGAGCGCGCGGGTGGGCTTCTTTCCTTTTTTCTCGAGCAATTCGTAAAGCGAGTCCCCGACCGCATGCGGGTCGTTCAGGACTTGAAGCGGTAGAACCGCCCGCTCGATCGCCATAGGCGTCCCGTTCGCAAAACGAAGGCGGTGCAGACGCGTCACGGAATCAGCCGCGCCCAAGCCCAGCGTCATGATTTCTTCAGGAGAGGCGAAAAACACGCCCCTTGAAAGCCAGGTTGACGACACTTCCATGCCACGCCGCGCAATATCTTCACTAAAGGACGTCAGGCGCGATAGGCTCTGCTCGACCCGCCGGATCGGGGAAGCCACCGTCGTTCCGGAGCCCTGACGCTGTTCGATGAGTCCGGCATCAGCTAGGGTCGCCGCAGCCTTGCGAATTGTGACGCGTGACAAGCCCGTGATCTTGGCCATCTCCCGCTCCGGCGGCAGGGGTGTTCCAGGCAGAAGTTCTTTACTTTCGATGGCGCGCTCAATGCGGCGCGTGAGCTGCAGATACCGTGGTCCACCATTCGTCGAAAGCCAAACTTCTGGTGCTAACATTTCTACAAAATTCATCAGATCAGTGCCTTGGTCAAAAGGGAGGTCGACTAATTGCGGTGCGATGTAGGAGGGCAAAGTGTTTTGACCTTTCGGAGCCGATATCACAATACCACTTTGCAATTTAATGGCCCTATTGTAGCGCAAAGAGTTCAATGGTATCTATTTGGTATTTTCTCGAGGGACGCAAGAGATTTCTATGTCAAGGCCGAACACAGAGTTGATGCACCACGAGGCTGCCAACCTCGATCAGCTGTCCAACACTGAAATTCTGACCATTTTGCACCGTAGTCAGGTGGAAGCGACCAATGCTGTGGCGGCGGCAATCGACAGCTTGGCGCAAGGCGCCGAGGCCATGGCCTTCGCTGTGCGAAATGGTCGAAAATTAGTCTATGCCGCAGCCGGAAGTTCAGGCTTGCAAGGCATGGCAGATGGCCTTGAGATTACCCCCACTTTTGGCGTGCCTATTTCGCAAGTAAAGATCCTCAGAGCCGGAGGATTAGAAGACCTTTCTCATCCCAAGGGCGAGGCCGAAGACAATGAAGCTGCCGCGCAGCTTGATGCTAGTGTGATTGAAGCGGGCGACTGCGTCATTTGCCTCGCCGCCAGTGGGAGCACCGCATACACCCTCACCATCCTCAAGATTGCNCAGGAAAAGGGCGCCACCACGATTGGTATCTCGAACAACCCAGACACTGCCCTGTTATCTAACGCAGATGTACCGATACTTCTGCCCACGCCCCCCGAGGTCATCGCAGGCTCAACCCGGTTGGGTGCTGGGACCGCTCAAAAAATTGCATTGAACATGATGTCTTCGCTGATGGGTGTGCGTTTGGGGCATGTGCTCGATGGACTAATGGTCAACGTGATTGCCAACAATGAGAAGCTTTATCGACGGGCGCAGGAGATCGTAATGCAAGTAACGGGATGCGACAGGTCAACGGCCTCTAGCAATCTACAGAAGGCCAAGGGAGCAGTGAAGGAAGCCGTTCTAATCACGTCGGGCGCCGAGAACTGCATTCATGCGCAGACCCTACTGGATAGAAACAACCAGAACCTTCGAGACGCTCTGGCCGCGCTGCAGCTGGATTAAGCCAACACCGCTCCTATTTGCTCAGACCCCGATGTTCTTGCGTAATCGCGGGTCGAGGCTGTCGCGGAGCGCGTCACCCAACAAGTTGAAGCCTAGCGAAAGAAACAAGATTGCAAGGCCCGAAAAAATAGCGGGCCACGGGTTCAACAGGAGGAAATTTCGCCCCTCAGACAGCATTTGTCCCAGTGAAGGTGTCGGTGGTTGTGCCCCAAGNCCCAGGAAAGACAACGAAGCCTCGACGAGGATTGCCGCCGAAAGAAGCAAACTTGCCTGCACAAGAATTACGGATGAAAGATTGGGCAGCAGGTGCCTGAACACGATCCGCAGATCTGAAGCACCAATGGCTCTCGCACCACGGACATATTCGCTTTCGCAGATCACAAGTGAGGGTCCGCGCAGCAGGCGCGCAAAGATAGGAATATAGACGACCGCAATAGCAACCGAAGCAGAGAGAGCATGTGGTCCAAGCACGGCGATGATGCCAATGGCGAGCAAAATGATGGGGAAGGCGAAAAGCACGTCCATGAAACGCATGACAATTCGGTCGAACCATCCACGATAAAACGCCGCCAACATGCCCAGCGATCCACCGACGACCAAAGCCAGCAAAACAGCGAGGCCGCACGTAATCAATGATGTTCGGTAACCAAAAAGGATGCGTGCCAGAATATCGCGACCGAGTTGGTCGGTACCCAACAAGTACTCCAATGAGGGTCCTTTCATCCGGGCCATGATTACCTGTTCAATAGGGTCTCCGCCAACGATTGGTGCAAAGATAGCCAGCAGCACCTGTGCAGCGACGAAGATCGTGGCGAACAACAAAAGCTTATCGTCCCGCAGAGCCTTCATCATCGCTGTGTCACTCTGGGATCAATGATGGCGTACAGGATATCGACGACAAAATTGACCATCACAAAGGTGAATGTGAGAACAAGAATCGAGCTTTGCACCAGTGGATAGTTCCGCTCAGAAATTGCCCCGAGCACAAGCTGCCCCAAACCAGGAATAGCAAAGACCTGCTCGACTACGATCGCACCACCAAGAAGGTAACCGGTCGCCACACCCACCGAGGTGATGAAGGGAATCAGGGCGTTCCTAAGCGCGTGCCAGTACACGACGCGAAAGCGTCCTGCCCCCTTTGACTTTGCCGTACGCACGTAGTCCTGCCCGAGAGCGTCCAGCATGGCGGACCGCACGAGCCGCGATAGGTTCGCGAGCATCGGCAATGAGAGCGCAAAGACCGGGAGAATCATGCGTTGCAAATTCCCCAGAGGGTCCTCGGTGAAAGGCACGTACCCTAGCATCGCTGCACCGGGCAGCAGTTTGGCAAGCAGGAAAATTAGTACAATACCGAGCCAGAAAGACGGAATGGTAAGACCAGCGATCGCCATGACTCGAACCAGCACTTCGGCGGTTTTGCCTCTCGCTTCGGCCATGAAGCAACCAATGGGCACTGCAAGCCCTGCGCCAAATAGTACAGAAAGGAAAGTCAGCTCCAGGGTCGGCCAGATATTGGCCATTATTTCCTTGGCAACCGGTCGCCCCGTCCAGATGGAGGTACCAAGGTCCCCCTGCAGAATGCCGGTTATCCAGTCGAAGTACTGAACCACAATCGGCTTATCGAGACCAATGCGGCTTTCAAGCTCAGCGATACGTTCGGGGGTAATTTCTGTATTGGCTCCCAACATGATCGCAACAGCGTCGCCGGGAATCAGTCGGATCATCATGAAAACGATGACCGAGACCCCAAACAATACGATCAAGAGGTCTAGAAAGCGTCCTGCCATAAATCTTATTGGGAGGACTCTGTTCATGCGAAAACTCCACGCGCTAAAAATTGGCGCGCTGAGTTGAAACCCAGCGCGCGCTCAGTGTTGGAGTTTTAGTTGCTCAATTCAAGCGACTTGAGGCTGGAAAGACGACGGTTCGGGTTGATCACAAACCCAGACACGTTTTCCCCCACGGCGGTAGACAGCGCACCATAAGCGACGTGCACGATGGGCCCTTCACAGGCCAGCTTCATCTGCGCTGCATCATAGGCTGCCTTGCGAGCTGCTGGGTCTGTAGAGGTTCTGCCTTCATCAAGCCAGCCATTAACCTCGGCATCATTGTATTTGAAGACGTTGGTTGAGCCCCCGCCGTAGAAAGTTCGATAGAAGTAACCGTCCGGATCGGGATTACCCCCGTTTGCCGACGCAAAGAGATCAAAATCCGAGTTCCGCCAATCCTGGACGAAAGCCCCTATTTCCTTGTTCACCAACGTGATCTCAAATCCAGCTGCCTTAGCCTGCTGCTGCACCACCTGTGAAATGTCCTTAGCATCTTGCCGTGGAAGGACCAGGAGTTCGACTTCAATCGGAGTCTCGATACCTGCTTCAGCAAGCACGGCTGCAGCGTCCGCGGCATCACCCGAATAACAATCAAACGCATCCGGGTCCATGGACCATGTCTGGAGAGCTGGGCTCAAAGGACCGGCTGGAACACCATTCCCGAACAAGGCTGCCGCAATAATATCTTCTCGGTTTACAGCCAAATTGAGCGCACGACGGACGGCAGGATTGTCGAATGGCGCACGGGTCGTGTTGATCCCGATGAGCGTGTAGGACAGATCCCGGGTCTCGTGCATGACGATGCCCGATGCGGATTGCAGCTGAAGTGCCGTTGCTGGGTCTACGCCAGGCAGCAGATCAAACTGGCCCGAAACCAGACCTACCTGACGCGTGGCTGCTTCGGGTACGATGCTAAACTTAACGCCGTCGACCTTTGGCATTTCTGCGTCACGATAGCCGTCAAACGCCACGAGTTGGATGTGAGAGTTTGGTACCCATTCTTCGAACATAAACGGGCCCGTTCCGACAGGAACTTGCTGCAAGGCCTCAGCATCCATTTCCATTTCAGCAGGCACGATTGCGATTCCGGCCAGCGAGGTCAGAATTGGCGCAAACGGTGCTTCTAGAGACAGCGCAATGGTCCCATCATCAACAACGTTGATGCTGGTGATCGGGGATATCCGGCTCGCGAGCGGCGATGCCATCTCTTCATTTTGTACCCGACGCAACGACGCTGCGACGTCTTCAGCAGTCATGGCCGAACCGTCGTGGAACGTGACGCCATCGGCNAGGTTGAAGGTGTAGGTCANGCCATCATCNGAAATGTCCCAGCTNGTGGCGAGGNCCGGTTGAACCGAAAGATCCTCAGCGATGGNGGTNAGNCCCTCGTAGATCGTATCACCAATGATAATCACTGANGAAAAGGCNGTNACGATNTGTGGATCCAAGCCCGCTGGNGAGCTGTCGACAGCGACGTCCACTGTGTCGGCTTGGGCGCTNGTGNACAGGCAAGCTGATACNAACAAAGCAGCGCTNATTNANTGTAGTTTCATATCCTCCCCCTTGCGGCCTTCGATTGATGGATGGGCAGGGTGCCCGGCTGGTTAGCCGCGAAAGAACACGTCAAGCCTAACATAATACCAAAACATGCCAAGATGATTTTTTTCTTGATTTGGTTTTGCTTTGGTATTGTATGCAAATGGTTGCTGAGCTGCATGAGTGATAAGGTCCTGTGAGAATCGCTCTTTAGCTGAGGGGAGTATTACGTCATGCCGGACCAGAAACTTTTGTCAGTGGAAAACCTGAGCATTGAGGCTGGTGATACAACCATCATTGAAGCTGTCGATCTGGAAATCAAACCGGGAGAAATGGTCGGCCTGGTCGGCGAGTCGGGCTCTGGAAAATCCGTAACTGCGCTGGCCCTGATGAGATTGCTGGCGGAACCTCCCATGAAAGTTGTTAGCGGGCGGATCGTCTTTGGCGAAAGCGAAATTCTAACGCTGAGTGAGAGAGCANTGCGTACCCTCCGCGGCAACGAAATCGCTATGATTTTTCAAGAGCCCATGACCTCGCTGAACCCGGTGTTCACAGTTGGTCAGCAAATCCGGGAAATGATCCAGCTCCATAGTGACCTCGGTGGTCCACAGGCCAATGAGAGGGCTGGGGAATTGCTAGCTCGCGTCGGCATACCCTCGCCCAAGGACGCGCTGCTCCGCTACCCGCACCAGCTCTCTGGTGGTCAGCGTCAAAGGGTCATGATTGCCATCGCTTTGGCCTGCAAGCCGAAACTGCTGATTGCTGATGAACCAACAACCGCCCTCGATGTTACCGTGCAAGCGCAGATCCTTGAACTCATAGACGGGCTTCGGCGTGAAACTGGAATGGCGGTGCTATTGATCACCCATGACCTGGGTGTGGTTGCCCAGCACTGCGACAGGGTCGCCGTTATGTACCTTGGCAGTATCGTAGAGCACGCACCAATCGCCGATCTAATCGGTAACCCGAAGCATCGATACACAGAAGCGCTGATGCGGACCATTCCATCAAATAATGAACCGGGCACCCACTTGCCTGCGATCGGTGGGACGGTCCCACAGCCGGCCCATCGCCCGTCCGGCTGCGCCTTCCACCCGCGCTGCGAAGCCGCGATTGATCGGTGTGTCGCCGAGGTGCCACTACTCGATGGTCAAGATCATCGGACGGCGTGTTGGAACCCGGTGCCATGAGCCTGCTTTCCGTCCACAATCTTACCAAGACCTTTTCAGGGGCAAACGGTGCACGGGTGCAGGCCGTCAGCGATGTATCCTTCTCAGTTCACGCCGGAGAGGTCCTTGGCGTTGTGGGTGAATCAGGTTGTGGGAAGACGACCCTGGGGCACGCGATCTTGCGGCTGATCGAACCAGACTCTGGCAAGGTCATGTATGGAGGTTTGGACCTTGTTTCGGCAACGAAAGCAGAGCTCAAGCAAACTCGACGAGACCTTCAGATTATCTTTCAGGACCCCTTCGGGTCCCTAAACCCGCGCCATAAAATCGGTACAGTGGTTGGCGAGCCTCTGTTGGTCCACGGCATAGGCTCCCATTCGGAGCGAAGGGATCGTGTAGCATCACTACTGAATCTCGTTGGCTTGCCCGAAGACTCCTCAAATCGCTTCCCCCATGAATTCTCCGGGGGTCAACGTCAGCGAATTGCGATTGCGCGGGCACTCGCGCTCGATCCAAAACTGATCGTTGCAGATGAGTCGGTGTCTGCGCTGGATGTTTCGATCCAATCGCAGATCCTTAATTTGATCGCCGAACTTCGCGTCAAACTCGGGATGTCCATCATTTTCATCAGCCATGACCTATCAGTGATCAGACATATAAGCGATCGGATCGCGGTGATGTATCTCGGGCGGATTGTCGAAATCGGCCCAGCGCTTCAAGTGATGAGCAAGCCGCAGCACCCGTATACCCAGGCGTTGCTCTCATCTGTGCCGGAAATCAGCCTTTCCCGGCACAAAGCAAAGGCCATCATCTCCGGCGAGCCCCCCGATCCGTCCAATCCACCTCCGGGTTGCACCTTCAGCAACCGCTGTCCTCAAGCCACATCACTGTGTCGCATGACGCGCCCAGAACTCCTGCCCGTCAACGGCGACGCCCAGGGCGTCGAAACTGCATGTCATTTGTACGCAACCTGACTCGTCGGGCCTTCGAACCTGCCGCAGCTGCAATCGCAGCCAGATCGATACCCGGCGCTTTGGTGGGCGTTGTCCACGCAGACGGCACTCGTCACGTTGAATACGGAGGATGGAGTCAGGTTCGTCCCCAGCCCGAGGCCTTGGGCCGCGAAACCTGGTTCGATCTAGCATCTCTGACCAAAGTCATTTTCACCACGACGCAAATTCTTGAAGCCGCTGCCGATGGAGACCTGGACCTTGACGCACCTATCACGACGCTATTGCCAGACTTTCGCCAGTACGACGCTGACTGTTGGGAACGACAGGTGACATTCCGACAATGCCTCGGTCATCAAACGCCATTCCCAGCCGTCGCCCCCCTCTATACTTATGGACAAGATCCACAGACCCTCCGTGCTTTCATTCTCCAGCGAGAATGGGTTCAAGGTCCAGCCGTCTATTCTGACATCAATTTTATTCTCCTCGGGCTGGCTCTCGAGCGGCTGCGAGGACAACCGGTGGGTTCAATGCAAGCAGGCTGGGGCTTCAGCTTTTCACCACCGCCGGATCGATGTGCTTCAACAGAATTTTGTACTTGGCGATCCCAGATGATGCGCGGCACGGTACACGACGAGAATGCCTTTGCTCTCGGTGGTGCCGGTCATGCGGGCTTGTTTGGACAGATCGACTCTATCCTTGATTTCGCTCACGATCTACTAGCGGGGCATAAAGCAGTTCGCCGATCGGTCGCTCTGATCAAGACGGCGATTAGCGATACCCGAACCCACGGGTGGGAACGCTCTCACCCCGGGTGGAGTGGCGGCCGAACCTGCAGTGAGAATTCAATTGGTCACACCGGATTCACCGGAACAGGCCTGTGGATCGACTTTGAACAGGGCCTTGCGTGGTCAATACTCACCAACCGGGTGCACCCCTCACGCCATGTCGAAACCGGTATCGGCAAGCTCAGGACTGATGTCGGTGATATAGTCGGAGCAGCCAAAGGAGACTTGGAATGACCCTGTTTTGGCACGCCGGCTTGATGACTGGAACCGTCCTGGACGGTCAGATTGACGTGGCACTCCTGCGAACA
This sequence comes from Kiloniella sp., assembly GCA_002690455.1. GTDB lineage: Bacteria > Pseudomonadota > Alphaproteobacteria > UBA7985 > UBA7985 > UBA7985. Next base: position 15,155 of record NZET01000008.1, read on the forward strand.
GACGGCGAGCGGATCGCAGAGTTTGGCCCCTTTGATCTTGTACCCTACGCACCTGAGGTAAATACGCTCTTACAGCATGCGCTGGGGGCGGCCCGGGATTGGAACTTTGATGGACCCGAACCAGCTATCTTCGCCGAGGCAGAGCGTGCGTTGACACTGGCCCAGGCTGACGCCGTGAGACTGATTGCTGACCGANCCGGGCTGAACCTATTGGATATCGCTTCGGTTGGCTTCCATGGGCAGACCGTTCTCCATCGGGCTCCCTCAATAGGTTCAATAGGTAAATCGCGCCAGTTGGGTGATGGCCAGTTGATGGCGGATCAACTCGGTATTCCAGTCGTCTATGACTTTCGCAGCGCCGATATAGCGGCTGGTGGCCAGGGCGCTCCACTCTGCGCCGCTTACCATGGCGCTCTACTGGACCGGGCCGGTGCGGGCGAGGATACGGCTGTGCTTAACCTAGGCGGTGTCGCCAACCTGAGCTGGCAAAGCGCAGATGGACGCCTGATTGCCTTCGATACAGGTCCAGCGAATGCTCCAATCAACGACTGGGTAAAGGCACTCGGGTTGGGCGACATGGACCTCGATGGGGCTTTGGCGGCTAAGGGTTTGGTGGACGAAGCTCGGCTCACAAACCTACTGGACCACCCATACATGTTGGCGCCCTTTCCAAAATCGTTGGATCGCTTCGACTTTTCAGCAGACATGGCGGCCGGTTGCTCAGCCGAGGACGGTGCAGCACTTTTGACCGCTTTCAGCGCTGCTGCAGCGGCGGCTGGCCTCGCGCGCCTTCCAGCGCGTCCAAGCCAGCTGATTGTATCGGGCGGTGGCCGACACAATAAAACGCTGATCGAGGAGATCAGTCGGCGCTCCCAGGTCGAGATCATTGACGCAGACCATTTGGGTTGGCGAGGTGACGCGATAGAGGCTGAATGCTTTGCCTTTCTTGCCGCGAGAAGTCAGCGGAAATTGCCCCTAAGTTACCCGGATACAACAGGCGTTTTGGCACCAACCCTCGGCGGAATTGTTGCTGAGCCTCAGCCCCTATAACGATGCGTTTAGAGCGACATATTCCTATGTCGTTGCATTGGGTATCTCGCTCTTTTGTTCCAATACAAAAAGGCCCCCGGCTCGCAAAACACCGGGGTAGTTTCTAATTTTGGATGCGGGGTTGGCGCCACGATTTCGTAAAAATTACTACATTAGGCAGTGCACACCAGCACCATGTTAGTTGCATTCTTGAATACGACCTCGGTATCGCGGAAACCTGCTTCGCGCATGATGTCACTCAAGCGTTGCGGACCGGCTTGTGCCCCAAGCGCAAGGCCAACTTTCTGGCTTTTGGACGTCGGCACGCAGCCCATGGTCGAAAACGAGTAGTACATCTGCCCAATAACCGACATGTTGTCACGCGGGTGATCTGCGGCGCTGGGCTCAATGAGAATCAACACACCTCCTTCATGCAGTCTCGACCGCGCATATTTTGCGGCCCCCAGAGGATCACCCATATCGTGCAAGCAGTCGAAAAAGGTGATGACGTCGTATCTGCCACCATAGCTCTCAGCGTCTGCGGTGTCGTAGCAGAGCCGATCGCTCAACCCGGCGCGGCGGGCTTCCTCATTAGCTTCGTCGATAGAGGGTTCATGGATATCGATACCGACAAAGCTGGCTTCCAGGTAATGTTCGGCTAGCAGAAGGGTCGAAAGCCCTTTGCCGCATCCAACATCACAAAGCTTTCCGCCCTTTTCCAACTTTTCCNTAGCTANCGGGATCTTTGGCAACCATTTTTCAAGCAGATTGGATTTGTAGGACGGTTTGAAAAAACGCGCCGTGCCCTGGAAGACGCAAGGATGAAAGTCTCCGTAGTCAACACCTTCACCCGTCTTGAAGGCTTTGGCGATGGCGCTGATGCCGTGGACATTCCCGACTAGAATATCAAACGCGCCAATCATCAGAGCCTTGCTATCCTCATCGGCAAACACCGCTTGCTGTTCGGCGCTAAGGTGAAAGGTTTCAAAATCTTCATCGTGGCTGCAGTACCCAGCCGCGCATAGGGCATAGAGCCATTCTCGGGCGTAGCGCTCATCGATACCTGCGGCCTGAGCAAAGTTTTTGCTCGTGCACGGACCGACCTTCGCCAGTGTGGCAAAGAGCCCTAGCTCATCGCCGATCTGCATGAGAGGCAGGATCGCACATGCGGAGACACTTTCCATGATGGCCCATTGCAAGGCCCGGAGTTTGGATTTGTCGACCTTGAGAGACATGGTTTTCTCCTAATTGCCCAGAGTGTCGGTTAGTTCACCTTTACGTCCCGTACAGACCGACCATCTCGCTAAATACCGCGGTCGGCAACTATTCCTCTATTCCGTGGACGCGGTGGACACCTCTAGGTCAACGCGCTGTAGGGACGTTAGTTCTCTTCAAACCACTGATACAACTGCAATAAATATTGGNAACAGCCATTCGGCTCCCCCGCCACTGCGACGGTGTCGCGACCCAACCAGGTCGATCGCTTGGACCCCGTCAAAGATCCAGGCACCATCGGGCACCCCTCATTTGCCGGCATTCATGCAGGCAGATTTGAAACGACGCACCGCCTTTTCTTCCTGCTGGACAGGGATTCTATCCAAACGCATTGACGTNATCCTCTGAAACTATTAAACTAGTTTTTTAGTTCTTTTGAGGCTCTCATGCATTCGACTGAAGCCGCTTCAGCCTTTTCGGCTCTTGGCTCTGCTTCCCGGCTTAAGGTGTTGCGTACTCTTGTGCGCGTTGGACCCCAAGGCTTGAGGGTAAACGAAATACAGCAACGAACTGGAATTGCAGCTTCAACCCTCGCTCATCACTTGAAGGTGCTCTGTGATGGCGGGGTTATCGAGCAGAGTCGCGTCGGGCGCCTCACCCTGAATCAGGCTTGTTTTGACCGCCTTGAAGAATTAGCCGCATTCATTCTTTCCGAATGCTGCGTCGACAATGAGTAGGACCTAAAACCATGTTCAGAGCAGAGTTCTGGAACGCTCCACGCCCCGGATCATTCATGCAGAGGGTGATGANTCCCTGGACGATCGTAGTTCTAGCGCCAATGCTGGTGCTGCTTTTCGACCAGGCAAGTTTTGAGCCGGTCGTGAGAAAAGCAGTCACCGCCTTCATCGGTACGGTCCCTTACATCGCATTCGCCGTGCTATTGATCGCCAGTTTGAAGGCGGCTGGGGCCGAAACCAGTATCGCCCGCGTCTTTAAGGGCAATCAAAACCGCATGATTGTTATGGCAGCATTCTTTGGCGGACTGGCTCCATTTTGTTCCTGTGAAGTCATACCCTTCATTTCGGCCCTGCTGGCTTTGGGCGCTCCTCTGGCATCGGTAATGGCATTTTGGCTATCCTCGCCGCTGATTGACCCACCCACACTTTTGATCACCGCCGGCGCACTCGGATGGCACTATGCGGTTGGCAAGGCGGTCTTCGCTGTGATGGTTGGTTTGCTGGGCGGTTTTTCCGTCAAATTTCTGATGCAGGCTGGCTTTTTTCCCAATGCACTCAGGACAGGCGCGACGGCGAGCTGTGGCTGTGGGCCATCGCCACTATCGGGAAAGCCGGTATGGCGTTTTTGGTCAGAGTCACGCCGCCGCCAGACGTTCCAAACGGAAATGCTGAGCAACGCTGTGTTTTTGATCAAATGGCTTGCACTGGCCTACGTGCTGGAGGGGTTAATGATCAACTACGTTCCGGCCGATCTCATTGCCCGCGTTGTCGGCGGCAATGGCCTGCAGCCTATCGTAATTGCTGCCGTGGTCGGCATGCCAGCCTATCTCAATTCATACGTCGCCCCACCCATGCTGGCGGGATTAACGGCACAAGGCATGGGTGCTGGCGCGGCGATGGCATTCATGATCTCGGGCGGCATCAGCTCTATTCCGGCTATGGCTGCGGTTTGGTCCATGGTTAAACGGGAAGTCTTCACCGCATACATTTTGTTCGGCATTTCGGGCGCAATCCTGAGCGGCCTCATCTTTTCTGCCGCTATCACACTTTTGCGCTAGGGCCACATCCGAAGCTCGGAGACAGCCACTATGATGGCGGGAAACGCATGGGAGGTCGACCACCTCCCCGTCTCGCAAACATGCAGTGCTTCCTCAATTGCTTCAACCGAGTGCGCTGACCAACGGGACTGACTGCGCATGACCTTGCAGTCACCAAGCTTGCGCACGGGGGACGCAAGGCTCTTCCCTGTACGCTGCTATATTGGATGGTGTTGGAACAATGACTGCGGGCGTTTGTGTGTTTGCCAAATGAGGGGGCGCAGCCTCATCGAACTTCCGCGCAGAAATAGGGACCACGCCATGACGCAGTCCCCACCATAATTTTGAACGGCGCCTTGGCGCAATCGGTAGCCCCTACCCGTTTTGAGCCTTCAGTCGACGACGTGAATTTCCCAAGACGCTACGCCTTCGGCATCAACATCCCAGCTGTAAACACATGCTTTGCCGTTTAGTTCCGCAAAGGCTTCGGAATGGCTTGAGAAGTAAACTGCACCTCGGAATTTCGACCCACCATCCTCAGTAGGATGACCTGCGCCAGTGGCACGATAGGTCGCAGCACCAACCGGTGACAGGATCACACCGGAGTTAGGGCATTCGCCATAGAAAGAACCATCAGGCTGCATTTCCGCCTGATAGGTAGCCATGAACTGAACTGGATGCCCCAGCAAAGTACCCTCACCGGCACCAGTAGTTTCGAGCGAAGGCATACCGTAATCACTAGGGATAGCCTTAACTTCAGTCTGACCCTTCATCGAGCCAACATGATTTCCAAGCATCTNATTTTCCTCAATCAATGAATTAACGAAAGTACACTAGAAATCTATATGAAACGGTGGAATGTGACACTTTCGAGTTGGCGCGTGTTCGCAGGATATTTTACCGGTCAAGCGCTCCACGTTGGCGATGATGTAAAATCCGGCTATCTGAATTGAGCCTTGCAGACTGAAACACACGGTCACTTCAGCCGATCGAACGCCACCATTCTAACGTAACNGCTGCTAAAGCTCTTGGCTGCTCGACAGGACTAGCGTGCTTGCAGTTCGNTATCTCAATGTACACAGGACCAAGAACAGCGTCGGTGAGTTGCTTCACACTGGCAAGTGGTGTCCTAGTGTCGTTCTGTGCGCTCACGAACAAGGATGGGGCACTGAATTTGCGTGGTGCTTTGCTCTAGTCTGGTTGCCACCGCANTACCTCGATATTGGCTTTAAAGCGTGCAGCGCCAAAATCCTCCATGTTTTCGGCATCAATCCGGGGGACGGCTATTTCCGCAGCCTTTGTGATGCTGTGCGGTCGCGACTGCGGATCCTTTTGTCGGAGAATGCCTAGTTTCCAATCAAGAAACGAATTAGGACCCGAAGGCAAAAGACGCGCGGTATATTACATAAGATCGACTGCACGCTGTTCGATACCAACATTATCGCAATGTATTTCGGGGTTACTATGGATCGTTATGCCAAATTTTTGGACCGACTTCAGGCAGGCGCGTGCCTTCTGATTGATGGCGGGACGGGAACAGAATGCGAGCGTCGCGGTATTCCGCAACTTGATAACGCCTGGAACGGCGGTGGGGCGCTTAGCCATCCCGACATCGTTCGCACGATCCATAGCGACTACCTCAATGCAGGCGCCGAAATAATAATATCCAACACCTTTGCTACGACATTGCACGCGCTACGCGATGCAGGGGAAGATGAACGCTTTGACGACTATAACCGCCAAGGTGTGGTTTTGGCCTGTGAAGCTAGAGACGCCAGTGACCGTCCGGAAGCGCTGGTGGCAGGCGGTATTTCCTACTGGTCCTGGACGCATGAGCTTCCGCCGCTACAAGATCTGGCGAACAGTGTAGAACGCCAAGCACGCATAATGGCGCAAGCGGGTGCCGATCTGGTTATGCTCGAAATGATGATCGATATCGATCGCATGCTAACAACGCTGAAAGCAGCCCAGACGGCTGGACTGCCTGTATGGGTCGGTGTCAGTTGTGCGCCGAATGATAGCGGCGTAATGGCGCTTTGGAATGGTGAACCATTGGAAGATGCGCTGAAGGCGTTAAACGGCCAAAACGTACCCCTTGTTTCAATAATGCACACGGATACGGCCTATGTGGACGAATGCCTAGAGATCGTAAATGCGCATTGGTCGAGATTGGTAGGCGTATATGCTCATTCGGGTAAGAAGTCTCAGGAGGGCGAATGGCTCTTTCATGATACTATTGAACCCGCGCGGTTNACCGCTCACTGCCAACGCTGGAGAGACCAGGGCGCTGCGATCATCGGCGGCTGTTGTGGGATCCGGCCGGAACACATTGTCGATCTCTCAGAGCACCTCCAGAGCGAGGGATGAGCCAAGGTTGCTGCAGCGGCGAACAGGGTCTACGCCATAACGTGATCGGCACTTCGTTATCGAATGCGCAGCTTGTGGCCATCGGAGACACTGCATTGTGATAATCTCTTCGGCAACCCAGCCAGCACGCTGGGGGCTAGAATTGATAGCTCGCCCTGAACGCTTCGAGGAACAAAAAAAGGGCTTCAGGGTCAATCCCCGAAGCCCTTCTTCAACACGTAAGAATGTTGTTCGAGCTATTGCTGCGTGACTGCTACGCCATCAGCATCAATGCCGTCAGCAATGCTCGAGTTGGTCACGTTAGCAAAACCTGAGTTTTCGCCCTCATTGACTAACTCCAGACCCGTATCGTCGCCATCGTCATTGTTCGACGTTGTAACCCCGCTAAAGTCTGCGAATAAGGCGCCATCGTCCTCGGCTTCTAAAACAAAGCCCTTCCCGCCGTTCTCCATTGCTGTGCTGTTGGCGACGATCGCGATAATGCCCCCATCATCTTCTTCAGACACCTTGAAACCGTCATCCGTATTGCCGGTTGCCACGCTGTCGATGATATTAATGAAGATGTTGCCTTCGCCTGCTTCATCGAAATCGAGACCCTCATCAAGATTACCCGTAATTGACACGCCAACCATGCTGGTGAAGACACTGCCACTGCCAGACTCATCAAAGTCGATGCCGTCATCAAGGTCGATGCCAATTTCGAAGGCTTCTACCGAACCAGACTCGTAGAGGTCGTACTCCAACTCAAAGCATCCGTCGTCCGGAGAACCACGTTCTGCACTCGGGATATCGTCAAGCGAAGCCTCACCGTCGGAAAATTCACCCTCGTCTGCGTCCGGCATGAACGCACCCAGGATGGATGGGTCACAGTAGCCACCGTTAGCCGTGAAGTCCGTGTTGGTTACAGTTGCGAATACGCTGCCAGCCTGACCTTCGTCGACCTCAACCCCGTCAGCACCAACATTAGTGAAAAGCGAGCTGTCAACGGAGAGGTGAACGTTGCCAGGTCCGCGCTCATCGATCCGGAGACCATCTGCATCGAATTTGCCGTTNCCCGCATCGTCGATCGTAACGTTCTGGAGAAGTGCGGTAATCGAGGCATCGGAACCATCGCCAGATCCATCCTGCCCGCCACCGCATTCATCAGCAAGCGTGCAATCTGAAATGTGGATGCCATGGTTACCAACTTGCGATACCGTAACATTCGTTAGGTGAAGGCTAATCGTGCCAGTAGCGCCATCAGGAACATCCACGAAGATACCCTTGCCGGACACGCCATCGATATCTGAACGCTCATTAATACTAAAACCGCCCGGACCCTTAAAAGAAAGGCCCGTGATACTAAGATCGCCGCCGCCTGAGGAAGTCAGCAAAGTAACATCGCTCTTACCAAAAATGGTTTGACCGGTGCCAACAATACTAATTGGTTGGCTGCCGAGATAGGCCAGTCCATTTTTGATGTTGATATCACTTTCCGTTGCCACGACAATACTGTCGATCTCGCCTTCGGACGCTAGCGATAAAGCTTGTCGCAGAGTGTCATCACCTCTGTCAGACGCTGAAGTAACAATGAATTGCTGCGCATAAGGAGATGTTGACAAGCCGACGATGCCAACCGCTATAAACGCAAAAGTTATGCAAAACCTACGCATTGAATGCTCCGATCATTGAGTTTGTTGTTCATGTGCTCAGCGATAAAGCCGGATAATTTATTTCATTGCGTTTGCGTTTTTGTTTCAAAGATGTGAGGGGCCGTATTAGGTACTTCAGAATTGGATCTTCCGGATGGCGACGGCGACGTGACCTATGCTGCACATCCGAGGTGCATGACGCACAGCCGCGGCGAAGGTCAAAGCCAGCCGGCCCTGACCCGCAAGTGGCCAACCAGACCTAGGATGCAAACCATGACANNAACAGTCTCTGATGGCGCCAACCCCTTCATTCTTCTCGCCCGTATCACGGTCAGCCCCGGTAAGCTGGAGGCTTACCTCGACCTTGCCGCGACCGTTGACGCTGAAGTTGAGGCCAGCGAGCCGGGTATGTTGTTCCACAACTTCGACCAGGACAGCACAGACCCGAATAAGCTGGTATGGTCAGAATTATACCGGCAGAGCGACGATTTCCTGTTCCACGCCGATAATCCGCCCGTGGTCGATTACGTAAGCCAGCACGGGGACCTGGCGGAGAGTTTCACCATCGAAATCTATGGTGCTGTCTCGCAGGCAGTAATCGACAAGATCAACGAACTCGAAGTTCCGCTGAAGTANTTCCCGACTACCCGGGTCGGCTTTGTCCGCAGCGAGCGCTTCGCCTGAGCCGACGGCGGCCCGAACGACCATCAACCAGTTACGTGGCTCCAAAAATCCAGAGTGGATCGCGACCCCGTGCCTAGGCGCACTGTAGTCATGACAATCATCAATCGCCGTAAGGGACAGCACGGCGGCAGGGCCACTTACACTGTTCGAAATACGCTGCTGCTCCCATTCTGGGGCCGTAAAGTCACTGATTTTTTGCCCTGAAACAGTCAGATATTGAAACTGTCATCGTGACAACGCAGTATTCGCGCTGCCTATTCAATGCAAATCAGGAGAACGAAATGAAAAAGTGGGCTGTATATACGAAGTGGCACCATGCCGACGGCATTAGCGATCATCAGGCGATGCGCGATCACATGAGCACACTGAAAGGCAAGACGGCCGCGGAAGAAATCCTCTGGTGGCAAGTGGACGCAAGCCATCACCAGTCGGTGTTGGTCTACCCAGACGAAGTAACCGCTCAAGAAGAGCGAGCGCAACTTGAGGCCAACCGTCGGCGGGATGTCGAAAACGTAAAGGTTTCGATGGTCGAGGAAGTGCAGGGTCCGGTCATTTCCCAGTTCTCTGAGCTTTGACGACCGGCTTTCGGTTGCCGGGGGCGGGGGGCCAGAACTGCGCCTCAGCGTTGCGCCTTCATACGAGGCAAAACACAGAGGACGTGCCTCGCATCCGATGCGAGAGGGGCGATGGGGATCTGATCACAGCAAACAGGCAGCCGCCGACGGTAACAGACAATCGCTCCAGGCAGAATCAGCCTGCTTCGGGTCGCGCGCCGTATTTGTTTTCACCCTCGTCTCCCGGCCTTGCGTAGAACCAGATCAGCACCAAAGCGCCAATCAGAGGGATGAGCAAAAGCAGCAGCCACCAGGCGGTCTTGCCCGTGTCGTGGAGGCGCCGGAAGGAGACTGAGAATGACGGAATCAGGGTAAACAGTGAGAATAGAACCAGCGCAACGACTGGAATAAAACTCATCGCTTCACCCATTGGAGCCAAGATTGGAACCAGGGCCTGTAAAACCGCGTTCACAATCAGAACGAGCAGAGTGTACATCCAAAATTCATTGCGGTTGGCACGACTTGAAAAATCAAAATACCGGCTGAAGGCTTTGAACATTGTGCTACANTCCTTTTTAGTGAGTATTTTTAACAATAAATATACTTATTAAGATCATGTGAAATTCGCAAGTGTTCCGTCCTGAATAACGGCTTTTCGCCAGTCAGAGCATTTCATTAATTCGCCAACCCAGTTGTACAGGGGGCGGATTNGCTGACGGAACGATCCTGACTCACCCACTTTGCAAACTAGATTAAATTTCTAACTTGCCGACTNCCTGAAACTATGGTGTTTTTTTGTTGGAAGAATTTACAAGGCGAGGCTCATGGCAACCGTTTTCATTACCGGTACGAATAAGGGGATCGGGCTGGAACTAGTAAAACAATATCTTGCCGATGGTCAGGAAGTCGTCGCCACGTGTCGCNATCGTAACNGTGCCGATGCCCTTCACACTCTGGCGCACAAGCATCCGGGCCAGCTTAGAATCTGCGAAATGGACCTCGCCGACGTCGATAGCCTGCAATCCCTGGCTGTCGAGCTAGAAGGTTGGCCTATTGATATTTTCATCAACAACGCCGGTGCCGCTGTTGGCTATTCAACCGACAGTGACCGAAATGTGTTTGGGGCGCTGGAGGCTGAAATATGGGTCGGCATGTTTCGATCGAATACCATNGGACCGGTACTGCTCGCCCAATACCTCTACCCAAATGTCCTGCTGGGCGTGGACAAGAAGATCGTTTTCGTAACGTCAAAGCCCGCGTCCATCGCAGATAACTCGGGTGGTGCAATGTATATGAACCGAACCAGCCGTACGGCGCTCAATCAAGCCATCAAATCCATGTCTATCGACCTGAAGGACGACGGAATAACCGTTGCATCGATTAGCCCTGGTTGGGTAAAGACCGATTCCGGAGGCGAAGGCGCGCTTATTACTGCAGAAACAAGTGCAAGCGGAATAAGGCAGGTCATTGCCAGTCTTCGACCCGAGCAGACCGCGTTGTTTGCAGACTACAAAGGCGAGCTTATTCCCTGGTGAGCCGGGGTGGGGTGTCGGGTTACTTCGCCCTGTGGCGCATCAATGAACCTGTCACGGGCTGTTTTTTGGAACAGCATTGAGCCAAAATATTGGAAATTCCTTACTCGNTCTTAATCCGTGACAGACAGCTGTATTCCAGAAACAGAACAGCCCCCCGAGTGGCTAATTTCCATCAATTCAATACAGATTTTTACTGTTGAGTACGCTTCCCTGCTTAAATTGNGAAATATTAACTTATGTAAATACAAAGTTGGGCGCGTATCAGCGGAAAATNTGCCCAATTTCAAAAGCAAATTGACAGTATTTTGATCGTCATGTTTCATGAGNACGGTATTGTTTGCGGTTTTTTCAGTGAAAATTCGATCAAATCAGCCAAGAAGGAGTAGAAGAAAATGTTCTCGACACGAAGAATAAGTATCCCGCTGGTGGGTAAGGGAGCGCTNGCTCAACAGCGCATGCGGACCGCTGCGGACATAATCTCCAGCAACGGTGCGTCCAATGTCTTCATGACGCGGGTCATGGGCGGTCATGGCGCTGGTTCAATGCATTTGTATGCGATGTTCGAAAGCATGGAACAGACCATGCAGGTTGGGGCAAATCTGATGGAAGATCAGGCTTGGGCCTCCCTCATGGCCGAACGTGAAGCAGACCCTTCAGCAGAAGTTCTGGGCCCCGACCTGGTCCGCTTGATTGCTGGGCAGCCTCACGCTGGAAACTCTGCGATGATGGTGCGTGAATGGAGCATTCCGCGGAGCAAGATGGCTGACGCAGTTGAAATGCACGGCAAAATCCTAAACATGGTCAAGGACCATGGAATCAACCTCACCATGTGGGCACCCATGATTGCGGCTGACATGACGCGCATGGTCGCCGTCTACTCGGCTGCCGATATGGTGGCACTCGGCAGAGGTGTCGACCAGGTCGGCTTGACCCCAGAGTTTCAGTCACTGTTGGTCGAGGCTTCGCAGATTGGCACACTGCAGAGCGCTTGGGGCATGGTGCGTATCGACTGACTGGTTAGCGGTTCCGCTTCAAGCGGACCAACCGGTCTNAAGTCCTGGGGCCAAGGCTAGTCTGTCGCACTTGGCTCCCTCGCGCCCAATCCCGAGGTTCCCCTGGTAATGAATGTCCGGAGACGAGACCCATGAAAGCCTGGTTCCATGTGGCGGTGATGACCGTTTCAGTTTTTGTGCTGAGCGCACATCCGGTTGTCGCCGAGGCAGACTTTGCGGACCGACGCATGCTGGCTGAAAGCGAGTACCAGCGCGGCAATTATGACGAGGCGGTAAGGCTTTATAGCGAGCTCGTTGACGCCGGTGACCCGCTCGCTCAGGCGGAACTCGACGCAATCTACCTTATTGAAACGGATTTCATGATCGCAGCAAGTGAATACCAGAAGAAAAACTATGAACTTGCCATCGAACTATATGAAAAACTGGCAGAAACCGGTGATCCAAGGGCCTATAACTCTTTGGCGTTAATTTTCTTCAATGGCCGCGGAGTTGAGCCTGACGTGGACACCGCACTGAACTGGTTCAACCTTGCCATCGGCCAAGGTTATACGCGGGCAATGACAATGTTGGGTGTGTTTTACGAGCGCGGCAATCAAATACCCAAAGACGATGAAGCTGCTTTGCGCTTGTTTCGGCTGGCGGCAGATGGCGGTGATCCNGTGGGCGAGAAACTGCTCGGGCGCCTCTGCGCCAAGGAAAACGCCCCTGCGGGATGCTAAAAAATTGATGTTGGTGTGCCCAACGTCTCCATCTCTTAAAACATCGGGAACGGCGGCATTCCTCCCGCAATATGGATGCTGTTGGCGACGTGAGTCACGCTGACTTTGGAGAACCTGGGTTGGGTTCGTTGCCATGCACCGCCCNTATAAAACCGCTGCTAAAAAACACGCTGCTTCAGCGGCTAGAGCATCGCCAGACGAGCGCTTGACGCGCATCTTTTGGCTGACCTGTTTTGGCTCGCAAAGTGGGGACGCATCGCTCCCCATTAACCAACGCGTTTGAACAGGGGACCACCGGGACTCTAAACCTAGGTTTCCTGAGCGTCGTCAATCAGATGCTTTGACAAACAGCTCCAAAGAGCCTGGAATTTCCCCCTATGATGAACCTTNCCGCCTACCGCNACCAGTGGANGGGCAACATTCGACGAGACTTACTTTCAGGTCTGGTTGTCGCCTTAGCCCTCATTCCTGAAGCCATTGCATTTTCGATTATCGCNGGTGTTGACCCAAAGGTCGGATTGTATGCTTCGTTTTCGATTGCTGTCGTCACGGCGATTGTGGGGGGTCGACCGGGGATGATTTCAGCGGCTACGGCAGCAACAGCGGTGCTGATGGTTACGCTGGTTAAGGAGCATGGATTACAGTATCTGCTGGCCGCTACGGTACTCGCTGGCGTCCTGCAGATTGGCGCAGGAACCCTTCGCCTCGGACATCTGATGCGATTTGTTTCCCGATCGGTCATGACGGGCTTCGTCAACGCGCTGGCTATTCTGATCTTTCTGGCCCAATTACCCGAACTCATAGGGGTTGCATGGATCACTTACGTCTTCGTCGGGGCTGGCCTGGCGATCATTTACATTCTGCCGCGCTTTACCCGAGTGGTGCCGTCGCCGCTTATCTGCATTATCGTTTTGACAGCGATCGTCATGATCTTCGACTTTGATAGCGTTCGCCGCGTAGGCGATATGGGCGAACTGCCGGACTCCTTACCTGTCTTTTTGATCCCTCAAATTCCGCTGAACTTTGAAACCCTCCAAATCATCTTTCCGTATTCAGTCGCTGTGGCGGCCGTTGGATTGTTGGAGAGCCTCATGACCCAATCCTTGGTGGATGACCTCACCGATACGCGATCAGACAGAAACCAAGAATGCATTGGTCAAGGCGTGGCAAATGTAGCGACCGGCTTCATCGGTGGCATGGCAGGCTGTGCTATGATCGGGCAATCAATGATCAATGTTAAATCTGGGGGCCGGGGACGACTCAGTTGCTTCGCTGCCGGGGGCCTTCTGCTCTTTATGATCGTGGTTCTCGGGCCATGGGTTGAGCAAATCCCAATGGCAGCGCTGGTCGCGATCATGATCATGGTCTCAATAGGTACATTCAGCTGGTCGTCGATCCGAAATCTCCGCCGCCATCCGTGGCCTTCGAGCGTCGTCATGATCGGCACTGTGGTCGTCGTGGTTGTGTGGCACAATCTGGCGCTGGGCGTGTTGGCGGGCGTGCTGCTCTCCGGGATCTTTTTCGCCTGGAAAATGGCGCGGGTGTTCCGGGTCTCATCCCGGCTTGAAGATGGCGGGCAGCACCGCCGTTATCAGATCGAGGGACAGTTATTTTTCGCTTCCGTAGAGCCCTTCAACGAAGCGTTTGATTTCAGGGAAGCGCTGCAAAAGGTGACGATCGATGTCTCGCGCGCGCACATCTGGGACCTCTCTGCGGTGCACGCCCTGGACATGATCCAGCTCAAGTTCAAAAGAGAGGGTGCCGCCGTGGAAGTGGTTGGGCTCAACGAGGCCAGCAAAACCATCGTTTTGAAATTAGGGCAGGCGCATCAAACGGCCACACCCAAAAAGAACCTGGAGCACTGAGATCATGACACAGCCGAAGCTTCTGGCGCTGATTGATGGGTCGAGTTACGCACAGAGTGTCTGCGACTATAGCGTTTGGGCCGCTAGGGCGCTTTCAATCCCCGTAGAGCTGATGCACGTGATGGGTCGGCGGCAGGAGAATGCGCTGGATATCTCTGGTGCTTTGTCTCTGGGCGCTAGAACCCGAATGCTCGAAGACATGGCCCGCATAGAAGGAGATCTTGCGCGCCATTTGCAGGATCGCGGCCGGGCCCTCATTGAAGATGCCGCTGACCACCTTGAGGCCGCGCTGAAACTACGCCCCACAGCCCGATTGCGCACCGGTGATCTCGTACTCGAAGCAAATCAGGCTTTGAATGACACCGACCTGCTCATCATCGGTAAGCGTGGAGAGGCTGCTGAGTTCGCAAAGCTGCACCTTGGTTCAAACCTAGAGCGTATGATCCGATCGTGCCGTTGCCCCATTCTTGTAGCGCCGAGGTCCTTTCAGCCGCTGGGCCGTGTTCTGGTCGCGTATGATGGGCGTTCGTCTTCAAAACGCGCCGTTAGCGCCATGGCCGAAAGCACGCTGCTGAAGGGTCTGCCTATCACCTTGATGACGGTGCGCGAGCGAGACTCTGGCAATACGACTTCCCTTGACGAGCCCACAACGATTCTTGNGCAGGCAGGTTTTGAAGTCTATGCTGAGACCCTTTCCGGAAAGGCTGTCGAGGTTATTCGCAACCGGGTTGCAAGCGAGGAATTCTCCCTCATGGTAATGGGGGCTTACAGCGGCAATCGCCTGCATTCGATGCTCATTGGATCGACGACAACCGAGCTGCTTATCTCCTGCCGTATCCCAGCTTTGCTTTACCGCTGATACTTAAGACTGGCTGAGGATAGCTCAGTTTCTGCACAATAGAGGACGAACACTACATTAATGTTAGACCGATCTGACATTACGCGGCATAGTTACTATCCTAAGTAAAATCCACTAAAGGAGCAGAACGCATGAATACGCCTCAGGACCGGGCTAACCGGATCATGGCATGGGGCACTCGTGGTCGTGATTTACTTTGGATCATGACCATGGTGCTCGTTTCACACATCCTCATACTCAGCCTGATTGGCGCGGGCTATGAGGCTTCCTTCATTCCACTTTCCATCTTCCTCGTGTTCTTCACTGTCCTCGGCATTATGGGAAGTCTTGATGCGATGGACGACATTGCAGCGGTCGCTGAAGACGCGGATGAAGAAGAGCGGAAAACGGTTGGCCATAAACGCTTCATTAATACCGCGTGGATGCCCTTTAAGATTCTGATTGCTTTGGGCTTTGGCCTCACTGCAATTGCAGAGCTTTGGGTCATGTGGAGCTAAACGACGAAGGTACAGATTTGACACAAGCAAATGTGCCCGAGTCACAGTTGCAGTAAGCTTGTTGGAGAGGGTCAGGTATTGTGTCCCTCTCCAGATTTTCCAGCCCCTTCCCCCAACCCTGTATGCACGCCGGCCGCATCAGTTGGACTTTCGGGGAGCACCTATCGATGCCGGAGAGTTCCCAGCCTAGGAGCGAGCCGTTGGAGCCGCAAACCAGATCGCCATTGACGCGGCAGGCAAGCTTTGCCTGATATTGGCTAGTTCATTACCATTCAGCNAACGGAGACGCTAATNATGTCGCTCTATTCCAAAATGCAGACTGCGCAGGCAAACAGAGATGTCGCCGCCTTCAACTCTTGCTACCACGATGACTGGGAGTTCCTCTTNCACTCCACCGGCCGCGTGATGCGGCGTGAGGATGACACGGAAGAATCGTTACTCAACCGCTGGGATAATTTCATCGTAGAAGGCAATCGCNGCCTTTATGAGAACGATGATATTTTGGTGACGCACGCCTTCGTCACATTCCCGAACGGCACCAAAGACGCGGTCATGATGGTCCACCTGAAGAAAGATGGGCTGCTGTGGCGGACAGAAACTGGATCAACGCCGATTCCGACTAGCTGACCTCAAGCGCGCTTACAGCGATCGTTAGGGCATCCATGGCAAACGGCTTCGTATCAGGTTTGCAAGAATAAGGTCGTCGACATGATGAGGATCATCGTGGCACTGGGCTTTCTCACAAGGTTTTGTCGAACTGGAGCGCTGTTCTTTGGAACCATAAACTGGCCGCCGGCATTGATCCGCTAGCCCGTACGCCTCATCTGATCGTCTAAGACAGCGCCGTCATTCTGGTCCGATAAATCGGGTTGCCAACCACGGAGCAGCCCATGGGCCCGAATCGCGCGAGAAATGGTCTTATCGTAGTGTCTTTATNTTAGACTTAGTTGCTAAATTAGTGAATTTGTAAGTGAGCTTTCTGGCATCACAAAAAGGAAACTCCGATGCAACTACTCAGCACAATTCTGAATTCACGGTTTTGGCTCATGGCTATGGGCGCATTNTTGATTCTGTTTACTGGAATCGGCTTGATCACGGGGCAGGCGGCGAGTTCTGCGAGTAATTTTTGGCCGGGCGAGTTGACCGAAAACGAACTGAATATTGCCATGGTCGTAGAGGTGGTCTGGATCGCGCACATGCTCGGTATGGGCGCGATTATTTTCTTTCTGGGCCTGTTGGCAGCCAACCCGGTTCGGGCGCGCGTCGGTGCCATTGCAATCATTGCCATCATGGGAACGCAGTTCATCGCGGCGGGTCTTGCGAGCACCTATGGCTATAACGGTTTCAGCGGTTTCGATATCTTCGCCGCCCTGTTCATGCTGATCCCNCTGATCACCCTGATCGCCTGCTTGTCCAAGCTCAACGCAAAGTAGGCTTGAACTCCCACGCGCCCTTTGAGACCGAAGGGCGAAATTCGCGTGCTGGCACGCAAACGCCTTAGGTTCCGCGTTGTGCAAAGTTGGGAAATGACCCCTTCCACCGCATCGCGGCGCCAATAAATCAACGCAAGGCCAAGACGCTAAAACTGTCTGGCCTTGCGTACCTCTGCGTTTGGCTTGATTTCAGCCTCTTCCATGGATCCAAAGTTGAGGTTGAGGTCGATGGCGACGATCGGGAATTTGGGCGATCAAGAGGGACGCGGTTGGCGGATTTACACCGCACTCGTTTGTCATCCTTGAACACGCGAAGAATCTTTGAGAGACCAGAGCTCAGGTCTCTGTATCTTTAACATCGCAAGGATGGCGGGCAGCCCCGCTGAACCGGTGCGCTCCGCCAACATGGCCCGGGCGGGCCTATGACCATGGCAAGAGGAGAACAGCGCATGTTTGTGGGATCAATGAAGTTTGATCTGGGTGAAGACGTTAACGCGCTGCGCGAGATGGTCCATCGCTGGGCGCAGGAGCGGGTTAAACCCATGGCCGCTGAGATCGATGCAAAGAACACTTTTCCCGCGGCGCTATGGCGGGAAATGGGAGAGCTTGGTCTGCTGGGTATCACAGTACCTGAACGCTTCGGTGGTTCGGACATGGGTTATCTCGCCCACACCGTGGTGGTAGAGGAAATCGCCCGTGCCAGCGCTTCTGTCAGCCTCAGCTATGGCGCGCACTCCAACCTCTGCGTCAACCAACTGCGGATCAATGGGACCGACGCGCAGAAGCAGCAATATCTGCCGGATCTGATCACCGGACGAAGCGTCGGCGCGCTCGCCATGTCAGAGGCCGGTGCTGGGTCGGATGTCGTNGGCATGAAGCTACAGGCGGAGAAGCGGAACGACCGCTTTATCCTCAACGGCAATAAGTACTGGATAACCAACGGCGGTGAAGCGAACACGGTCGTGGTCTATGCGAAGACAGACCCGGATGCGGGGTCAAAAGGCATTACGGCCTTTATCGTGGAAAAATCCATGCCGGGATTCACCCAGTCTGCGCACTTTGATAAACTGGGAATGCGGGGTTCAAATACGGTCGAGCTGGTGTTCAGAGACTGTGAGGTGCCGTTCGAAAACATTCTGGGTGAAGAAGGACAGGGTGCCAAAGTCTTGATGTCGGGGCTGGACTACGAACGCGTGGTTCTNGCTGGGATCGGAACAGGAATTATGGCTGCCTGTCTCGATGAGATCATGCCCTATCTGGCAGAGCGCAAGCAGTTTGGCCAGTCGATTGGAAATTTCCAGCTCATGCAGGGAAAGATCGCCGATATCTATACCAAATTGAACTCAGCTCGCGCCTACGTCTACGAAGTCGCCCGGGCCTGCGACCGAGGTGAAGTCACACGGCAGGACGCCGCCGCCTGCGTGCTCTATTCCTCGGAGGAGGCCATGGTCGTCGCGCATCAGGCTGTGCAGGCCATGGGGGGCGCTGGTTTCATGAACGACAGCCCGGTCAGCCGGATTTTCCGGGATGCCAAGCTTATGGAAATCGGCGCTGGCACTTCAGAAATCCGTCGCATGCTCATCGGACGGGAACTGATGGGGACCATGGTCTGAAAAATGACTTGGGTCANTGGCTCCACCCATCGGATGGGGCTTTTCTTAGCAGTGAAGAACAAACGGCGCCTGGGTGCAGCCACGAGACGAGCACCATACTTCATCCTGAAATGCCCTAGAGTACTATAGATCCTTGCACACACGGATTGCGTCGAGCAGCGCTGCGTGAACGTTCCGGCCGGTGACGGCATCGCCAATCCGAGCCAGCACGAAACCAGCGCTGAAATCCGGCTCACCAAAAGCGGCACCGCCGTCAATCAAGGCTTGATGACTGACTTGTCCCTGGTTAAGCGACCGGGGTTTAAGCGCGTGGAACAGGTCATCCATAGGCCTCAACCCGCGTTCGATAACACAGTGGTCGACCACCTTCGTGCGGGCATTGCCGGTGAGCACGTGACGCAAGCTTACGCGGAGCCGGTTGCCGGTCTTCTCAATAGCAGTGATTTCCTCAAAGCATGAAAACCGCACATCGAGTGCAGCAAGCGATTTCAGAACAACCGCCGCGTTGGTCGGGCCCAGATCATGCGCCACGGCGCGGTCAGGCGTGACCAGATCGACCCGGCACCCATCGGCGGCCAAAATCTCTGCGCAAACCAGCGCGGGCTGGTCGCCTCCCTCGTCGAACAGCAGAACCTCACCCGACGGCCGTTCCTCCCCGCTCAGGACATCCCAGGCGGAGGTGGCCAAGGTGGCGCCAGGGTAGTCATCAGGTTCCGGCCAACCGCCCGTTGCAATAATCACGATATCCGGGTCTCCGGCAAGAATATCGCCTTCCTCCGCCGGCGTGTTGAGCTGCANGTCGACCGGGAGGCGCCGGACTTCATCGATCAGCCATTCCGCTACGCCCCACACCTGCGCCCGCGTCTGACTGCGCGATGCCAACCTGAGCTGTCCGCCGAGACGGCTACTTGCCTCGAAAAGTCGGACAGTGTGCCCGCGCTCCGCAAGAACCCGGGCGGCTTCAAGCCCCCCCGGGCCACCCCCCACAACCACCGCTTTTAAGTGTCGATCAGCAGGCTTCAATACGTGCGGCAAAGTTGATTCCCGACCAGTCACTGCATTGTGCCCACAAACCGCGTCCTTACCCTGGTTCACGCGGTCGACGCAGTAGCCAAGGCCAACACAAGGCCGGATGCGGTCTTCATCCCCCCGCTCTAACTTTGCAACCAGATAGGGGTCTGCAATCTGCGCGCGGGTCATTCCGACGAGGTCAACATGCCCACCGGCGACCGCGTGGCGGGCTGTGGCTACATCGGCCATGCCACCGGCATGCAGGATGGGCAGGTCAACCGCCTCACGAATGCGACCGGCAACCGACATATGTGCCGCCGACGGCATGCCCATGGGGGGCACCCAGCCCGCCAACCCAAGATCATCATAAGGTGCACCGGCCAGGATGTTGAGAAAATCCACTGCACCGGTTTGTTCCAGCCTGCGAGCAATCTCCACGCACTCTTCCATCGACAGTCCACCCTTGGTCAGCTCGTCCCCGGTGATCCGCAGGCCAACAATGAAATCAGAACCAACAGCCGCCCGGACGGAGCCCAACACATCCAGCGTCAGCCGGAGNCGATTATCAAGGCTTCCGCCAAAGTCATCTTCGCGCTGGTTGATCGCAGGCGAGAGAAACTGCCCCAGCAGGTGAGAATGAGAGAGCAGCTCGATGCCGTCAAAACCACCATCACGACACCGCGCCGCCGCCTCTCCAAACTGGGTGACAATGCGGCCTATGTCTTCAGTCTCCATAACCTTTGGGAAGGCTCGATGCGCACGTTCCCGAACCCCAGATGGGCCGGCAACCGGCAGCCAGTGTCCATCGTCCCATGCGGTTCGGCGGCCCATGTGCGTGATCTGACACATCACCGCTGCGCCGTGCGACCTGACTCCCTCGGTCAGCCGCCGGAACCAGGGAACGATACTGTCATCTCCCGCGTAGAGTTGGCCGAAGACAGACGGGCTGTCCGGGGCGATGTTGGTCGATCCGCCGATCATGGTGAGAGCGACCCCGCCTTTAGCCTTTTCCTCGTGATACAGGCGATAACGGTCCCGTGGATGGCCACTCTCGGCAAACGAAGGTGCGTGGGACGTGCTGATGATGCGGTTGCGCAGCGTCAGATGGCGGAGTTGAAAGGGCTGTAGGAGCGGGTCTTTAGACATCACTTCTTTTCCGCCACTGAGCACGCTAATTCAAGCAGTCTAGGCAAAGTTCAGCGCGGGTCGCTTGCTTTCAGGAAGGCACGGACGGACGCTGCATTGTCAGCATGTAGTCGGCCGTCGTCCCCGCTCAGGCTGTTCTCGAACCCCAGACGCACGCCGAAACCGCGTGCAGCCGCGAAGACCAGACAGCGGTGTTCGAGCGACCCAAAAGCACAGACGCTGATCTGCCAATCCACCGGCCGATCACCCTGCTGCAGTGCGGAGATCAGCAGTTCCATATCCCGCGGTGTCGCATCGCACGGCGGCAGATACTGACCAAGCACCAGCAAAACCTGGCATTGTGATGATCGTACGAGGCCGCTGTTTCGACCTGCAAGAAGCTGCNCGATGCAGGCGGGGGTGTAGACGATGTGCTGGATCTCAATCCCTTCATCCTCGGCGAACGCGTATGTGCGACGGGCAACCAGTGGGTCAGCGATCATCTCCCGCACCGCAACGCTCGCCGCAATGGGACGGAGCGCCTGAAGGCAGGCGAGTTGATCCGTCGGGGTGTACATCCCGGCGCTCTCCGTGGTGATTTGAAGGCCTAATGTTGGCGCCAGCTCGCTGATCGCGTCGATAGCTTCCCGATAGCGACCGGGGTCGAGACTGTGGCGCTGGTCTTCATCCCGGACATGGATGTGGATCGCCGTTGCGCCCTCGATCTGGCAGGCCAGTGCTGTGCGGGCGAGGTCAGCGCTGGTGACGGGCAACGCCGGGTGGTCGGCGGTGGTCCGNCGCGCTCCGTTGGGTGCGACCATCAGACTATAGTCGAGAACAGGCTTCATCACGGCATTCCCTGCGAGTGTTGGTGGTGCCTGCGTGCGGTACGGGATGGCGATAGCGCCGGGTATTGGGGCGCACTCTGCATGCTACCGCGGGCTGTGGTAAACCTGATTTTGTGAAGCCATCCATCTTCTTCATGCTTCATGGAGCCGATGGTCCAGCTCCCCTGCAGGCCAGACGTTGATCAACGCCCTTGCCTCAAGTAGCGTCAGGCACCGAAAAAAGGGTCTTCTCCGTTTGGCAAGGCCGGGAAGGAAGCAACCAGAGAAGGAACGCGAATGGCGCTGAGCAATCCTGTCGCCGATGTCCCCTTCAACATCACCCGCCTAAGCCATGTGGTGCTTACAAGCCGTGATTTGGACGCGACCCGGCATTTCTACGAATCTGGCCTCGGACTCGAAGTCACCGAACACAGTGCCGAGCATCTGTTTCTGCGCGCGATTGAAGAAGGGGCTCATCACTCCCTTCGCTTCGACAAGGTAGCGCGCGATGGTCCGGGTGAAGTGCGTGCCATCGGCTATCGCATGTTCAGTGACGATGATCTGCGCCGTGCCTTCGATTGGCTTTCCGCGCGAGGCGATGCGCCAACGTGGGTTGACCGCCCTTTCCAGGGTCTGACCCTGCGCGTTGTCGATGCCGTTGGCGTGCCGGTCGAGTTCACCGCCACCATGCCCGGACCGGAAAACCGCATGCGCCATTTTCACACCCATGCGGGCGGTAAACTGGTGTTTCTCGATCATGTTCAGATCGCCACTCACGACGTGCAAAAAGCTTACGACTGGTACATCGACCTGGGCTTCCGCCTGACCGAATACACCGCCAACGACGGCACGGACGAGCTCTGGGGCGTGTGGCTCAAGCGCAAGAACAATACCCAAGACGTAGTCTATTCCAACGGTGCTGGACCACGCCTGCATCACCTCGCCTACCATACGCCAGAAATCGCGAACGTGATCCACGGTGCCGACGTAATGGCTTCGTTGGGGCTGGCTGAGACCATGGATCGCGCGCCTGGTCGACACGGTATCGGCAATGCTTTCTTCGTCTACTACCGGGATCCTGACGGTCACCGCGTGGAGACCTTCACCAGCCACTACAACGTGATCGACAAAGATCATCCACCCACCCGCTGGGATCTGAGCGACACCCGCCGATCACAGATCTGGGGTTTTCCTGCACCAAAGAAGTGGTTCTACGAAGCCTCGGAATTTGAAGGCGCCGCGGTTATTCCTCCGACGCTTGATGCCCCGCCCGTCACCCTCGAAGACTTTCTCGCCAACAGCTAGGATCAGCATGAAATTCGGGACCCGAACCCTCAATGGCCGAGAGCAGGCTATCGTCCGCGGTNAGGACGGCGCCATTCGTGCGCTCGCCGATGTGACTGAAGCTGCCGGTCTGGGCCGGATTGAGGACGTGCTCAGCCTGGTACGGGCCTGTGAGACACAGCCTGGCCTTCTTCGTCAGCTTGAGCCCGACGCACTCCCTGGACAGCTAGAAGCAGGGACTGACTGGGCCCCACCGCTGCCTAACCCATCAATGATCCTCAACGTCGCCTTCAACAACCGAGAGCTGATGCGCAATGCTCACGTCGATCCCGGCGTACCCAATTTTTTCCTCAAACCGCCATCCTGCATGATTGGCTCGGGAAAGGCGATTATCGTTGACCCTGACTGGGGTGCAGTGATCCCGGAGCCAGAAGTCTGCGCGGTGATTGGAAAGCGCGCTAAGCACGTGAGGGAGGAAGATGCACTCGACGTGGTGTTTGGCTTCCTGATCCATAATGATATCACCAGCCACGGCCTTAAGTTCATGAAGGACAGCATCGCCGTGACCTACCCGCCAGATATGGCGCGGCCTGAGTTTTATNCTTGGCGTCGGCTGCATGGGGAGGAGGATACGGACGCCTATTTTGTCTATCACACGCGCTCCAAGGGTACGGATACCTTCGGTCCCATGGGGCCTTGGATTACCACAGCCGATGAGATCGACGACCCCAACGATCTATACGTGACCGGTCGGCTGAATGACGATATCTTTACCCAAGACCACACCGGCAACTACCGCTTCAGCATCCAGCGTTGCATCGCAGAGGCCAGCCAACATTTCACGCTGCGCCCNGGGGATTTGCTGAGCTTTGGCACCACGGGTAAAGGAAACGCAAAGTTCCCCCGAGGTCACAAAAGCGTTTTAATCGGTCAACAACAAGGATCGATCTCGATTGAAATCGAGCCTTTGGGCCGCCTCGAAAACCCGATCCAGCACCAGAAAGGCGGGGCCTGAATGGTTCGATCCATCTACGCCAGCGGTGCAGCTCAGCACCTCAACCCGGTACCCAATGCCGCTGTGCACCGTGGGGTGCTGGTAACATCAGGGGTGCTGGGCAAGGATCCTGAAACCGGTGAATACGCTGCTGATACGGCCGAACAAATCCGACTGGCCTTCGCTCAACTGCCGGGGATATTGAGTGAAGGCGGCGCGGCGCTGCAGGACGTGATCAAGGTTGATCTCTACTTCGCCGACCGGCGAGACAGAACAATGGCCAATGTGCACTGGGAGCGCTTATGGCCCGATCCGGCACAGCGCCCGGCACGGCAGGCGCATCAGGTCGATTTAGCCGGCGCGTGCCGCTTTCAGCTGGTGGCGATGGCGGTGCTGGGCTGAACCGCATCCGCCTCGCTGACCTTTGCCTGAAATATGAAAGAGGTCTGGCATGCCACACCAGGCCAAGCGGGGCCAAGCGTCGTCAAGCGGCCAAGAAGGGCCTGATGGGAACCGACACAGCGGGAGAGGATTATCCTTCTCCGGCCAAAGTCTTTCGGGTGCGCCTTCGCTCTAGCTTATCGGCGAGGCGCGGACCAACGCCTGGGCGGCTCCACGGACAGACGGCGAGACAGACTGCACAGCCCTGATGCTCATTGAAGAACGGGAGGCATTTGTCGAAATCGACGTACCATTTCAGTTCGCCCCGGACGCGCTGCTTTTCCGGGCCAATAGCTTTCGGTGGGCAGGCATCTTCACAGACACGGCAATTCATGCAGAAATCATCGATGCCGTGGTCAACGGGTGCCGACAGCGGCAGCGGACAATCGGTCAGCACGGCCGATAAGCGAAACGAAGAGCCGAACTCTGGCGTGATTACCGAGCCGTGCTTGCCAAGCTCTCCGAAGCCACAAGCCAGTGCAGCCGGGATCATTGCAATCTTACCGGACATGGGACCGGTCAGTGGTTCCGCGTCCCAACCCTTTGTCCGTAACCAGTTTGCAACCGCCTTGGCACCGTGGGCAGCGCGGCGATATTGGCGCATGACCTCCAGCCCGCCTTCGGGCGCTGGGGCCTTGCTAATCTCTTCAAAGTCGTGGTGAAAACCGAGCATGACCACCCTTTCGAACGCGATCTCCACGCCTTCAAANGCCCATTCGTGATCAAAGGGCGCTACACCAATTTTGTCAAAGTCACCGCCATCCAGGCCCTGATGGGAGAAGGTCGCAAAGTCTTCCGGCTTGATCTGCTCCGGCTTGTCAGCGAGCGGCACCAAGGGCGCATCGAGAATTGCTGCTCGACGCTGCCGCTCTTGCCCATAACCAGCCAGTCCGGGGTCGACAGTATAGAACCAGCGCTGCACGGCCCCGTGTGCAACGTCTTCGGGGTCATTGCCCCAATAAACGTAAGACGGCCGACGTCGTTCGGTCTCGCCCAGACCGTTGATGGTGTTGCCGGAAACCGCCGGATAAAGCGCCATTTGCTCGGGCCGGGGCTGAAATTTGCCCTTNGTCATGCTTTGTCCTCCGCTTTGACATCGCCTGCAATTGCGAAAGGGTAACGCCATTTTCAGTACGGAGGCCAGTCTCAGCCATAAACTTCGGCACCATCGCGGTTCAGCGCGCGTACGCAGACTGGTTTCGCGGATCCAAGCGCCTAGCTTGTTGCTCAATAACATTAAGGAGTGAATCGGTATGAAACGTGCGCTGGTTTTCGGGGCTTCAGGAGGGATCGGCACTGCACTTTGCACGACGTTGGCACAGCAGAACTACGAGGTCGTCGGCCTGTCGCGCCGCGTCCATGGGTTGGACCTGCAATCGCCAGAGTCTATCGACCGGGCGATGCAGGGTCTAAGCGGGCCCTTTGACCGGGTCATCGTCGCTACCGGCGTTCTGGCAGCCTCGGGTACTAAACCGGAAAAGTCGCTGCAGGCCATCAATGCAGCAGATATGCAGGACGTATTCCTCGTCAATGCCGTCGGTCCGGCGATGATCCTCGCCCGGCTGGCGCCGCTGCTCCCTCGGCAGGGCAAGAGCGTCGTGGCTGTGCTGACCGCGCGGGTGGGGTCGATCGCTGACAACCNCCTTGGCGGCTGGTACAGCTACCGAGCCTCCAAAGCCGCTGCGAACCAGATAACCCGCACCGCCGCCATCGAACTGCAGCGCAAATTCAAGGAATGCGCCGTCGTCGCCCTGCATCCCGGGACTGTCGACACTGAGTTCACCGCCGGCTTCCCCAACAAACAGAAGCAGAGCCCGATGGACGCAGCGGCACGCCTTCTGCGGGTGATCGACGGTCTGAAGGCCGGTGACAATGGCCGCTTTTTCGATTGGCAAGGGGAGCCTATCCCTTGGTAGCGATCGAGCAGTTGCTTAGAAGGGTTAGTTCGCTATTCCCTAGGCCCTTAAGTGGAGGGCGTGCTACCGTNGTTGCACTCATTTGGGCGCTTGCGGCGGTCTGAAACCCAGAGAAAGACACTTCCATGCTGACTGGCCAGAGACGGCTCGTGATCTCAATCGTCATGCTGCTGTGCTTGTCGATTTGCTACGGTGCCGGGTTCTTTTTCATCAAGATTTCACTAGATGGCTTTTCAAACCTGTCTGCTGGGGCTGTGCGGATCATGGTTGCAGCCCTATCGCTGCTGTTCATCATGAGCCTGACGCAACATCGCTTTTCCCTGCCGCGGGAAAGCCATGTGCCGGTAGTGCTCAATGGCGTCCTGTTTATCGGGTTCCCGTTTCTTTCCCTGCCTTGGATCCTGAACCACATTCCTACGTCAATGGTTGCGATCTACTACACCACAGTGCCGATTTTCGTACTGGCTTTGTCGCGCTTCGTGCTCGGCCGGCCGATAAGCACCAGCAAGTGGATCGGCTTCCTCATCGGTTCGGTTGGGATTTCCTATCTTGCCCTGAGCCAAATCGGCGCTGGCACGGCCACCATCGACGCGACCCGTCCATCATGGTTCATTCTGCTGCCCCACATGGTCTGCATCCTCAGTTCGGTTGCCCTGGCCGCTGGTGTCGTTCACATGTCCACCATCCGGGATTTTCGCCCAGTTCAGTATCAGGGCTATTCCCTGCTCGCGGGATGCTTTCTGGCTCTGCCGCTCTTCCTGTTTAANGCGCCGACAACCTTCCCCGGCTGGATCCCGATCGCCAGCGCCGTGATGGCAGGCCTTGTCACGACTGGCATGGGGCAGGCCCTGCGCGGATTGCTTGTTCAGCGCGAGGGTGCGACCTTCACCTCGCGCAACGGGTACCTGACCCCGGTTGTGGCCAGTGTTTTGGGACTTCTGGTATTGGGAGAGACACTGACCACGGCGCACGCAATCAGCTATGGCGCGGTCGCGGTCGGCTTGTATATCTCCGCGCAACAACGCTGAGCCGGAAAACAAACCTGAGCGAAACTAGGGATCGGGCCCCCTGTGCANGGAGCCCGAAGACCTGTCTNTAGGGCTCTTAGTGCTTCTCGCCCCAGGCACCATGGAATTCAAAGGCAACAGCCTGCGAGTCACCGACAACCCAGGCGTCGTGGCCAGGCTCAATGGCGTAAGCATCGCCCGCGGAATAAGTGATTTCGCTACCATCATCGTGCACACACTTTATGGTGCCCTCGATGATCACGCCTACATGTTTGGCTTGACANGACTCGGTGCCAACCAGCGGCTTGATATCCTTCGACCACTGCCAGCCAGGCTGAACCGTCAGGCGCATGACACGCTGGCCCATGACGTTGACCGTCTCCACACGAGCATTACTCGGGGTCATTACTTCGTCTGCCTGAGACGAAAAATTCTTTGCCTCAACACTTGCCATTCGACACCTCCTTTCTGGATTCTGCGATATTGATACTGTGAAAACAATACATCATGGCAGTATTACTTCAATTGAAATGGTTATACGTGCGATAAATTTATAAATTTATTTATAATTATTTGTTATTATTTCAAGACGATAGTCGCAGTGCATTTGAGTTTGAAATAGCCGCATGTCCTGCGTAGGCTCCCGGCGAGCAGGCCTGAGCCAAGGGAACCGGACGGGATGAAAGCGGTGAAAACAGCCCTTATAACAGGCGGCGCTAGCGGTTTGGGCCGGGCTCATGCTCTGTGGCTGGTGGACGAAGGCTACGCCGTCGCAATTCTCGACATTGATGAAAGGAGGCTTAGCGAAACAGCCGGCCAATCGCCGAACATTTATCCCTATGTCTGCGACGTTACGGACCTGAGGCAGGTGCGTGCCGTTGTGGCTTCGGTTATCGAGACTCACGGTCCGATTGACCGCTTGATCAACGGCGCGGCGATCATGCCTGGCGGTTTGCTGTTGAACCATCAACCAGAGCAGATTACCGGCATCATGGAAACCAACTACGCCGGTATGGTCCATGTCTGTCAGACAGTGATCCCAGCGATGGTGGCCCGAGACAAAGGGGAGGTGATCCTCTATGGCTCCACGGCAGGGGTGATGCCGATGCAACGTTTTGGCGCCTACGGCGCGTCGAAGGCTGCGAATAATTTCTATGCCCGACTGCTGATTGCGGAAAACCGCTCTCGGGTGCGGATCACGCTGGTCTACCCACCATCGGTCAACACCCCACTGCTGGACCAGGCTACGGACGGTCCGCCCATCCTAAATACACGCTTTGGGCGGCGCTTCCTGACCGTGGAACCCGAGCGTGTTGTGTCAGCGGCGGAGCGCGCGGTTCGGCGGGGGCATAAGGCCTGCTACCCCGGCATCCTGCCCCGGATCATAGTCATAGCAAGTTGGTTCACCTGAACCTCCTCAGTCAGCCTAGGGTGATCTATTTCCTCCAGGTAAACAGACGGTGATCCGACACATTGGCGCAATCAAGCCCCCACTCATCACAGATTGCCACCCGCATCGGTGCGTTGCCGGTCTGCGCCCAGGCCTTGGGGATCAGCAGGTCGGAATAGGGCTGTGATGCGATGGCCAGCGCCACAAGCGCGAACCCAGCCAGAATAGCAAAAGGCGTCGTCAGTTTCATGGTTAACCTCCCAAAAACAGGTTCCCATGCTACGCCCTATGAACCTGTCAGGTCGAGGTCGTTCTGATTTGGGCGCGGTCAAGCTGCATCAGGCTGAGACGTTTTGCTTTGATCTGTTCAGCTTTGCCGCGCCGTTGCTGACCCTTCAAAGCCCTCGCTGACGCACCCCTGCTGTCGGCAGGGTTAGTCAACCGATCCAATGACCTAACTGGCCACCGCAAGGTCGCCGACGGCGTGATAGTGCTGAAGGAACCCGCGAATGTTGCGCACGGCTTGACGGATGCGTTGGCTGTTTTCCACCAACCCCAGCCGGACAAATCCTTCCCCATGCTCACCAAAGCCCACACCGGGTGAAACGGCGACATCCGCCTCGGCGAGCAGCGCCTTGGTGAAACCGATGGCGCCCATATCCCGGAAGGCGGGCGGGATCGGCGCCCACACGAACATGGTCGCGGGCGGAAGCGGGCAGTCCCAGCCCGCCGAGCGCAGCCCGTGCACGAGGATATCCCGGCGACCGGCGTAGAGCTGCCGCATCTCCTCGACGCAATCCTGCGGCCCGTTCAGTGCTGCGGTCGCCGCCACCTGGATCGGGGTGAAGGCACCATAGTCGAGGTAGGATTTCACCCGCCCCAGCGCGGCGATCAGGTCGGGGTTACCAGCGGCGAAACCAACCCGCCAGCCGGGCATGTTGTAGGTCTTGGACATGGACGTGAACTCGACCGCGATGTCCTTGGCGCCGGGAATTTCCAGCACCGACGGCGGCGGGTTGCCGTCAAAATATACCTCGGCGTAGGCAAGGTCGGAGAGAACGTAGATGCCGTGATGACGGCAGAAGTCGACGATCTGCCCGTAGAAGTCGAGGTCGACCACGTCCGCCGTCGGGTTCGAGGGGTAGTTGATGACGATGGCGATCGGCTTGGGCACGGCGTGTTCAACCGTGCGCTTGAGCTGCTCAAAGAACGCCGCACCCGTCTGCGCCGAGGGCAGATAGCGCAGCGCCGCCCCGGCGATGATGAAGCCGAAGGCGTGGATCGGGTAGGACGGATTGGGCACGAGGATGGTGTCGCCGGGCGACGATATCGCCTGCGCAAGATTGGCCAGCCCCTCCTTGGAGCCCAGCGTCACGATCACTTCGCGTTCGGGGTCGAGGTCGACGTTGAAGCGCCGGTCGTAGTAAGCCGCCAGCGCCTTGCGCAGCCCCGGGATGCCACGCGAGCTAGAGTAGCGGTGGGCGCGCGGGTTCTGGATCGCTTCCTGCATCTTGGCGAGGATGTGCGGTGCCGGGGGCTGGTCCGGGTTTCCCATGCCGAAGTCGATAATATCGTCGCCCCGCGCCCGCGCCGCCTGCTTGAGGGTGTTTACCTCGGCGAATACATAGGGCGGAAGCCGTCTGATGCGGTAAAAGTCTTCTGACATGGGATATTTTCCTGCGCACGGGATCAGAAATTCGTTCTGCGGGATATTGTCCGAAAAATGAAGCCCATTGACCGCATTGCAGACAATCGGGCGCAGAAAGACCTTGTTTAACGATGTTATGTTATAACATTAGTAAGTCAGACAGAGCAGCAATGGGGATGCAGAGGCATGAACCTCGTCCGTGACCTCCCGCCGATCAAGCCGAACCTACCGCAGGTCACAGACCCGGCGGACCTGACAGTCCTGACAGCCCCCGATTGTCCGGTTGCGATCTGGTCCCGCCAGCACAGCGAGGCCCTGTCGGTGTGGCTCGATCGACTGCCCGCCAGCCAGCTGCCGCGGTGGCGTGAAATCGTGGCGGTGGAAGAGGTCAGCGATGCCGTTCGCGACGCATGCGCCGAAGCCGGCACCCCCGAGGAGGCCGAGCGCGACGAACTCATCACCGAAATCCAGATGCTTGCCGATAGCTTCGCGGCGCTGATGAAGGTCTCCGCCGTCTTGCTGCGTCTGGATGTCATCACCTCAAACGCCTGCAAGCGGTTCCACATCGACGCTGTGTCGGCGCGGCTGATCTGTACCTTCCGGGGGACCGGCACCCAGCTCGTGGCCGCCGAATCTGCCGGTGACCCGGGCGCCGTTCTGACCGTTTCCCGCGGATCGCCGATCCTGCTCAAGGGCACGCTCTGGCCAGATGCACCGGCATCCGGCCTGCTCCACCGCTCTCCGCCGATCGAAGGCACGGGCGAGACCCGCCTCGTGCTCGTGTTCGACCCGGTTTTCGACTGAAACAAACTGACCGCGCAAAGGCTTTGCACCATGCTTGATAACCGCCTCCCCGTTACTGTGCTTTCCGGCTTTCTCGGGGCTGGAAAAACCACGCTGCTCAATCGCGTGCTGAACAACCGGGAGGGTCGACGGGTCGCGGTGATCGTCAACGATATGTCGGAGGTCAATATCGACGCCGATCTGGTCCGGGCCGATACCGAGCTCAGCCGCACCGATGAAACACTGGTTGAAATGTCCAACGGCTGCATTTGCTGCACTCTGCGCGACGACCTGCTGGTCGAGGTTGCGCGGCTGGCCGAAGAGGACCGCTTTGACTACCTGCTGATCGAGTCCACCGGGATTTCGGAGCCGCTGCCCGTGGCTGCCACCTTCGAATTCCGGGATGAAGCCGGGGTCAGCCTCGCCGATGTCGCGCGGCTCGATACCATGGTGACTGTCGTTGATGCCGTGAACCTGCTCAACGATTTCTCGTCTCACGAGTTTCTCAGCCAGCGCGGCGAAAGCCTCGGGGACGATGACGACCGCACGCTGGTCAACCTGCTGACCGAACAGATCGAGTTCGCCGACGTGATCGTCCTGAACAAAGTCGGCGACGCCAACGCCGGGCAGGTCGAGAGCGCCCGCAAGATCATCCGCAGCCTGAACGCCGACGCCAAGATCGTCGAGACCAACTATTCCGAGGTTCAGGCAGACCGAATTCTGGATACCGGCTTGTTCGATTTCCAGAAAGCGCACGAGCATCCGATGTGGGCCAAGGAGCTTTACGGCTTCGCGGACCACGTCCCGGAAACTGAGGAATACGGTGTCTCCTCCGAGGTTTACCGTGCTCGTGCGCCCTTTGATCCCGCAAAAATTGTCGACTTGCTCAACGGCGAAATCCCCGGCGTCATCCGCGCCAAGGGCCACTTCTGGGTCGCGACCCGGCCGGAGTGGGTGATCGAGTTTTCG
Organism: Kiloniella sp.; assembly: GCA_002690455.1. Classification (GTDB taxonomy): domain Bacteria; phylum Pseudomonadota; class Alphaproteobacteria; order UBA7985; family UBA7985; genus UBA7985. Next base: position 47,338 of record NZET01000008.1, read on the forward strand.
CTCGCAGGCGCGCTGTCAACGATCAAGCCGCTGGGTCACTGGTGGGCCCACGTGCCGATTGAACGCTGACCCAGCGAGGGCTCCGGCCGGGCTTACCTCAAAGAAAAGTGGGCCGAACCCTGGGGCGACCGACGCCAGGAAATCGTCTTTATCGGCGCAGACTTTGACTGGCCGACGCTCAAGCAGCGGCTCGATGCCTGCCTGATCGCCGACGCGGGCCTTGAGACGGTTGAGGCACTGCCCGATCTGCCTGACCCGTTGCCAAAGTGGCAGGTCGCGGGGGGCTGACGCCCCTTATCCTGCCCTTTGGTGGCTCCGACCGAGGCTGCTTTCCATGCCTGGCGTTCGCGCTAAGATGCCTCCGAGCCGCGTCCGATCAGGCGCAGCAAACGTGACAGGGACAGCGACAGGGTCGGAGGCAGAACCGTGGGCACCAGAAGCAGAAGCCGGATTGAGTGGGTCGCCGATCATTGCGCCCTGCTCAGCCAGATCACCGACGAATTCCGCCAGACCCGTCCCTTTGACGGGCTCACCATCGGCACCGGTATCCACCTCGAACCCAAGACCGTCGCACTGCTCATGACGCTGCGCGCGGGCGGGGCCGAGGTAATCGCCTCGGGCAACCTCAGCAGCACCCAGCCTGAGTCGGTCGAGTATCTGCGCGCCGCCGGGGTCCGGGTCGAGGCGGAGCAAACCACCGATCGGGCCCGGCATACCGCCCTGCTCCGGCGGGTGCTGGAGGCGCAGCCTGACCTGCTGCTCGACAACGGCGGCGACCTGTTCGCGCTGTATCTCGAAGCCCCCTACCCGGGCCTGCGCGG
>NZET01000009.1 GCA_002690455.1 Kiloniella sp.
TGCTCCAGGAAAAATTCTGCGCGAGCTGCTCAGCTGCAGATGTCATTCAAACACTCCCGCCCTTGCGTGTTGTGCGTCTGACCATCCGGATCGACAGGCCCCGGAGACAGACAAGGCTGACACGACGTCAGCCTCGTTGCTTTTGCGTCACTGCCGGTAATTAAGCCAAGGTTTGCGCCGGTTCAACACCGGCGTGCCTCAGCCGCCGTATTACTTCCCGCCCCGCTCGCGCTTTCGCTTGGGTACGTAGTCGGTCTTGAGATTGCCACCAGCCTTCTCCACCGCCTCCGCTGCGCCTTTGGAAGCGCGGAAGACGTGCAGGTCAAGCTTCGTGCTCAGTTCACCATTGCTCAGCAGTGAAACACCATCGCGCTCACGACGGATCACGCCAGCAGCGATCAGCGCAGCCGCGTCAACGGTAGCCTTGGCGTCCAGCTTGCCTGCGTCAACGGCCTGCTGAATGCGGCCTACGTTGACCTCAACCAGATCCTTCTTAAACGGCTGGTTGGAGAAGCCACGCTTCGGCAGCCGCCGGTAGAGCGGCATCTGACCACCCTCAAAACCGTTAATTGAAGCACCAGAGCGGGCCTTCAGACCCTTGTGGCCACGACCGGCGGTCTTGCCCTTGCCAGAGCCGATACCCCGACCGACCCGTTTCTTGACCTTGAGCGCGCCCGGATTGTCGCGCAGTTCATTCAAACGCATTGTCTTATCTTCCTTGCCTTGCGCACGCCCGGACAGTGCCGGCCGCACTCGACTTCAACAAACAGAAACCAGCCTCGTTCAGGCTGCTTCCTCGACCTGCACCATGTGCTTGACGACATTGATCATGCCGCGCACCGCAGGAGTATCTTCGAGATCGCGGGTCTGATGGCGCTTCTTCAGCCCCAAGCCCACGAGGTTCGCTTTCTGCTTCTCTGTGCAGCTGATCGCTGAGCGCAGCAGAGTCACGCGGATACGGTTTTCAGCCATTGTCTTTCTCCGTTAAGCGGACATGACCCCAGACCCTCAGGCCTCGGCCATGGCCTCCTCGCCCTGATCTGCGGTCTGCAGCACGTCAGCGACCTTGACACCGCGACGTTGTGCAACCTGACGCGGGGACTGCGTACGCTGCAGAGCGTCGATGGTCGCCCGAACAAGGTTGTACGGGTTCGACGTACCGTTGGATTTCGCCACAACATCTGCCACGCCAAGCGCTTCCATCACGGCACGCGATGGACCACCGGCAATGATCCCGGTCCCGGGAGGCGCCGTGCGGAATACCACTTTACCAGCGCCAAAACGGCCCTCGACATCGTGGTGAAGCGTGCGTCCTTCCTTAAGCGGAATGCGGACCATAGACTTCTTCGCGGCTTCGGTCGCTTTACGAATGGCCTCAGGCACCTCCTTGGCTTTGCCGTGGCCCTGGCCCACGCGGCCTTTGCCGTCGCCAACCACAACCAGCGCAGCAAAACCAAACCGACGGCCACCCTTAACAACCTTTGCAACGCGGTTGATGAAGACGAGCTTCTCGATCAGCTCTGGGCCTTCATCCTCACGCTTGTTCCGGCGATCACGACCGCCGCGGCCGCCGCCGCCTCTGTTATCATCACGAGCCATTCGACTACGTCCTTTTCAGTGTTGGGACAGCTCTGGCACTTTCTATCGAGACCTGCGATGTCCGCCCACATTTTGGATCGGACCAGCCAGGTCAACGCCGCTGTCGTCGGNCCGGGCGGCGGACCGATGCCACCACCCGACAGATTAAAAGCTCAGCCCGCCTTCGCGCGCGCCCTCTGCCACAGCCTTGACGCGGCCGTGAAACTTGTAAGCGCCACGGTCAAAGGCAACCTTTTCCACGCCCGCTGCCTTAGCCCGCTCTGCGACCAGCTTTCCGACCTCGGAAGCCGCTGCCATATCAGTGGTCTTGGACAACTTGCCCTGGAGCGACTTGTCAACGGTCGACGCAGCTGCCAGCGTGACGCCACGCACGTCATCGATGACTTGCGCGTAGATATGCTTAGACGACCGGAAGATGCTCAGACGCAGCCGACCGCGTCCCTTGCGGGCCAGCGCGGAGCGGGTGCGGTTCGCACGGTCAATCCGTTTGTTGTAACGAGTACGCATACTTCGGTTTCCCTCTGTGGAAGCCGCAAGCCCAAAAAAGGGACTTACTTCTTCTTACCTTCCTTGCGGGCGATGTATTCGCCGACATAACGGATGCCTTTGCCCTTGTACGGCTCTGGCGGACGGTAGGACCGGATCTCGGCCGCCATCTGGCCGATTTCCTGTTTGTCGGCTCCTTCGAGCTTGATCGACGTCGGCTTTTCGCAAGTGACCTTCACCCCATCCGGGATCGGGTACAAAACATCGTGCGAGAAACCGAGCTGCAGTTGAAGGTCCTTCCCCTTGAGCGCAGCACGATAACCGACGCCCACCAGTTCCAACTCCTTGGAGAAACCTTCGGAGACGCCGGACACCATGTTGGCGATCCGGGCTCGAGCCGTCCCCCATTGGGCGCGCGCGTCTCGGCTTTCGTCCCTGGGTGATACAGTGACTTCACCGTTCTCAAACTTAATTTCGACTGCACCATTCGCGACAAAAGCCAGCTCGCCGAGCTTACCTTTTGCTGTAATTTCCTGTCCATTGACGGAAACTTCAACACTTGCAGGCACAGGAACCGGGTTCTTACCAATACGAGACATGTCTTACACTTCCCTTCTTAGAAGATCCGGCAGAGCACTTCGCCGCCAACGTTGCGGGCACGGGCTTCGCCGTCTGCCATCACACCGGAGGAGGTCGAAATAATCTGCACACCCAGCCCATTACGGAAAGGCCGTAGGTCGTTAATCTTGGTGAATACGCGGCGCCCAGGCGTAGACACGCGGTCCAGCTCGCGAATAACCGGATCACCGTCGTGGTACTTCAACTCGATGGTCAGTTCGGAGATGCCCTTGCGCACTTCCGCGACTTTGTAACCGCGGATGAAGCCCTGAGATTCCAGTACCTTCAGCACGCTCTCACGCATCTTGGACGCCGGTGACTTAACCGACGAGAGGCGAGCGCGCTGACCGTTGCGAATGCGGGTGAGCATATCACCCAATGGATCGGACATTGCCATGTGCGTTCTCCTTACCAGCTCGACTTTATGACGCCGGGGAGGCGACCCGAAGAACCCAGCTCACGCAGGGCAATTCGGGAAATGTTGAAACGGCGGTAAACCGCGTGCGGGCGTCCGGTGAGGCCACAGCGATTATGCATACGGATGCGAGAGGAATTCCGAGGCAGCTTCTGCAGTTGCAGCACAGCCATAAATCGTTCGGACGGGTCCAGCGCCTTGTTCGCGATGACCGCCTTGAGCTCCGCACGCTTCTCCGCGAACTTATTGACCAGGCGCTCCCGCTTCACTTCGCGGGCAATCATAGACTTTTTAGCCATTTTTCAGATCCTCTCCGCTCAGTTCGCGAACGGCATTTCGAAAGCAGACAAAAGAGCCTTGCCTTCTTCGTTGGTGGTCGCGGTGGTGACGATAACGATGTTCATGCCGCGGATCGTGTCGATCTTGTCATACTCGATTTCCGGAAAAACAATCTGCTCAGTTATGCCCATGGCGAAGTTGCCACGGCCGTCAAAACCCTTGCCCGTGAGCCCACGGAAATCGCGGATACGCGGCATGGCTATCGTGATCAGACGGTCCAGGAATTCGTACATTCTCTTGCCGCGCAGGGTGACTTTACAGCCGATCTTCATCCCGTCACGGATCTTAAACCCGGCTTCAGACTTTCGCGCGATCGTTTCAACCGGCTTTTGACCCGCAATCAGGGTCATTTCGTCCATGGCCTGGGTCAGAACCTTCCGGTCCGTTACGGCGCCGGAAACACCCATGTTCAGCACGATCTTTTCCAGCTTGGGAACCGCCATCGGGTTCTTGATTTCAAGGTCAGCGGACAGCTTGGGGACAACCACTTCCTTGTAGTGTGTTTTCAAACGAGGTTCGCTCATGATGTCAGCCCCCCTCTCAGGAAATCACAGCGCCGGAGCGCTTGGAAAACCGCTCCTTCACGCCTGCGTCGTTGAAGCGATAGCCAACACGGGCTGGCTTGCTATCCGTCGGATCGACGATTGCAACGTTGGAGATGTGCAACGACGCCTCCTGACGAACGATCCCGCCGGTGGAAGCCTGTGTTGGCTTCTGATGCTTGGTGGCCAGATTGGCGCCCTGAACAACCACACGGCTCTGCGCGCGCAGGACCTTCGTGACTTTGCCGCGCTTACCCTTGTCCTTACCAGCTGTGACGATGACGTCATCACCTGTCTTGATCTTGAACTTCATGGCTTAGAGAACCTCCGGTGCCAGAGAAATGATCTTCATGAAGTTCTTCGCACGCAGTTCACGCGTAACCGGGCCAAAGATGCGGGTTCCAATCGGATCGTTGTTCTTGTTGATCAGAACGGCAGCGTTCTTATCAAAGCGGATGACAGAGCCGTCGGGGCGCTGGATGTCGAATGCCGTCCGCACGATTACCGCGCGTTGAACGTCACCTTTCTTCACACGGCCGCGCGGGATGGCTTCTTTCACGGAAACCACAACGATGTCACCGACACCTGCCGTTCGGCGCTTCGAGCCGCCCAGTACCTTGATGCACTGAACGCGGCGAGCGCCGGAGTTATCGGCCACATCCATGTTGGACTGCATCTGGATCATGACGATCTCCCTCTAGCTCGTTTAAGTCTTAAAACAGCACAAAGAGCCGACGGGCTTTCTTTCCCAATGATCGGGAAAGGAGTTCCTGTCGGCGTTGCGATAGCCGCTGGTTTACGGAAACAGATGACCCTGCGCAACCATTGGCGCACTTATGCGCGCGCATAGCTGGCTGGCGGATTCAGGCGCAGACCCCAGCGCAGAGGGGGCTTGTTTTCAGCCGCCTCGCCAGCCTCAACTTGTCACCCAACCCAAAAACCTAGCTTAGCAGCCCGGATAAACCTGAGCATGAAAGGCGCTTAGTACGAGAGGTTCTCTACGCTGACAAACGGTAACGCCGGACTCAGGTGGCTGCAGCAAACCGGCAGCCGATGAACCGCCTGCGGCCCTTATCCGCGAACTGCTCAGCAAGCCGCTGAACCAGTCCAGATCCTGCCATCCCTGCTGCACAGCGGCGAAGTCCTCGCCCAGTCCGGCCGCTTCTCCCAACGCTGCCAACGCAGCATCGAAGTCGGCAATACCGTCAATCAGGCCCAAAGCCTTCGCCTGCCGGGGTGCGTAGACCATTGCACCCAGCTCTTTGACCGCCTCATCCGTAAGCCCTCTGGATTGGGCAACATGGGCACGAAAAACATCATAAGACTCATCGAGGCTGGCCTGAATTACCGCTAGCTCAGTAGGATCGGGCTCGCGGAAAGGGTTGCCGAAGTCCTTGCCCTCACCGGCTGTCAGGGGCACGGCGCGGATACCTCCGCGCGTCTCGACGCCACCCCCAAACAGGCCGCCTTCGAGCGCTACGGGGTCGTCATAGTAAAGCCAGTTACCCATAATGACGCCGATCGAACCCACCAACGCCCCCTCGTCGGCCAGAATCTGATCCGCCCCGGCCATGGACCACATACCCCCCGATGCCGAAATCGATTCAACGTAGGCAAAGACCGGCTGCCCTGTCGCTTCCTGGTAGGCTGCAACGCCATCGCTGATTGCCTTGGAGCCGTTGATCGTGCCTCCGGGGGTGTTGAGTAATAGAAGGACGCCTTTAACGTCTTTGTCCTCAGCTAACGCTGCCAGCGTTTGCTTTACGCTATAGCCGAAGGTGACGAATTCATCGGCAAACCATCCCGCCGGGCTGTCCGGTGATAAAGACAGGCTGTCGATAATCCCAGTGACCGGAACGATCGCCAGCTTGTTGTCCCCGTCGCCGTTGAATGCGCCGCGGACCAACTCGGTAAAGCCAGAACTTCCGCTGCCGCCTTCATCGAAAGGGTCACTGCCACCCTCACCCCCGCCACTCGTGCCAACAGCAAATCCACTGAAGATGGCAATGGCACCGANAAAGAGCATCGCAACAACGATCAGTCCCTTGATAGCAAACTTGGCGATTTCGGCGAAAAAGGACACGGGCCCCTCCTGGTTGGTTGCAAAGGGTGGCGTGCCACCAGACCGCTTAGCGTTCTGGCGCAGCCCACCCGGGGCGAGAAAGTCTTGTCCTTGCGCTCGGGCTTTAGTCAACGCGGCGTAAGAGGGGCGGGAACGAGGATCAGTCATAATTCCTCACCTGGTCGTCTCACCGGCCGACCGCAAGGCCGTGGCGCCGCATATGGCGTTGCAGCACCCGGGTCCAGCTCCGTTCAGGCAAGCGGCTTAGTGGCAGCCAGAACCACCGGATGCGCACGGGTTCATGCCAGTCTGAGGGGTCCATCTCCCACGACTTCCAACTGGCCGGTAGGGGTCTGCGCGGAAAGCTAAGGTAAAACCAGCGGTCCATTTTCAGCCTGTGGCGGGGATGAACCTGCACGTCGGTTCCAATCAGGCGCAGGTTTCCAAAACCGCCGCTAAGCCCGGTCTCCTCGACCGACTCACGCCAGGCCGCTAGCGGCGGAAGCTCACCGGGTTCCAGCGTTCCGCCGGGAAGTGCCAGCGGCACGTCTGGATAGTCAAGGTGCTCGTGTACTAGAAGGTGCTGGCGCTGCACCATATAGACGTAAGCTTTTTTCACGGGCTTAAGCGGTTTTAGGCTCACAGGCTGAGGTATTCCGGTGCGTATTTGATCAAAGCTGCATCTACAGCGGCGAGGTCGGCATCAATTCCCAGATTGGCCAGCGAAGTCACCCCGAATTCGCGGATACCACAGGGCACGATCCCGTCGAAATGCTCCAGGTTTGGGGCCACATTGAGACTGATTCCATGAAAACTGATCCACTTTCTGACCCGAATGCCGATAGCGGCGATTTTGGCCTCGGTTCCATCAGGTTTGATGACCCAGACCCCTATCCGGCCCTCTCGGACGCCAGCTTCGACCCCGAATTCAGCCAACGCCGCAATGATCCATCCTTCTAGCGAGGCCACGAAAGCCCGAAGATCTTTTTTGCGCCGCCCGAGGTCGAGCATGACGTAAACCACNCGCTGTCCAGGGCCGTGATAGGTGTATTCACCGCCACGCCCCGCTTCAAACACCTCGAACGCACCGGGATTCAGCAAGTCCTCAGACCGTGCCGACGTCCCACTGGTGTACAGCGGTGGGTGTTCGAGAAACCACAGCTGTTCCCGTCCCTGCCCGGCAGCCAGTGCAGCGACTTGTGACTCCATGTCAGACAGCGCATCTTGGTAGCCAACGAGGCGATCCGAGAACCGATAAGAACCGCCGTTGGCCGCGCCCTGCAAATTGTCCCCGCCAGAGTCGCGGTTTTGCTGGGTCTGCTCTGGCTTCATCCGTCTTGCACCTCGTCGTTAAAGCGGTTATCTCACTCTCCTTGCTCCTAGCAGATGTGCGGCCGTGGCGGAATTGGTAGACGCGCAACGTTGAGGTCGTTGTGGCCCTTGGGCCGTGGAAGTTCGAGTCTTCTCGGCCGCACCATCTTGAGGAGCTGATCCCGGACAGACAGGCCGCAAAGGCGTAGGGGGTGTTCATGATCGAACCAACACAAGCCCGCGTTGTGCCACCGGAGACGGAATACCCCCGTAGTATCGAAGACTTGCTCCCTCAGCTAACCGATGCGATCCGCGCCGGTCTTATCGAAGATATGCGCGAAGAAGTCCTGGCACTTCACCCTGCGGACCTCGGTGACCTACTCGAAGGCCTGTCGCGCGATGACAGGACAGCCGTTGTTCGCGTCTTCGGCAACCAACTGCCCCCAGAGTTGCTGATCGAGGTGGAGGGCGTGGTCCTCGAAGATGTCCTCGACACCCTCGACGATGACGTCATTTCAGAACGCCTAACGGAGCTGAATTCCGACGACCGGATCGACATGCTGGAAGACCTCGATGAGGACGCCAAGCAGAAGATCCTTGCCACCTTGCCTGAAGCTGCNCGTTGGGCGGTTGAAGATGCACTGCGCTATCCCGAGTCTTCGACCGGGCGCCTGATGGCACGTGAATTCGTGACTGTCCCTGCAGACTGGAACGTCGGACAGACCATCGACTTTCTGCGTGCGAATCCCGACCTGCCCGATGACTTCTACGATATTTATCTGGTCGACGAGGCTTACCGCCCCGTCGGTTCCGTTTCCGTCAGCCACGTTCTGCGCACCCGGCGAGCCGTGACCCTTACCGATGTTGCACAAGGCGATCTGCGGGTTTTCCCGCCCGAACTGGATCAGGAGGAGCTGGCCCACACCTTCCGCCAGTACGGTTTTTCCTCTGCGCCCGTGGCCGACGCGGAGACCGGACGGCTGGTCGGTGTCGTAACACTTGATGACATCGTGCACGTCATCGACGAAGAAGCCGAAGATGACCTGATGCGGCTGGTTGGTCTAGGCAGCGTGTCCGATATCAACCAATCATCGCTACACACCGCCCGGAATCGCTTTATCTGGCTCAGCGTAAACCTCGGAACAGCCGTGCTGGCGTCAATGGTGATCTCCCTGTTTCAAGGAACAATCCGTGAAGTCGTAGCGCTGGCCGTGCTAATGCCGATCGTCGCTTCGATGGGGGGTAATGCCGGTACGCAAACCCTCGCCGTCGCCGTCCGAGCGCTGGCGATGAAAGANTTGCGGGCGCGAAAGGCTGTTCAGTTCATCACCCGCGAAGCGCTGGTGGGCCTGTTCAACGGGCTGGGCTTTGCGGTCGTAGCCTTTGTGTTCTCGGCGCTGTGGTTTCAGGACGTTGTGCTTGGCACCGTCATCGCCGTGGCCATGCTCATCAACCTGATTGTTGCCGGCCTGTCCGGCACCATGGTGCCCATCGTTCTCGACCGCCTCAAGGTCGACCCCGCCAACGCTTCAGCTGTTTTCCTGACCACCATTACCGATGTGGTCGGTTTCTTCGTCTTCCTTGGCCTTGCCGCCGTCTTCCTCGTTTGAGCTCAAGTCCCTCCGCCCGAGCACGGTGCGTTCCATGATTGGTTTCCAATGGCTGAAAAATTAGAATTCGTCTTCGATTTTTCCTCACCTTATGGCTACCTGGGCGCAACGGTAGCCGACCGCATCATGACGGACTTCCCGAAACTGGAGGTCGTCTGGCGGCCCTATCTCATGGGTGCCGCAATGAAGCAAACGGGTATCCCAGCGCTGGTCGAAATCCCGATCAAGAGCCGTTATGTCGCCCACGACATGATCCGCTCGGCACAGCGGCTCAACGTGCCCCTGACCATGCCCGCCAACTTCCCTTTCAAATCTTTAGCCGTCTGCCGTGCTTTCTACGCCATCGAGGCCGAGGTGGGGCAACCCGGCGCGCAAGCCTTTGCCCGCGCCGTCTATCGGGCATGTTTTGGCCAAGGACAAAAAATCACGGGTATTGATGTGCTGGCCAAGGCTGCGGTCGCGGCCAATGCCCCGGACTGGGCGCAGGACACCATACAATTGCAGGAGCGCCTGCTGGATCAAGGCATCAAAGACCAGCTCCGCGCAGTNACAGATGCACTGATTGCACGGGGCTGCTGGGGCTCACCGCACTTCATCGTCGACGAAGATGAGATGTTNTGGGGCAATGACAAACGGTGGGAACTATGGTCTTTCCTCACCGGTGAGTAACGCCCCAAAGAGATGAAAAAGGCGGCTCAAAACTGAACCGCCTCCTTCTTGCTGATCCTCAAAAATCAACTGTACCGATCAGCTGCAGCCCGTGGTCGAACCGCAGGTAACACATTTCAAACAAGTGCCGTTGCGGACCAGCGTGAAGTTACCGCAGCTGTCACAGGCATCCCCCGTGTAGCCCTTCATCCGCGCTTCTTCCATGTTCCGCATCTTGTCGTCTGCACCGTCAAGGGCACCACTAGCGATCGTGAAGCGTGCTGATTCTCCCGCGGCGAGTTGCACCGTCGCGCCAGTGCTCTGCCCGTGGCTGTGGCTGTGGCTGTGGCTGTGGCCTTGTCCGTCATTCAGGTTTGTGGAGTCAAAAGACGTTTCCCCAGACTGCTCGTCGTAAAGTGCGGTGACCACCGTTGTCTCCGCACCGACAGTCGCACCTGTGGTGGCTTCCTTTTTGCCACCTTTGACCACAACCAGCTGGTTCTTGACCTCTTTCTTGCCGCCACGCAGGTAGCCTGCGGAGGCGAAATCAAGCGCCATCTGTAGCGCGTCGTCGTCCTCACCGTCACCCGACATGGCGGATTCTTGATGCCCATGACCCAGGGCATCCGTGCGCAGGTCTGCGGGTTCAACGTGCGCTAGGTCGTTCCGGCCCAAATAGGACACCGCCAGCTCACGGAATATATAATCAAGCGTGGACGTTGCCATCTTAATCACGTCATTCCCCTCAACCATGCCATTCGGCTCGAAGCGAGTGAAGGTGAAGCTGTCGACGTATTCTTCGAGCGGCACTCCGTATTGCAGTCCCAGCGACACAGCGATGGCGAAGTTGTTCATCATCGAGCGGAAGGCCGCACCCTCCTTGTGCATATCGACGAAAATCTCGCCCAGCGCGCCGTCCTCAAACTCACCGGTTCGCAGGTAGAGTTTGTGCCCGCCGACGATTGCCTTCTGGGTGTAGCCCTTGCGACGGTTTGGCAGACGCTTACGCTCTGGCATCCGTTCAATGATGCGCTCAACAATCCGCTCGGCCACTACTTCGGCTTGCTGAACCGGATTGGCCTGTGCCAGCGCTTCGGCCGCGTCCGCAGCTTCGTCCGCGTCGGCATTGCTGTCGGCCAGCAGCGCGGCGCTCAGTGGCTGCGATAGCTTGGAGCCGTCACGATAAAGCGCGTTGGCCTTGATCCCCAGCTTCCAGGACAGCATGTAGGCGTCCTTGACCTCATCAATCGTGGCCGTGTTTGGCATGTTGATGGTCTTAGAAATGGCCCCGGAAATGAAAGGCTGCGAGGCCGCCATCATACGAATGTGGGAGTCGGTGGACAACTCACGCGTCCCCTTCGCTCCGCAGCGGTTGGCGCAGTCGAACACCTTCATATGTTCAGACTTAAGGTGCGGCGCACCCTCAACCGTCATGGTACCGCAAATGTGCTCATTCGCTGCTTCGATGTCTTCGGCGCTGAAGCCCATGCCGGCGAGCATGTCAAAGCNGAAATCTGCCAACTGTGCATCGCTGAACCCGAGCACGTCGCGGCAGAAGTCATCGCCGAGGCTAAAACGGTTGAATGCGAACTTCAGCTGAAATGCTGTCGCGAGCGACGATTCGATCGATTGCAGCTTTTCATCATCGAACCCACGAGCACGCAAGCTGTCGTTGTTGATACCTGGTGCATTGGACAGGGATCCCGTGCCCACTGCATAGGCAATGATGTCATCGATCTGATCGCTGCTGTAGCCAAGGTTCTTCAGAGCCAGTGGAACCGTCTGATTAATGATTTTAAAGTAGCCGCCACCAGCGAGTTTTTTGAACTTTACCAAGGCGAAGTCCGGCTCGATCCCAGTGGTGTCACAGTCCATGACCAAACCGATCGTCCCGGTGGGTGCGACGACTGTTGTTTGTGCGTTGCGGAAGCCGTACTTCTCACCGTCGCTCAACGCACGGTCCCACGCTGCCTTTGACGCGTCAACGAGCGCCGGGATCGGACAATCATCGGCGTCCAGTGGAACCGGCAGAATCGTCAGGCCTTCGTAGCCCTCACCTTCTCCGAAAGCTGCACGGCGGTGATTGCGGATGACCCGCAGCATCGAGGCGGCGTTGCGCTCATAGCCGGGAAACGCCCCGCGTTCGCTGGCAATTTCGGCCGAAGTGGCATAGGATATTCCCGTCATCAGGGCCGACAGACCGCCACAAATTGCACGCCCTTGGTCGGTGTCGTAGCCCAATCCCATCGACATCAAAAGTGCACCGATGTTGGCAAAGCCCAGGCCCAAGGTCCGGTATTCGTAAGACAGCTTGGCGATTTCCTTGGATGGGAACTGCGCCATAAGAACCGACGTTTCCAGCGTCAGAGTCCAGAGGCGACAAGCGTGTTCATAGGCTTCGATATCGATCGTACCGGCCGCGCTCCCTACGAACTTCATCAGGTTGAGCGATGCGAGGTTACACGCGGTGTCATCGAGGAACATATACTCGGAACAAGGATTGGACGCGTTGATCCGCCCGGATTGCGGGCAAGTGTGCCATTCATTAATAGTGCTGTCGTATTGCAGACCCGGGTCTGCACAGGCCCAGGCCGCAAACGAAATCTGGTCCCAGAGGTCGGCAGCGTTCACCGACTTCATCACCTTTCCGGTGATGCGACTGGTCAGATCCCAGTTCTCGCCCCGCTCGACCTTCCCAAGAAAGTCGTTCGTCACACGCACAGAGTTGTTCGAATTCTGACCTGANACCGTCAGGTAAGCATCGCTGTCCCAATCGGTGTCATATGTCGGTATTTCGATTTCAGTGAAACCCTGACGCGCCATTTCGATCACGCGATAGATATAGTTGTCCGGCACCAGTGCGCGGCGCGCTTCGCGAATAGCCTGCTTCAAGGCTGGGTTGGCCTTGGCATCGAGGCGCTCGTCACCCTTCATCGACTGGCAGGCGTTCATGATGGCCTGCAGGTGCTTGTTCAGGTTCTGCGATCCAGCAACCAGGCTCGCGACCTTCTGCTCTTCGACCCACTTCCAGTTGATGTAGGCCTCAATATCGGGGTGGTCCGCGTCAACAGTGACCATTTTGGCTGCCCGACGGGTCGTACCACCAGATTTGATTGCACCGGCAGCGCGGTCGCCGATGCGCAAGAAAGACATCAGGCCAGAGGACTTGCCCCCGCCCCCGAGGCTCTCGCCCTCCCCCCGCAGCGCGGAGAAGTTAGAACCAGTGCCAGAACCGTACTTGAACAGGCGGGCCTCCCGCACCCACAAGTCCATGATACCGCCATCATTGACCAGATCATCGGCGACGGACTGGATGAAGCAGGCATGGGGCTGAGGATGCTCATAGGCTGACTTGGACTTGGTCAGACGACCGGTCTCGAAGTCTACATAGTAATGGCCCTGGCTGGGACCATCGATGCCGTAAGCCCAATGCAGGCCAGTGTTGAACCACTGCGGCGAGTTGGGCGCTGCCATCTGGCTGGCAAGCATGAACCGCATTTCGTCGAAGTAGGCCTGAGCATCATCTTCAGTGTCGAAGTAGCCGCCTTTCCACGCCCAGTAAGTCCACGTACCAGCCAGGCGGTCAAAGACCTGTCGCGCGTCAGATTCACCAACATAGCGCTCTTCCTCTGGCAGTTTCGCCAGCGCATCCTCATCGGCGACAGAGCGCCAGAGAAATGAAGGCACGCTCGATTCTTCGACCCGCTTCAAGCACGCGGGAACCCCGGCCTTCCGAAAATATTTTTGCGCCAGAACATCGCTCGCCACCTGGCTAAAGTTTTCCGGCACCCAGATGTCGGGTGCGGAAAACACCAACGACCCGTCGGGATTTCTGATCTCAGATGAAGTCTGACGGAACTGAAGATTGCCGTAAGCCGACTGGGACTCTGCGGTAAAGCGCCGCTCAATACGCATGTGTAACCAACCCCTTATATCCGCGCCGATCCGCCTGGTTTCACGGAAAAGGCACCCACAAACGGACCCGCTGCGCGCGACCGATCGCAAAAATTTTCTTTAGCGCTAAACCTTTACACCGCGGTTTTTTTTAAATACCGCGCGGCCTCGCACCCCCGAGTTTTATCCCTCTTCCCGCAGCAAAAATTTCTTGCTCTCGCGGGCTCTCCGACCGCCGAAAGAATCGACGTTCAAAGAAGCGGCTTATGCGACTTACATACGCTGACGTCCAGCGTCGAAAATCGCTTGCCTTGGCCTTCCGGCTTGAATTGCGTGGAAAACTTCAACGCAATGGCCGCNTCGTCTTTGATGCAACAAAAAACTAGAACGAAGCAAGAACTTTTAGGTTGTTGGACACTTATGAGTTCTCGCGTCATTGAACGGAAACAAATGACCGCTCAAGGCNAGTTACTGTCTCACAATTGCCCAGGGTTTTCCACAGAAAAAATCAACATTTCGTCGCAGTTTGCCTTCGAAGCACAAGATGTAGTGTCTCAGGGCTATGAAATTACGCGAAATTAAGGCAGCCGAAATTTTTTAAACACGGGCCAGACCCGTCCGTCGAAAGCCACGGCTCTACCCCTCCAAGTCACTGACATGAAACCATTCCGCAGCAGATTATGCGTGACCACGCCGGGGCTGGCAATTTAGATCGCACGCGGCTAAGTTCCCGTCGGTTTGAACAACTCGTCTCCACCCGAATCGGAATAACAGATGTCGTCCTTTGCCACGCGCCTGCACACTTTTTTTAATGGTACGCTCGTCGGAACCGATGAAGANGGCAACCGTTATTATAAAGAGCGGCGCGCTCGCGCCATGATCGGTTCATCGCTCAAAGAGCGCCGGTGGGTCATCTATCGCGTCGAAAAGGAAGCCAGCCGGATTCCTCCTGAATGGCAGGGGTGGATGAACCACACACTTGAGCTTCCACCGACTGAGGCCAGTTTAAGCAAGTTTACATGGCAAAAGAACCACCTGCCAAACCAGACCGGTACACCGGACGCTTACGTCCCGGATGGTGACCCACGCACAGGCCAGCCACGCGCCTCGACCACTGGAGACTATCAGGCCTGGAACCCGAGCGAGACCAGGTAGGCCGTACGCATGGCTTCGACCAACAGATCCCTTGAAATCATCCTTGGTGCGCTGGTTGTTGGCACCGCTCTGTTTTTCGGCAGTATGCTACTGTCAGGTCGCCCACTTTCTGGCGGTGGTGAAGGCACGCGCGTTTTTGCAGTGTTCGGCAACGCAGACGGCATCGATCCCGGCGCTACAGTCAAGATGTCGGGGGTTCCCGTCGGTCGCGTTATTGCAGCCCGTTTAGAAGAACCCTACTTCGAAGCCGTTGTTGAAATTGGCCTGAACCCAGGTCTGGCCCTACCGGATGACACTTCCGCAAAAATCAGCTTTGGATCCTTGCTCGGGGGTAATTTTATAGAGCTGGTCGCGGGCGGCTCGATGACCATGATGGCCGAGGGCCATATCATCGAAGATACCAGCGATGCGGTGAATCTCGTGGACCTCATCAGTCAGACGATGTTTGGCGGTGGAGTCGGCGAAGGCAATGCCCCCATAGAGGATGCCGGTGGTTTCAGCTTCGGCTTTAGCGGCGAGGATGATGTGGTCTTTGATGACGATGCTGGTCAGGCCCGTTCCATCGATTCGGCAGCAGAAACCAGCGCCACTGGCCCAGAGGTAGTCCCAGGAAGCGAGACTGATCGTGGCTTGACCCCTGATAACGCCTCTGACACGTCATCGGAAACAGGGACCTCAGCGCAATAAGCAACCCTCCTATCCATGGTCTTCTTTAGTGGCTCGCTTTGATCTAAACACCTGGTCAAACACAAAAGCGAGACGCCCCATGCCCAAGCTGATCATACCCGGCCCAGAAGGTCGCATCGAAGCCCGCTATGAAGGTAATGACGACGACTCGGCTCCCATTGCCCTAATCCTACACCCCCACCCCCAACACAACGGCACCATGGACAACACGGTGACGTTTCTGATGTTCCACACCTTTGTGAATGCAGGGTTCAATGTCCTGCGCTTTAACTTCCGAGGCGTCGGCGCATCAGAGGGTGAGTATGACCGCGGTGAGGGGGAACTCTCCGATGCTGCCACGGCGCTCGATTGGCTGCAGACCCACCGGCCCAACGCGCGTGGGTGCTGGGTTGCAGGCTATGATTTCGGAGCGTGGATTGGCATGCAGTTGCTGATGCGGCGCCCGGAAATCAACGCGTTCCTCAGCGTTTCGCCCCCAGCAAATCTGTACGATTTCACCTTCCTCGCCCCTTGCCCAAACTCGGGTCTGTTCATTCAGGGCAATCAGGACGACTTCGTGCCGCAGGATCAGGTGTTCAAACTGGTTGAAAAACTGCGCGCTCAGCGTGGCATCGAAATTGACTACCACGTGGTAGAGGGGGCCAACCATTTCTTTACTGGCAAAGAGAAGGAACTGGAGAGCTCAATCCGAAGCTACATAGAGGCTGCGCCACAGCTCTTGCCACCTGAAGAAGATGAAGAGCCGGTGATTGAAGTTGAAGATGACGATGTTGAGATGGACTTCGACGAGCTTCTGGACTCCATGGACACCAAGGACGGCGATGCAGACGACGTCGAAAACGGCAAAAGCTGACTGACTGAACTTTAGCCCGAGCCAGAGAGAGACGACGCATCATGAGCAACGAGCAGCCCTTGTCCCAAGCCCGGTCGCCCTTTTTGAAAGAGGCCTTTGACCGTGGCTATCTGCATCAATGCACGGATGTCGAAGGACTCGACAAGGCCTTCGCCGCCGGGCCGGTCACCGCTTACATTGGTTACGATTGCACGGCAGATTCGCTGCACGTCGGGCATTTGATGAATATCATGATGCTGCGACTGTTCCAACGGACCGGCAATCGGCCGATTACACTGATGGGCGGTGGCACCACGAAAATCGGAGATCCCTCGGACAAGAATGAGGCGCGGCCGCTGCTTACCGATGAGATTATCGCNGGCAATATGGCTAGCATCCGTACAATTTTTGACCGGTTTCTGCGTTACGATGACAGCCCGACCGGTGCCATCATGGCTAATAATGCCGATTGGCTTGAGGGGCTGATGTACATCGATTTTCTGCGCGAGGTGGGACGTCACTTTTCGGTTAACGCAATGACCAAGATGGATTTCGTCCGACGCCGACTGGAGAACGAGCAGAACCTTAGCTTCCTCGAATTCAACTACATGATCATTCAAGGTTATGATTTTCTGGAGCTCGCGCGCCGCTTTGGTGCGGCTTTGCAGATGGGCGGCTCAGATCAGTGGGGCAATATTGTTCAGGGGATCGAATTAGGCCGTCGGATTGATGGCAGAGATCTGTTCGGGCTAACTGTCCCGCTGCTTGCCACAGCGTCTGGACAGAAGATGGGTAAGTCGGCTGGCGGTGCAGTCTGGCTCAATGCAGACAGGCTGAGCGATTTCGACTTCTACCAGTTCTGGCGAAACACCGAAGACGCGGACGTTGGCCGCTTTCTCAAGCTATTCACGGAATTACCAGTGGAAGAGTGTGATGCTTTGGGGCAGGCGCAAGGCGCTGCCATCAACGAAGGAAAGAAGGTACTGGCGCTGGAAACCACACGGCTATGTCGGGGTGAGGTGGCGGCCGAGGCTGCTGCCGCAGCCGCTGCGACAACTTTCGGCGCCGGAGGCGTTTCCGCCGACCTGCCGCGGGCAAAGGCACCGGACGGCGCAATTGAGGGTGGATTAAGCGTCCAAGATGCCTTTATCGCCGCAGGGTTGGCAGCCTCTAAGGGGGAGGTCAGGCGATTGATCAAAGGTGGCGGTGCGCGGGTCAACGGCAAGAAGGTCGAAGATGAGGACTTGGTCCTCTTCGCCTCGGATATCGATCACGAGACCGGGGCAGTGCGGCTCTCATCAGGAAAGAAAAAACACGTCCTACTTGTTGCCTGAGCGGGCCTGCAACAAACACAAATGAGCGCCAGAGAAGTTGCGCGTGGGAGGGCCGAAGGCCGCGAAGCGGCTGAGGCCCGAGCGCGCAACGCCGCCTGAAGCCATTCATCTCAAACTATCAGTCGGGTGGCGCCCCGCACCCGCGACGGCTTCGCCGTCTTCGGGTGCAGGACGCGCAATGATACTGCCACGTTGAGCCTTGCTCAACGTGACCGGTTTACGTCGTGCGCGGCGCTTGGGCCCGCCGCGCGAAGCGCGGTCGGGGCCAAGTCGGCGCAACCGAATCGGTCTTAAAACCAACACTCGACCCGATGCTGATCGGCCCATCAAAGTGAACCATCAGACCTCATTCAAAAACCATGGGGCTTGGCCGATGAGGCAAGATCAAAGGCCACGCTATAACGGTCCTTTACCAGGAGTGGCGCGCTCGATTTGACGCCGCTTCGCGGCTTACAAATCTCCCACGCGCACGATCCGATGAACTCTTGACGAATTTGTCGTGCCTCTTCCGATCAGTTTTCCGCCACGGGCACGCTATTCCAGCGTCAAGATCACCTCATCTCGCTGCAGCGTGGCGCCAACCGTCGCAGGGATCGACTCTACGACACCGTCAACAGCCGCAGTCAGCAGGTTCTCCATCTTCATTGCTTCGACAACAGCCAATGTTTGACCGGCTTTTACCGCCTGCCCGACTTCGACGATAATGGACTTCAGCAACCCTGGCATTGGCGAAATCAGCTGCCGTGTAGTATCGGCCACCTTTGGCTCAGGCATAAGACCGTAGAGCGCCGCAACCTCCGCTCGCATCGGTTTCAGGCTCACCGAGCGACCGCCATGGGACACCGTCCAGACCAACCCGCGACGGCGCGCCTGAAGTACGAGCAAATGGCCCCCGAGCATGCATCGATAGACCCGCTCGCCTGGCTGCCAGTCCAGGACATCTGTTCCAAATTGTGCCGCCCCCGGTTCAGGGCCCTCCACCTCCACGCTCAGTCCATCAGACCGATCTTCAAAGCGCACACGGTAAGCGCGCTGATCCACGAGCAACGTATGGGCGCCCGTTTCATCCGACGCATCCAAAGCTGCATTGACCCGCAGCACCTGCCCNGCCAACGCCACCAGCATGCCCTCATCCGCACCACCGGCAACATGGGCGAGCGTGAAACCTTCCGGAAACTCTTCGGTGATGTAGTTGGTGCTCAGTTCGCCAGTCTGAAATCGCTCTGCACCTAGCACTTGATTCACGAAGGCCGCGTTATGGTCCAGGCCTTCGATCACATATCCATCAAGCGCCCCGGCCAAGCGTTCTATCGCTTCAGACCGATCAACCCCGAAGGCGATGACCTTGGCGATCATGGGGTCNTAGTGAATGGAAATCTCATCGCCCTCACGAACGCCAGAATCCACGCGAACACCCGACCCCTGCGGCTCCTGATAGACCGAAAGCCGCCCGATCGACGGCAAGAACCCCCGTAGCGGATCTTCAGCATAAACCCGAGCTTCCATGGCCCAACCCTCATGCTCGATTTCCGATTGCCGGAACGGCAGTTCTTCCCCCGCCGCGACGCGGATCATCCACTCAACCAGATCGATGTCATGGATCAACTCCGTCACCGGATGTTCGACCTGGAGACGGGTGTTCATCTCAAGAAAGTAGAAGTTACGTGCCTGATCGGCGATGAATTCCACCGTCCCGGCCGAGGCATAGTCCACAGCCTGTGCNAGCGCGATAGCCTCCGCGCCCATGGCCGCCCGCGTTTCCGGATCCAGCAACGGTGAAGGCGCCTCTTCGATCACCTTCTGATGCCGACGCTGAATTGAGCATTCCCGTTCCCCAAGATGAACGAGGTTGCCTCGCTGGTCAGCGAGAATCTGGATCTCAATATGGCGCGGGTTAACAATAAATTTCTCGATGAAGATGCGGTCATCACCGAAGGCACCTTCTGCCTCAGCCCGGGCTGCACGGAACCCCTCGACCACATCCTCAGCCCTTTTGGCAATACGCATGCCTTTGCCGCCTCCGCCGGCAGAGGCCTTGATCATCACGGGAAAGCCGATGTCCGTTGCAATCTCAACCGCTTGCTCAGGAGTGTCGATTTCACCGACATAACCTGGCACGG
The DNA here is from genome assembly GCA_002690455.1 of Kiloniella sp. Taxonomy (GTDB): domain Bacteria; phylum Pseudomonadota; class Alphaproteobacteria; order UBA7985; family UBA7985; genus UBA7985. The sequence continues at coordinate 19,653 of NZET01000009.1, forward strand.
TCGACACGCCCACCGCCGCCGCGAGCCGCTTGGACTCAATCTTGTCCCCCATCGAGCGAATTGCACCAGCGGGCGGACCAATCCAGACCAGCCCCGCAGCCTGCACAGCCTCGCAAAACTCGGCATTCTCACTGAGAAAACCGAAGCCCGGATGAATCGCTTTGGCACCGGTCTTCAATGCCGCATCGATGATTCGTCGCCCTTGCAGGTACGAAGCTGCAGAGGCCGCCTCTCCCACCCGTACGGCCTCATCCGCCATCTCTACGTGCTTCGAGCCGACGTCAGCATCGGAATACACGGCGACCGTGCGAATACCCATATCGCGGGCAGTACGAATGACGCGACAGGCGATTTCACCCCGGTTCGCGATCAGAATTTTGTCAAAGGGCAAAACCGCCTCCCTTCACTCACAGAAAACGCCTCGCGAACAGCCCCAGTGAGAGCCACCGGTTCAAACCCGCCTGGAAACGGTTGCCAGTCATCATGCGAGAGCCTGAGCCCAGTTACCTGGACGCACAGCACCTGTTCACCCGCCTTGCGCGGCTGTGACTGGCCTTGGCCACCGCGAGCTACTATGACAGGTACAGGCTCTTTCGCGATCAGAGAAAGCNGATTTATGACCCTCTGGCAACGGATTTTGCGCGCATTGGAGATTGGCTTCGAGGCTGTACTCGGCCGTGCGCGAGAGCGGGGCGACAAGTCTGAGGCCTTTACCATTGGCGTTATTGCACTGGGTGCCAAGCTCTCCAAGGCCGATGGTCAGGTGACCCGTGACGAAGTCAGAGCCTTCCGCGAAGTCTTCCACGTGCCAGAAGACCAGCACGAAAACGTCGGCATGCTGTTCAACCTCGCACGGCAGGATGTCGCTGGCTTCGACGGTTATGCACGGCGCATTGCCCGACTGTTCGAGCCACGCAGTCCTGAACTGGAACGGCTCATGGCGTGCTTATTCCACATTGCATCGGCCGACGGNGAAGTCTCAACGCCTGAGCTAGATTTCCTCGGTCACGTTGCGGAACTTTTCGGCTGGTCAGCGGCAGAATTCGAAAGGCTAGCGCTTATCTACCGACAGGATCTTGATGACGATCCCTTCATAATACTTGGGGTCGACCGTGACGCAGACTGGGAGACAATCCGCAAAGCGCATCGCTCTCTGGTTCGCGAGCATCACCCCGACCAGTTGGCCTCGTTGGGCCTGCCGGATGAACTCATGGCCCTCGCCGATAAGCAACTCGCCCGGATCAATGCAGCTTTCTCTCGGTTGAAAGAGCTTTACACCGTCCCACGCTTGACCGAGGACTAACCCCTGCAGAGGGCCGGATGGTCGCGCTGGCCCGTTCGGGGTCGGTGAGGAAAGTCCGGGCTCCACGGAAACAGGGTGCCGGGTAACACCCGGCGGGCGCGAGCCCAGGGATAGTGCCACAGAAAGCAAACCGCCCCCAGTCCTCCCGGGTTGGTGGTAAGGGTGAAAGGGTGCGGTAAGAGCGCACCGCGTGACCAGCAATGGAAGCGGCATGGTAAACCCCACTCGGAGCAAGCCCAAGTAACGCAGAGTGTCCTGCCCTCCGGGGCCGGGACAGCGCCGGTTTTCGGGCGACTGCGGTGGTAGGGCGCGAGAACCAGGGGGCGACCTCTGGTCCAGATGAATGGCCATCGGGGGAACGGGCTTGGCCCGTTTTCGCTACAGAACCCGGCTTACAGGCCCTCTGCTTTCACCCTCCCGTTGGACGGCTTTACCCTAGCCCTCACAGCACCCATTGCTGATCAAATTCAAGAGTATTGCGACTCTAGCATTTGTAATTTTTCTTGCGTTTTCAATTTACTCAGACCATATCCTAAGGTAATGTTAAGATTGTTATGCGCTGTATTTTCAGCCGCGTTTGCCCATTCATCGATCAAATAATTCTCGCCGTATTATTTAAGGCCCTTCGCCGCCATGTTCGCTATCCCGCCAGAGCTGATCGACACTACGCACGCCCACGATCCGGTGATGCTGCGCGAAGTGCTGGCATCAACCGCGGTCCCAGCGGGGGGAACGGTGATCGACGGTACATTCGGACGTGGTGGCTACGCCCGCGCCCTACTGGCAGCTCAGCCTGACTGTCGCTACATCGCGCTGGATCGTGATCCAGTCGCCGTAGACTACGGTACGGCATTGATGAGCGACCTACCCGGCCTTGAAGTTCACCACGCCGCTTTCTCAGAGATGGAACAAGTCACCCGCCAACTTGGCCTCAACACCGTTNACGTGATTGTCCTCGATCTGGGGGTTTCTTCGCCACAGATTGATGAAGCCGGTCGCGGCTTCTCCTTTGGCAAGGATGGTCCGCTGGATATGCGGATGGATACGTCCCGTGGCCCCTCGGCCGCCGACGTGGTCAACGTCATGGACGAAACTGCGCTGGCGAATGTGATCTACAAATACGGCGAGGAACGTCGCTCACGTGCGGTTGCTCGTGCCATCGTCGATGCCCGTACCGAAGCCCGGATCGAGACCACCGGACGGTTGGCAGACATCGTTCGCTCGGTCGTCCGCAGGGCGAAAGACGGTATCGACCCAGCGACCCGGACGTTTCAGGGCCTGCGCATCCACGTAAATGACGAGCTTGGTGAACTTGAACGCGGGCTGGCGGCGGCGGAACGCCTGCTGGTGCCCGGCGGCCGTCTGGTCGTGGTCAGCTTCCACAGCCTCGAAGACCGCATTGTCAAAACTTTCCTCCGCACCCGGAGCGAGCAGCGGCGGCAGGATAGCCGACGCCTCCCGTGGGAAGACGAGGCCGCCCCTTTGCGCGAGCCCAGCTTCACCCTCATCTCCCGCAAACCGTTAGAAGCACAGAGCGACGAGAGCCGCGCCAACCCGCGCGCGCGCTCTGCCAAGCTGCGCGCCGCGCGCCGAACAGAAGCCGAAGCTTGGGCCGAAACCAATGCACAGCCAACTGGAGAAGCCGCATGATCCGAGTGGCGCATCTGTTCTGGGCCACCCTGTTTGTGGGCTTGGTCATTACTCTGTTCCAGGTCAAAATCACCGTCCAGCAGCTGGGCGATGAACGGGATGCAACCGTCGGCAACATCCACGAAACGCGAGAACGGATCCGCCAATTGGAGCTGGAGTGGACGCAACTCAATCAACCACGCCGTCTGACCAAACTCAGTCATGATTTCCTCACCGGATTTGAAGAATCTCGCCAAGGTACGATTGCGCCGGTGGATGCTATCCCAGTCCGGCCTGAGGACATGCGCCCTGTGATGCTTCTCACCATCGATGAAGCAGCCAACGCGCGTTTAAACCAATTTGCCACCAGTGACGACGAGGCCAGCCGGGTCGGTTCACTGAGGCCGATCCACGCCCCGGACCTGATCGCGTCTGTAATCAACCAGTCCGGCCGCAATAGCGCCGGATCGGAGTAAATGCACCGCAATGACAGCCTATACACCCGACCCCAGCAGTCACGTTCTCGACGCTAGCCTCGCGTCAAACCCACAGCGCATGCTGCGCGGTGGAAAGACCGGCGGAGGACTCAACGCCGGACGCGCCGACCATGGCAGTTCTCACACGGCGTTACGGCACGGCCGGGCTGTCCGCCTTTGGCGCCTTTGGCTGCTGGGGCTAGGGTTCCTATGTCTGTTCTCGGTCATCGGTCGCGAGATCATACATTTGGCTGTGATCGCTGAGGGCCGGGAGCCGATCCCCACTATCACCCCTAAACTCGACACCGGCGCTCAGGAATTCCGGCGCAGCCAACTGACTGATCGCAATGGGCGCGTGCTTTCTGACAACGTCTATCGCAAAGCCGCCTACGCCGTACCCTCCAAGATTACGGACCTCGAAGGTACCATCGCGGGGCTGGTCCGGATTTTCCCAGAGCTCGATCCTGGTCGCCTGCGTGCCAATCTGATTTCGAACCGGCCCTTCGTCTATATCAAGCGTCGCCTGACCCCTGATCAGGAAGCAGCCGTCTTCAATCTCGGGGAACCCGGGCTGAACTTCCTCGAAGAGCAGTACCGCGTCTATCCGCAAGGCAACCTGACTTCCCACATCGTCGGCTACAACAACATTGATACTGTCGGTCAATCCGGGGTCGAGGCCCACTTTGACCTCTTGCTAAAGGAAGGCGTGAACCCGCTGGCGCTATCGATCGACGTGCGCGTTCAACACATAGTGGCGGAGGAGCTTGCCGCGACCATCGAGGAATTTGGGGCCATCGCCGGAGCGGCCGTGTTGATGGATGCCAACACTGGTGAAGTGATTTCGCTTGTCTCTCTCCCTGACTTTGATCCCTACAACCCCGCAACACAGTCGGAGGCCCAACGGCTGAACCGCGCGACCTTGGCGGCCTATGAGCTGGGTTCGGTGTTCAAGGTGTTCACGTTGGCCGCTGCTATCGACGGCAAAACCGTAAGCCTAGATGAAGAAATTGATGTCTCGCGGCCATTGGTGATCAGTGGCTTCGAGATTGGCGACTACAAGCGCTATGAAGACACAATGAACCCGTTCAACATTCTGCGGCGGTCTTCGAACATTGGTGCCGCGAAGCTAGCGCTGCGAATGGGCGCTGAAGCGCAAGAATCATTCTTACGTGATCTCGGGCTGTTGACCAGAAGCACAGTCGAGATCATGGAGCGTGCCCGCCCGCAATATCCGGCGCGTTGGGGGAAATCGGCCACAGCCACCATCTCCTATGGATACGGTATTGCCGCATCGCCGCTGCAGGTTGCCAACGCCTTCTCAGCCATCGTCAACGGTGGGGTTTACCTGCCGCCTACTCTGGTGCGCGTACCCGAAGGCCAGCCACTACAGTACGGCCGACGGGTGATATCAGAGGAAACATCGGCGATCATGCGGGAGATGCTCGAGTATACAGTTAACAATGGGACCGGCGGCTTTGCGCGAACAGATGATTACCGGATCGGTGGTAAGACCGGCACAGCCAATATCGCCAGACCAGGCGGCTACAACGAGGATGCCCGACGCGCCACCTTTGTTGGTGCCTTCCCCATCCACGCGCCAAAATACACGTTGCTGATTATGGTCGACAGCCCCGATTCCGAGGCGCAGGAGCGGACCGGCGGACGGGCGACCGGCGGTTGGGTCGCAGCCCCGGCCTTTAGTCGTATCGTAGAGCGTGTCGCGCCAATGCTTGGGCTCGAGCCAGACCCTTACCCGGAAGATGGCGACCCGGTCGCCAGCCGTTGACCGATGCCCCATAGTGTCCTGACCCTGCTCCAGTGGCTCCGCGAGGAAGGCTTCACTTTCGATGCCAGCGGACCGGCTGTAGACGGACAGGGCCCGGAAGGTAACGTCGACGTCGCCGATATTCTTGCGCTCTGCTCTGATAGTCGCGACGCATCGCAGGGCACCTTGTTTGCTGCGCTCCCCGGGCAGCGAATTGACGGCCATGATTTCATAATTGACGCCCTGAGCCGCGGGGCAAGCAGCATTCTGGCACGCCGTGGACCGAAACCCGAAGAAAGCGCCCAGCTACGCGGGTGCTGGATCACGATACCAGATGCCCCTAGCCTGAGAACCGGAACAGCAGCAGCCTTTGCTCGTCTCGCAGCGCGCTTCTATGGCCCCCTGCCCGATCGATTGATTGGTGTAACTGGTACAAACGGCAAAACGTCCGTTGTGCACTTTACCCGGCTGCTGCTGGATCCAACACGCACCGCCTCGATCGGGACGCTGGGACTTCGGCCCAAGGGGCTGCTTGACCTGCCGTCCCTGACCAGCCCCGACGCCCTATCGCTGGCTCGGGGACTGGCCGCCGCCGCCGCCGCCGGGTACGAGCAGGCGGTGATGGAAGCGTCTTCTCACGGCCTTGATCAGGGGCGTCTCGCAGGACTGGATTTCATCGCAGCGGGCTTCACCCACCTCAGCCGAGATCATCTTGATTATCACCAGACCATGGACGCGTACTGGGATGCCAAGCGCATTTTGTTCACCGAGCGACTTGCACCCGGTGGACGGGTTGTGATCGATGAACGCCGACCGCAGTCACATGAGCTGGCAGCCCTTGGGCTGGATCTGTTCCGGCTTGGCGCACTGGGTTCTGACAGCGCGCACCTCAGTTACCGGGCCACTGCACAGCCGGATGGCCTGAGGCTACAAACCGCTTGGAAGGGCGCCCCGTACCGAGAGTTCGATCTGCCACTTTTCGGTGCTTTTCAGGCAGAAAATATCGCCCTGGCTCTGGGCTTGGCCCGCGTCGGCGGTAAGGATGTATCAGCCGAGGCCCTAGATGCACGATTGACGGTACTGTCAGAGGACGGCGATGGGATGGGCGTGCCGGGGCGAATGATGCCGGTTGCGCGACACCCACACGCCCCGCATGGTCGCGTGCTTATCGACTACGCGCATACGCCCGACGCACTGGAAACTGCACTGCGCGCCGCCCGTCCCCATTGTCGGGGGCGGTTAATGGTCGTCTTCGGTGCCGGTGGCGATCGTGATCCGGGCAAGCGCATTCTGATGGGACGTGCCGCGGCGCAGCAGGCCGACTGGGCATTGATCACCGACGACAATCCACGCAGTGAAGACCCCGCCATGATCCGTGCTGCGGTCCGTGCGGGAGCGCCCGAAGCGCGGGAAATTGGTGATCGGGCGGAAGCCATTGCGGAGGCCATCAGCACCATGGCCCCCGAGGACCTGCTGGTCATCGCCGGCAAAGGCCACGAAACCGGTCAGATTATCGGCGACGAGACCCTTGCCTTTGACGATGCTGCGCAGGCGCGCGCAGCCGCTACATTGCTTTGGGGTTCAGTCGATAACGGCGGGGTCACGAAATGAGCTTGTGGACTGCGGAGGCTGTCGCTCGGGCGACACAGGGCAGACTGCTCAACGCAGAGACCGCCGGCCCCATCAACGGCGTGTCCATCGATACCCGCGGCCTTGTGCCTGGTGACCTTTTCATCGCCCTGCGCGGTCCTCATCACGATGCCCACGATTTTGCGAGAGCGGCTGCAGAAGCCGGGGCTGCAGCCTTGCTGGTAGATCGCCCGGTGGAAGTCTGGACGCCTCAAATTGTCGTACCTGACACCGGCGCGGCGCTAGAAGCGCTGGCCCACCACCGCCGGTGGGAGGCGACACAGGCCTTTGTCCTCGGGATCACCGGCTCGGTCGGCAAGACTGGCACTAAGGAACTCGCGGCAGCTGGCTTTGCCACGCTGGGCCGGACACATGCCACTATTGGCAATCTCAACAACCATTACGGTGTACCGCTTACCCTCGCCCGCATGCCAGTCGACACCCGCTTTGCCGTAATTGAGATGGGGATGAGCGCGCCCGGCGAAATCCGCGCCCTGACGCGACTGGTGCGGCCGGACGCAGCACTGATCACGTGGGTTTCCGCTGCCCACAGTGCATTTTTTAACAGCACGGTGGAAATCGCCGACGCCAAAGCTGAAATCGTTGAAGGCTTGTCAGCCGCAGACGGAGCCGAAAATGCTAACGCGAGGGGGCTGGCGGTTCTACCCGCTGACAATCCGTACTTTGAGCGATTGAAGGAGCATGCCATGCGCTTCGCGTCTCAGGTNCGAAGCTTTGGCTCACAAGAAGGGGCTGACCTGCGCCTGAGCACCGATAGCCGCAATGGCACCCGTTACATTAATGGTATACCGGTCAGACTTCAGTTGGCCGGAGACCAGTGGTACGCCGCGCTAGCAGCGCTACTCGCCGTTTTGCCAGCCCTGCAGGCGACCGAAGCGCAAACAGCCGCGTTCATTGACGGCGCGAGCACCGTCACTCCCCTGAAAGGCCGAGGGCTGAAACTCAACATATCGGGCATTGACGGCGGTGGAGCGCTGCTCATCGACGAATCATACAATGCGTCACCTGCCTCGATGGAGGCAGCGCTGAAGCTGCTGGCCGAAACACCGACCGCTGGAAGGCGGGTCGCTGTGCTTGGCGATATGCTCGAACTCGACGATCCGGCCACTGAACACGCGCGGATTGGCCGTTTTATCGCCGCACTATCGATCGATCGTGTCTATATCTGCGGTGACCACCGCGAAGCGCTGCGGACACAGCTGCGCCCCGATCAACGCGGTGAGACTGCGCCTAAAGCCCTCGACCTCTATGCGGGAATTGCACAACATGTCCGCTCAGGCGACACATGGTTGGTCAAAGGCTCACTGGGATCCGGCGTGCACCGTATTGTCGACAAGCTGACGTCCTGAATTGATTTGATTTGAAACCAAACCCATTAAACGGTAACGCCACTCCATGCTTCCAATCCTGATCGACCCCTATACCAGCGACTACAGCCTCGCCAATCTGCTCAGCTACACAAGCACACGCGGCGGTCTCGCGGTTTTCACCGCCATGCTGATTTGCTTTATCATTGGTCCGTCGATCATTAACTGGCTGCGTTCAGTGCAGGAAAAGGGCCAGCCTATCCGTACTGATGGCCCTGAAACCCACCTACTGACGAAAAAAGGCACCCCCACCATGGGCGGCGCGATGATCCTCGCATCCATGCTGATTTCGACTGTGATTTGGGCGGATCTGCGCAACGCCTATGTCTGGATCGTTCTGTTCGTGACCAGCGGTTATGGCCTGCTCGGCTTCATCGATGACTATATGAAGGTTTCGCGGCAGGATCCTAACGGCATCGCCGGACGCTTCAAAATTTTTGGACAGGTTGGGATCGGTCTGATCGCNTGTACCCTGATCTACGTCAACGCACCGCCTGAACTGGCTGGGAAGCTCCTGTTTCCAGTATTCAAAGACTGGTACCTCGCTCTGGGTCCGGTGATGATTCTGTTTGGCCTTTTCGTCGTTGTCGGCAGTTCCAACTCTGTGAACCTCACCGACGGGCTAGACGGGCTGGCCATTGTCCCGATCATGATCGCCGCTGGTTCGTTTGCCTTGATCGCCTACGTGGTCAGCCGCCCAGACTGGTCTGCGGACCTTGCACTCAACCTGATCCCAAATACCTCAGAGCTCGCGGTCCTTTGCGCAGCACTGGTGGGCGCGGGACTGGGCTTTCTTTGGTTCAACGCGCCACCGGCACAGGTGTTTATGGGCGATACCGGCTCGCTTGCAGCGGGCGGTGCCATCGGCACAATCGCCGTGATCACCAAGCATGAGCTGGTGCTCGCCATCATCGGCGGGCTGTTCGTCATGGAGGCGCTGTCCGTCATTATTCAGGTTACGTCCTTCAAACTCACCGGCCGCCGTATTTTTCGTATGGCGCCGATCCACCACCACTTCGAAAAGATGGGCTGGCAAGAGCCGACCATCGTCATTCGCTTCTGGATCGTTGCCGTAGTTCTCGCCATGATCGGGCTTGCCACGCTGAAGATTCGTTGAGTTTGGCGTGCACGTCAAACCGAGTCTGAAACCAGAAGAACAGTGACCCTGCAGAAAGCCACAAAACAGGTTAGATCATGATCCCCCTCCACTGCCTAGAAGACCGCAAAATCGGCGTGCTCGGGCTTTCCCGGACAGGTGAGGCCGCGGCCCGCGCGGCGCTGGCGGGCGGAGCAGCAGTGGTCGAGGTCTGGGACGATCGGCCGGAAACGCTGCAGGCCTGCCTCGCTGCACTGCCTGATGTCCGTCCGCGCAACTTCGCCGATGCTGGTTTTGATACTGACCACCATGCGCTGGTCCTATCCCCNGGTGTCCCGTTGACCCATCCCAGCCCGCACCCCGCTGTGAGCCGAGCTCAGGCGCAGAACATCCCTGTGATCGGTGACGTTGAGCTTCTTTGGCAGGCGCGCGCGCAAGNCCACCCGTTCATCGGGCTAACAGGAACCAACGGCAAATCCACCGCCACAGCGCTCCTCGGGCACGTGCTCGCCGCCGCGGGCATGAACCCGGCAGTAGGCGGTAATATCGGCAATGCCGTTTTGGCGCTGGATCCGCCCCCGCGAGGCGCACCCTTCGTCCTTGAATTATCCAGTTACCAGCTCGATCTTTGCCGCAGTACGGTGTTCAGTGGGGCGGGCCTGCTCAATATCAGTCCGGACCACCTCTCGCGTCATGGTGGGCTGTCGGGGTATATTGACGCTAAGTTGCGCATTTTCGCCCGCCAGCAGCCCGGACACCTCGCCCTGATCGGTGTTGATGACGACTACGGTCCGACGATCGCCGCTGCTTTGGGTAACCACAGCCGCGCAACAGTGCTTCCGGTGGCCACGGCACGCACGTTGGACATTGGCCTGTCGGCCGCCGGAGGAGACTTACGCCTCAACGGCCAGCGGATTATGGATCTGCGCGACCTCCCGCACCTCTCTGGCGCACACAACGGGCAGAATGCTGCACTTGCTGCCGGTCTGGCCTGGCACGCTGGCATGGATGTCGCGGCCATCGCAACAGGCTTAGACAGTTTCACCGGGCTAGCCCACCGGCAAGAGCGCATCGGCACTCGAAGCGGGCTGACCTTCATCAATGACAGCAAAGCGACCAATGGCGAAGCNGCTGCCGTGGCGCTGCGTGCGTATACCAATATTTACTGGTTGCTCGGTGGTGAAGCCAAAGAAGACGGGCTTGGCGCGACCCTCCATGACCTGTCCGAAGTCCGTGGTGCCTTCTGCTACGGCGACAGCGGTCCAGAGTTCGCAGCCACGTTGGCAGAGCGCGGGGTTGAAAGCGCTGTTTTCAACGATCTGGAGCAGGCCTTCCGAGCAGCTTTGGCCACAGCCGAGAGCGAATCGACACATTCTGCGACGATTTTACTGGCCCCCGCGGCCGCTTCGTGGGATCAATTCTCATCTTTTGAAGTCCGGGGTGATGCATTTCGAGCCCTGGTGGAGACCTATTTGACCTAGGGGATTTTGACATGAGCCATGTCTCCCGCGCCGATACGTCNGTTTTTGGGCGTTGGTGGTGGACAGTGGATCGCACAACCATCGTGGTCGTGCTGATTCTGATGGCCATNGGGGCCTTGCTATCCTTTTCCGCTTCACCGGCCATGGCCGAAGACCTACGACTGGGTGCTTACTACTTCGTCAACCGGCACCTCATCTTTCTTGTGCCCGCTGTGCTGATGTTCTTTGTCCTAAGCCTGTTCAGTCCGGTATGGATCTGGCGGTTAAGCGTGCTGGGGGTGATTGTCGGGCTCGGCGGCATGGCGGCAACCATCGTTTACGGCTCGACGATCAAGGGCGCAGAGCGCTGGATCGACCTTGGCCTGATTAAACTGCAGCCCTCAGAGTTCATGAAACCGGCGTTCTTTGTGGTCAGCGCCTGGCTGTTTGCGCTCGACAGGCGCATGCAGACCCGCTGGGCATTGCCAGCCAACTTTTTCCTGCTGGTGCTCATCATCGGCCTGCTGACCCTGCAAAAGGACTTTGGCCAGTCGGTACTTTTCGCCACGATTTGGGGATTCCAGCTGTTTTTGGGCGGTTACCGGATGGTCTGGATCGTCGGGTTAGGCGTGCTGGGTGGTGCGGCGGCTGGCGCAGCCTATACCTTCATGCCCCACGTCCATAGTCGGGTGGAGAGCTTCTTCACCGTCGGGGACAAACACTACCAGCTGCAAAGGGCGTCCGATGCCTTTAATGATGGTGGTTGGCTGGGCGTAGGCCCAGGTGAGGGACTGGTCAAGGACGCCATCCCGGACGTGCATAACGACTTTATCTTCTCGGTGTTGGGAGAAGAATTCGGCCTAATGGCCTGCATCGGCGTGTTGCTGATCTATACGCTGCTGGTGCTGCGTGGGGTTGCACTCACAGCACGGCACGACAGCCTGTTCACCGCCCTGGCCTCCGCTGGTCTGGTATCGCAACTTGGTTTGCAAGCCTTAATCAACATGGGGTCAACTTTGGCACTTATTCCGACCAAGGGCATGACCCTGCCCTTCCTCAGCTACGGGGGATCGTCCCTGCTGTCGCTTGCCATTTCGATGGGTATCTTTCTGGCCCTGACCCGGCGGCGGCCTCGACAAGAGAGCGTCCTATGAGCCTGATCGCACTGGCCGCTGGAGGTACGGGCGGCCACGTCTTTCCAGCACTAGCACTGGCCCGCAGCCTGAGCGCGCGCGGCCACAGCCTACGGCTGGTTACAGATCGGCGAGGACTGGCCTTTGCGGGAGATTTTGACCCCGAATCAATCGATGTGGTTTCTGCTGGCGGGCTGGTCTCTGGCGCCACGCACCGCCGCCTCACCGGCCTGCTCCGGCTCGGATGGGGCTACCTGCAGTCGCGGAAGCTGCTCCGCCGTTACNCCCCCTCTGCTGTGGTCGGTTTCGGCGGTTTTCCCTCTGTTCCCCCCGTGCTGGCTGCCCAGCATCTGGGTATCCCAACCCTGCTACACGAGCAGAACGGCATTATGGGCCGGGCCAATGCTTTCGTCAGCCGACAGACCCGGCAGATTTCGGCCGCCTTCCCACAGGTAGAAGGCATACCCAGCCCAGCACAGGATCGCGTCCACCCCGTTGGCAACCCAATACGAGCTGATATCGCGGCCGTCGGTGAAACCGCCTACACGCCACCAGCGACGCTGGAGGATCCACTCACTCTGTTGGTCTTTGGCGGCTCGCAGGGGGCTGCCGTGTTTGCAAGCCTTTTGCCCGCTGCACTGAATCGCTTGACCAAAGATGAACGACGTCGCCTGCACCTGGTTGCCCAGATCCGTGATGAAAGCCGTGCCGAGACTGAAGCAGGCCTCGCGTCNCTTGGTCTGGGACACCTCGAAATCGCACCGTTTTTCACCGACATGCCGGCGCGGCTGGCTGGCGCTCACCTGGTGCTGAGCCGATCTGGGGCAACCACCGTCCACGAACTCGCCGCCGCCGGTCGCCCCGCTATCTTCGTGCCACTTTCGGTGCACCGCGATGACCAACAGGCGCGCAATGCCCGGCTGCTTACTGACCCCGGAGCCGCCGTGCTGGTCCGCGAAGGCGCTCAAGCGCCTGAGCAGGTTGCTGGCCATCTGTCTGCTCTTCTTGCCTCACCCGACGCCCTTACCCGAATGGCCACGGCAGCCCGTGCCAGCGCGCTGCTCGGCGCCGCTGACAAACTCGCCGATCTGGTCGAGCAGGAGATTGACCAGCCATGAACAACGTCCTGTCCTCAATGCGGCACATGCCGTTGGATACCGGGATCTTCCACTTCGTGGGCATCGGCGGTATTGGTATGTCGGGAATCGCCGAGGTGCTGAACAACCTTGGCTATGAGGTACAGGGCTCGGACATCGGGGAAAACGCCAACGTCGGCCGCCTGCGGTCGAGAGGTATCATGGTCCACGTCGGGCATCACGCCGATCACGTACAGAACGCCGCCGTGTTGGTCGTCTCTTCGGCAATCCGTGACGATAACCCTGAACTCTTAGCCGCCCGCGCGCTATCTCTGCCTGTGGTGCGGCGCGCCGACATGCTGGGCGAACTCATGCGCCTGAAATGGGCTATCGCCGTTGGGGGCACCCACGGCAAGACGACCACGACCTCGCTTATCGCCTGCCTTCTGGACGCGGGCGGCAAAGACCCGACAGTCATCAACGGCGGCATCATCAACGCCTACGGCACGAACGCGCGGCTGGGTGAAGGCGACTGGCTGGTTGCCGAAGCTGACGAGAGCGACGGCACCTTCACCCGACTACCGGCAACCGTATCCGTGGTCACCAACATCGACCCTGAGCACCTAGATCACTACGGCAGCGAAGGGGCGCTCCACGACGCGTTCCGCGCCTTTATGGGCAATATTCCCTTTTATGGCTTTGCGGTTGCCTGCATCGACAATGAAACGGTGCAGGGGCTGCTGCCTGCGGTCGAAGATCGGCGCGTGCTGACATACGGCTTCAACCCCCAAGCGGACTTACGCGTGGTCAACGTTGCTTCGAACGGTATGGGCATGACCTTCGACGTACATGTGACCGAACGGGTGAGCCCAACCGGCGCCAGTCAGGTCATTTCGGACATCCACCTACCGATGTTCGGGAACCACAACGTCTCTAACGCCGTCGCTGCCATCGCTGTAGCGCTTGAACTAGGGGTGGAACCGGAAACAATCCAAAGCGGGTTCGAGAGTTTTGGCGGTGTCCGTCGACGCTTCACACTGACTGGCGAATGGCAGGGTGTCAGCGTTATTGACGACTACGGCCATCACCCGGTCGAGATAGCCGCTGTCCTGCGTGCAGCGAGGCAGCGAGTGGAAAGCAACGGAGGCAGGGTTCACGCCGTCCACCAACCGCATCGCTATTCGCGACTGAGCACGTTGTTCGAAGATTTCTGCACCTGCTTCAACGAAGCCGATAGCGTGCTGATTGCTGATGTATTCGCCGCGGGTGAGGCCCCGATTGAAGGTGCGGACGCATCCGCGCTCGTTGCCGGGATACAGGCCCGGGGACACCGTAGCGCCGACTACCTTGCCAATGTGGTTGACCTGCCAGACAGGATCCGCCAACGCGCCCAGCCTGGAGATCTCGTCCTCTGCTTAGGCGCCGGCAGCATAACGTCGTGGGCCAATGCTCTACCTGAGCAACTTGCCGCCGAGGACACTGNGTCTTGACCGCCGCCGCCGCGCTCACTCCTTTGGACGACCCGCAGGCGCTGATCGACGTTCTGCCGTCGGTCCGCGGCCGCTACAAGCCCGACCACCCGGTCGGACCACTGACATGGTTTCGCGTCGGTGGCAAAGCGCAGGTTTTCTTCCGCCCCGAAGACCCCGAGGACCTCGCCCACTTTCTGCGTAATCGCCCAGCTGACGTTCCAGTCTCGATCCTCGGCGTTGGCTCGAACACTCTGATCCGGGATGGCGGAGTGGCTGGCGTCGTGATCCGGTTGAGCAGCAAGGCCTTTGGCAGCATCAGCATCGACGGCAGTCGATTGACCGCTGGCGCTGCTGCCCTGGATGCGACGGTCGCGAAGACCGCCGCAAAGGCGGGTCGGGCTGGGCTGGGCTTCTACGTCGGTGTGCCCGGAACCATCGGTGGGGCGCTGCGCATGAACGCCGGTGCCCACGGTGGCGATACAAACCAGAGACTGGTTTCCGCCCGGGTGATTTCACCCGATGGCGTGCTGCAGGACCTGCCCGCTGCTGATCTAGGCCTCGCTTACCGCCACTGCGCCCTGCCTGCAGACTGGCTATTTGTATCAGCGACCTTCGAGACCGAAACCGGCGATCCAGAAGCCCTGCACGCTGAGCTTTTGGCCATCCAATCCCAGCGCGAGCAAACTCAGCCGATCCGCGAGAAAACTGGTGGCTCGACCTTCAAGAATCCGCCCGAGGACGCGCCCCATGGTCCGAGCGCATGGAAACACGTCCATGCAGCGGGCTGTCGGGGCTTGAGCGTTGGCGGAGCGCAGGTCTCAGAGCAGCACTGTAACTTTCTGATCAACACGGGCGAGGCCGATGCCCACGATATAGAGCAACTGGGCGAAACCGTCCGCGAGCGTGTGTTCCGTGACTCTGGCCTCTTGCTCCACTGGGAAATTCGGCGCGTAGGCCGCTTCGCCTCGGGGCGCGCCGTGCGACCGGCTGAAGAGATTCTTGGGCTATGAGCATCGCACGCATACTTTTGCTTCGGGGCGGACTGTCCGCCGAGCGCGAGGTTTCGTTGACCAGCGCCGCCGAGGTAGAGCGCGCCCTGCGCAAGGCCGGCTTTTACGTCACAACCTTTGACCCCGGCTGGAACGTGGCCGAGGTCCTGCCGCAAGCCCTTGAGGGGGTGGATGTCGTCTTCAATGCCCTGCACGGCAAATGGGGCGAAGACGGCAATATTCAGGGGCTGCTGAACTTTGCCCGTGTGCCTTACACCCATTCGGGCGTTCTCGCCTCCTCGCTGGCTATGGATAAACCGCGGTCCAAACTGCTGTTCGCTGCGGCAGGGATCCCCATCGTCCACGACCGACCCGTCACGCTTGCTGAACTGCGCGCGCAGGGCGATCCCCTGCCACGTCCATTTGTAATCAAGCCCAGTTGCGAAGGTTCCTCTGTTGGTGTCCGTATCGTGCAGGATGGTGACGGACCAATCGATCTGTCTGGTCTGGANGGCTATGGCAGTCTGATGGCCGAGGAATTCGTGCCGGGACGGGAACTCACGGTGTCTGTGCTGCAAGACCGAGGCGGACAGCCTCGCGCCCTCGCCGTCACCGAGCTCGAAACCGACGGGGGCTTTTACGACTATCATGCCAAATACAGCGTTGAGGCGAAGACCCGTCACATCGTCAACCCCGGCAACTTACCCGCAGACGTGCACGAAGCATTGCTGCGCTGGTCAGAGGCCGCTCACAAGACTCTGAACTGCCGTGGCGCGACGCGGGCAGACTTTCGCTATGATTCCGACTCTGGCCGAATCGCGATTCTTGAGGTAAATACCCAACCGGGGCTGACGCCACTCAGCCTGTTGCCGGAGCAGGCTTTAGCCGCCGGTATGGACTTTACCACGCTGGTCACTTGGATGGTGGAAAACGCAGCATGCGACGCTTGATGCGCCTTTNGCGGAAAACGGGGGATCACTCTTCCCGTGATTCAGCGCATAACGTTGATTATCACGACTTAGAGCCGGGATTTGGTCTCGGCGCTGAGCGGGATGCGCCTGGACCATCTGACACCAGCACCGCCGTCGGCAAGGACGCCGATACTGTTGATCCGCACAGCGCAGAACAAGACTTGGCCGTTGAGGCCTCTTCCCAATCAAGCGGCGAGGCCCAGCGGGGGGAGGCATTTTCGACCTCGCCCGGTCTGGTCGACCCAGCGTCCAGCCCGACGTTTTCGAGCCGCTCTGCACTGGAACAGCGTCGACAACGGCTCAGCCGCGTTTCCCGCGCGCGCCGCACTGGCGTTGTACTAAGCATCGCAGTCCCGCTAACGCTGCTGACCCTGTTCGTCGGTGGTGGTGGTTGGGCCTGGTACAGCGGCCGACTGGATATCGCCAGTATTCGCGGAACAGAAGCCGCCCAGATCGCTGGTGCATCGCTCGGATTGCGGATCGAAGAATTCTCAATTTCCGGACGGCGCTACACGCGTGAAGCCGAAATCGTGGCCGCGGTAGGCGCATACTACGGTGACCCAATCCTCGGGATTGACCCCGCCGATGCCAAGTTGCGAATCGAGGGGCTTCCGTGGATTGCCAGCGCCGAGGTTGAGCGTATCCTGCCCAAGACTATCGCTGTAACAGTGGTCGAACGAGTGCCGCTTGCCATTTGGCAAAGTGATTCCCGCCATCAGATAATCGACAATACAGGCGCGATCATCCCGGATCAGCAAGCGTCGCAGTTCCTCGAAGAACTGCCGGTTGTCTCGGGATTGGGGGCGCCGGAAGCGGCATCCGACTTGATCGACGCCCTGTCGGCTGTGCCAAACGTTCGCCAATACGTGGTTGCAGCTCAGCGCCGTGGTACGCGCCGCTGGGATCTGTTCCTCACGCTCGGGATCCGGGTACAGTTACCGGCCGAAGGTACCGAACCGGCTCTGGAGCAGCTGAGCGACGCCGACCACAAATATGGCCTGCTGGACCGCGATATCGTCAATATCGACATGCGCTTTCCCAACCGAATGATTGTTAGAAAACGAAACGAATCTGAAGGTTTTGATCTTGATTTGTTCTCAGATGATGAAAATGTTTCTACATATTTTCAGGATAATACAGAAAATAGCTTAACTCCTGTGTCAGATTCGATTACATTATGAGCATATGCGGGACGGCGTGCTTATTTTGCGCGTCGGCCGCGACCTCGGACCGGGTGCGTGTCCGGG
Organism: Kiloniella sp.; assembly: GCA_002690455.1. Classification (GTDB taxonomy): domain Bacteria; phylum Pseudomonadota; class Alphaproteobacteria; order UBA7985; family UBA7985; genus UBA7985. The sequence goes on from NZET01000009.1 coordinate 37,287, forward strand.
ATTTTTTAAGGCAAGGGCGCTGTTTGAGTGCCTCGATTTAACGGAAATATTTTTGAGCATGCGAACGCTTCGTTCACATCGCGGGCTCTTTGGAGTTCTTGACGTTGGCTCGTCGAAAATCACGTGTCTCGTGGTTAACGCAACCAACCCCCGCACCCCGAAAATTCTTGGCATGGGCCATCGCGCAGCCAAAGGCGTGCGCGCTGGAGAGATCGTGGACATGGATGCGGCTCAGGACGCTATCCTGGCCGCCATCACAGATGCAGAAGACGCGGCGGGGTTGACCATCGAAGATGTCTTCCTGACATACGCCGGTGGTAAGCCGCGCAGCCAACTCATCGATCTAGAAATCGAAGTCAACGGCCACGCCGTTAACAATACCCACATCAACGCCCTGCTCAACTACGCGGCGCAGGAACTGCCGTACGAGCAGGAATCCGTGCGACCCATGCAGCGCCTTCACACCCTGCCCGTTGACTATCGCGTCGACCGTAATCACGGCATCAGCGATCCACGAGGCATGACGGCCTTTCACTTGGGCTCACGCCTATTGGCGGTTTCGCTTTCGCGCTCCAGCCTCGATCACCTCGTCGACGTCGTCGACAAGTGCCACCTGACAATCCGAGGCGTGATGATCGGTGGCCTAGCCAGCCACTATGCGGTTGTTACCGAAGAGGAAATGCAGCTTGGCGCGTGCCTCGTCGAGATTGGTGCGTCGGTCTCCACACTGATGGTCTTCAATGGCGGCGGTGCTGTTCATGCTGAAACCCTGCCTTTGGGCTCAGATCATCTCACCCGCGATTTGGCAGCCGCGCTGAACTGCAACACCGCCGCGGCCGAGCGCATCAAGACACTTTATGGCTCGGCGCTCAGCAACCCCTCAGACAGCGACCGCGAAATCCGACTGCCTCGGGAGGCCATGGATGGCGGTCTGGTCGGCAGCGACCGCATTACCCGGTCGCTCGTGGTCGGCGTACTGCAGCCACGACTGGATGAGATGTTCGGTTTGATTAAGCAGCGGATGGAGCACCCTAATCTTCGAAAATTCGCAGGGCGTCGCGTGATTTTCACAGGTGGAGGCGCGAACCTCACCGGGCTGCGCGACTACGCAACTCTTGCGCTCGACCGCCAGATCAGGATTGGACGACCAAGGGAAATGGCGGGTTTGCCNGCCTCGCACTGTGGCTTCGAGCTATCGGCCGCCCTGGGACTGGCACACTTCGCCGCGTCTCCCGGTCAGACAGCAGCCACAGGCTCAGTCAGCTCCGCTCACCTGCAGCGGAAATCTATTCTACAGTCCATCCCGCTAGTGGGTGGACTGTTTAACAAAAGGGCCGCGTGAAATGACGGCTCGGATCAACAAAAAGATCGCAAAAATTATAAGCGACACAGTCGCACGAGATACTGGTGGAGAATTTTATGTGTGCTCTTAATTTGGGCGTTCCGGATCAGAAGGCGATTTTCAAGCCTCGGATCCTTGTGCTTGGCGTCGGTGGCGCCGGTGGAAACGCTGTTAACAATATGATTCAGGCAGACCTGCAGGGCGTAGAGTTTGCTGTAACCAATACCGACGCTCAAGCGCTGGAGATGTCGCTCAGCGACCGCCGCGTGCGACTGGGTACTATGGCCACACAAGGGTTGGGTGCAGGTGCCAATCCGATGGTTGGCCGGGCTGCAGCCGAAGAATCGCTGCAAGACGTTCTCGACGAGATCGGTGACGTCAACATGGTGTTCATCACTGCTGGCATGGGCGGTGGCACAGGTACGGGTGCTGCGCCACTGATTGCCAAAGCGCTGAAGGAGCGCGGTGTGCTGACCGTCGGGGTCGCCACCAAGCCCTTCGCGTTCGAAGGCGTCGTGCGCATGCGGCAGGCCGAAGAAGGTATCGAACTGTTCGCCTCGACCGTAGACACGCTGATCGTGATTCCGAATGAGAATCTGTTCCGGATCGCGAACGAGAACACGTCTTACGCCGACGCACTCAAAATGGCCGATGAAGTGCTCTACGACGGTGTACGGGCAATTTCAGACCTGATTGTTCGGCCCGGCAACATCAATCTCGACTTTGCCGATGTCCGCGCACTGATGACTGTCATGGGCAAGTCAATGATGGGGACCGGCGAAGCGGAAGGCGAAAATCGTGCTCTCGATGCCGCGGAGCGGGCCATCAAGAACCCGCTTCTGGACGACGTGAATCTGAAGTCTGCCAAGGGCGTATTGCTGAACATCTCGGGCGGACCCGATCTGACCATGTACGAGGTCGACGAGGCCGCCAAACGCATCACCCGCGAAGTCATGCCGGAGAGCAATATCATCACCGGTACGTCCATAGATCCTGCGCTTGACGGCGCGCTCCGGGTCTCAGTGGTTGCGACAGGTATTGACGAAGAGCTCAGCCAAGAGGAAGCAGCCCCCACATCTGGTTTCCAGCGCGCTGATCTGGGTCTNGCTCCATCGGCGGCTGCACCGGTCAAACCAACGCCTATAGCCCCGGCTCCGACGGCACAGACCGCCTCGACGGCGGCTGGCGCCGGTGCTGGCCACGGCTTCTCGATCGCCGGTCAGACTGGCGGCGTGATCCATACCATTCAGGGTGTGCCTGGCTCGATGGAATTTGCCCGCGCAGTGGCTAATCCACCAAAGCCCATCACGACACCAGAAGTGCGGCACGCGGCTGAGCATCACGATGTCGCAGAAGCCCCCGTTATAGAAAAGCCACGCAACCCGATTGCACCGCTGCCTGAATCTCTGCTCAACCAGCCCACTCGGAATGAGCTGATGGACATGCGGGAAGTCTACACCACGCAGTCGGCGGCTTCGCAAACAGGGCTTCGACGAGATGAGCCTGTCATGACGGCACCGACATCACCGCCTGCCCCGACGACGGCCTACGCGGGCGCTGTGACCGCCCATTCACAACCATCGGCGATGGACCATCGGCGGGCGGAACCAGTGGCCGTCCCCGGTAGCAATCTCGCCGCAGCGCAGTTGAGGGCTGAGCGGCATCGGGAAACGCCGACCGCTCTCGCAGATCCGTTGGCAGCACCAACAATGGGTCCTTCCGTGACCGCGGCAGCTGAACCGCAGTTGTTTGAACCACTGGGTGGGCGGNACGATCCCTTTGCCGGGGTTGAGCCAACCGGTCCGATCAATGACCACCCGGTCGAACCACAGTTCGGCGGCGAAGCACCCGCCAGCTCGGCTTCGGCTAACGCTGCGGGTAACAGCAGCGGAGCACTTGGTTTTCTAAAAGGTCTGGCGCGAGGTGGGTTTTCGAAAGCCTCGAACACTCAGGACGTGCACGAAGCCGAGGAGCGTGAACGCCGCGTGCGCGAAAACGGCTTTGACCGGCTTGCCCGTCCGGCGTTCGAGCCAGAGGGGTCATCTGAACCGGTTGTTGCGCGGGGGTTCAACAACCCGAGTCAGCATCCGGCCCTTACCAATATTTCAACCACGCCGACGGGGGTCGATCCGCTGGACGTTGATGAATCCGAGATCAACATTCCAGCCTTTCTCCGGCGTCAGATGAACTGATTATCGGCAGAAGTCACAAAACCACCGACTTACCACCATTATTCTCCCTGAGGGCGGGGTGCTAAAGCACCTTCGCCCTTTCTTTTTGGGCCTGGGTGACGCACACCCGTACAACTTTCGGATCAATGGTAAGGCCCGTGAAAAACCAACGTACACTTGCACAACCCCTACGGCTTTCGGGTCTGACTCTCCACGCCGGTGTTCCGGTTTCCTGCACTGTTGCGCCCGCGGGTATCGGCCACGGACTGGTTTTTCGCAGACTGGATTCCCTGCCCGAAGTCGCTGACGTCCCCGTAGCTCCGGGCCGGGTCGTTGCTGCACCGCTTTGCTCCCGCATTGCAAATGAGGGCGGAACCAGCATTTCAACCCTTGAACACCTGATGGCGGCGTTTCGCGTCTATGGCATCACCAACGCGATGATTACGTTGGATGGGCCAGAAGTCCCCATTCTCGATGGCTCGGCGATGCCTTGGGTTCGTGCGATGAAAGCAGCCGGTGTCTCCGAGCAGGATTGTGCCGCAGCCATGGTGGAACTGAAGCGGCCGGTCCGGGTATCCTACGATGACCGGCGTGCCACCCTGTATCCACTTAACGCGCGTGATGACATCTCCAGCTTTACGGCACGGATAGAATTTGCCTCCTCCAGCATCGGTAAGCAGTCTTTTTCCGGCGAAGCCGAACCGGACTTTTTCGAGCGGGAGATTGCCAGCGCTCGCAGCTTTGTAGAAGCCAACGAACTGCCAGACCTACAGTCCAAAGGACTGGTCCGGGGGGGATCACTTGCCAATGCAGTGGTTTTTGACGCGAATGGCGTTCGAAACCCCGAGGGGCTTCGCTTCGACAACGAACCTGCCCGTCACAAGGTGCTCGACGCGATGGGCGACATGTACCTAGGCGGGGTACAGATTCTCGCACACTATGAGGGGTACAAGGCTGGCCACTCCTTGCATGCGGCTTTGCTTCGCACCTTGTTCGCGGATGAAACTGCCTGGTCGTGGACAATCGAGAGCATCGCCAGCAAAGTGGTAGCCATGGACCACTTCCGGCGCTAAAACGGCGACAGGATTATGCGGGGAGACCACAGGCGTGCAAAGCCGGGTCGACNCGGAATTCTGCGTATTCTGATGGCCCTTTGCGCGAGGTCAGCCTTAACCTTGAAGTCAATTCTGCCCCTTGTTGCCACCTTCTTTGCTGTCTTTGCGCTGACTGCCTGCGAAGACCGCTTAGATCGTGTCGAGCGACTCAGTACCGATGCAGATACCATCGACGAACTGGCTGAGGAGGCTCAGCGCTCGGTCAACGGCAGACGCTTTGTCGAAGCAGCAAATTTGCTCGACGAAATCGATCGGCAGTTTCCGACCTCAGTCGAAGCACCGCGTGCCATGATTCTTTCAGGGCGCTATTACTTCGAAGCGCAGGAATACGAGCGCGCTATCGATGTACTCTCGCGCTACGTCCGTGACCATGGCGGACATCCCGACATCGCTTATGGGCATTATCTGCGGGCGGTCAGCGCCTATCGGTCGGTTTCTGAGGTCGACAAGGACGAGGGTGACACACGACAGGCCGAAGACTTTCTGCTCGACGTGATTAATCAGTTCTCAGGCACGGACTACGCGCTCGATGCCAGCGTTAAACTTAACGCAATCAAGAACCAACGCGCGGCAAAGGAACTGGTTACCGGCAAGTTCTATCACCACCGGAAAGAATTCCTCGCTGCCCTCACCCGCTACCAGAACGTGGTCAGTAATTTTCCGGACTCCACTTACGTGGAAGAAGCCTTGTACCGCATCATAGAGGTTTACGTCAGCCTTGGGCTCTATCAAGAAGCTCGAAACGCAGNCGTCCTCCTCGGCCATAACTTTCCGGCCAGTAATTGGTATTTCAAAGCTTACGAGATTGTTGAAGGCCCCCTTCCGCGCCATATCAAACCCAAGGACGCCGGCGGTCTCAGTAATCTCAACCCCTTCGGCTGATTCGGTAATGAGGGGGCGCTGTGCTCACGACCTTGTCCATTCGTGATTTTGTCTTGATCGACCAGCTCAACCTTGAGCTGGGGATGGGACTTACCACGCTGACCGGGGAAACCGGTGCAGGCAAGTCGATCCTGCTTGATGCTTTGGGTGTCTGCATTGGCCTGCGCGCCAGCCCCGACATGGTGCGCAGCGGTGCGCGCCAAGCATCGATCACGGCGGCCTTTGACGTTCCTGATCGACACCCGGTGTATCACGAGTTGCGCGAACTGGGTCTGCAGATCGACGACAGCACACTGGTGCTGCGGCGAGTGATCCAGTCGGACGGCCGTAGTCGGGCCTTTGTCAACGATGCCCCCACCTCGGCGGGGACGTTGCGCCGATTGGGTGAGACCATGGTAGAGATACAGGGGCAGTTCGATCTGCACGGTCTGCTCTCTCCCAGTCATCACCGCAGTGTGCTCGATACATTCGCCGGGCATGGTCGACTGCTCGCGGCTGTTCAGCGGTGTCATGAGACATTGCAGAACGCGCAGGATGATCTTGACAGCGCGCGGGACGATCTTGCGCAGGCCCAGCGAGAGGAATCTTACCTCCGCCACGCAACTGAAGAGCTGGAAGCGCTGGCACCGGAGGTCGGCGAAGTCGCCCGGCTGGAAGGCCGACGCGGACTGCTGGCCAATATGGCAGGGGTACAGGAAGCCGTGGACCAAGCTGCCCGTGCCCTATACGGCGGGTCAGCCAGCGCCAATAGCAGCGACGGCGGTGCCGACGTCACTGGGGGAACGGGTGATAATCCGGGTCAAGGCGCCGACGCGCTGCTGAATCACGCCTTCCGAGCGCTCCAGCGCGCTGCGGAGCGTGGGGGTGGCAATGCGCTCCAACCCGTGCTGGCAGCGGTTGATCGTGCAGCGGTCGAAGTGAACGAAGCACTGGCACAATTGCAAGTGGTTGAGCGGGCGCTGGAGGCGGATCCGGCGGCATTAGCGCAGGTCGAAGACAGGCTGTTTCGCTATCGCGAGTTGGCGCGCAAGCACAGTGGCACGCCCGACGATCTCTTACCCCTGCTTGAGCGGTTCCGCCGTGGGCTCGAAGCGCTGGATGACAGCAGTGCGCATATGGATGCGCTGGAGATTGCACTGGAACAGGCGCGAGCCCAATACGACAACGCGGCTCAGAACCTCAGCGCCTCGCGGCGTGAGGCTGCAGCTCGTTTGGATCAAACCGTTATGAGGGAATTACCGGTCCTTAAACTGGAACAAGCGCAGTTCAGGACGGAACTGGACAGTGACCCCGGTGCGCGAGGTGTGCTGGGGATCGATACTGTCACCTTTACAGCAGCGACCAATGCCGGTTCAGCCTTTACCGGGATTCAGAAGACCGCTTCAGGGGGTGAGTTGTCGCGGTTCCTGCTGGCGCTAAAAGTAGCACTGGCCAACGACAATCCGCTGCCAACGCTGGTATTTGACGAGGTCGATNCAGGCGTAGGTGGGGCAACGGCAGAGGCTGTGGGCAGACGGCTGCAGGAGCTGGCCAAACGGGTGCAGGTGCTGGTCGTCACCCACAGCCCACAGGTCGCCGCCAAGGGTGCGCATCATCTGCGGGTTTCCAAGGGCCAAGGCGTGGTGACACGGCCCGGCGCGCCCATCATTACTACGGACGTGAGGCCTTTGAGTGTCGAGGATCGACGGCTGGAAATCGCGCGTATGCTCGCAGGTGACAGTCTGACCCCCGAGGCTGAAGCAGCGGCGCAGGCGCTTCTTCGAGGCAGCCAGCTATGAATGAGATTGACCAGCGGTCCCCGGATATCCCAAGCGACCGGCTTATGGCGGAAACCAGGCTTGGCTCTGTGCGCGCACGCATGCAGGAGGCCGAAGCCGCTTACTACCAGCATGATGACCCCATTATCAGTGATGCTGACTACGACGCTCTGCGGGCCGAGGTGGTGGCTATCGAGGCTCGCTTTCCCGATCTTGTAACCGAGGACAGCCCCAGCCAGACCGTCGGTGCAGCGCCGGCCGGTGGCTTTGCCAAGGTTGCCCACGCGCGCCCTATGCTATCGCTTTCCAACGCCTTTGATGACGATGACGTGGTGGAGTTCTTTGGTCGCGTCCGCCGCTTTCTGAGTTTGGACGATAACGAACCTGTCGAGTTGACCTGCGAGCCCAAAATCGATGGACTGTCCGCCGCGCTGACCTATCAGAATGGCACATTTCAACTCGGTGCGACGCGGGGTGATGGTGCTGTGGGCGAGAACATTACTGAAAACCTTCGCACACTACCCAACGTGCCTGGCCAATTGAGTGGGGATGGCTTTCCTGACGTGCTGGAGGTGCGGGGGGAGGTCTATATGGCCAAAGCAGACTTCGCCGCCATGAATGCGCGGCTGGAGGCCGAGGGCAAAAAGGTCTTTGCAAACCCAAGGAACGCGGCGGCGGGGAGCCTGCGCCAGCTCGACCCAAGCATCACAGCATCGCGACCACTGAGATTTTTCGCCTATTCTCTGGGACAGGTGTCCAGCCCGGTTGGCGAAACCCATTGGCAGCTTCTGAACCGGCTGTCGNACTGGGGCTTTTCGACAAACCCGCTCAACCGATTATGCCGGACGGTGGAAGATGTACTGGCCTTTCATCATGATATTGAGACACGGCGAGCGGACCTTCCGTATGACATCGATGGGGTTGTCTACAAAGTTAACCGCTTCGATTTTCAGAGCAGGATGGGACAGGTCAGCCGCTCACCGCGTTGGGCCATTGCACATAAATTTCCCGCGGAGCGAGCGGTGACGCTGCTCCGTGAAATAACGCTGCAGGTCGGCCGAACCGGAGCGCTGACGCCTGTGGCGAACCTGGAACCGGTAACGGTGGGCGGCGTTGTGGTATCCAGGGCGACGCTACACAACGAAGATGAACTGGGCCGCAAGGACATTCGCGCAGGCGATACTGTGGTGATCCANCGCGCGGGCGACGTGATCCCCCAGGTCGTAGAGGTGCTGCGAGACCGGCGACCGCCAGGTAGTGCTGCCTTCGTGTTTCCCGATGCCTGTCCGGTCTGNGGGTCACCCTCAGTCCGACCAGAGGGCGAGGCTGTGCGGCGCTGCACCGGTGATCTGGTCTGTGGGGCGCAAGTGGTTGAGCGGCTGAAGCACTTTGTCGCTCGCGATGCGCTGGACATCGACGGCTTTGGCGCCAAGAATATTGAGCAGTTCTTCAGCTTTGGCTGGCTGCGGCGTCCCGGAGATGTTTTCCGCTTGGGCGCACTGGAGGCTGAGATTGCCGGGCTCGAAGGCTGGGGAGCGACCTCCGCTGCAAACCTTCGGGCCTCGATCGAAGCGAGACGCGAAATCCCGCTGGACCGGCTATTGTTCGGGCTTGGGATCCGGCAGGTGGGTCAAACCACGGCGCGGTTACTGGCCCGCCGGTTTGAAACGTCAGCCGCTTTGTTTGGGCACTTCGTGCGGGTCGCTGAAGGCGACATCGTTGCGCAGACCGAGATGCTGGATATCGACGGCATCGGCCCCAGCGTGGTGGAAGATATCAAACAATTTTTTGCCAACGCGGATAACCGGGCAGTGGTGGAAGATCTCCTCAGTGAGGTTCAGGTGCAGGCGGTGGCGCCGCCAGTAGTCAGTGAAGGTGCTAAGCTGGCAGGCAAGACTGTGGTGTTTACGGGCACATTGACCCGAATGTCGCGGGCTGAGGCTAAAGCCAGAGCCGAGGCACTGGGCGCGAAGGTAGCCGGATCAGTATCCAAGAAAACAAGTTTGGTTGTCATCGGTCAGGATGCCGGGACAAAGGCAAAGAAGGCGGCCGCGTTAGAATTGGACATCATGGATGAAGATCAGTGGATAGCCTTTCTGGAGTAACCCCATCCTGACCAGATTGCGCGTGGGAGGGCCGAAGGCCGCGAAGCGGCTGAGGCCCGANCGCGCAACGCCGCCTGAAGCCATTCATCTCAAACTATCAGTCGGGTGGCGCCCCGCACCCGCGACGGCTTCGCCGTCTTCGGGTGCAGGACGCGCAATGATACTGCCACGTTGAGCCTTGCTCAACGTGACCGGTTTACGTCGTGCGCGGCGCTTGGGCCCGCCGCGCGAAGCGCGGTCGGGGCCAAGTCGGCGCAACCGAATCGGTCTTAAAACCAACACTCGACCCGATGCTGATCGGCCCATCAAAGTGAACCATCAGACCTCATTCAAAAACCATGGGGCTTGGCCGATGAGGCAAGATCAAAGGCCACGCTATAACGGTCCTTTACCAGGAGTGGCGCGCTCGATTTGACGCCGCTTCGCGGCTTACAAATCTCCCACGCGCAC
>NZET01000010.1:0-43243 GCA_002690455.1 Kiloniella sp.
ATGGCACGGGCAGCGCGGGAGGAGGCGCAGGGCTTCACCTTCTCTTACGACATGCTCGGCGAGGCCGCGCTGACGGCGGCAGATGCCGACCGCTTCCGCACGGCCTATCAGCACGCTATTGCCGCCATCGCCGCGCGCTGTGAGGCAAGCGCGGTCGCCGACAATCCCGGCATCTCGATCAAGCTGTCGGCCCTTCACCCCCGCTACGAGGTCGCGCAGGNGNACCGGGTGCTNGCGGAGCTGGTGCCGGTGGTCGTNGACCTTGCNCGGCGCNCGGCGGCGGCTGGCATNGGNNTGAACATCGATGCGGANGAGGCAGACCGGCTGGGCCTGTCNNTGGCCGTGATCCGCNCNGTGCTNGNCGACCCGGCGCTGAGCGGCTGGGANGGCTTCGGGGTGGTGGTGCANGGCTATGGCCGCCGNGCGGGCGATGTGATCGANGGGCTCTANGCCNTGGCCGGCACGCTCGATCGNCGGCTGATGGTGCGGCTGGTCAAGGGNGCCTACTGGGACACCGAAATCAANCACGCCCAGGTCGAAGGNCTCGANGGCTATCCGGTCTTCACCCAGAANNCGGCCTCGGATGTCAGCTTCATCGCCCTGTCGCGCAGGCTGCTGGGCATGACAGACCGGCTGTACCCACAGTTCGCCACCCACAACGCCCACTCGGTCGCGGCCATCCTCGAAATGGCGGCTGCGGTCGGAACCGACCACTACGAGTTTCAGCGCCTNCACGGNATGGGCGAGGCGCTNTACCGCCATCTGGTNNNNAGCGAAGGGGTGCGATGCCGCGTCTACGCACCGGTGGGNGCGCACCGCGAACTGCTGGCCTATCTGGTNCGCCGNNTGCTGGAAAACGGCGCGAATTCGTCCTTCGTCAACCAGATTGTCGACNNCCGCATTGCCCCTGAAGACATCGTTGCCTGCCCCTTTGATCAGCTGGCGGAGCTCCGGCGCCGACAGTCGCCCCCGATNCCGCTAGCCGCCGATTTGTTCCAGCCCGAACGCCCCAATGCTCGGGGCTGGGATCTGTCCGACGTGACCACGCTGGCCGACATCGATGCCCGGCGGCGGCGGCCGGACTGGCTGNGCGTTGAACCGCTACTCGCACCGGACGCAGTGTCGGAAGAGGAAACGTCAGCGGCGCGATACACCCCGATCCACAACCCGGCGACGGGCGCTGTCATCGGTGAGGTTCGTGCCGCAACGGCCGCCGAGGTCGACGGTGCGCTTGCGGTTGCTCGGCCTTGGGCCGCCGCCGCCAGCGAGCGGGCAGCGGTGCTTAACCGGGTCGCGGACCTCTATGAGCAACATTTCGATCAGGCCTTTGCCCTGCTGGCGGTAGAGGCAGGCAAGACTCTGACCGACGCCGTCGCGGAGCTTCGGGAAGCCGTGGATTTCTTGCGCTACTACGCCACCCGGGCCGAGGCGCTTTCCGAGGACACAACATCGCGCGGGACTTACGTCTGCATCAGCCCATGGAACTTCCCGCTCGCCATCTTCACAGGGCAGATTACCGCCGCGCTGGCGACGGACAACGCGGTGCTGGCCAAGCCGGCCGAGGCGACGGCCGCGCTTGCCGCCTGGGCGACAAAACTCATGCACGAGGCCGGGGTTCCAGTGACCGCGCTGCAACTGCTGCCCGGCGAAGGCAACCTAGTCGGGGCGCATCTGACCGGCGACCCCCGGATCAACGGCGTAGCCTTCACGGGATCAACGGCGACAGCGCGTCGGATCCAGTCGGCCATGGCAGACGCCTGTGCGCCCGGCACGCCGCTGATCGCGGAGACCGGCGGGCTGAATGCCATGGTGGTGGATTCAACGGCCCTGCCGGAGCAGGCGATCAAAGATATCCTGACCTCGGCCTTCCAGTCGGCGGGGCAGCGCTGCTCAGCGCTGCGTTGCCTGTACGTGCAAGAGGATATAGCGGAGGGCTTTATCGCTCAGCTGATCGGCGCCATGGACCAGCTGCGGCTGGGTGATCCTTGGGACCTAAGCACCGACGTCGGCCCGATTATCGCCCCGGAGGCGGCAGCCGAGATCGAGGCCTACTGCCAGGCAGCCGAGAACAGCGGCACCCTGCTCCACCGCCATCGCCAGCACCAAGGCAGTCCTCTTCCTGACAGCGGAAATTTTGTTGCCCCGACGCTGATTGCCGTTGATGGGATCGAAGCACTGGAGCGCGAGGTCTTTGGCCCCGTGCTGCACGTTGCGACCTACCGCGCCGATGAATTGGAAGCCGTGCTGGATGCCGTCAACGCGACGGGCTACGGCCTGACCTTCGGCATTCATACGCGAATTAACAAAAGAATCGACACCATCTTTGGGCGGGTCCGCGCCGGTAACGTTTACGCCAACCGTAACCAGATTGGCGCGATCGTCGGCAGCCAACCTTTCGGCGGTGAGGGCCTGTCCGGGACTGGCCCCAAGGCCGGTGGCCCGCACTACCTGCCCCGCTTCCGTCGTCGACCGACCGAGTTGATCGCAGGAGGGATTTGGCGCGGAAAAGCCCATGTCGAACAGCTTGCCGCCGCCCTCGCTGCGCGGTCCCGTGAACCCATTCCCGCACCAGCACGCCGCAAACTGCCCGGACCAACGGGTGAGAGCAACGAGCTAGCGCTTGTCCCCCGCGCGCCGATTGTCTGCGCCGGCCCCGGTGCCGCGGCGGCAAAGGAACAGAAGGCCTGCATCGAAGCGCTTGGCGGACGGGCAGAGATCAGCGGCGGTTCTTTATCGTCGACGGATCTGTCGCGCCTACCAGCGTTCGGCGGGCTGCTGTGGTGGGGAGATGCAGATCAGGGTCGGACCTACGCCCAAGCGTTGGCGGGACTGCCAGGGCCTATCATACCGCTGATAACGGAAATGCCTGATCTGGCGCAGGTCATGCACGAACGGCACTTGTGTATCGACACCACGGCCGCTGGCGGAAACGCGTCGCTGTTGTTGAGTGCCAGCGGACAGCGGCATGGCAAAAAAGATCCGGGCCGCTGCACAACCAGCAACCCGGATCGCTCTGATTAACAAGTTACCCGGTGCAACTATCGTCGCGCCGGGCACCCACCAAATGCTGGGACTACTGACGCGACTCTTCGAGTGCCTCGTTGGCTTCGATAGCCAGGTCTTCAAGGATCGTAACGTAGTCACCGCCTTCGATGATCTCACCCAGAGCCGGGCCAGCTAGACGACGAACGTTCTGGTAAGCAGCAACTGATGCTTCGATCTTGCCGTATTGCAGGTACTGCGCGCCCGCAGCCCACTGCGGCTTGGCTTCACGGTGTGCTTCCAACATGTCCAGTGAAGCAAGGTTCGCAGGGTAGTAGTCGGACTGCGTGATGAAGTAGGCCTGCGCAAGCGCGCCAGCCCAGTGCTGCATCCACAAGAACGAAGCAACCTCTTCTTCTGGGGTGGACTCAAACACGTTCCAGTCGGGACCAAACTGGTTCACGACCGGCTCAGCGGTGACGTGTGGCAATGGCACCACGGTCCAGTTGTGGCCAGAGCCTTCAGCGGTCGCAGCAGCCCAATAGTCCATACCGGAGGATGAGCCGAGGATCATCATGGCAACGCCGTTACCAAAGTCACTGGTTTCGCCATAGCGTTCTGCAGGCATACGCAAGCAGCCGTTTTTCGCCATTTCAGAGATTACCGCGCCAGCGGCCATGGATTCTTCACTGTCGTACATGAAGGCGTCTTCCGCGATGTCGAAGACTTCGCCGCCCTGAGCGAAGATAAACGAACCCAGCCGCGACGCATCAGAAGCGAACATCATGCCGACCGGCGCGGTCTCAGCGTCGGCGGTCTTCGAGAACTGGCTCGCCGAAGCAGCACAAGCAGCAGCGATCAGTTCAGTGGGGTTGCTTGGAACCTCGAGACCCAGCTCTGCCAACCAGTCCAGGTTGACGGCCATTACGTCCATGGAGGTCCGGGTTGGGAAGCCCAGGCGAGCACCGCCGTGGTCTGGGTGAATGCCCGCGTCCCACTTGCCCGGAGCGATTTCGCTCAACAGTTGCTCGGACGGAGCCCACTTTTCGGAATCGAACAGCGGCTGCAGGTCGATCAACGCGTCAGCGTTTTCCCAAGCCGCAGCCTGGTTCTGATAGCCAACCGCGATGTTCGGCAGCTCATCAGTGCCAATCAGGTTCATAACCTTGTCATAGATTTCACCGTAACCACCGGCAGAAACGCCGGTTGCGGTGATGCCATAAGGGTTGGTGGCATTGAAGCTAGCGATGATAGCGTCGAGAGCAACGGCTTCACCGCGAGTCTGGCGATACCAAACCGTGATTTCGGCGCCACTTGGGTCAATGTCATCGTAGTTCTGAGCAATAGCTGCAGAGGCGACGAAAGGCAGCGCGGCGGCTGCAATCATAAACGTCTTCATAGAATTTCTCCTGATTGGTCGTTTACGCCGCTTACAAGGTGGTGAGGGTAACCGGCGCTTCTTCTGCCTTACCGACTGAACATTACAAGCAAATGAGAACTGAGGGGATTGAGGGTTGAATACANAGGGAACCCGAGTGTGATGACATTTTAATGACAGTACTATTTGATGCCAACGCGTGCGAGTGAATCGGTAAATTGCCGAACGGCAATTGAATAGGCGATCAGAACNGGAAGGACGACGATAAGGGCGCCTGCCATNTGNGCCGGGATGTGGCTGATATAGTCGTNGGACAACTCGCGCAGGCCGACGGAGAGGGTGTATTTCGGATCGGCACCGGTCTGCGTCAGAATCGGCCAGGCGTAAGAATTCCATGACCAGATGAAAGCCAGAACGCCAATAGTCGCAAACGCCGGCACGGATAGCGGAACCACCACGCGAACGAAGTACTGCAAATGATTGGCGCCATCGAGCTTGGCTGCCTGCCACAGTTCGTCCGGAAGCTGGATAAAGAACTGCCGGAAGAGGAAAATAGAATAGGCGTTGCCGATGATCGGCAGGATCATAACCTGATAGGTGTTGAGCAGCGTCTTAGGCGGCCAAAGCTCGTCGGCCAAAACCGTACCAAAGTCGGCACTGACCACACCGGCGATGGTCAGCATGGCCACAAAGGCAAGCAAACCGGCAAAGGTCAGTGGCCAAACCGGTATCTGCCGGGCCGTCAGGGTGGCAACCACGCTGAGCACGGCGTAGAGCAACAGGGTCACAGCGGTAGCGATCAACACCAATGTCATGATGTTTAGCAGTGAAATACCGAAAATCTGGCCCTTAATCACGGTGAAGGTCGGGGTGATCAGCACCGCCTCAGGCACCATCAACGTGATCAGCAACAGCAGAAACGACAGCCGCTTGCCCCGAAAGGAGATGGCCGCAAACGCATAGCCTGCGAGCGCGCAGAATACCACCTGCCCGAGCGTGCTAAACAGCGTCACCACCACTGTGTTGATGGCGTAGAGCCAAAAGCGGCTATAGGCCCAGGCCGTCTCCAGATTTTCAAAGATCAGGAAGGTCTCCGGCCACCAGGTTGAGGCGTTGATCGCCTCGTACTGGCTCATTCCAGAGAGCAGCAGCATGTACACAAAAGGCACCAGTGAGAGGAACCCGGCCAGCCCAAGGATGGCGTACCGGAGGAGGTCGCCGGCTTCAAAGCGATAGTCGTCTTTNTTGGCATCCATGGTCTACAAATCCGAATTCAGTCGACGACCGGCGAGAATAAACTGCGCCGCGGTAATGAGAAGGATCAGGAAGAACAGTAGGACACCCATAGTCGCGGCTTCACCAAAGTCTCCCGACCGCAGTTCCTGAAAAACAAAGATCGATGCCACGATGAGACTTTCATTCCGGCCACCGGTCTGCTCGAACATAACAAAAGTGTGGTTGAAGGCTTGGAAGGTCCCGATCAGCCCAGTCAGGGCAAGGAAGAAGATCACCGGTGACAGCAGCGGAAAGGTAATTCGGGTGAAGGACTGCCAACGGCTGGCCCCATCAATTTCAGCGGCCTCGTACAGGTCTTTGGGAATAGCGGTCAGCCCGGCAAGCAGGATCACCGCATTATACCCGGTATACGACCAGATCCCGAACATCATCACCGTTATCAGGCCGATCGTTGGCCCGCCTGCGAGCCCTACCCACTCAAGACCGAACAAGGCCTGCATGATCGGAGTCTCGTTGGTGAGCCACTGCATGGGGCTGATCCCGAACTGGTCGAGAATGCGATTGATCAAACCGCTCGAACGCTCGCGAAAAATGACGCTGAAGACCGTCGCCATGGCCACCGCTGGGGTGATGTAGGGAAGAAAGATGAGGTAGCGGAACAGCCCGTCACCGCGCAGACGGCGATAGAGCCCGAAGGCGATGATGAGTCCCAGCGAAATCTGGATGAATACGACACCGACAGAGTAAAACAGCGTGCTGATCAGGCTGGCGAGGAAATCCTCGTTGCCGGCGATTATCATCCGGTGCCATGCCAGCGCAAGCGCCGAGCAGGCCAGTACCAGAACGGCAAGGCCGACAACGCGGTTAACCCAGCGTGCCAGACGCCCCCACGGCAGAAACAGGATCAAACTTGCCAATATGACCAGTAGGCCAGCGTGCAACAGGAACTGCTGAGCAGCCCCACCGACCAGCAACAGTTGTTCACTTTCCTCGCCCCTCCAGTTTTCGAAGGTCGCTCGCTTGAAGTCCCTGATCTCACGCTTTTCTGTCAGCTCCGGATAGCGCGCGATGGCGTCAACGAGGAAATTCCGCGCCCATAGCGACCCGGCCGCCGCGATTAGCAGCAATCCGCCGAGCAGATTCCGCCGGAAGCCCTCGGTCAGCGCGCGAGCAGGCTGGTTCCACAACCAGACCCCGCCAATCAATAACGCCAAGCAGGTAAAGAACAGTACCCCCGGGCCCCATTCGCCTAGCAGGTCGGCATAATGTTCGAGCCCAATGAAGCGATCCCGGATTGGTTTCCAGCGGTGCACACTCATGAAGCCAGCGATCAGGATCGGTGCAATCTGCCACATGATCAGCATCAATAGGCCCGGCCCTGCAAACCACCAACCGATGGTACCCTTGCTAAAGAGCCGTGAAATCAGGGTCATGCCGCCACTTTCAGATCAATCCAGACCAGGTAATGGTCCGAAGCCCGGTTCAGAACCGCCAGCGGGTCGCGCCTCGCAAACCAGCAGACTCGGCTATCTACGACCGATAATGTATTTGCCGGTAACACGTAGTCCACCCGCATTCCACCATGGAAAGCCGCGGTGTTTTGACCACCTGCCCCCATCGGCCTAGGATCCTGTACTCGCGCATGATGAAGGATTTGTTGCACCGCGCCCTCAAGGCTGTCGCCTCTAACGGGATCAGCATTGAGATCGCCAAGGATGACAAATGCAGCATCAGGGGGGAGTCCGCCGGTGCGTCCATCATCGTCAACGAGGTAGTCGGCACCGTCGAGATAATCCGCCCAGAGCCGGATTTCGTCTGCATTGCGGCGTGCATTGCGCCGCTCGGGACCGTCAAAAACCGGCGGGGTCGGATGGCTGAGCAGCAGATGCAACGCCCCCAGCCCCGGCACCTCCACCACGGCATCGACATGGTTCTTTGAACTCAACCGCAGCACAGCCTGTGCTTCGGGGCTGAAATAATCGCCTTGCCCGCTCCCTGGATGAGCGTCGGGCAGACGCGCGCCGGGCATATCCCGCCAGAGAAAACGGCCAAAACTGCGCACGTCAGTCACCGGAAACCGACTGAGCAGGGCGAAGCCGTACTGTCCGGGAAAGGCACCATAGCCTTGCGCGTTGTCGGGGCTATCAAGCGAGCCACTGCCGGTCAGATCATAGCCGCTCGGCACGCCAGTATTGCTGGTGAAGGCACGGGCACGAAAGGCGGCATGCGCAGGCAGGGCGCCGCTGAGCCGCTGTGCGAAGGCGCGTGCCGCTGATTCTGCTTCATCAAAATCAAGCTCGTTGATCAAAACAATATCAGGGTTTGCGTGGGTCAGTATAGCGAGCAGATCGTGAATTTGGGGGTCATTTTGCGCATGTAGGCGCCCCGTCGTCTCACCCGGCTCTGTGCCGAACAAGGCCACGTTGTAAGTTGCCACCCGAATAGTTTTCAGCACCCGTCGCCTCTAGGACTCTATGGCTTTATTGCCAGCCTTGTCAGGAAAAACAGACCAAAAATCCACCGCGACAGTCTTATGGATTATTGCGAATTCTGGCTAGTCCAATTGTGCATATCTCATGGATACAGGGGTGGCTTCCCCTAAAAATGTGGCCGCTCGACGCGGCCTGCCAGCCGGGGTGATCCGGCGAAAAAGCCCTGCACGTGCGAGGCGCCAGCTGCCTCGGCTAGCGCGCGCTCGGCTGCGGTCTCTGCACCTTCGGCGACGAATGTCACGCCCCGCCGGGCGGCGAACCGTGATAATCCAGCCAGCGCGCCAAAGCTGTCGGCGTGAGCAACAGCATGGCGCAGTAGTGAGCGGTCAGACTTGACCCCATTGATGTCCCCCGCCACCGCCTCACTGAGCGATGCGACCCCGCTTCCCAGATCATCGAGCCAAACGGCGACGCCAGTTGCCCGAACGTCCCGGATATTGTCTGAAAAGGCCTGTCGGTCCGAGGCCGCCGACACGCTTCCCCTTGCCCCCGGATAGGGGGCTACCTCCGTGATCTCCAGCGCCAGCCGCCTCAGGCTAGACGGACGGGCAGCGCGCAAGACATTGAGGGCCTCTGCCCTCCAGTTCTTGCGGCCAAGTGAGGTGCGGCTGACGTTGACGCTCAACGCCAGCGATGGCCTGGCCTTGAGTTTACGGATCGCATGCTGCAGCACCCGCAAGTCCAACTCCGCCAGATCACTGGCGGTCTCGCTCCCATCAAGAACGTATCCGGCGGTCAGCACCCGGCCGTCCGGGCCCTGAAAACGGGCGAGGCACTCATAGCGGTCCGGTACTGCGCTGCCCGCGGGGAAAATACCGTGATAAGCAACTCGAACCTCTCCATCATCGAGAAACTGGCGCAGGGTTGGCGGCACAGGCTTCTGTACCCGATCCGTCGCTTTGGACTGGGCTGGTTTCATCGCGCGTTTGGCAGCCTGATTTGTGGCAGTGTTTGACGCCAGCGCCGCCCCCCCCCAGACCCGGAGATCAACAAAGTTGTTTGCAAAAGGCATTGGCAGCCCAGCAGCAGACAGCAGGCTTTCACCCAAGGGGGCCAGCAGGTCCTGAGCGCTGGGAAAGGTGCCCCTTTCGGGTGGCAGTAGGAATAGGCTTGCCGCCGGGTCCTGATCCACGGACGGTTCAGGTCCGAGCGCATCAAGTACCAGGTTCAGTCTTTCACGCATGGCCGCAGCAGAGCAGACCTCGGCCTGCAGCGTGAACCGGTGAGGGGCGGATGAGAACGCAGTGGGCTGCCAGCGGAGCACGACGCCAACAGCACTCGAAGCTGAGGCAACAGCTTCGGTCACGGGCAACAACGCCGAAACATTCTGCGCTGACGTGAGGTCTGTCAGATCGCGGTTCAGCTGCAGGGAGATGTCCAGTTTCAGTTTCAGTTACAGCTTCAGGCTCAAGGTCGTGGTCAGGTCCATACCGCCAAGACCTTGGGAGGGGGATGCCTCATCGTCAAGGCGCAAAGCGGGCCGCTACTAAGGCGCGTGAAGCCGCAGAGATACCTTTGATTACAGAGGCTGCATCGGCTTGAGAGTTTGCTGACGGCTTCAGGATCACGGACATGGGATAAAAACCTTTGCGGATGCGGTGTTGACCGCAGGTATAGCCCTCACCGTGTCAAAAATGATGCCAGGACGGCTTCAGAACGTTTCGGCAAACATGAGTGTGGCAAGCAACAAGGCGACCAGACCTTGCCTTGTTGTGCTTCGCCCCCGACTGGCAGGGACAATGCGGAGGGCAATTGTTTGGCACCCGTGACTTCTGCGGGCATAGTGTTCAGAAGCTGCTGGTTATTTTTCGGGCGGCAGCGCCTTTACCAGCAACACCATCGCCTGAAGCAGGGCGGGTGAATTCATAGGCACAGGGGCAAGTCAGCGTGAGCCGGGAAATCGACCTTGTCATCCGACAGGCCCAGATCGTCACCCCCGACGGCATCATCGAAGGCGAACTCGGCATCGATGACGGCGCGATAACGTCTGTTGGTATCCCGGTAAAGCAGGCACGGCGAGTGATTGAAGCGCCAGGGCGGATGATCATGCCTGGCGGCGTCGACGTTCACGCTCATATTGAGCAGATGTCTGGTATGGGCCAGTGGAACGCGGATACCTTTGAAACAGCGACGCGCTCGGCGGCCATGGGCGGAACCACCAGCGTGATTTCCTTCGCAGCGCAGGCAGCCGAGCAGACCCTCGCGGAAACCCTGACCGATTATGCTGCCCGCGCGGCGCGCGGCGCCATGATCGACTATGCTTTCCACCTGACGCTGACCGACATCACCGTACCGAATTTTGAGTACGACCTCGCCGCGCTGATTGGCACGGGGCATCGCTCGCTCAAGGTCTTCACCACCTACAACATCCAGCTCGCTGATGCCGAAATCCTGTCGGTGATGGACCAGGCTCGCGCTGCCGGTGCGTTGGTCTGTGTGCATGCTGAGAATGATGCCATCATCGCTCGGGCCCGAGCAGACCTGCTTGCGGCTGGCCACCGCGCGCCGCGCGACCACGCCCGCTCCCGCCCTCGCATGGCCGAAATTGAAGCCATAGAGCGCATTTGCCGGTTTGCGGAATACCTCGACCAGCCGGTGATGATCTTCCACGTTTCCACAGCCGAGGGCGTGGACGCCATTCGCGCAGCCAAAGCGCGCGGTGCACCAGTTTGGTGCGAGACTTGTCCGCACTATCTCTTGATGACCGAAGATGTGCTCGACAAACCGGGACTGGAAGGTGCGAAGTGGATGTGCTCGCCCCCACAGCGCACCCAAGCCGATCAGGATGCCCTCTGGGCTGGGCTGCTGGAGGGAACGGTAAGCCTCGTCTCGTCGGACCATGCGCCCTATCGTTTTGATGAGAGTGGAAAACTCGCTGCTGGCGCCAACCCAGATTTCCCACAGATTGCCAACGGCCTACCGGGGCTGGAGACCCGGCTGCCGCTGCTGTTCGATGCGATGGTTGCAGGAGGACGCGGGGGGCCGCGAGCCTTTGCTGAAGCAACGGCGCAGGCCCCTGCACGGCTCTACGGGTTCAAGGACAAGGGCGCCCTTGTCCCGGGTAAGCACGCCGATCTTGTGATCTGGAACCCGACGGTGGAACGCACCTATGCCGCCAACGACCTCCACGACAATGTTGGCTATAATCCTTGGGCAGGCCGAACCGTACGCGGCTGGCCGGAGCAGGTAATGCTGCGCGGTGAGACGCTGGTTGAGAACGGCAAGTTTCTGGCTCAACCGGGCAACGGACGCTGGCTTGATCGACCCGATCTCGGCTGCCAACCCGTCGCTACAGCAAACGGGGGCACGGCGCCATGACTACCATTCCGCAAGATCAGAAATCACTGATCGTTATGAACCCGAACTCGACTGAAGCCGTCACCGAGGGTATCGCGACCGCCTTGCTTCCGTTTAGTGGCCGGGGCGAGCCGATCCGCTGCCTGACCCTGAAGGAAGGTCCACCTGGGATCGAAACCCAGAGACAGGCCGACCTGACCATTGCCCCCATGCTTGCCCTTGCTGCGGCACATGAGTCTGAGGCGTCAGGCTACGTTATCGCCTGCTTTGGGGATCCGGGGCTGCATGCACTCCGCGACCAAACCGCCCTGCCGGTCGTCGGCATTCAGGAAGCTGCCGTGATGACTGCGCTGACGCTGGGCCAGCGCTTTGGGGTTATTGCCATTCTCTCTGCCTCTATCCCCAGGCACATGCGGGCTTTTGGCGCAATGGGCGTGCTCGACCGGCTCGCCGGTGACCGCGCGCTGGGGCTGGGCGTCCTGGAACTAGCGGACCGGGACCGGACACTGACAGCCATGATCGAAACGGGCAAACGCCTGCGTGATAAGGATGGCGCCAACGTGCTGATCACTGGCTGTGCCGGCATGGCCCATCTACGCGCGCCACTGGAAGACGCCACCGGCTTGCCGGTCGTCGAGCCCTGTCAGGCCGCTACCGCCATGGCCCTTGGGCAGATCGCCCTCAATCTCCGCCATTCCCAAACCTTAAAGGATCCTAAGCATGCTCAATGAAAGCGCTCGGGGCGTGTTTACCATCGCCGTAACTCCCTTTCTGCCCGATGGGAATATCGACTTTGCCAGCATTGAGAGCATGGTCGATGCCTATATCGATCGTGGGGCTACGGGCCTGACTATCCTGGGGATGATGGGGGAAGCAGGGAAGCTGACAGCTGAAGAATCCATTGCTGTGGTCCGCGCTGTGGTCGCACGGTCCAGCGTGCCGGTTGTCGTCGGCGTGTCGGCACCGGGTCTGGCTGCGATGGCCGCCCTGAGCGCCAACGCCATGGATGCCGGTGCTGCTGGCGTCATGGTGGCCCCTTCGGGGTCACTGCGCACCGATGACCAGATCCTGAGCTATTTCCGCAGCGTCGCCGAAGTGCTGGGGCCAACGCCCTTTGTGCTGCAGGACTTTCCCCTCGCTACCGGCGTGCAGATCGAAACATCTGTCATCCTGCAGATCGTGGCGGACTGCCCCAGTTGCGTGATGCTCAAGCACGAAGACTGGCCGGGGTTGGAGAAAATCAGCGCTCTGCGGCGGGCATCAGAGGCCGGGGCGCGTCGGATTTCTATCCTNTGCGGTAACGGCGGTCTCTACCTGCTTGAAGAAATGATGCGCGGGGCCGATGGTGCCATGACCGGCTTTGGCTATCCGGAAATGATGGCGCAGGTGGTCGCAGCCTGCGAGGGCGGCGAGATCAGCCGTGCGCGAGACATTTTCGACGCCTACATGCCTATGATCCGCTATGAAGCCCAGCCTCGCATGGGTCTGGCAATCAGAAAGCATTCGCTGGCGCAGCAGGGCATCATTGCTCACCCTACCCTGCGTCGCCCTGGCCCGACCCTGAGCACGGACAGCATCGCTGAGATTACGGCACTGGCACAGCGTCAGGCCCGGCAACTGCGCACGCTGGGGCTTTGACTAAGGGGTGCTGGCTTTGTGTTGCATCGATTCACCGTTAAGCTAAGCCTCGGAACTGAAACGAAAGCGAGTCTGCGGCAATGACCCAAACCCTTCGCGTCAAAGACATGAAGCTCTACGCCGAGGCCGGCAGTATCCTCGTCGACCTGGAGGCAACCGGACACCGCACCGAGAGCATTGCGCCACTGCCGGTCGAGGCCGTCAGCGCCTTTGACCAGTTGCACTATCATGGGGCTGCAAGCGTTGAGCACGGGATCGATCAACTCGGCATCCGTGCAGACAATCGCGTGCTGGAAATTGGTGCAGGCTGGGGCGGGCCTTCACGTGTGATTGCAGCCCGTACCGGCGCGCGGGTGGTGGCGCTGGAGCTACAGGAAGACTTCCACAGCGTGGGCGAAAGCCTAACCGCCCGCTGCGGTCTCGCGGATCGGGTCAGCCATCATAGAGGCAACTTCCTCACCATCGACTATCCGGCGGGCAGCTTTGACCATGCTGTCAGTTGGCTGGCGCTCTACCATATTCCCGACCGCGCCGCGTACACGACAAAAATCCACCATCTGCTCCGGCCCGGTGGGATGCTGTTTGTCGAAGACCTGATACAGGGGACTGCCTTCGACGCGGCCGACGCGGAAACACTGAACCGCGAGTTGTTTGCCAACTCCATGGTGGGCGCGGCAGATTATATCACCAGCATTGAACAAGCCGGGTTCGAGGTGGTTGCTGCTGATACCATGACAGAAGACTGGCGCACCTTCACCACCGAGCGCCTGGCGGTCTTCGACAACAACCGTGCTGAGTTTATGGGCCGGCACAGCGAGGCCCTGTTTGAAGCGCGGCGACACTTTTACGCAAAGATTGTCGAGTATTTCACCGTCGATGCAATCGGTGGCATGCGATTAACAGCGCGCCGCCGCTGAGCGGCGGAATCAATCTTGAGTTAGTTATTGACGTCCGCCGGGTACTAGCCCGCTCGCTCGTCGATAACGACACCCGCCGCATTCATGGCTGCCATTTGAGCTGCCAGCGAGCCTTCGAGGTCAATCTCCTTGGACAAATGTCGCAGCAGTACGGTCTCAAAGCCATGCGCCACCGCGTCCAACGCCGACCATCCGACACAGAAATCGGTCGCAATCCCACACAAGAAGCAGCGCCGCACCCCACGAGCGCGCAGGTAGCCATCCAGCCCGGTTCCAGTCTTGCGATCGTTTTCAACGAAGGCGGAATAGGAATCCAGCTGGGGTCGAAAACCCTTGCGGATAATCAGATGAGCCAGGCTCTGGTCCAGATCAGGATGAAAATCGACGCCTTGTGTACCCTGCACACAGTGATCGGGCCATAGCGTCTGCTGACCATAGGGCATAGTGATGCTGCTCAGCGGCTCCGCACCGGGATGGCTCGAGGCGAAGGAAGAGTGACCGGCCGGGTGAAAGTCCTGTGTGAAAACGACAGTCTGGAAGCGCCGAGCGATTGCATTGATCGGCGGAACGATTGCCGAACTGCCCTGGAGGTCAAAGGCCCCACCCTCACAGAAATCGTTCTGAACATCGACAACGATCAGGGCGTCTTCGGGCCTGAATACTTCGGTCATGGTGCTGCTCCTTTGACCCGTTCGGGCCGTGAAAGATACAGCCAGTATGGCGGCAAGCCTGAAGCACAAGCAAGTCATCGACAGGGGCGAAGGGTTAGAACACGGGACATCAGCCGTTCAGGGATGAAAGCGACCGGCGGAGGAAGGCCTCAGTGGAGGCGCGTTTTCCGGTGTTGTGCGTTCAAGGGGCAGCACGCAAGGCCAGTTGTCGTTCGCGCAGCAGACTATAGAGCCCCGCACCAACAACCATGCTCGCACCGATAATCACCGGGAAGTCCACGGACTCGCCCAATATCAGCACTCCGGCACCAACCCCGAACACCACACGAATGTAGCGGAAGGGGCTGATGACCGACACCTCCCCCAGTCGCATCGCCATGGCCACCATGAGGGTTCCCAAACAACCGAAGATCACCAGGCCACCGAGCAACAGCCACCCATCGCGGTTTGGCATCGTCACTTGGCCGCTGATGAGAGCCATTGCGCTCCCCGTCAGCAGAATTGCCACAGCACCCCAAAATCCCAAAATCGACGTTGAAATGCCAGCTGGCATAATCCTTGTGCCAATATCGCGGATTGCCATACCAAAGACCCCGATCAGGGTGAAAGCCGCGAAGAAATCGAAGGTATCCATCCCGGGTCGGATGATGACCAGCACACCGAGGAAACCTACGATCAGGGCGATTGACCGGCGCCAGCGCAGCGGCTCACGCAAAAACACCACCGCCATCAGCGAAAGCACCAACGGCAAAGACTGCATCAGGGCGGACACGGTAGACAGGGGTGAAAACCTCAGTGCAATCGGAACGCCGACAATCGCCACCGCCTCACCGATACAGCGCATGGCCATCGCGTGGTGCAGGAGACGACGCTCGAAGAATCGCTGACCGTTGTATCGGGCGATCGAACCAAAGAATATCATCAACCCGAGACCAAATATCATCACCAGCTGCCCGAGTGGAACAGTTTGGGAGACCAGCTTCAAAAACAAATCACCAAGGGCGAAAGAAAAGCTACCGACCACAATCAGGATAATGGCGCGCAGGATATTCGGCATTTAGGGGATCAGTTTCCCTTGAGAAAGTGGCGGTTGGACGGGTGACGAGGGGTTCAATCCTCCTCGACGGGCTAGACCGAAGAGAACACTTCGACCCTCAATTCGTTCTCGGTAATGTCGTCACGCAGAACCAGCAGTATGGCAGCACGTTGCACCTCCTTACCGATTGAGGCAAGGCCGGCAGCAACACTACGGGAAGCAAACAGCGGATCTTGTCAGTCCTGGCCAGCACGCCTAAGCAACCTGCAGGAGCCCCATTTCTGGGGTTTCTCGCGCAATAAGCCCGGAGTCCGCACAACATGAAAATCACTGCTGTCCGCTTGTTTCAGACTAACCTGCCCTATCGAGATCCAGAGGGCTACGCTTGGGGCGCAGGTAACATGATCAAAGTGGCGCGTGCGACCGTGGTCGAAGTTACCACAGACGCCGGGCTGACCGGAGTTGGTGAATTCACCCCGTGCGGCGAAAATTACATGGTTGCCCACTCGGAGGGTGTTCTGGCGGCGGCACGACTGATGGCGCCGAGCTTACTTGGCGAAGACCCGCGCCAAATCTATCGAATGGAACGGCTCATGGATCACCTGATAGACGGGCACGGCTACGCCAAGGCACCCTTTGACGCGGCGTTCTGGGATATCGCTGGACAGGCCTCTGGCCAGCCAGTTTGGATGATGCTGGGCGGGAAGCTCTGCGACGGCGCGCCCATGTACCGCGTTGCACCGCAAAATGACCCCGATGCCCTGCCCGCCAATCTCGACCGCTTGCGCAGCTGGGGATATCGCCANTTCCAGATCAAAGTNGGCGCAGACTGGGTCTCTGACATCGACCGTATCTGCCAGGCCGTTCCCCTGCTCAAGCCCGGTGAAAAGGCTATGGCAGACGCTAATCGTGGCTGGCGGGTCGATAACGCCCTGCGTGTTGCTCGGGCCACCCGGGATCTCGACTATATTTTCGAACAACCTTGCTACACCTATGAAGAGTGCTTGAACGTTCGCCGTCGCATAGACCTGCCGATGAAGCTGGATGAAGTGGTCACGGGCATCGACATGGCACGCCGGATTGTCAACGATCACGCCGCTGAAATGTGCTGCCTGAAAATCTCCAACCTCGGTGGTTTGTCCAAAGCGCGGCGGGTGCGGGATTTCTTTATTGACCACGGCATTCCGGTGGTTTCTGAAGACACCTGGGGCGGAGAAATTGCCACAGCCGCTCTCAGCCACTTTGCCGCTTCGACCCCCGCAGAGATGCTCATCAACTCCACCGATCTGCACAACTACAACACTCGTTCAACCGGTAAACCGGGTCCGCACACGGCCGACGGACGCCTCTATGCCTCCGACGGGCCGGGTCTGGGTGTCGTCGCCGATTATGACAGCCTTGGCGCCCCAATCGCTGAATTCCGAGTGTCCTAGTTCAGAGCGGAATCAGTAGTTGCGCGTCCGCTCCGCCCCGGCATACAGAATGTCCGAGAGCTTCTGGTTGGCATCCGCGCGAAGGGTGACAGCTTTCTCGCTCATGGCCTCGGCCACGCGCGGGGCTTCGATGTGGCTGTGTCCGCCTTCACTACCCCTGGCGCTCTGTACGTACATATCGCCCAGCACTTGGTGCACCCGCGGGGTGATGTAACTCTGCAGCGCAAAGCCGATCCGCCGTTCGCTGGACCGGTTGGGGCCGGAGCCGTGGACAGTGCGAGGGTGATGCAGCGACATCTGTCCGGGCTTGAGCGGCAGCGGCACAGCGGCAGCCTCGTCCACGTCCTGCACTTCCTGCCCCCGGGTCAGCAAATTGTCGTCACCGTAGGTGTCAACGTGGTCTCGCAGCGGCGCGTGATGCGAGCCAGGGATCATGTACATGCAGCCGTTTTCCTCGGTCACGTTGCTGATCGCGACCCAACCAGTGACCCAGTCGTGAGGCTCCATCCCGGCATAGCGGGCATCTTGGTGCCAGCTGATGAACCCCTCGCTCTGCGGTTCCTTAATGAAGAGGGTCGAACCAGCGGCGAGGATATCCCCGCCGAGCACGTCTTCGATGGCGTCGAGCACCCGGCTATCGTGCACGATCCGGTCGAGCACCGGCAGCGCCAGATGCCCGTTGTTACGCCCGGCACCATCGAGGGCATTGGGCCAGGTTGCTTCAGCCGCTTCGATTTCGGCGCGGATTTCGGCGATCTCGTCGGCGGAAAAGATATCGATAGGCGCGACATAGCCCTCGCGAGCGTAGGTGGCTTGTTGTTCAGCGGTCAGGCGTTTAGGCATAGCGGGAATCCCGATTGGTACAGACGTCTAAGGGTCAAGTTTACGCCAAGATACACGCGACACCATCCCTGACGTGGCTTTAGCGGCGCCAAACCGAATTTTGCACGAACTTACCCCCAAGCATCCGCACAGGTCGGGTCTGCCCCATCGCCTTCGATCTGGACCCTGGGAAGGCAAAATGCATAAATATCGCCGCGACATATAGTTCCGGAGAACACAGATGACCATCAACGCGATGCCTGCACAGACTATGGCACAGGCGCTCGTCCCCATTGAAAACAGCCTAATCCGCAACGTCGGCCTCGCTATCCTCGGCAGCCTGGCGCTGTGGGTTTCCGCCAAGCTCAGCATTCCGTTCTGGCCCGTTCCTTTGACGTTGCAGACGTTGGTGGTGCTGGTGATCGGCATGGCCTTCGGGTGGCGCCTGGGTATGGCGACCGTGCTGCTTTACCTGGCCGAGGGTGCAGCGGGCCTGCCGGTCTTTGCTGGCACCCCGGAAAAGGGCATTGGTCTTGCGTACATGATGAGCACGACCGGTGGATACCTGCTCGGCTTCGTCCTTGCGGCCGGTGTCGTCGGTTTCCTCGCCGAGCGCGGCTGGGATCGCAGCCCCTGGGGCACGGCTGGGGCCATGCTAATCGGTAACATCGTGATCTACATTCCTGGCCTAATCTGGCTNGGCACTCTGCTGGGCTGGGACAACCCGATCGTGGCATGGGGTATGACACCTTTCCTCGCTGGCGATCTGCTGAAGCTCATCCTCGCTGCCGCTCTNATGCCCGGTATCTGGGCGCTGCTTTCCCGCGGCAAGCAGTAGTCTAACGCGCTGAACCGCCGTTNGCGCTCTCTATCCTCACCCCATCGCGGGGAGGCGGGGCGCGGCGGCGAGCAACCGCGCGGTGTAGACGCTTTCAGGACCGGCGAACACAGCGTCGGTCGGCCCCCTCTCGACAATCTTCCCGGCCTGCATCACCGCTACGTCATCGGCGATGGCCCGCACGACGTTCAGGTCGTGAGTGATGAACAAGTACGTGAGCCCGAAATTTGCTGCCAGCTGCGCTAGCAAGTCGAGGATCTGCGCCCGCACCGAGACATCGAGCGCCGATACCGCTTCATCGAGGATGATCAGCTCGGGCCGCGTGATTAGCGCACGTGCCAGCGCCAACCGCTGACGCTGTCCACCGGAAAAGGCGTGGATGTGCTTGTGCTTGTCCGCCGGGGCCAAGCCCACCGAAACCAGTGCTTCATCTATTTCCTCATCGCGCGCGGCGCGGCCCAGCCGGAAGAACGGTTCGGCGATCAGGCGTGAAACCCGCCAGCGCGGGTTGAACGATCCGTAGGGATCCTGAAACACCGCCTGCATGCCTGCCCGGGCGCCGGCGTCAGCGACGACATCCTGGCCGCTCAGCGCGATCTGGCCCTCCCGGATCGGCTCGAGCCCCAATATGGCCCGCGCGAGGGTGGACTTGCCGGAACCACTCTCGCCGACCAGTGCGAGGCAACAGCCGCGCTCGATCTCGAGACTGACCCCGTCGACCGCTCGGCGAACTCGGCTGCCGGTCAGGGGGTGGGGTCGTGGCAGGCGGTACTCCTGAACCACGTCCTGCACGCGCAATAGCGGCCCCTCAGTAGGGCTCAAAGCTGCGCTCTCGGTTGGTCGGGCGGACCGGTCGGCGCGGTGATCGGTGGCGTCGAACAAAAGCTGGGTGTGGGGATGCACGCGCGCTTTGAGCAGTGCCGGGGTCGTTGCCTGCTCGACCACCGCGCCGTCGTGCATGACCATGATCCGGTCGGCGAGGCTGGCGGCGACGGCAAGGTCGTGGGTAATCAGCATCAGCGCCATCGTCTCAGCCGCGACCAGCCGCTGAAGCAGCGCCAGGATTTCCGCCTGTGTGGTCACGTCCAGCGCCGTGGTCGGTTCATCAGCGATCAGCAGGCGCGGGCGCATGGCGATGGCCATGGCGATCACAACCCGCTGGCGCTGCCCCCCAGAGAGCTGGTGCGGGTAGCGCGACAGCGGCACCTGCGCGGCAGGCAGCTCGCACTGCGCCAATACGGCCTCGGCGCGCTTCAGTGCCTGTTGCGGGGAAGCGCCATCGTGGATCCGAATGGTCTCGGCAACCTGCTGCCCGATGGTCTGCAGCGGGTTAAGCGCGGTCATGGGCTCCTGAAACACCATGCCNATGTCGCGCCCACGGACAGCACAGAGGTCACGCTCCTTGGCGGCGGCGAGGTCCCGCCCCGCGAACAGAACCCGGCCGCGCGAGTGGCTGCCATCGGGCAGCAGTTGCATGATCGACAGCGCCGTCAGCGACTTGCCCGACCCGCTTTCACCGATCACGCCGAGGATTTCACCGGCTTCGATACCGAAAGACAAATCGCGCAGGACTGGGGTGCCGTAGATCGACAGGCTAAGGCATTCGACGGCGAGCAGGGTCATAGCTCCGCCCTCCCCGAGCCCTGTTGCGACCCCGAACGTGACTTTGGGTCGAGCGCGTCGCGCAGACCGTCCCCGGTGAGGTTCAGGCCCAGCACGGTCAGCAGGATCGCCAGCCCAGGGATCAGCGCTAGATGCGGGGCAAAGGAGATCATGGTCTGGCTCTCGGCCATCATCCGCCCCCAGCTGGCCGTAGGTGGCTGCGCACCCAGCCCGACGAAGCTCAGCCCGGCTTCGGCCAGGATCCCGAGCGAGAACTGGATCGTCCCCTGTACGATCAGCAGGTTAGTCAGGTTGGGCAGTATATGCTGTACCGAAATCCGGGCCGCGCCCTTGCCGCTGACACGCGCGGAGAGCACGAAGTCGAGCGTCCACAGCGGCAGCGCCCCAGCGCGCACCAACCGGGCGAAGACGGGGATGTTGAAGATACCGATGGCGACGATGGCGTTGACCGCCGATGGGCCCACAATGGCTGTTATCATTATCGCAATCAGCAGCGCGGGAAAGGCGAAGACCATATCGTTGAAGCGCATCACCACGTCGTCGAGCAGGCTGCCCCGTGCGGCAGCGGCGAGCAGCCCCAATGGCACCCCACCCAGCATGCCAATCCCCACAGCAAGCAGAGCTACCGCGATTGAGGTGCGTGCGCCAACCATGATCATCGACAGGATATCGCGGCCGAAGTGATCGGTACCCAGCAGGTATTCGGCCGAGGCAGGGGCAAACTTAGCGGCAATATTCAGGTTCGCCACGTCGTGCGGTGTCCACAGCAGCGACACCAGCCCGGCGGTGACAAACAGCCCGCTCAACCCCAACCCGATCAGCAGCCGGGCACTCATGATGGGTTCCTCAGGCGCGGATCGATCCAGGAGTAGGCCAGCTCGACCGCGAAATTAACGAGGATCACCGCCAGCACCAGCAGCATGACTACGCTTTCAACCACAATCAGGTCGCGTTGGGTGATGGCCTGCAGCACCAACCGCCCCAGCCCGGGCAGAAAAAACACGTTCTCGATGATGACGGCACCGGCGATCAGAAAGGAAAACTGCAGCCCGATGATGGTGAAGACTGGGATCATGGCATTGCGCAGAGCGTGGCGGCGCAGGGCCTGCCCGGCGCTCAGGCCCTTGGCCCGCGCGGTCCGGATATAGTCACCTGACAGGGTATCGATCAGAGATGCGCGCAGCAAGCGCGCGAGGATCGAGGCCTGCGGCAGCGCCAGCGCGATCGCCGGCAGGGTCAGCGCCCGCAGCCCCGGCAGCAGCCCGGCCTGCCAGCCCGGAAACCCACCAGCGGAAAACCAGCCCAGATTGACCGAAAACAGCAGGATCAGCAGCAGGGCGAACCAGAAGTTCGGCACCGCGATCCCTAGCTGCGTCGCCCCGGTGAACAAAGTATCCACCACCCCACCCCGGCTCGCCGCCGCCAGCATGCCCACGGGGAAGGCGATAACGATGGTCAGCACCAGCGCATAGACCGCAAGCGGCAGCGAGACCTGCAACCGTTCAGCAACGATTTCAGAGACCGGCGAGCGATAGGTGTAGGAAACCCCGAGATCTCCGGTGAGCAGTCCGCCGACCCAGCTGAGATAGCGCTCCACCGGAGATCGGTCGAGGCCGAGTTCGGCACGCAGCGCCGCCACTGTATCGGGCTGGGCATTGATCCCAAGCATGAAGCGTGCGGGATCACCGGGGACGATTTCGACCGCAGCGAAGACCACCAGACTGGCGACAATCAGAGACGCCAGTAGCGACACCAGACGATTAAGTGCAAACCCGATCATCGATGGTGCCACCGCGCCATGGGCTGATCAGTCGGCCCAGCGAACGCCGGTCAGATCGACAGCCTGGGTCGGGGCGTCCTTCCAGATCCCCTGCAGCTTCGCGTCAACCACCGAAGTCAGCGCCAACTGGAACAGGTAGCCATTGACGAAATCCTCAGCGATTGTGGTCTGTGCCTGCGCCAACAGGGCGGAGCGTGCGGCCGGGTCACTTTCCACCGCCAGCGTCTCGATCAACGCCTGAAAGTCCGGGTTATCGTACTGGAAGTAGTAGTCTGGCCGGGCATAAATATTGATGTCCATCGGCTCTGTGTGGCTGACGATAGTCAGGCCATAGTCGTAGCCACGGAACACCTGCTCCAACCACTGCGCCCATTCGAGGAAGCTGATCTCGGCTTCGATACCGACCTCGCGCAGCTGTGCGGCGATGATCTCTCCACCCCGGCGCGCATAGGATGGCGGCGGCAGTTTGAGGGTGGTGCTGAAGCCCTCGCGGTAGCCCGCCTGGGCCAGCAGCTCACGGGCCAGCGCTGGGTCAAAGGCAGCGTTGGCGGTCAGGTCGACATAGTCAGGGTTGTGGGGCGCAAAGTGGCTGCCGATGGGCGTGCCATAGCCGAACATGGCGCCGTCAATAATCGCCTGCCGGTCGATGGCGTGGCTCACGGCCTTGCGCACCCGAATGTCGTCGAAGGGTGACTGCTGGTTGTTTATGGCGAGGATGGTCTCGCCCTCGGTATTGCCGGAGAGCACGGTGAAGCGCGGGTCGCGCTCGAACTGGGCGAGGTTTTCCGGTGCCGGATAGCTGTAAAAGGCGTCAATATCACCCGCCAGCATGGCCGCGTAAGCCGCCGTTGGCTCAGAGATGAACTTGAAGGTCGCCGCTTCCAGCGACGTAGCTTCACCCCAGTAGTCAGCGTTACGGCTCAGGCTGATCTGGTCGCCCCGCCGCCACTGCTCAAAGCGGAAGGCACCGGTGCCGATGGGCTGGTTCTTGATGTCCTCAATGCTCTCACGCGCGACCATGACCGCGTCGCCCCAAGCGAGGTTGAAGAGAAAGTTTCCCTGCGGTGTGGCGAGATCGATGCGCACGCTGGTGTCGTCCAGCGCTTCCACGTCTTCGATACCGGCGAACAGCGCCTTTTGCGCGTTGGTCGAATCCTCCGCCCGCGCGCGATCGAGAGAGAACACCACGTCGCTGGCCTCAAAGGCGGTGCCATCGTGGAAGGTCACCCCCTCACGGAGTTGGAAAGTGTAGCTCAGGCCATCATCGGAAATGGTCCAGCTCGCCGCCAGTCCAGGCTGCACCGACCCGTCTGGGCCGAACCGGGTCAGCCCTTCGAATACGTTGGCGTAGAGAACCTGATCAATCGCGCCTGCAGCGGCTGAAGTTGGGTCGAGGTGCGGGGGCTCAAGCTGCAGGCCAATGATTGCATCGGTGCGCTGGGCCTGCGCTGCGACGGTGGTCGCAGCGGTGAAAAAGGTGATGACTGTTGCTGCGATAGGGCCTTGCACGACTGATGCTCCGAGTTTCACGGTGTGGAACTACTGTTGTCATCTAGTGAAAAAATAGCGGCAAATGAAGCGTGTTGAACACATGCCACGCAGTTAAGTTTCTCGGGGTTTGCCGTCGCGAGCCGAAATCGCGGTGACTTTAGCTGGCCATCATCTCGGTCAATACCCTCGCCGTCGGGCGTACGCTGGCGATCTCCCCCTCCAGCGTTGCCAGCACCACCGAGTGGATCGCATCCCCCGTGTGCAGAACGCCGTCAGGCCCGGTTACGCCATAGGCCCAGACCGCATCGCTGACGTAAATCGCCTCGAATCCAAGATCACAGGCGCTGCGCGTGGTGGACTCAACGCAGTGGTTCGCCGTCGCCCCGCACAGGATTAGTCGCTCGACCCCTCCCTCGCGCAGGCGCTGCTCCAGATCAGTGCTGGTAAAGCCGCTGCTGGTGGTCTTGACCACGACAGGCTCGTCCGGTGCCGGAGCTGCCACGGGCTGGACAGCTGAACCGGGCGCGTCCGCGTGGAACGGGTCGGCGGGGTCGGTGCCGCGGTGGTGGACGTGAAACACCGGGGTGCCACCCTCCCGCGCGCGTTTCAGCAGAGCTGCGATATTGTCCTCGGCCTGACGGCAGGACCGGTCGGCCCCTGCGGCGTCATCATGGGCCATCGCCATCTGAACGTCGATGACGACGAGGGCAGTGTTTTGCGGTTCACTCACGGTTGGGTTCCCTGGTTGCGCTGGGCGATGATCTGTTCGACCCGGGGGCCGTAAATGCGGATGTTGATGTCGTCGCTGATGACCCGGTCGGGCTGCTCGTCGTAGGTCAGTACGGCCGAGATCCGGGGCCGGCTGCCTTCGACCTCAGTAACCCCGTGCAGCGAGTACCCGCCACGGAACAGGGTGAAGGCACCTTCCCCGCGTGTGAAGGTCTGGGCGTGGGACATATCCCCGCTGAGCAGGCGGCGTACCGCCGCTTTGTCTTCACCGCTGCCGGTGCGGGAATTGGGCAGAAAGGCAAAATCACCCCCCTGCTCGGCCGACTGGATCAGCAGGGTGACGGTGCATTCCGTGGTATCGTAGTGCCAAGCGTGGCGACCGCCAGGGTTGAGCGCAACCACGTTCAGCGCCTGAAAGTCATCGGCGCAGATGTACAGTTGCTCCTTGCGCTGCACCCGGCGCACAAAGTCGGTGAGCAGTGGGGAGTGGTAGAGCTGCTTAATACGGGCACTGACCGGGATCTGATCGTCAGCGAGTTGCTGGGCCACGTGGGTGTATTCACGGTTGAGCAGGTCATCCTGATCAATGCCGTCTTCAACCTGCCCTTGATAGATCGTCCGGCGCACGTGCAGGGTCTGGGCGGTGGGCAGCAGGGCGGTAGCCTCCTCGCGCAAAGCTGCGATGGCCTCGGGCCGTATGAAGCTGTCGAGATTGCACCAGCCGTGCTCGGCCATACTGTCCTGACAGTCTTTGAGGAAGGCTGCCCCCTCGGGCGTCTCCAGCGTGCCGATGGGATAGCGGTTGGTATCGACCAGCGTCAGCGCTGCGTCGTCGCCAGAGTTGATCGCCTTCATATGAACCTCCCGCACACGAAACATCAATCCATTAACAGAAACTTCTGAACCAGATGCTGTATTCAGGCAATCTGAAACTATGGTATTTGCGGTCGACTGTTACGCTAGAACCAGGCTTCGAAGGCTAACGACCCGCGGCCCGTAAGAGGATGTCCACGGCAGCAGCGTCGTGGTGGTCGGAGGCCCATGCAACATAGCTGTCTGGCCGGATCAGTACCGCTCTGGCCTCCCAGAACCGCATCGCGTCCGCAGTGCCAGTGAAGACGACATCCAGCGGGATACCCTGTGTTTCGGCGGCCCGGCTAAAATCCTGCGCTTGACGGGCACACTCATCATCATGCTCCGAGAGGAACAGGGTATAGCCCGCGCCCAGATGCTCGTAAGTATTTGAACCATCTAAAAGCGCGCTAGGGGTCAGGTGGTGCCCGGCTCTGGCACGGGCCTCGTGGGTGCCAACCG
The DNA here is from genome assembly GCA_002690455.1 of Kiloniella sp. Lineage (GTDB taxonomy): Bacteria > Pseudomonadota > Alphaproteobacteria > UBA7985 > UBA7985 > UBA7985. The sequence goes on from NZET01000010.1 coordinate 25,678, forward strand.
CGCTAGGCGTTGCCGCGCTGTCCCCCCAGACGACCGAAGAACCATCATAATTCGGCGCGAACGACGTGACTTCTGTGGCACCCTCATTCCGCCGGTCCCAGACCTTGCGAAATTCAGCCTCGCCCATCGCCTCGGGTGAGTGTGCGTTCAGAAAATCCCGGTCTTCCTCGATAAACCGCGCAATAAACTGCTCGGCCGTGGTCTGAAATACAGGGTGCCGTTCTTCTTCGTAGCTGCTCAGCAGAGCTTCGCTGCCCCAGCCCGAAAGCTGCGCCGACAACTTCCAGCCCAGATTTCGCGCATCCTCCAACCCAGTGTTCACCCCATAGCCCCCGTAGGGCGGATGCGAATGGCAGGCGTCCCCAGCTATGAAGACGCGGTCCTTACGGTACTTGTCCGCCTGGGCAATTCTCAGATCCCAGAAGCCAATGTGCTCGAATTCGATATCGACGCTTGTCCCGATTGCACTTTCGAGAAAACCGCGGAAATCGAAATTTTCTTTGGTTGTGTCAGCGGGAACCGGAGCATGAAAAAACCACGTTGAGCCAAAGTCGACCCGACCGAAGAAGCGCCAGTATCCCTGCAATTCTTCATGGAGCACGCAGTAAAACTGCTTATCCGGAAACCGGTTGAGCTCTTCATGGAGCTGCTTTGATTTGAAGACCAGCAGCACCATGCGCTTGTCATAATCACTGGTGGTCTGCGTTATGCCTACCGACCGCCGAACCGGCGAATTGCTGCCGTCTGTCCCCACCACGTAGCGGGCACGCAGACTCCGGTTCGTACCGGTCACATCGGTCACCTGGGCCGTAACGCTGGCGGCGTCCTGTTCCAGTGAATAGAAGGTGGTCCCATAGTTGACAGCGATGTTCGGCAGGGTCGCCGCGCGTGCTCTTAATGCCCCCTCCATCAGATATTGCGGCAGCCGCTCGTTGTCGCAAAAGTAGTAGGGCCGTACCCTCTCCCGCTGCATCCAGTCGTAATGATATCCGGACAGCAGCGTTCTGTAAGATGTCATTCCGCCGATTGCATAGTCTCGGGGGACGATACGGGCCGCGCGTACTTCGTCTTCGCATCCCCAGGCATGAAAATGTTCCATGGTCCGCTGAGTGAGATTCTGGCCACGGGGGATAGTGTGCAGTTCGGCGGTTCGCTCGACAATGGCGACGCTGTGCCCGCGCTGTCCCAGTTCGAGTGCAAGTCCAAAACCGACCGGTCCTCCACCGATCACCAGTACATCGTAGGTTTGTTCAAAGTCGATCATCGCAGCCACGCCTCAACTGGTGTTTGCCAGCACCGATTGGTTGCATGGCACTTTTCCCGTCCCACTTTCCATCCCAAGCTGCCGGTTGCGGGGCTGAAGGCTATTGCACCAACTTTCACAGTGCCGCCTCCAGCAAGTTCAGATAGTCCTGAGCCGAAGCCGGACGCGGGTTTGTTGCAGAGAGGTGATCTCTGCTCGCCTTTTCGGCGATGCCGGGCAGGACCTTGGGAAGGATACCCAGCGCCGATAGGGTCGTGGGCAGGCCGAGACCGTCGACAAAATCCGCCATCACTTCATGCAGGGGGAGCCGGTCAGGCGCGTTCATCGCAACCCGCAGGTCGGCATAAGCAGCGTCGGCAAAGCCTTCGTTGAAGCGTAGGATGTGGGGCAACAGAATGCCTATCAGCGTCCCATGGTGAAGGTGCAACTCTCCCAGAGGCGTGGCCATGGCGTGTGCGCCACCCAGTGCCTTCTGCAGGCACATGCCCCCTTCTAAAGCAGCCATCATCATTTCCCAGCGGGCTTGTCGGTTGGCACCGTCCTGCACAGCGATCGGCAGCCAACGCGTCGCTCGCCTGACCGCATCAAGCCCGATAGCGGCGGCCGGGGGGTTGTCCCAAGTGCTGCAGTAGGTTTCGACCCCGTGGCTCAGCGCGTCGATCCCCGTGGCAGCGGTAAGGTGGGGTGGGAGGCTCAGGGTCAGTTCCGGGTCGCAGATCACTGTGTCGGCGACCATGTTTAAGTTGACGGCGACGACTTTGGACCCATCCCGTTGTGACATCACGCAAGCCCGGCCAACCTCAGCACCGGTTCCGGCGGCTGTTGGAATGGCGATCTGCGGGGAGACCTTACCAATCGCATCGGAACCACCGGTTTTGACATTATAGTCAGTAAGCCGCCCACCGTGGCTTGAAAGGAGTGCGACCGCCTTGGACAGGTCTATCGGTGAACCACCCCCAAGCGCGATGACCCCATCGCAGCCCTTACCGTGCCAGAGCTCGAGGCACTCGAGTAGCGATTGTTCGGTCGGGTTCTCCGTCGTTCGGTCATAGACCACAATGTCGGATTGCGGCGCTGCGTGGAGCGCACGTTCGAGGATGCCGGCACTGGCGACGCCCGGGTCGGTAACCAGTAAGGGCCGTTTCAGCCCGAGCCGCTCGATTTCTTTACCCAGGCCCGAGACCGCACCAAAATCAAATGAGATCCGCGAGAGGTACTGGATCAGCGGCATTATTCGCCGCTCTCGTAATAGATGTGCTTGGTCTCCAGGAAATCGTTCATCGCTTCGGTGCCGTGCAGGCGACCGATACCGCTTTCGCGGTAGCCGCCGGTCTCGACTTCGGCCAGCAAACGGTTGTGGCAATTCATCCAAACCGTGCCGAACTTGAGCTTCCGCCCCATGCGCATGGAAAGATTCAAGTCTCGCGTATACACTGACGCAGCCAGGCCGTAGCGCGTTGCGTTGGACTTTTCGATCGCTTCAGCCTCATCTGCGAAGCGCTCGAGTGACACAATCGGGCCGAAGAGCTCGTCCTGAACCAGGTCGTGAGTCACGTCATCGATTTCGAACATGGATGGCGTAATGAAATAACCCTTTGACAGATCATTACCGCCGGTGGTCCCCCGCACCACCATTCGGGCTTCTTGATCCGCGCGATCAATAATGCCCAAAAGGCGCTCTTGATTTGGCTTGTCGATGATCGGCCCCAGTTCAACACCAGGGGTCAGAGCATCTCCAACCTTGGTCTGTTCAAAGGCGTTGCGCAGACGCAGGCGAACCTCGTCGTATACGCTGTCAAGGACCAGAACACGGCTGATGCAGGTACACATCTGGCCGTTCAGCGCCAGTGCTCCGCGCTTAATCTCCGCAACGGCGGTGTCCAGATCAGCGCTGTCGAACACGATGGCCGGGGCCTTGCCACCGAGTTCAAGTGAAACGTGTTTGATCGTCTCGGCCGCATTGGCCATGATAATTTTGCCAGTTTTGCTCGAACCCGTGAAAGAAATGACGTCGATTTCGGGATGGGTGGACAGGACGGTGCCGACTTCAGTTCCGTATTCGTTGACCGAATTGATGATACCCGCGGGCATGCTGTGGACCCTATCGAAGCAGGACATCACCGCGGCGTTGGTCATGGGCGTTTGCGGGGCAGGCTTGACAACGACAGAACACCCTGCAGCCAGCGCTGGGGCGACGGACCGCACCAGGAGCGTCACCGGCGCGTTCCATGGCACGATGACCGAGACCACGCCTGCAGGTTCTCGGGTCATCAGGCTCATCTTTCCCGGCCCGCTTTCGAAGGTTCGGCCAAAGACATTTCTGGCGATACCCGCATAGTATCGTGCCTCGCTGTAGCCCGCAGTGATTTCGTGCCGTGCCTGTGCGTAAACCTTGCCGTTCTCACGAGCGAGGAGGTCGGCAATTTCATCGGCACGACGCTCCAGCTCGTCGGCGAAATTCAGTAAAACTGTTGCCCTGAGGCGGGGGTTTGAGGCCCATTCCGTGCTTTCGAATGCGTGCCGAGCTGCCATCACCGCCTGTGACGCCAGCTCAGCCGAACCATAGGGCGCTTGGGCAAAGACGTTCCCGTCGGACGGATTCTCCACCGGCATCAATCCATGAGGCGCATCGCCCAGCCACGCGCCACCAATGTAGTGCCGTGCCGTATCCTCAAACATTTGTTCCCCCTCCCGTTTTGTCCATTATGCCCAATGAAACCTATGCTCCATGCAAAATATTAATAGCTGTAAAATTAATGGTGCCCCCACTTGCCCTCAATCTGGTTCAGAGACCGTGGCTGCGGTCATAGCCGCTCGCCGAGGGTGAAGACCAACCCGCCGACGCCAGAGCATCGTTGACCGGCCGGTAAATCTCGACCTTGAGCGGGTGGCAGGCGGCCAGGTCTGACGAATGCTCGGTCGAGCAATCCCCACCCGGGCAGGCTGACAGCGCACCAAGCAGGTCAATTTCGGCAAAGAACTCCAGAAAGTCGCCCGGACGCACCGGACTTGCCTTCATGAAATACTGGTGCGTGTCGTGGGTGAAGCCCGTGCACATGAAGACGTTAAGCACGTCATGAACATCGGCCTCGACCGCCTGCGGTGCCTGGCCGGTCTGCGCGGCGAGACTGCGGCTCAGGTTGGAGTGACAGCAGTTGTGGTACTGCCCGCCGCTGAGAAGGTGCGCCGTATAAGGATCGCAGCGGGTGCCAATTACATCGTGCACCGACCCGCCGAATTCATCGAATCCATACCAATCCAGCGAATCGGCGGTTATCGTTGCCATCGGACGCATGAACGGAAAGCCTGACCACATCCGATCGCCGGTCGACAGGTGCGTGCCGTGCAGCGCCCGGGTCTTGCCGGTGTAGAACCGCTCAGAGAGATCGTGAGCGTTCCACAGGTTGAGGTCACCGACCTGCGGGCCGTTGACCGAGACGATGCGGAAGAAATGCCCCGCCGGCACCTCGAAGGTCACTGCATCGCGCGCGGGCGCGAGCGCCTCCCCCACCAGCTCCATACCCTCAGCCGCTCGGGCGTAGACGTCCATAGGCGCAGGCGGCAAAGTATCCACCGGGTAGCAAATTACGGGCTCAACCCCGAGCCGCGCGGCGGCGTCAGCGGGGGCGGGAAAGACGGGTTGCTTCAGCTTCACAGGCGGGATCCTCCGGTATCAAGGACGCCTATGACAGACCCGGTGGGGAGCCGCGTCAAGCGGCTTTCCCACCTTTGATGATTTGTTGCTAAGCCGGGTCGGCCCCGCCCGTCCAACTGCAGATTCGACCGCCTATTCAGCCGCTAGGGCGTAGTCCTCCATGGGGGGACAGACACAGACCAGATGCCGGTCGCCGAAAGCGTTGTCCACGCGGTTAACCGGCGGCCAGTACTTGTCAGTACGCGGTGCACCAGCGGGGAAGACCCCCTGCTCCCGGCTGTAGGGGCGATCCCAATCACCGATGAGGTCGGCCATGGTGTGCGGCGCGTGCTTGAGCGGGTTGTTCGCCGGGTCGCTGCGGCCATCTTCGATGGCACGGATTTCTTCGCGGATCGACAGCATGGCATCGCAGAAGCGGTCGAGCTCGGCGAGGCTCTCGCTCTCGGTGGGCTCAACCATCAGCGTCCCCGCCACCGGCCAGCTCATGGTCGGGGCGTGGAAACCGCTGTCCATCAGCCGCTTGGCGATATCCTCGACCGTGACCCCGGCGCTGGCCTCGAACGGCCGGGTGTCGATGATGCACTCGTGCGCCACGCGGCCGGTCGGCCCTTTAAACAGGATCTCGAATGCGCCTTCCAGCCTGGCGGCGATGTAGTTGGCGTTGAGGATGGCGACGCGCGAGGCCTGCGTCAGGCCCTCCCCGCCCATCATCATCACGTAAGCGTATGAAATCGCCAGGATCGATGCAGAGCCCAGCGGGGCCGCACTGACCGGTCCGACCGCGCCTTCGGCCTCCGGATGACCAGGCAGGTGTTCGGTAAGGTGCGCCTTGACCCCGATCGGCCCCATGCCCGGACCGCCGCCGCCGTGGGGGATGGCGAAGGTCTTGTGAAGGTTCAAGTGGCTCACATCCCCGCCCAGATCACCCGGTCGGGACAAGCCGACCATCGCGTTCATGTTGGCACCGTCAATATAGACCTGCCCGCCGAATTGGTGGGTGATCGCGCAGACCTCCCGCACCGTTTCCTCGAACACGCCGTGGGTCGAAGGATAGGTTATCATGCACCCGGCGAGCTCGTTGGCGTGGGCTTCGGCCTTGGCGCGGAAATCGTCAAGGTCGATATCGCCGTTTTCAGCCGAAGCGACCGGCACCACGCGCCAGCCGACCATCTGAGCTGAGGCGGGGTTAGTGCCGTGGGCGCTCATGGGGATAAGGCACACCCGCCGCTGATTATCGCCTCGCGCGCGGTGGTAGCCGGCAATGGTGAGCAGCCCGGCGTATTCGCCCTGAGCACCCGAGTTGGGCTGCATGGAAAAGTCGTCGTAGCCCGTAATCACGCATAGCCGCTCGGACAGGGTCTGCACGAAGCGCTGGTAGCCTGCGGCCTGCTCGACGGGGGCGTAGGGATGCAGGCTGGCGAACTCGGGCCAGCTGATCGGCATCATCTCGGCAGCGGCATTAAGCTTCATGGTACAGGAGCCCAGCGGGATCATCGCCCGATCCAGCGCCAGATCACGGTCGGAGAGGCGGCGCATGTAGCGCATCATCTCGGTCTCCGACCGGTTCATGTGGAAGATTTCGTGATCGAGGAAGCTCGACCGCCTCACCAAAGCGTCTGGGACACGCGCGTCGTCGGCATGAATAGCGGCACTGCCAGCGCCCTCTACCGCACCAAAGGCCCGCAGCACCGCATCGATAGTGGCATCACCAGTGGTCTCGTCGAGGGTAATGCCGAGGTGATGGGTGCCGATGATGCGCAGGTTTATGCCCTCGTACAGCGCCGCCTGCAGCAGCGCTGCCTGACGGTCCCCGACCGCCACGCAAAGGGTATCGAAGAAGCCATCGCCGTCGCCAGTGGTAAAGCCTGCTGCCTCCAGCCCCCGCGCGAGCCGCAGTGTGTTCTGGTGCACGCGCTGGGCAATCGCCTGTAGGCCCTCAGGGCCGTGGAAAACAGCATAGAAGGACGCCATGACCGCGAGCAGAGCCTGCGCGGTACAGACGTTCGAAGTCGCCTTTTCCCGGCGGATGTGCTGCTCCCGGGTCTGCAGCGATAGCCGATAGGCACGGTTGCCATGGCTATCGATCGACACGCCGACCAGCCGGCCGGGCATGGCGCGCTTGAAGGCATCGCGGCAAGACATGTAGGCCGCGTGCGGACCACCGTAGCCGATGGGAACACCGAAACGCTGGGTGCTGCCCACGGCGATGTCGGCGCCCATCTCACCCGGGGCCTTGAGCAGGCACAGCGCGAGCGGGTCGGCGATGACGATACCAACCGCGCGGTGCTCGTGCAGCGCATCCATCTCGGCGCTGAAGTCGCGCAGGCCACCACGGGTGCCGGGGTACTGGAAGATCGCACCGAAGACACGCTCCGGCTGCAGCGCCTCGGGCGCCCCGACGATCACCTCAATCCCCAGCGGCGCGGCGCGGGTGCGAAGCACGGCGATGTTTTGCGGGTGGCAGTTTTCGTCGACGAAGAAGGCCATAGCCTTGGACTTGGCGACCCGCTGCGCCATGGTCATGGCTTCGGCTGCAGCCGTGGCTTCATCGAGCAGCGAGGCGTTGGCGATTTCCAAACCAGTGAGGTCGGAAACCATGGTCTGAAAGTTGAGCAGCGCTTCCAGTCGGCCCTGACTGATCTCTGGCTGATAGGGTGTATAGGCCGTGTACCAAGCTGGGTTTTCCAGCACGTTACGCTGAATTACCGGCGGGGTGACGGTCCCGTGATAGCCCTGCCCGATCAGCGAGGTCAGGACGCTGTTCTCCGCGGCGATCTCACGCATGTGGGCGAGGAAGGCTTGCTCCGACATGGGCTCGCCGAAGTCCAGCGGCTCTACCTGCCGGATGCTCGCCGGGACCGTCTGTCCCAACAGGGTCTCCAGATCGGGCACTCCAAGCTGATGCAGCATCGCGTCCATCTCGCGCAGGGATGGGCCGATGTGACGGCGGTTGGCAAAATCGTAGGGCTGGTACGTCGTCGCTTTGAAAGCCATGGGAACCTCGTAAGCCTGGAGGGTAACGTTGGTATAGCCAGCGGGATCGTGTCGGTCCCGCGGGTGAGTTGGGTCAGTCGATCAGCGCCTTGTAGGCGTCTTCATCCATGAACTGATCGACAGCACTAGTGTCTGGCACCTTCATCTTAAAGAACCAGGCCGCACCGGTCGGGTCGCTATTCACCAACGCCGGATCCTCGACGATGGCCTCGTTGACTTCGACGATTTCGCCGTCTAGCGGAGCGAGGATGTCCGAGGCGGCCTTGACGCTCTCGATCACGACGATGTCTTCGTCGCGGCTTACCTGGCGGCCCACGTCGGGCAGTTCAACAAACACCAGATCACCCAACTGAGTGACGGCGTATTCCGTAACGCCGACGACGACGATATCGCCTTCAACGCGCAGCCACTCGTGCTCTTCTGTATATTTCATGATCGGTTCTCCTCAGATCAGGGGGGCTGGTTCAGCGCTTGAAGCGCAAGGGTGTGAACGGAAGCGCTGTGACCCGGACAGGCAGGCGCTTGCCCCGGACCTCGCCCCACAGCGCGGTATCAGTGTCGGCGAAGGCCGCATCGACGTATCCCATGGCCACGGGGTGACCGACGCTGGGCCCAAAGCCGCCACTGGTCACCTGCCCCACTTGCGTGTCGCTATGCTCGGCATCGAACAGCGGCACGCCCTCGCGCATCGGCGCACGGGCCTCGGGGCGCAGGCCGACGCGGGTACGCCCTGCGCCGGCTTCGAGTTCTGTGAAAATCCGGGCCTCGCCCGGGAAGCCGCCAGCCCGGTCGCCACCGGGGCGCCGTACCTTCTGCATCGCCCAGGTCAGGCCGGCCTCGACCGGCGAAGTCGTGGTATCGATATCGTGGCCGTAGAGGCAGAGACCGGCCTCCAGACGCAGCGAATCTCGCGCACCCAGACCGACCAGCGCCACACGCTCATCGGCGCACAGCGCATCGAACACAACGCGCGCCTGCGACACCTGAACCGAAATCTCAAAGCCGTCCTCACCGGTGTAGCCCGAGCGCGAGACCCAGGCGTCGACCCCGGCCAGGGTCAGACCGCCAACGTCCATAAAGCGCATGTCGTCGGCGCGTGGGTCCAGCGCTGCCAAGACGCGACCGGCCTTGGGGCCCTGCACGGCGAGTAGCACGCGGTCTTCGATGACCTCGACCTCGACCCCCAGCGGCGGCAGCGCGGCGCGCATCAGGGCAATGTCGTCGGCCTTGCATGCCGCATTTACCACGAGCAAAAGATGGTTGCCGCGGTTGGCGATCATCAGATCGTCGAGAATACCGCCGTTGACATTGGTGAAAAATCCATAGCGCTGGCGGCCCTCGCCCAAGCCAACGACGTCGACTGGAACCAGCGTTTCAAGCGCCCGGGCCGCGGCCTCAACCGTCTCTGCCCGCAGGATCACCTGCCCCATATGAGAAACATCGAACAGCCCGCAGTGCGCGCGCGCGTGCTGGTGCTCGGCCATGACCCCAGTGGGGTACTGAACCGGCATAGCGTAGCCCGCGAACGGAACCATTCGCGCACCAGCATCGACGTGGACCTGCTCCAGCGGCAGCGTCAAAAGATTTTCTGTTCCGTCGTCCATGGACCCAGTCTCCGGTTCCATGCACCACCAATGAATGAAGCTTCATAAGATGGGCATCATAAGGACGGCGGCGTGCGTCAGCACGCGACCGCGGTGATGCCCCCTCTGTCCCTTGCACCTGAGATCATTATCCCTTCGGCGGACGCGCTGTTTGGCGCGCCTCTCTCCAGAGTCTTGTATCGAGCCGGTCCGGTGGCCTGAGAGTTTCCGGGGCGGTTGCTCCTTCGGCACCGACGCGAAGTCGGTTCTCCCGCGCTCGACAAATGCACGCTAGCTCAAGTGAAGAAGACGTGCAAGCCACGCCTTACCCACACGCCTGCGTTTTACGAGGATCAACGTATTTGATCAGCCCTCGGCCGTGCCTGTCGCTTGTGGCGCGCCATTGATAACCAGCTGCGGCTTCGTACCAACCCCGATCAGTTCCGGCCGCTGCTGGAGATAATTCCCCGCCCCACTGATCCCCCTGACGGCCTCCATCATTGCGGCTAGCCGTGGATAATCGGCGAGCAGATCGGCGTCGAAGAAGTGCGCCAGATCGACGTGATGGAAGACGCCGAAATCGCAGTAGTAGGGCTTATCGCCAAAGAAAAACGGGCCTTCATGATGGCCAAGAAAGCGCTCGAAATCCCCAAGGCGCAGGTGCAACCCCGGCAGCTGTGCTTCACGCTTGGCGGCAAAATCATCACCAATGGCAAAGTTAACAGTCGGGTTGAGCGGGAAAAACCACTCCTGACTCGCCTCGAACACGCTGTCGACCTCTGCGCGAAGACCAGCATCTTCCGGCGCCAATCCGGTGAGACCGGCGATGTAGCGGCAGATTGCACCGCTCTGGGCAACCTGATGCTTGCCGTCGATGACCAACATAGGCAGTTGGCGAAAGGGAGCGCGAGTCTTGTTGCCTGCCCAGGGCTCACCGAAATAATCCCATGACATGGAATAGGTATAGGGCGTGTCTGTCGCCCACAACATCAGCTGTGCGGCTTCGGCTAGTGCGCGCATCTTGAAGTACACCAGTTCGAGCTTAGGCATGGTCATTCCTCATCTTCGAATGCATCAATTGTGATTGCACTATTTTTATCACTGATTGCTCACCTGACGAAGCGTAATTCATTGCCCTTTTGGCGTGTGATGGCGCAGACGAAGACTAACTTGCAGCCGCGGCGGTCATGGCTGGGAATCGAGTGCTGAGGACCAATGTCACCGCCATGACGGCCAGCACCAACATAATCAGCCGGTCGAACCACTGGCGCGAAACTCGTTTGATAATGGCTTCGCCCAACGGCATGCCCGCGAGCAAGGGCAGCACAGCAAGCAGCGACAGCCCCCCGGTGCGCCAGTCCAGCAGCCCCATGGCGATCAGGGTTGGTGCCTGCACCACGCCCATAGCAACGAAAAACACGGCAATGGTGACGATGAAGGTCTCGCGGTCGAGCTGCACGATGCTAAGGAAGGTCACGCTCACCGGGGCAGAAACCCCGGAGGCCCCCTGCAGAATCCCGGCGACGAAACCAACCGGCGCCGAGAGCCAGGTCGCCGGCCGAAGCGCCAACTTTGCCGTGGGCCGGAACAGGCGGAAGACCAGATATAGCCCGATCACGATCGCGACCCCGGTCTTCAAGACATCACCGTCGAGACTAACGAGCGCGAACGTCCCAGCCAGCGCACCCGCCGCCCCGGCTCCGGCGAACAGCCAGACCAGCGCACCGCGTGGCCGGTGCCCCCGATATTGCCAGATTTGGATCAGGTTGGAGATGACATTCGGGGCCACGAACACCACCACGGCGAAGGGTACGCTGTAGATCAGCGACAGGGCTGGCACCGCGGCCAGCGGCGCACCCGCGCCAATGGCACCTTTCAGCACACCACCGAGCAAAAATGCTAACGCGACAAGCAGTCCGGCTTCCACAAATTTTACTCCCGTGTTGCGGCAGTTTTGCAGGCGCACACTACCCGCGCATCCAGCCTTAGCTCAGCGCCACAAAAACTCACGCTGATCCAACCACAGTGACACGCTTTCGGCCACTGCAGTGGGCTGTTCCACCGGCATAAAATGTCCGGCGTTCTGGATAATTGCTAGCTCCACGTACGTCACTAGTGCCTCGATTTCACGATGCTGCTCGACGGGTGACCATTGGTCCTGAGCGCCCGTCATTAGCAGCACCGGCCCCTGATAGTTCCCGATTGTACGGGCTGCATCGGGGCGATCCAACAAGGCTTTGATCTGGCGCTCATGAACTTTGGCGGTCGTGCTGGTAACCATCTGGATCAGATCCTGCAGCAGGGTCTGATCGTCGTTACGGGCCGCGTCAAGCATTGGCGGCAGCCAAACCGCCGCCAGATCGTGCATGCTCCGCTTGCCGAGATCGACCAATTCCTGGCGTCGTACCTCTTCCCCAGGGCGACGCGGATGGTGCCCTGTGTTCGCTAGAACAAGCCCTCGCACGCGCTCGGGTTCGATCCGCGCCATCTCCATCGCCACGCGACCGCCCAGCGAGTGCCCGAAAACAACCAGGTCCTCTGTCGCCGTTTCAAGTGTGGCTTTCGCCATATCGGTGATCGAGTCATGCCCTGTGATATCGGCGTCTATGATGTCGCCAAATTCGCTCAACACGGGCTTAAGGCACCGCCAGACCCGGTCGTCGGAAACAAGCCCGGGCACCAAAACAAATGTAGTCAAATCGTAGCCCTCTTTTATACTAATCTCGTCGGGGAAGCGACCGGAAAGCTCTGCCCTGTCTTGCTTCAACAACGCGCCCAGCATGCTCAAGCAAGAGGAGTTTTGTGTACAGTTTTTTGCTATATAGCAAGAAATTGCTTGCAAAACGCCTGAAATCAATATTTCTGTATACAGATCGGGAATGAGGTTCGAAATATGGCGATCAAGCCAAGACGCTCTCAATATGAGAAGGGGATCAGTGAGCTCCGCAGCATGATTCTGAATGGAAACTTTGCGCCACAGGAACGGCTGTCCGAGACGATGCTCGCGGAACTCCTTGATATTTCCAGGACGCCGTTGCGGCAGGCGATTGACCGGCTGCTTGAAGAGGGCCTGCTCGAACGGAGGGCATCGGGTGGCACGATGGTTGCGCGCATCACGATGCAGGATATTGTCGACGCCATTGAATTGCGCGGCGTCCTCGAAGGCACTGCAGCGCGCTTTGCAGCCGAACGCGGCGTGACCGCGGCGATGATCACCAAAGGAAACACGATCCTTGGAGAACTGGACGAGGCCGTATTCAGCGGGTCATCGCCAGACTTCAGCCGCTATGTCCCCCTGAATCTCAACTTTCACATTTTCCTCTCGAAAATGTCCGGAAGCAGCATCATGGAGCGGGAAGTTGATCGGGCCTATCGCCTGCCTGTGGCTTCACCGACAGCCTTCCTTGGCGGGCAGGAACTGATCCCCGACTTTCAGGCGTCCCTGCGACGCGCACAACGCCAGCACCGGGCCATTTTTGATGCGATTGTCATGCGAGAAGGCACGCGCGCGCAGGCCCTGGCCATTGAGCATGCCCGTCTAGCGCGTGAGAACCTCGAGTACATAACCAAAGAAAATCCGAAACTGGCAGAGCACGTCCCTGGGCTGGCTCTGATCGAAGCCGCCTGATAGGGGAAACCGACATTCATGCCTAACCTCAGCCAAATCATCGCCCAGCATAAGAACCCCGTGGACATGCTCCGAAACTCAGCAACCGGGATGTATGTCTATCCGGTGGTTGCCCCCGAGTTCACAAACTGGCGCGACGAGCAGAAAGCATGGCGCCAGTCGGCGGTGCTCTTTGATCAGACCCATCACATGGATGAGTTGATTGTCGAAGGCAGCGATGCAGAAACGTTTCTGGCTCACGTCGGGATCAATGGTTTCGCCAAATTTGACCTTAACCAAGCAAAGCATTTCGTCCCGGTAACACCGGCTGGGCATGTGATCGGCGACATGATCATATTCCGCGAGCGCGAGGATAAGTTTGTTCTGGTCGGGCGCGCGCCGACGGCCAACTGGCTGAAGTTTCAGGCAGCGGTGGGCAAGTGGTCTATTCAGGTCAGACACGATCCACGCTCTGACAGCCGCCCGGATGGCCGAGCGATTTTCCGTACCCACTATCGGTTCCAGATCCAAGGCCCCGATGCTCCAAAAATCTTCGAACGCATCAACAATGGCCCGGTGCCGGACATCAAGTTCTTCCATGTCGACTGGATCAACATCGGCAGCAAGCGCGTTCAGGCGCTACGCCACGGCATGGCCGGGGCGCCCGGGCTGGAAATCTGGGGGCCATACGAGGACAAGAACTACATCCGCTCAACTATCCTTGAAGCCGCACGGGATACAGGTGTCGACCTGGTGCAGGTCGGTAGTCGGGCCTACAGCACGAATACGCTGGAATCCGGATGGATACCCTCCCCGCTGCCTGGGATCTACACCGGTGACGGTATGATGAAAGACTACCGGGACTGGCTGAACGAAAGCGCCTACGAGGCGATTGGCACCATCGGTGGCTCCTTAGTGAGCGACAATATCGAGGACTACTACACAACGCCTTTCGAACTGGGCTACGGCTTTTACATTGGCTGGAAAAAGGCCGACTTCATCGGCAAAGCCGCACTTGAGGCTATGCACGACAAGCCCCAGCGCAAAAAAGTAACGTTTGAATGGAATGCAGACGACGTCCTGTCTGTGATTGCNTCGGCTTNNGANCCCGGCGCAGCCCATAAGAAATGGATTGATTTCCCCCAGCCCAACTACGCCTCNAGCAGTGCAGACATGATCATGCGCGGCGACCAGATGGTCGGTATGAGCATGTTCAACGGNTACAGCTACAACGAGCGCTGTCTGCTCTCGCTGGGCGTGGTTGCGGCNGATNTCCAGGTCGGNGACGAACTGNTGCTNAAATGGGGTGAGCCGGACGATACCGGCAANACGTCTACCGAGCNNCACGAAATGGCGGANATCCGCGTNCGGGTNTCACCNACGCCCTATGCCAGGGAAGCCCGTGAAAACTACTCGGACAGCTGGCGNCNAAAACAGTCCTGACNNCGCTCGGAGGATCGACGCGCCTGCNNCAAAAAATAGACCCGCGGNNTTNCCGTTGGGCAAAAAGGAGAATTNCNATGAAGTANTTTACTGTTCTGGCAGCTTCAGTTGCCTCCTTAAGCCTCGCNACNGCAGNTGCGGCNCAGGAGCTTAAGTTNGCTTCNTTCGTCCCACCCTTTCACACCGTNACGGCATCGCTGATCGATAAGCTGTCNGCNGGTGTATCNGANGNCACCGGCGGGGANCTGACNGTTCGCAACTACCCCGGTGGTGAACTCGGCGCCGGCCCNGTTGAACAGTACGTTCGCGTTGTTCAGGGNGCGGCAGACTTCGCNTGGGGCCTGCCCGGCTACACCTCNTCCCAGTTNCAGAAGACGATGATCGTTGAACTTCCNGGNGCGATCNATCCCGACGCAGGGGGNCACGAAGCCCTNTGGGCNGCTTACGATGNGCATCTNGCAGNNGAGTTCCCTGCNACCAAGCCTATCGCACTCTGGACCTCTGAAGCGCAGGTCATGATCATGCGCGACAAAGTAATNCGCACNCCTGNCGACCTGAAGGGTCTGAAGATCCGCGTNGCNGGNGCNACGGCGGGTGAAGTCGCATCNGCGCTGGGCGCCACGCCCGTTCAAATGCCNATCAGCCAGGTNTACAACTCNCTGCAGACCGGCCTGATTGACGGTGTNTTCACCGGNTCCTCGACCCTGTCCGACTTCAAGCTGTCNGAAGTTGCTTCNAGCGTGACGGTCGGTGCNCCNCTTGGCCGCCTGAGCTTCTACGCNGTNATGAACGANAGCGTCTACAANGGCCTTTCCNCAGACNAGAAGGCTGCAATCGANGCGACGGCGGGTCTCGCCCTNTCGGCAAGTGCTGAAAACGCGTGGCAAGCNACTGCAGACNCNGCGATGGCAGCCTACGGNGAGGACAGCACNAAGACNGTTGTGATGCTGAGCGACGCTGAAATCCAGGCCTTTGCCGATGCGGTCTCNNCTGTNNCNGANGCCTACGTAAGNNGTGTCGGCGGCGAAGCTGCCCTGGCTGCGATGCGGGGNAATTAAGCCANCATGAAACTTCTGCGAAGGGTCATNGACATCCTGCTATGGGTNNCTGCCGGAATAGCNGGACTGGGGCTCTTGTTTGAAGTCGTCGTCATTTTGATCGACGTAACGGGGCGCGCCNTCGGGCGCCCCCTNTTTGGTTCTCTGGACCTNGTGACCATGNCGATGGTCATCCTNGTATTCGGNGCAATGNCGCTGTGTGACCGCCGCGGCGGNCATGTCGGNGTCGACCTGNTNCAGCCCTTTTTTCCCAAGGCNNTGAACCGCGCNATTGATGCCCTCTCGGCGCTGCTCGGCGCCCTGATTTTCNTGGCCNTGGCTAAGGCCNTTTATGACAGCGCCCAAATCTCAGTGATGCTGAANCTNTCCACCAANCTGCTCNATCTGCCCAAAGTNTGGTTCCAGAACTCNATCGTCCTGTTTGCCTTGGTCACNGCGCTGAGCATGCTTCTNCGNAGCNTNGAGCTGGCGATTTTCGATATCGACACCCGCNANTCAGACACCGGAGCAANGTCNAANTGAACGAGTATCAAATCGGCTTGCTGGGTATCGTNGCGCTGCTGGCGCTNCTGCTGNTNCGCATCCCNGTCGCGTTCGCNATGTTNATCGTNGGCTTTTTCGGGATCGCCATCCTCAGCGGCATGAANGCGGCCACCAGTNTNCTCGCNTCAGAGNCGTTNACACTGGCCTCNTCGCCCGAGCTNGTTGTCATCCCCTTGTTCATCCTGATGGGAAACATCGCCAGCGCGACCGGGCTGAGCCGTCAGCTTTACAATGCCGCCNACGCGCTGGTGGGNAGCCTGCGGGGNGGATTGGCNTCGGCAACCATTGTCGGCTGTGGCGGNTTCGCNGCGCTCAGCGGGTCTTCNGTCGCNTCAGCCCTGACCATGGGCAAGGTNGCGCTGAAGGAAATGGATGCNTTCAACTANGATGCGCGCCTGTCGACCGGCGCCGTCGCAGCGGGCGGCACNCTNGGNATTNTGATCCCCCCGTCGACCGGGTTNGTGGTCTACGNCATTCTCACNGAACANTCGATCGGCCGCCTGTTNCTNGCNGGNATTCTGCCGGGCCTCCTGCTGCTNGGCCTGTTCATCGGTGCNATNTCACTNNTGTGNTGGCGNAANCCGGCGCTGGGNCCNGCNGNNNCCANGNCAGGCATGNGCNNGCGCGNNCGCGCCGTGCTCNGCGCCGTGCCNGTNGTNGGCATNGTCCTGCTNACAATCGGTGGCATCTACACCGGCCTGTTTTCNCCGGTGGAAGCATCNGCCGTCGGCGCAGGNNCTGTGATCCTCTACGGCGTNATCACCCGCTCCCTGNCANTCNCNNTGCTCTGGANNGCTGCNNTCGATGCCGCAGCNACCACGGCGACNGTNCTNCTNATCCTGATCGCCGCGCATATGATCAGCCCTTTCATGGCGCTCAGTCANATTCCNGACGTGATNGGCAGCTTCGTGCTCGGCTTCGNTCTGCCGNTGATCGGNGTNCTGCTGCTGATGCTNNTGGTTTATCTNGTNCTNGGCTGTTTTCTGGAAGGGTTTGCGATGATGGTGCTGACCCTGCCGATCTTCTTTCCNATNGTCCTCGAGTTGGGCATTGATCCGATTTGGTTCGGNGTGCTGGTGGTTCTGACCCTNGAAATGGGGCTNATTTCACCNCCNGTNGGCCTGAACGTNTTCATNGTGAAATCTNTCGCGCCACAGGTGCCAATCGGGCAGATTTTCANTGGTGTGCTGCCNTTTTGGCTGNCCATGATTGTCTGCCTGATNATCCTCGTCGCNTTCCCNCAGATTTCCCTGNTTCTNCCCAANACNATGTTTGGCTGAACNGGCTNATCNGGNGNCAGCCNGACCGNCACANNNCNCTGCGNNANCCGACTCGNNNAGGNNCGCGCTCCGNNNCCCNTTCAAGTCCNANANCTNCGNNGNATGCNGNCCNNNAAAGCGGGNCANCGNCNNTNNNCGT